>NZ_JAJEQX010000009.1 GCF_020687545.1 Ruminococcus turbiniformis | reverse complement strand
TGGGAGCAGAAAGCATGCTTGCATGGTTTCTCTCCTGAGTGTTTCTATGGACTGAGCGCCTTCTTATGAGCAAAGCTGCGGCGTATGCCGCGGGAAGCACGCCAGTGCGGCTTTGCGAATGGCGCGGAAAACACGTACAGACGAACTATGCCGCCGGAACAAACCGGATCGAACCGGAATCCGGGTCATAGTTTTCCAGATGGAGCGTCCCCGGCGTGTCGGGATACAGTTCCAGAAGTTTCTCCATCACTGCCTGTGCCTGTTCCAGCTTCACATCGTAATCCCCGCTTCCAAGCAGCACTTCCACTCCTCCGAAAAAGAGGTGGATCGTTCCGTCCGCACAGGAGATCCGGTCCGGAGTCAGGCTGAACTTCTTCAGGCTTTTCGACACTTCGACAATCTTGTCGAAAACACTGTCGTCCTCCACCGGGAGAGCACTCCCGATCTCTACCTTTTCCGCGTCAAAGACAAGTCCCTCGATATAGGGCACTCCCTCCAGAACCCGGGGAGTGCGCAGCACCGCATTTCCGTTCCGGTCGAAATAGAGATAGGCGTTGTCATAATCCACATATCCGGCCATCTCCTTCTCTGTCACTTTCACACGGACCGTCCACGGATTTTTCAGCGACACATCCATGCTCTCCACCGCGGACGGCAGGTCTGCGTCTGTAAAGTTGTATTTGATCAGTATATATAATGTATTGAAAGAAAACTGGTCGTTCTGAATCCAGGATGTGATCGTGTTTTTGCTGTAATAGGAGTTTCCCTCCACCTCAAACGAGCGTGTGCGGAATAACAGCACACTCCCCGCAGCAAGGACAATCACCGCGAGAAAGACGCCCGCCACAACCGGCCATATCTTTCTCTTTCTGTGCTTTTTCTTTTTCATCCGTAAGCCTCCTTCGCATTACTCTGTCCGGCTTGACACACTGAGCACGAGTCCCATCTCCAGCAGAAGAAACAGAATCGAAGTGCCTCCATAGCTGATAAACGGAAGCGTGATACCCGTGTTCGGTATCGTGTTGGTCACCACGGCAATATTCAGGATGACCTGGATCATCATATGGGCCATCGCGCCTGACGCAATCAGTGCCCCCTTAAGATCCGGCGCCCGGGTGGCGATCACAAAAAGCCGCCAGATCAGGAGCAGAAACAAAAGGATAATGATCCCCGCTCCCACAAGACCGAGCTCCTCGCAGATAATCGAGAAGATCATATCATTCTGCGCCTCAGGCACAAACCCCAGCTTCTGCACACTGTTTCCCAGACCTCTTCCGAAAAGTCCTCCGCTTCCGATCGCGTAAAGCCCCTGGAGCGTCTGATACCCTTTCTCATAATTCTCCGGGTTGCGCCATATGGCGATACGCTCCAGCCTGTAACTCTCCATGGCGAGAAAGATAGCCATAAATGCAACCCCTGCGCTTCCCATCCAGATAAACTGAGAATACTTCGGACTCGCCACAAAGACCAGCACCACGGCAATTCCGAGAATGATAATGGCGGTGCTCAGATTGCTGGCCCCCACAAGCGCAACGATCGGAAGAACCGGGAGCATCATCAGGACAAGATACTTGAACTTTCCGATCTTTCCCGCATATCTGCTGACAAGACAGGCGAGAAAGAGTATCACAGCCACCTTAGCAAACTCCGACGGCTGAAAAGAAACCGGGCCCAAAGACAGCCATCTTTTGGACCCGTTGTATTCATCCCCGAAGAGCATGACTGCTACCGAAAGCGCAATCGCAGTCAGGTAGCCGGGAACTGCCAGCACAGACCACCTGCGGTAGTCGATGCCCGCCACAAACATCATTCCCAGAAGTCCCAGAAGAGTGGCAAAGCCCTGCTTTTTCAAATAATAAAAGGGATCGTGAAACTTCACGCTGCCGTTGTACGCGCTCGTGCTGTAGAGCACGACAAGACCGATCACAAGGAGAATCAGCACTACAGCGATCATCGTCTCGTCATACCGCCTCTTCTTTTCACTCTTCTTCCCGGAACGCTCCAAATAAAATCCACTCCCTACAGTTGGTTTACAAGCTCTTTGAATTTATCTCCGCGTTCTTCGTAGTTTTTAAACATTCCCCAGCTCGCGCATGCAGGCGATAAGAGCACCGCATCGCCGGGCTGTGCGTATTTCACGCATTTTTCAAAGGCCTCCTCAAACGTGTCGGCCATCACAATGTCCGTAAATCCGAGGCGTCTGGCAGTCTCGGCGATCTTCTCTCTTGTGGCGCCGAGAAGGACAAGCTTCTTTACTTTCCCGTCAAAGGAACGGATCCACTCGTCGTAGGCAGAATCTTTGTCATATCCTCCGCCAATGAGCACGGTCGGCCGGTTCATCGCCTGGATACCCTTGATTGCGGCATCCGGGTTCGTCCCCTTGGAGTCATTATAATAGGCAACTCCGTTTTTCTCCGCCACAAACTCAATCCTGTGCTCCACCCCTGCGAACTCTTTTAACGTCTTTCGTATCACATCCACCGGCACACCGTAGGCATAAGCCATCGCCACGGCTGCCATGGCGTTCTCATGATTGTGCGTACCCAGAATCTGAAGCTCACTTACGTCACACACGGGAATCTTCTCCCCGATCTCACAGATAATCTGCGTGCCGTCCAGAAATACACCTCTGTTAAGTTTACGCCGGCTGCTGAAATATAGAACCTGCGCCTTCACCTCTTCCGCGAACGCACGCAGCACCTCATCCTCGTAGTTTAGCACGCAGAAATCGCTCTCTGTCTGGTTTTCCGCAATTCTCTCTTTCGCGGCAATGTAGGCTTCCATTGTGTGGTGACGGTTCAGATGATCCGGCGTGATATTTAAAATCGCACTCACCTTCGGACGGAAAGAACGTACCGTCTCAAGCTGAAAACTGCTCATCTCCGCCACGATCACACTGTCCTCTGTCGTCTCCGGCACAACGCTTGTATACGGGTTTCCGATATTTCCGACTACAAACGTCTTTTCATTGTAGTTTTTCATGATCTGTCCCAGCAGCGCCGTCGTCGTCGTCTTTCCGTTTGTGCCCGTAATCGCCAGAACGTCGCCTTTTCCGCATACATAGGCCAGCTCAATCTCTCCCCAGATGGCAATGCCTCTCTCCCGCATCCGGTTTACAACCGGAAGATCCGTAGGAACGCCCGGGCTCATCACGGTCATGGAAATCTCATCCAAAAGACTCTCCGGAAATTCACCGAGAACAATCTCCGTCTCCCCCGGAACTTTTTCCCGGATTTTATCCGGATCAAGGCTGCCGTTCCCATCATAGAGCACCACATGCGCCCCCTCTTCCGAAAGAAGGCTGCATGCCGCCTCACCGCTGATCCCGGATCCGAATACAAGAACCTTTTTCCCTTTCAGATCCTTTTCCGTCAGATCCTCCGTACTTTTCACGCCATCTGTACTTTTCATATCCATCGTATCTATACCCCCATAAGTGCGATCAGGCTCAGAAGCGCCGTGATAACGGAAAATACCGCCACAACTCTTGTCTCCGACCACCCGCACAGTTCAAAGTGGTGGTGGATCGGCGCCATCTTGAAGATTCTCTTCCCGCCTGTCTTTTTAAAATAAGTAACCTGGATAATGACCGAAGCCACCTCTACCAGATAGATAAAGCCGACAATAATGATAAACAGCGGCATCTGGAGCATGTACGCGGTTCCTGCCACGAATCCGCCGAGCGCCAGAGAGCCCGTATCTCCCATGAACACGCTGGCCGGGTATACGTTGAACAGAAGAAAACCGAGCAGCGCGCCCACAACAGCGCACGTGATCGGCTCGATTCCACTGTCTGTTCCGATCGCCACCACAGTGAAAAACGTCGCCACAAGAACCGTCACACTGGACGCCAGGCCGTCCAGGCCGTCTGTAAAGTTGGTTCCGTTAACCGTTCCGATCACGGCAAAGAAAAGAACCGGAATGGCAAGCCAGCCCAGATCCAGATAATAGCCGCCGGAAAACGGCACAAGCATCGTCAGCGGAATATCCGCCACCATGACAATATAATATGCGAAAATCGCCGTCACCACGATCTGCAGCGCCATCTTCTGCATCGGCATCAGCCCGTCAGAACGTTTCAGCACTACTTTCAGATAGTCATCCAGAAACCCGATCAGCCCGAACGCAACCGTCAGGAAAAGCACCGGAATGATCTTCGGATAGTCCCTCACATAGAGAAGCGATGTCACAATCACGGAGATCAGAATAATGATTCCGCCCATCGTCGGAGTTCCCGCCTTCTTCAGATGAGACTGCACCCCGTCAGTACGCTCCGTCTGTTTCATTTTCAGTTTCCTGAGGAAAGGTATCACAACCGGCCCCAGCACAAGACTGATCGCAAAGGAGATCAGTACCGGGATCACAATATGACTGCTCATAAATTCACCTCTTCATCTCTTTCGTCTTAAAAAGATCTCTTCCTTTTTGAATATCTCATTTAGTATATACCATCGGTCAGTTTTTTTCAATCCCGAGATAGGGAAGCACATTGTCGTAGATATCCCGTAGCACGGGCGCCGCAATCGTTCCCCCGTAATATACGCCCTGGGGATCGTGGATGATGACCATCCCAAGTATCTGCGGATCATCCGCCGGGGCGAATCCGAGAAAGGAGGAAATATATTTGTTGGCGCTTCTCGGAAGGGTCTGGGACGTGGCCGTCTTCCCTCCGATGGAGTACCCCTCCAGATAAGCGTTCTTCCCGGACCCCTCCGAGACGACACTTTCAAGAAGCGTCTGCATTGTCTCTGATGTCTCTTTGGAAACAGCATCTGACTCCGTCTCATATTCCAGTTTTTCAACCGTATTCCCCTCCTCATCGAGCACAGCCGCGCCGATGTGGGGAGTCACCCTTGTTCCCCCGTTTATGATCGAGCTGACCGTCACTGCCATCTGAATCGGCGTAACCTGAAAGGACTGGCCGAATGTCATGGTCGCAAGCTCCACGGTACCGATATCTTCCTTTCTGTGCATGATCGTCCCGGCCTCCCCGGGCAGGTCGATATTGGTCAGTTTGAGAAGTCCGAATTTTTCAAAATACTCGTAAAACCGCTCCGCCCCCAGTTCCAGCCCGATGTCCATAAAAACGGGATTGCAGGAGTTCTGAATCCCCTGCACAAAAGTCTCCTGTCCGTGCCCTCCCACTTTGTGGCAGCGGATCTTTCTGTCCTCCACGATCCGGTATCCCGGGCAGTAAAACGTGTCGTCCAGAGAGAGCGTCCCGGCTTCCAGGCAGGCCGACGCAGTAATAATCTTAAAGACCGACCCCGGCTCATACGTGTCATTGATACACCGGTTTCTCCACATCTGGTTCAGCGCATCCTGAAGTTCTTCGTCCGTGAGAGACGAGGCATCCTCTCCTGTGTTCAGCGTAAACGGATCGTTCAGATCAAATTCCGGCACATTGACCATGGCGTAGATTTCCCCGTTCTGCGGGTTCATCAGGAGGATGGACACCGCTTCCGCCTGCTTTTCCTCCAGCACGTTCATGGCGGCCTGCTGGCAGTACGCCTGGATATTGTAATCCAGACTCACCTGAAGCGTGTCTCCCGCCACCGGTTCAATCCGGTCCTCCGCTACTCCCTCCAGCTCGATTCCCCGGGCATCTGTCACTGTAAGGATCATCCCGTTCGTCCCTTTCAGAACATCTTCATATTTTACTTCCAGCCCGATAATTCCCTGGTTGTCTCCTCCGGTAAAACCAAGAACACGCGAGGCCAGATCGTCGAAGGGGTAATATCTCTTATAGTCCTCATCCACCTTCACGCCGGCCAGGTCATATTCCCGGATCTTATCCCCTGTCTCCTTGTCCACATTCGTCTCTATCCTTTCCATGGAGGACACCTTTTCCACCTTTTCCCTCACTTCAGCTTCATCCAGTGAAAGTTCCGAGCTCAATACGCTTATGACCGTCTCCGGATCTTCGATCTGGCTGTGCACCACGGATATGGTGCATACGGTCCGGTTTGTGGCCAGTACAACACCGTTGCGGTCCACAATCTCGCCTCTGGCCGCCTTAATCTCCCTCTCCCTCTCGTGCAGGTCTTCCGCCAGCTCCTGATAATATTCCGCGTCAAAAATCATCAGATACACAAGCCTTCCGATCAGACCGGAAAGGATAACCACCGCACAGAGAAACACGACGAGTATTTTCTTTCTGTTGTATGTCCTGTTCTTCATAAATACAAAACAACCCTGCAAAATAATGTTGATAAAGCTTATTACATCTTTTGCAGGGTTATTCGTCTCTCTGACTATTCTATTGTTTCTCCTGTCGCCCAGTCGTCCAGATCCGGGTCGTAGCTCTCGTCAATGTAGGATCCGTCCGGATTGTCGTACGTCTCCTCATAGTTTGTATCATAATCCGTGTATTCCGTCGACCCGAAACTCGTCCCCTCTGTCTGGGTCGCCCCGCTCTCGGCTGTCGTCGTGATCCCGAGATAAGGGAAAGCCTCTGCCATAATCTTCTGGCTTAAGCCAAGTACAAGGGAACTGTCATCCTGCGCCGCAGTGTTCGGCTCGTCCACAACGACATAAATGACTACTTCCGGATTTTCCTGGGGCGCGTATCCGATAAAGGAAAGAAGGTAGTTTCCATTATTTCTCGGAAGTTTCTCGGCTGTTCCCGTTTTTCCTCCGATATCATATCCTTCCACCTGAGCACTCTGACCGGTTCCATAGTCAAGCACGGCCTTCATGTACTGCTTCACCATGGTCGACGTCTCCTCGGAAACAGTCTTGCGGAGAAGTACCGGGTCTTTCGTCTCAATGACATTTCCGTCCTCATCCTGAATCTCCTTTACCACGTGAGGTTCATAGTAGTAACCGCCGTTTACGAGAGAACAGAACGCTGATACCATCTGTGTCATAGTGACGTTGAAGTTCTGTCCGAAGGAGTTTGTCGCCAGATCGATCTCTGTCATATTTTCCGCCGAGTAGAGAAGTCCTGATGTCTCCGCCTCTCCCGGCAGATCGATTCCCGTGTACTCCCCGAAACCGAAAATGTGCTGATACCGGGTAAAGTTGTCGACCCCGATCACGCTGGCCATATCCATAAGCGCCACGTTGCAGGAATTTGCAATGGCATCCTGCACGGTCTCTGTCTGGTGGCCGTCCGCGTAGTGGCACGAGATAGACGTTCCGAGAACATCTTTCGCTCCGCCGCAGTAGTATGTCTCATTTCCCGTAAGCGTTCCTGTCTCCAGCCCCGCTGCCACTGTAAACGGCTTTGCGGTGGATCCCGGTTCGTAGGCATCGCTCACACAGAAGTTTCGCCACAGGTCGTTCATGGCATTGACCTGATCCTCATCCGACATGGCGTTCCACTCTTCATCTGTATAGAAAATGGACAGATCTCTCGGATTGTTCAGGTCAAAGTTCGGGTAGGACGCTTCGGCAAGAATCTCCCCTGTATTCGGGTCCATAATAATTACTGCCGTATTCTTGCTTCCCGGACTGTCCTCGTCCGCATGCTCCTGGTTAAATTCAAGAATACATCTCTCCACGATATTCTGGAGGGTTACATCGATGGTAGACACAACAGTATTTCCATTCTTCGCCGGTTTTACGGTTCTCTCCAGAGACGAGTCGGAGTCAAAGTACCCGTACTCTCTTCCGTCTGTCCCGTTGAGTACGCTGTTGTATGCGCTCTCTATACCGATCGCTCCCGAATTTCCCTCGTAGGTAAATCCGATCACATCGCTGGCCATGCTGCCGTAAGGATAGGTTCTCGTATAGTCATCCTCAAGCCAGATTCCCATGACATTCGGATAGTTTTCGTCATCGTTGTCGATCTCGTTGAACTTCTGGGCTGTCTCGTAATCGATCCCCTGCACAAGGATCTCGTAATGGCTCTCCGGGCTTTCCTCGATGAGTTCATCCACGACGCTCTCCTCGATGCCGAAGCACTCTTTGAGCACTGCCTTCGTGGGCTCGATATACTCGTCTTTGTCCGTCATGACCGCCACGTCAAGTATCACATTGTAAACACGCTCACTTGTGGCGATCTTTGTCCCGTTCCGGTCCACAATATCGCCTCTCTTGAAGGCGATCACTCGGCTGTCATAATTCTGCTGATCCAGCACGACCTTTGTGTAGCTGCTGCCGCTTGTTACATTAATCAGTGTAATTCTTCCTATAAGAACAGCAAAAACCAGTATTACTGCCATAAACAGCCCTACCAGTTTCCGCTGCATCCTGACCGGAAATTTCCTTGTCAGGAATTCAAATCTGTTTTTTTTCTTTCTTCCTGCCATATTAAATAATCCTTAATCCGAAGTGCTCTCCGACTGGGCAAGGATACCGCTCTCGGGGATATCACTGTACTGCTTTACATATCCTCCGGACGGACTGTCATACTCAATCACAGTTCCCTCCGACGCATATACCATCCCCATCTCATTCATCGCTTTCTCCCTCACCATCTCCAGATTGATCGAATCTGCCGCCGCGTTGTATGCGGTGTCATTCGCCTCTGTCAGATCGGTCAGCTGCTCCTGAAGCGCAGTCACATTCTCTGAGCGGCTTATCACGTCCGACTGAAGATTCAGATACAGGACGCAGACTGCCACCGCACAGATTGCTGCCAGTCCAAGAAACACTGCATACACCGGACTGATACTCATAGCGCGGTGTCTGTTTCTTGCCACCTGACGGCTTGTACGCCTTTTTGCAGGCGCCGGCTGCTCTTTCGGCATTCTCCGCGGAAGAGGCTCTGCCTGGCGCACAGCATTGCCGTACACGTAGAACCGGCTCTGATCGTTCCCCTTAAGATCAGCATGTCTTCGGTTGTATGTACTGGTTCTGTATGCCATAACGAAATGCCCCTTCCTGTTTTTGTGCCCCGCCGGGTTCTCCCCTCCCGCCGGGGCATTTATTTTAACTACTCCCTGGTTTTCTTACGCACGCTCAAAGATCCTCAGTTTCGCGCTTTTTGAGCGGCTGTTTGTTTCCATCTCCGCCTCTGTCGGCAGGATGGGCTTACGCGTCACCACTCTCCCTTTTGATGTCTTCCCACAGACGCAGACGGGAAAGCTGCTCGGACAGGTGCACGGATTCTCATTTTTCCGGAACGCGCTTTTCACAATCCTGTCCTCCAGTGAATGAAATGTGATGATGCAGATCCTGCCGCCCGGATTCAACATGTCGATCATGTCGTCCAGCGAATTTTTCAGCACATCCAGCTCATGGTTCAGTTCAATCCGGATCGCCTGGAACGTCCGCTTGGACGGGTGTCCCGAAGTCTTCCGGATTTTCATCGGAATGGCATGGCTTATGATTTCATTCAGCTGTCCTGTTGTCTCGATCGGACTTTTCTCGCGCTCCGTGACAATATGCTTTGCGATGTTCTTCGCAAATCTGTCTTCCCCGTAGTCCCGGATCACGCGGTAAAGTTCCGCCTCACTGTAGCCGTTGACGATATCTCTGGCCGTCATCTTCTGTCTCTGGTCCATCCTCATATCAAGCGGTGCGTCCGCCCGATAGGAAAATCCCCGCTCAGCCGTGTCAAGCTGATAGGAGGAAACTCCCAGATCAAGGACAATGCCGTCAACTCTGTCAACGCCGATCTCATGGAGCCGCGGCTTCATATCACAATAATTGCTCCTGATTATCGTGACCTTCTCCCCGAAGCCTTCAAGGCGCCTTCCCGCCGCTTCAATGGCGTCGGCGTCCTGGTCTATACCTATAAATCTCCCCTTGCTGCCAAGCCGGCTGCACACCTCAAAGGCATGTCCGCCGCCTCCCAGCGTGGCATCCACATAGATGCCGTCCGTCCTGATGTCAAGCCCGTCCACCGTCTCGTAAAGCAGGACGGAAGTGTGACTAAATGCCATATTCTCCTCCCAGTCAGATCCTGATTCCTATGGACTCCATGCGCTCTGCGATTGCATCCAGGTCTTCTTCGCTCACCTGGCTTCTCTCCTCCCAGAGTGCCTTGTCCCAGATCTCAACGCGGTCCTGAACTCCCACCAGGACTACGTCCTTGTCCAGATGCGCTGCCTTTCTGAGCGACGGCGGGACAAGAACTCTCCCCTGCTTGTCGAAGCTGCCCTCAGAAGCACTTCCGAAGAAATAGCGCTTGAAGATTCTGGCATCCTTGTTCATTCGTGGTAAGGTTTCAAGTTCAGCGACGAATTTGCTCCACTCATCCTGGGAATAGACAAAAAGACACCCTTCCAGCCCGTTGCATATCACGAAGCTGTCACCGAGATCATCCCGCAGTTTTGCAGGGATGATAAGTCTGCCCTTTTCATCAATCGTATGGTTAAACTCTCCCAGTAACATTTGGAATCCTTTCTCTCAGGGTGAGCCTCCACATCCCCCCACTTTGTTCCACTATCCACCACTCTTTACCACTTGACACCATTCTAAACCACCACACCCCCTTTTTCAACCCCTTTTTTTGATTTTTTTGTGTCCGGACAGGCCGGAAATTTCTTCCAGGAAATACAAATCTGCGCAAAAAAAGAACATGTAGAGTACAGATTTCCATCTTTCCTCTACATGTTGTGTTTTTTAATCATTTTCTGTTTTCAGGCTTTTTCCGGTACAGTTTCCGCTTTTGCTCCGTCCCCGTTCTCATACAGAGTTTTCACTGTTCCGCGGTTTCACAATATCTCATTATTCCGCTGCATCCGCGTTAAGGCTGCTGAAATAATCCGTAATCGAATCGTAGTTCACTTCCGCAACCACACGCTCTTTTCCGGATTCATACATATCATACGCGGAAAAGCCAAGCCAGCCGACCAGTGCCAGTGCGACAACCGTAAGAACTGTCTTGCGGACAACACTCATCACTTTCTGCCTGTGCATGATCTGTTTTCTGTTCGCTTTTTCCTTTTTATAGCGGTCAACCTTTTCCTGACTCATTGTTTCAGCTCCTTTCACTCATACGAAAAAACTGCCACCGGCAGCATTCCCGCACGCCATGACATAAAGACAGTTTAACACAATCTCCGTCAGAGCACAACAATTATTCCCCCATCATTCGCATACATTGTACTGATTCCGGCAGTATCCACAATAAAACTGTCCTTCACTTTGATCCTGTCAACGATCATCCGCTCCACTTCCCTTGCACGTTCCGCACAGTTGCAGTGGGCAATGGCCAGTATCTTCTTCTCCGTCTGCATTCCTTCCCTAGCAATCTGCTCTGCCATTTTCGCAAGAGCTTTCCGGATTCCTCTCGCCTGCCCCAGCTGGCAGATCGTCCCCTCAGGGGTTGAGCCCATCACAGGCTTGATGTTCAGGGCGCTTGCCACAAGCGACTTGATTCCTGTCAGTCTCCCGTTTTTGCGAAGCGTATCCAGGTTCTCCAGCACAAAATAGGTATGCTGCTCTTCTATATAATCCTCCACCCGGCGTACGACCTCATCAAACGGAAGTCCTTCCTCTTCGCACTCCTGAATCTTCAGTGCAATCAGAGTTTCGCCGACAGATGCCGATCTGGAGTTGAACACGTGAATCTGCACATCCCGGTTCTTCTCTTCCTCGAGAAAGAGGCTTCTTCCAAGCTGAGCGCTGTTGTAGGATCCGCTCAGTTCCGCGGAAAGGGTTACCGCGTAAACACGCTTCGCCCCTCCTTCAAACAGTTCCATGTATTTCTCCGGCGACGGGCAGGATGACTTCGGACATTCCGGACTTGCCGCCACCCGGCGCAGAAAATCTGCCTGATCAAATGTATGATCATCTACAATCGTATCTCCGTCAACTTCCATGCTGAGTGAAGCCGTTACATAGATCCCGCTTTCTTTCATCCTGTGCGTCAGCTCTCCGCAGCTGTCCACAACTATTCTGTAATCCATAAAATCCCTCCCGAAGCAATATTCAACGTTCTCACTCACCGCCTGACGTGGGCGGGAGTTATCTCTATTCAATATATTGAAAGCCTCTTCATGTAGTTCTTAATACCACATATGACTATATCATATATTTTCACAAAGGGAAAGCATTTTATGTGAATTTTCTGTTTTCTATTCTCCCTCCAGCTTAATCCTTCTGGAAATGCCCAGCGCAATTCCCATCTCCGCCATAAGAAACAGAATCGCGGTACCTCCGTAACTGATAAATGGAAGCGTGATACCGGTTGTCGGGAGAAGCCCGGTGACAACCGCAATATTCAAAATAACCTGAAGCGCAATATGCGCGAATATCCCCGCCGCGATCAGGGAGCCGTAAAGATCAGGCGCGTTCTGCGCGATAAACATCAGGCGGTAAAGCAGGATTCCGAAGAGGAGCAGGATAATAAGCGCTCCAAACACTCCGAGTTCCTCACAGATGACAACGAGGATCATATCGTTCTGGGCCTCCGGGATCACACCAAGCTTCTGGGTACTGTTCCCAAGCCCCTTTCCGAAAAAGCCGCCGCTTCCGATTGCGTACAGTCCCTGCATAACCTGAAAGCTTCCGTCATCCGCCGTCGCTTCCGGATTCAGCCATGACAGAATTCTCTGAATTCTGAAGTTATCCGTGTTCGTCGCAACGACCGCCAGTATGGCGATTACAACCACCGCAAACGCCAACGCTCCCGCCGCAAACAGAAGAAACGGCTTTGTCTTCGGATGAATGACAAAAATCAGTATACAGGTGATTGCCATAACGATAATCGACGTACTTAAGTTGTCTGTCAGAATCAGGACACCTCCCGCCGCCGCCGCGCCGAATATGAAAACCCGGATAATTCCTTCTATAGTATATGCTTTTTTCCCGAGCCTGCACAGCTCATAGGAGATGAACAGGATCACGGCGATCTTTGTAATCTCCGCAGGCTGAAGCGTCAGGTTGCCCGGAAGCTGGATCCACCTTCTGGCACCGTTTACCGTTACGCCCAGCGGCGTCTGAACAAGTGCCATCAGCACAATCGATACAGCAAAAATCTCAACGGCAAAAGCGCCGTACAGATGATAATCGATTCTCGCGACAATAAACATCACCACAAATCCAAGCACACCGATCAGCGCCTGCTTGGAAAAGTAATACATATCGCTCCCGAAATCAACCTGGGCCTCATAGGCGCTTACACTGTACAGCATCACCAGACCGAAACACATCAGGAAAATGATAACAAACAACAGATCGTAGTCAAAATACTGCGCTTTTTCCGCACCTTTTGCCCTGCTGCGGGCAATCACTCTCCCCAGGCTTGACTGCCGCGGTTTTGCCGGGCGGACCGCCTTTCGTTCCGGTGCCGGCCGCGGGGTACGCAGAACCCTCTGTCTGTCGCGGATCGTTCTCTGATATTCCTCATACCCGGAACGTATACCGGATGATCTCCTGTTGTTTCCCGTACCTGTCCTGTAGCGGGCCTCTGCGGTCCGCATGGGCCGGGTATCCGACAGAGATGCCCTGTACTGCTGCTGCCTCACAACAGGCATGGGCTGTGTGTCCCCGATTCTGCCGCTTTTTCTGCTCTTACCTGTGCTCTGTTCGCGCCGTTTCACCGGCCTCACAGTTCTGCTTCTCATATTCTATCACCTATCTTGCGCTCATGGACGGATGCATCGGTTTGCCGTGTTCAAAAAACCGGTCATACCACACGAGGAAAATATATACGGTCCAGATCTTCCGGCTGTCATCCGTCTTTTCATTCGTATTTTTCCCCGCCTTATGGTCATCCAGCATTCGGATCAGCATATCCGTGTTAAAAAACTTCTTTGCCGCAGGAGATAAAAACATCGCTTTCACTCTGTTATAGTATTTTTCCTCCTTAAGCCATACGCGGATCGGAATCGGGAATCCCAGTTTCTTTTTCTCAGCAGTCTTGCTGCGGATGCACCGCTCCGCCGCCGCGCGCAGCGCCACTTTTGTCTTCGGTGCCCTCACCTTGTAGTCAAGAGGCAGCGTCTGTGCCAGTTCCAGCACTTTCTTATCAAGGAAAGGCACCCTCACTTCGAGAGAATTTGCCATTCCCATCTTGTCCCCTTTCATAAGGATATCATGGACAAGCCAGAGGTGGAGATCCACATACTGCATTTTCGTAACCGGATCTTTGCCCTTTACCCGGTCGTAAAGCGGCCTGGTCACCTTCTGGATTCCCGGTCTGCATCCGTTTTTCAGAATTTTATTTGCCTCTCTCTCGGTAAAGATATTCGTGGCATTGGCGAAATATCTTTCCTCCAGAGTCTTTCCGTGGCGCATGAGGAATCCTCTGCCCTTCATTCCGCGGGGAAGGCAGTACTCTGCGAACTTTCCGAGAAGCCGGCGGATTCCCAGCGGAATCCGGTTAAACGACGTGTGTTCCAGCGGCTCACAGTAGATGTTGTACCCGCCGAACAGCTCGTCCGAGCCCTCTCCCGAGAGAACAACCTTGACCTTTTTTGCCGCCTCCTCACTGAGGAAATAGAGCGCGATCGCCGCCGGATCCGCCACAGGCTCATCCATATAATACTGGATATCAGACAGTCTGTCCCAGTATTCGTCCGGCGTGATCACTTTCGCGTCGTTCTTCATATTGATGCTCGCTGCAAACTCCTTCGCGTCCCGGATCTCGCTGTATTTCCCTTCGTCAAACCCGACCGTAAACGTGCGGTCCACCTGTCCCAAATACGTGAGATAACTGGAATCAACGCCGCTTGACAGATAGGATGCCACTTCCACGTCACTGATCTTGTGCTTCTCAACCGATTCCTTCATGACAGCTTCCACATCGTCCACAACTTCTTCAAACGGTTTTGTGCAGTCCCCTGTAAAATCAGGCTCAAAATAGCGTGTGATCTTCATCTCCCCGTTTTCGTAGACAAAATAGTGTCCCGGCTGCAGGCAGAACACGCCTTTGAAGAACGTCTCATTCGTGGGAACGAACTGGAAAGAAAGATAATTTCCCAGGGCGTCCTCATTAAAAATCTTGTCAAATTTCGGGTGCTCCATAAACGCCTTGATCTCGGAGGCAAACATCAGCGTGCCGTTCATATGCGCGTAATAAAACGGCTTGATTCCGAAAATGTCCCTTGCTCCGAAAAGCCGTTTTTTCTTTGTGTCCCAGATCACGAACGCATACATGCCCCTCAGTCTGTCCACGAGGCTCTCGCCCCACTGCTCAAAGCCGTGAATGAGCGTCTCGGAATCCGTATTCGACACAAACGTATGTCCTGCCTTTACCAGCTCTTCTCTCAGTTCCTGATAGTTGTAGATCTCTCCGTTAAATACAAGAACCATGCTCCGGTCCTCATTATAGAGGGGCTGGTCGCCCACAGCGGAAAGGTCAATGATGCTGAGCCTGCGAAAGCCCAGCGCGGCGTCTTCATCTATATATTTTCCCTCGCTGTCGGGTCCTCTGTGAATGATCGTATTCATCATATTGACAAGGACCTGTTCCCTGTCTTCTGTCTCTCCGACATATCCTGCGAATCCACACATACTGATGTCTCCTTTTCATGTGGTATAGAACTGTCCAGACAATGTCCGCCGAAAACCCCGGCGGTAATAACAGATAAGGAACCAGGTTCGGTAAATCCTTCTTTACCTGAGCTGATTCCTTATTGCAATGACTGAACCTAATTTATTGTTATCCTTCACGGATCATCGGGGTGACAGGATTCGAACCTGCGACCTCACGGCCCCCAGCCGTGCGCTCTAACCAAACTGAGCCACACCCCGCCGACTAATACATTATATATAATTTAGTCTGAATTGTAAAGGACTTTTTTGGGAAATCACTCCGCCACCCACGTCTGGTAGTCAAACGTTTCCACGAAATCTTTGAACTGTGCCAGTTTTTCCTTATACGTCTCTGCAGACAGCTGGTACTCTCCCTCTTTCATCCAGCCGATCATTCTGGAGTTAATCTCCGGACCGTAGTGGTTGTAATCTTTATAGAGATTCAGGTCGGTCACAACCTCTTCCACTCCCTGGAAATTGAACAGCTTCACATTGTCATATTTCAGCAGCTCGCCTTCCGCGTATTCCACCACATCGAGAATACTGTCCAGGTCTCCGTAATTCAGCCTCATATTCCACCACAGCAGAGAGTACGGCGGCAGGAACACATAGAACGTCGTCTCCGGATGTGCTTCTATGGCCGGAAGGATATTTTTCCCAAGATTGAGCCTGGCATTTTCCAGATAGTAAGGATACGGGGTCGGCTCACCGCGATAGTTTATGTCCCACCCCACTGACTGGAGCGCACTTTCTTTTGAAAAGCTGCCTTCCCACATATATGCGTCGTCGATATCCGGCACTGTCCCGAGAAGGTTATCCTTCATATAATGATATGTATTGTCAAACATGACCGCTTTATTCAGAACATAGTTTACATCATTGAAAATATTATCGTCATACAGATACTCCGGAAGAGGAAAATAATAGTTTCCGAATGTATCAATCAGGGGGTCAATGTCCAGCCCCATGAACACATTCTTAATCTGCCTGCCCTCAAACGCTCTGTCAAACATCTCCTTATAGCTTCCGGTGCGCACCGCGGAGTAGGTAAGTTTCACGGTGTCACAGTCAAATGTCTCATTAAACTCCGAAACCCTGAAATTCTGAGTCATACTGGAGCCGATCAGCACAGAGTCGTACTCAAAGCGCTCCGCAATTCCCGGGTTCTGATATCTCTCGTCATTTATAACCGGCTTAAGCCCCTTAAGAGGCGCGTGATAGTGAAAGAAGGGATCGATAACAATGATCGTCAGCGCAAAGACAACGAGAAGCGCCGCTGCAGTAATCAGAGTCCTTCGTATAAATTTGCCGTACATATATCTTCCAGCCTCCCTAGAAATTGACATAGATAAATGAGGTGACGCCCGAGAACGACACAACGCACCACACAAGCAGCACCGCACACAGAAGCGACTTTGCCGCTGTAGGCTTAAATGTTTCAAGTTTTTCCTGTGTGTTTCTCATCACCAGCACACAGATGGTGACAGTCACAGCCGCAGCCGGGAGGATCATCGCCGCCAGAGCCGGATGGACAGCTCCGAGAAGATCAAGCACCATCTCAATTTCAGGGAGCAGCACTGCCGTTGTCATCTCCGCCGGGGGCAGGCCGAACTGACATTTTACGATCGTCTTTATCACAGTGAACGCATCGTTCAGCGTAGCCGCCCGGAAGAAAATCCATGTGAAATTGATGAACGCAAAAAACAGAATCCAGCACGCAGTCTGGTTCATCTTCTCAATTTTCGTCCGGAACATCCTTGTGATCACACTGGCCGCGCCATGAAGAAGCCCCCATATGACAAACGTCCAGCTTGCTCCGTGCCAGATTCCGCTGACCGCAAACACACACATGACATTTATATATGTCCGAACCGTTCCTTTTCTGTTTCCGCCCAGCGGAAAGTATATGTATTCCGTCAGAAACCTGGTAAGAGAGATATGCCACCGTTTCCAGAAATCCAGAATATTCGCCGCTTTGTACGGACTGTTGAAGTTGATCGGCATATCCAGATTCAGCATTTTTCCGATTCCGAGCACCATGTCCGAATATCCGCTGAAATCAAAATAAATCTGGAGCGAATAGGACAGAACGGCAAAAAGCGCACTCGTCGTATTTAAGCTGCCCACATTGTTAAATCCCGCATTGGCCACAGCTGCAAACGTATCCGCGATCAGCACCTTTTTTCCAAGCCCGAGAATAAACGCGTAAAGACCCTTCGCAAAATTTTCCGCGTTAAAAGCCTTTCTCCCGGAGTCCCTCAGCTGGGGAATCAGCTCGTTGTGCCTTACAATCGGTCCGGAAATCACATATGGGAAAAAGGAAACATACAGCGCGTATTCCATAAGGCTATACCCGTAATTCCGGTTTCTGTATACATCTACGATGTAGGAAATCTGCTGGAACGTCATAAAACTGATTCCGATGGGAACGATCATCTCCACAAGAGTAACTCTTCCGCCGATCAGCCCGCTGATATTTTCCAGCACAAAATTCAGGTATTTGAATACGCCCAGCAGAAGCACATTGAACAGAATCCCTGCCGCAAGCCAGACTTTTGACTGCCTGTGCTCAAGGATCCTTCCCATGGCGTAATTGACCAGTATGCTTCCCGCAATGACCGGGATACTTTTTATCTCAAAAGAGCCGTAAAAAACGGCTGACATCAGAAGCAGAAAGAACTCTGACAACCGATATTTCCCTGTGCGGTTGATCGAGTAATAACCGATTAATACAATCGGGAAAAAAACCAGTATAAACAGATATGAATTAAAAAACATGATGCCCCCCAGCAATTCTTCTCATTCTCTTCTAATCTAAGCCGGACACTGGTTTCCCAACAGCTCTGATAACTCTTCCACCATCAGCTTTTCTGTTTTCTCAGCGCTGTCCTGATTTCCGGCTCTCACAGAAATATATATTTTGAGCTTCGGCTCCGTTCCCGAAGGCCGTACAACTACCGAGCATCCTTCCTCGAGGAAAAACTTAAGCACATCCGACTTCGGGAGTCCATCCAGACCTTTTGAATAGTCCAGCATCTTCTCTACCTTTCTTCCGCCCACACATTCCAGACCTTCACGGAATTTCTGCATAATCTGCTGCATACGGGTGAATCCGGCAGAACCTTCAAATTCATAAGAATGCAGTGTGTTCAGACAGTACCCGTATTTCCGGTACAGCTCGTCTAACTTTTCCAGCAGAGTTTTTCTTCACCTCTTCACAGTCGTCTTATACCATTCCAGACAATACACTTCCGTCTGACTTCAGCTAATATATCAGATTTCTCATTTGTCACGGATATAGTATAGCAGAAAAATATCTAAGAAGGAAGAGGAAAGTATGTTCCGCACATCCATGAAAAAATCCCATAATATAATAAGGAATTGCCCGTTATGAAAGGAAGTATCTCAAATGGCAAACTGTCAGAATAATATGCGCTGTATGCGCCGCACCGGATCATCTGCCGCTCCGTCTGATTCCGCATTCCGCAGTCAGACCGGCCAGGCGCCCGGCTGTCCGGACACACATGATCTTTTTCCGCCGGATATGCCCATCGCCATGGCCTATGTACCGTGGCAGCAATGGAGAGACCTCTATGAGCCATGTAAAGCTCTTGAGCGCGGAACGCTTTTTATGGAACTCGACAAACCGTTTCTCGGGAAAGGAGGGCGGACCAGATGAACCCGAACATGTATCAAAATATGAATCGGAATACCGGCCGGAATACAGGCCAGAATATGGGGCAGGTTCCGGATCACAGCATGATGAACCGCAGACAGCTCATGGATCATATCAATCAGGTGAGCTTTGTAATAAATGAGATAACCCTGTATCTCGACACCCACCCCTGCGATACCGAAGCACTGGAATATTTCCGCGAGATGAGCCGCCACCGCAGCCAGGCACTTAAAGATTATGCCGAGTCCTACGGACCGCTCACAGTTGACACAGCAGCGGATTCCTGCTCTGACCGCTGGAGCTGGATCAACGAGCCGTGGCCCTGGCAGGAAGGAGGATGCTGATTTATGTGGAATTATGAAAAAAGACTGCAGTATCCGGTAAAGATCACGCAGACAAATCCGAAAATTGCTCAGATCATCATCACCCAGTTCGGCGGGCCGGACGGCGAACTGGCAGCTTCCATGAGATATCTGTCGCAGAGATATACGATGCCTTATAAGGAAGTCACCGGAATACTGACAGACATCGGCACAGAAGAACTTGCCCACATGGAAATGATCTGCGCCATTGTCTATCAGCTCACAAAAGATCTCACGCCCGAAGAGATCGAGCGCTCCGGCTTCGCACCCTACTACGTGGATCACACACTGGCACTCTGGCCCCAGGCCGCAAGCGGAACACCCTGGACAGCAACAGTCTTCCAGTCCAAAGGAGATCCCATCACTGATCTCCACGAGGATCTCGCCGCTGAACAGAAAGCCCGGACAACGTACGACAATATCCTCCGTCTTGTCAAAGATCCGGAGATATGCGACCCGATCCGTTTCTTAAGGCAGCGGGAGATTGTTCACTACCAGCGTTTCGGCGAAAGTCTGCGCCTTGTCCAGGACCGTCTGGACAGCCGCAACTTCTATGCCTTCAATCCGGAATTTGACAAATAGACGCTCTGAACCGTCCTGTAGGCAGCACTCATAAACGGCAGCCGGAGTACCGGGCAGATCCGGGCTTTGGCCTGCCGCCAGCCAAAAAGGAACCGGCAGTCTGTCAAAAGATCTGCCGGTTCCTTTTACCGCTTTTATTCAAGACTTTCAGGCTCTTCCCGTCCGAATTACGATTCGGACTCTATTTCAAAGTGACATCAATCGTCTGTTCCTTATATTCTCCATTTGTCTGAGGCACCTGAATCGTAAGTGTCACTGTCTCGCCCTTCGCATAGTACTCAAGCTGCTGCTGAAGAGCTTCCATACTGTCCACAGTACTTCCGTTGATTCCGGTAATAATACATCCTCTGGTCATTCCGGCCTCTTCCGCGCCACCACCGGCTGTGATCTCCGTCACATACACGCCTGCCGGCATATCAATCTCCTGAGAGAATGCATCGGAAACGCTGATCCCTGTAATTCCGATCATGCCCCGGTCTTCCTCAGATACCCTCGTCTTTGTCTCCTGGTTCATCAGACTCTGAATCAGTTCGCTCACATCGCTGATCGGAATTGCATATCCGATTCCCTCCACCGTATCACCGACCTGCTTTGATGAATTAATTCCAACCACTTCTCCGTTTACATTCACCAGAGCGCCGCCGCTGTTTCCGCCATTGATCGCCGCGTCTGTCTGAATCAGTTCCACTCCGCTCGACTGTACTTCCCCGGTCTCACTGTTCGTTGTTGTAACCTGCCGGTTCAGAGCACTGATCACTCCTGTTGTAACGGACTGGCCGTATCCAAGAGCATTTCCGATCGCGATAGCCGGCTCTCCTACTTTCAGTGCTGTTGAATCACCAAGTGTAGCCACCTTGATCTCATTGCGGGTGCTATCCGGTATGGCAGACATCTGGACAGCAATCACAGCCACATCATAGTTGGAATCTGTGCCCTTGATATCCGCCTCCACGCTCGTCTGGTCACTAAAAGTAACGGTCAAAGTATCACTTCCGGAAACCACATGGTCATTTGTCACAATCATCAGCTCAGACTCATTCTCGCCGATAATAATTCCCGTTCCGGCACCCTGGCTCGTCCTCTCATAAGACTGGCCGAAGAAATTCTGTACCTCCTCAACAGACATACTTGTTATAGATACAAGAGAAGGCATGACCTCCTCCACGACATCCGAGACATCCGATGTCACAACACTGGACGACCTGGAAAGAGTGGATCCGTTATTTACCTGTCCGGAGGTCGTCTCCGATGACTCCGCCGCCCCGCCGAGGCCAAGCAGTCTGCTTCCGATCACATTTGAAGCAAGAAAAACAGCACTTGCAACCACACCGAACAGAATGGCAAACCCGGTAACCGCCACTGCTCTCGGCACTCCTTTGCGCGGGCGCTTTCCGCCTCCGCTTCCGGATGTATTATGATCCTGTCCGTCGGAAAATCCTCCTCCATATTGATAATTCTCATTTGGATTATAGTAATTATACTGATTATCCATAAATTTACCTGCCTTTTAGTCTTTTCTAAGTTATATGCCCATCATATATGTGCTTTGTGATAAAACTGTGTACAATCAATAAATAATTGTTGAAAAAGAGAGACAGCTGTCACGTGGCTTCTGCTTCCGCTTTTCCAGTGCTCTCTGTCTCTCTGTCTTTCCGGAACTGTAAATTTACAGATCTACGAAATCAATATTATAGTCGTCATCGTCGGAAGACTTTTTCTGCTTTTTTCCTCTGTCCCGGTCTTCCTCCTCTTCATCGTCATAATCATCATCATAGTCGTCATCATAATCATCGTCGTAGTCATCATCATCATAGTCATCGTCATAATCATCGCTGTAGTCGTCATCATTGTCCGGCAGCGGCACTGATTTTTCCGATTTTTTTGATGAAGCCGATGTATCCTCATCGTCGTACGGGATATCATATTCATCATAAAGATCATCCAGTTCCTGATTGCGATGCACAAGTTTTACAGCAAAGATAATCATCAGAATGAGGAGAATCAGAATAATCACAACCAGGATCACAAGAACAATCATAATGTGTTCCCCGATAAAGGATCCCAGCGCGCCCGGAAGCGCAATGCCGGAGGACTCTTCTTCTGTCTGATCAGGGACTTCGAAGTACTGGTATGTTCCGTCCTCCGTATCATACTGATATAAGCCTTCTGTTCCTGTTCTCGTATTCAGCGCGTGGATAATATAATATCTTTCCGACACTGTCGGATCAGACCATACCGGAAACTGCTGATCCTCAACCGTAAGTTCCGACTGCTGATAGTTTTCCGGAAGCGATACCTCGCTCGCATCACTCAGCGGTATGATCGCTGTCGTATCTGATATATTCAGCAGGACATACGGAGAAAATGTCGCATTTTCCGAATTGTAAAGGAAAAAGCTTCCCGTTCCCGCGCTGTCCACAAGGTAGCCGAGCGTCACACCCGCCTCATTAGAAACAAATTTTCTGTCCGCCCCGTTAAAGTTCACGGTTGTCTCAGAGAACCCCTCCGGGATATCTGCCGTTGTAAACGCTTCAGAAAAATTGTAGTCAGTTCCGTTTACCGAAACTACAACATCCGTCGTCTCTCCCGCTGCACCGGAAGTTTCTGCTGCATCAGACGGTTCCGCCGTTGTGCTTCCGTCCGCAGCCGCTTCAATCGTAATCGCTGAGGAACCGAGCTCCAGATTCAGTTCCTCTCCGGAAGAAACAGCTGCCGTATAGCCTGTAACCGAAATCGCTGCGGTTCCCATTGAAAGAGCCCTGAACTGTGCTGTCACACGCAGTTCGGCACTGCTGCCTGATCCGCTGTAGGTAAGCGTTCCGGATCCGTCAGCCGTAAAACCGTCTCCGCTCACAAACTCCAGCACTGCCGGATCATAGTTCATTGTCACGCTCACATCTCCGACCGTCTCTCCGGTGCTCGACTGCACTACAAGATCAACGCTCACGTTTTCTCCTACCTGTGTAGAAGGATCCGAAAACATCAGAACGCCCTCGGCTGCAAACGCCACCGATCCGAACATCGGAACCATAAGGCATACCGCCAGAATCACTCCCGCCAATCTCTTAAATACTTTCATGTGAATACCTCTTTTTGTGTTTAATTATTTACTGCTGCAGGTCCACAGCCGGACCTGCCGCTCACCCTCTCTATATCATACACGCTTTGCGGCAAAAAGTCCAGAATAATTACATATTCCGGCACAGTCCGCGCAACCGCAGGACAGCGTTTCCCTTGCCGGATTCTTTTACCACTCTGTCCCCGGATCCATTCCGGTACCCGGATCTGTCGTTCCGCCTCCCGACTGACCGGTTCCGTCCCCGGTATCCGTCCATCCATCCCCGGTTCCGCCTCCGCCGCTGTCGACATAATTTCCGTTCTCATCATAATAACCTCCCCCGGAAGAGCCATCATCATACGAATCGCCCTCATAGGTTCCGTCGCTGTATGTCTCATCATAATATGCGGTACCATCGTCATAGTAGGTCTCGTCATAAGTCTCCTCTGTATCTGACGAGGATGCAAGTGCTGAACTCACCGTGTATGCGATATTGTCATTTACAGTATATACGGTAGACGACGGAGTATACCCGGTCGTCCCATACAGAAATTCATGAAGCTTCGTCACATTTGAAACCAGATCATCCGGAATTACCACACTTCCCAGCTCTGCAAGAGTTTCCATGTAATTGTCCTGCGGGAATCCCATATTTCCGACAAGCGTATACTCGCTGTATGCTGATGCATAATAAAGGATTTCCGACAGAGTAAAGCTTGTGGACACCTGGGGAAATACTTTATCGATAATTTCGTTTAACGTAGCCAGGTCCGCACTCTTTGCCTTTTCAAACATTTTCTCGATCACATGGCGCTGCCGTTCTGTTCTGGTAAAGTCTCCCCCCGCTGTGGAGCGGATTCTTGCATATGTAGTTGCCTGCACTCCGTCCAGAGTATGAAGTCCGGGAGTTCCTATAAAATAGGACTGTTTTCCCGCCGACTGGGCCGTCTCAGTCAGATACTGGTTCAGATAAGGCAGCTCCTCCTCTGTCAGCTCAATCTCAACGCCTCCCAGCAGGTCGATTGCATCGGCAATCGCTCCGAAATCCACTGTCACGTAATCCTGTATGTCAAGGTCCAGATTCATGTTCAGCATATTGATCGCCAGAACCGGTCCGCCATAGCTGTAAGCACCGTTGCACTTCTGATAAGTTCCTTCCGACAGATCAAGAAGTGTATCACGGTAAACAGAGACAAGTTTGATTTCCTTCGTCTCATTATTTAAGCTTGCCACGATAATACAGTCTGTCCTGTTTCCTTCTCCGAGACTTCCGTCTCTTGAGTCCACGCCAAAGATCGCTACATTTGTGTATCCTTCGCCCAGATCCACATTTTTATTCTCCCGCACTTCCTGGTTGATAATAATATCTTCCGCGCTGATATTATTCGTGTCAATCTTATCCCACTTGGAAGCCACATAAAAAACTGCTGTCCCCACCAGTACGGCCAGAACCGCGGCAAGACATATGAGCACGATCTGAATCGGCTTCAGCCGCCTTGCTTTCCGGCTGCGCGCTCTTCGTCCCCGCCTTCTGTTTTGTCTTCTTCTGTTTTTTGCTGACATCTTTTCCACCTGTTCTCAGAAATAATCTCTTACACGTTCTCCATAGTACAACAATCTCCGACAGGATTCAAGTATTTTAGCCTCTGGTTTTATTCAGGCTTCACACAATTTACACTTTTTCATTACAAAACCTTTATATTTATATCGATATAATAGGCAATATATAGTAAAAAGGAGGGCATCTATGAAAGGAAACGACCTGGTCAGTATTATCATTCCCGTATATAATGCAGAACCCCATTTAAGGAAATGTCTCCAGTCCGCAGTGAATCAGACATACCCCCACCTTGAAATTATCGTTGTCAACGACGGCTCTTCAGACAAGTCAGAACAGATCTGCAGAGAGTTTCAGGCAAACGACAGACGCATCTGCTTTATTAATAAGGAAAACGGAGGTGTTTCTTCCGCGAGAAACGAAGCGCTCAACACAGCCTCCGGAAAATATATCGCGTTTATTGATTCTGATGATTATGTGTCAGAGCATTATATCGAGATTCTTCTGAAAACGCTCACTCAACACAGAGCTGATATTGCAGAATGCGGAGCATGGATCGAAAACGAGACTACCGGTGAACGAAGGGAAATGTATCCCCGTTTTCTGTCCGAAGATGGAAATATCCGCATCGCTTCTTCTTTCTGCCGGAATGAAGGGCTCAGCGATTTTCTCTGGAACAAGCTGTTCCGCGCAGAGCTTTTTGACTCAGTCCGCTTTTCCGACTTCCGGTGCAGCGAAGATTTTGAGCTTCTGTGCCATATTCTTCTCAAAACAGAGCGGGCGGTGTCTGTCCATACTCCGCTCTACTGTTATGTCCGACACACCTCCAGTACGGGAATGGAAATCTTTTCCGAAAAAAAGCTGGACGCGGTCAGAGCCCGCCAGGAGGTTTTCCGGTACTACCGCTCTATCGGCAGAGAGATTCTCGCATCCATGGTAGCTGTACAGATCCTCTCCCAGGTCATTATTCTTTATGCTCAGATCGCGGGCAGCCAGGATAGCAGCAGCAAAAAGTACAAGACATATCTTATCGATATTTTCAGAAATTACTATTCTTCCGCTCTGGCTGAAAAGCACTCTCTCAAAAAAGATCTTTTCCGCAGAATAAAATACAAAAGCTTTCTCATTGCCCCGGACTGTTTTTCCAAAATCTGGGGCAATCCCCGATTTTTCTAAAATACTTTCCGAAATCCATTGACACATTCCTGAGATGACATTATAATCTAGTTGTTCATAAAAATAACAAGGAGATTAATCATGAACATTCAGGAATGTGATATTTTGAACGCACTCATGTCATTTCCCTATACAACTCAGCGGGACTTGTCTGAAAAATCCGGACACTCGCTTGGCATCGTAAACCGTTCGCTCAAATCGCTTGCCGCCGGAGGATATCTGGACGGCAGTTTAAAGCCTACTCCGTCTGCCATATCGGAAACGAAGCGTCTCTCCCCGCAGAATGCCGTGATACTTGCGGCCGGTTACGGGATGCGCATGGTTCCCATCAATATGGAGACGCCGAAAGGGCTTCTTGAAATACACGGCGAGCCATTGATCGAGCGGATCATACGCCAGCTTCATGAGGCAGGCATCCGGGAAATCTATATTGTTGTCGGATTCATGAAGGAGCACTACGAATACCTGATTGACCTTTACGGCGTTGATCTGATCGTAAACACCCAGTATGCCTCTAAAAACAATCTGTACTCCCTCTGGCTCGCAGCCGGGCATCTGTCAAACACTTACATCGTTCCGTGCGACATCTGGTGCGCTGCCAGTCCTTTCAGAACCCACGAGCTCTATTCCTGGTATATGGTCAGCGAATCTCCGGAGCGCGGAAGCTCTGTCCGCGTCAACCGGAAGTCAGAACTCGTCACGGTATCTGACAGCGAACCCGGAAACGCCATGCTGGGAATCAGCTATATCACGGCTGATGACGCCCCCGGCATCCGCAGACGTCTGAAACACTGCGTCTCAGATTCCAGATACGATCACTCTTTCTGGGAGGAAGCTCTGTACCTAAAAGACAGGATGACAGTGGCAGCCAGAGTTGTTCCTGCAAAGGCCGCAGTGGAGATCAATACTTACGAACAGCTCCGGGAGCTTGACAGCCATTCCAGCCAGCTTAAGTCTGATGCGGTTATGACTGCGGCTCAGGCACTTGGAGTTTCCATGAAAGAAATCCGGGAGATTACAATTCTGAAAAAAGGAATGACAAACCGATCTTTCCTCTTCGTCTGCAAAGGGAAAAAATACATCATGCGTATTCCGGGCGAGGGTACGGACCGTCTGATCAGCCGGAAACAGGAAGCGCAGGTATACAGTGCAGTCAGTGGAAGGCATATCTGCGACGATATTGTATACATGAATCCAGACAACGGTTATAAAATCACCGAATTTCTGGAAGGCGCCCGCGTCTGTGATCCGAAGAATCCGGAAGAAGTCCGAATGTGTTTTTCAAAGCTCCGCGGCTTTCACGAAATGAAGCTGAAAGTCGACCACCGGTTTGACCTTTTCGGAGAGATTGATTTTTATGAAGAACTTTGGGACGGAACCCCTTCCGCATACAAGGATTACCAAAAGACAAAAAAGGAGGTCTTTGCTCTTAAGACCTATATTGATTCTCTCCATCCGGAAGAATCCCTCACGCATATCGACGCGGTTCCCGACAACTTTCTGTTCTTCCCGGATTCCGAAGGGAAAGAAAAAGTAAGGCTTATCGACTGGGAATATGCCGGGATGCAGGATCCTCATGTGGATATCGCAATGTTCTGTATCTACTCTTTCTACAGCAGGGAACAGATCGACCAGGCTGTTGACTTTTATTTCGGCGGGAACTGCCCCGCTCCGGTGCGGCTCAAAATCTACTGCTACATCGCCGTCTGCGGCCTGCTGTGGAGCAACTGGTGTGAATACAAGCGGAAGCTGGGCGTAGACTTCGGGGAATATTCCCTGAGGCAGTACCGGTATGCGAAAGAATATTATAAGATTGTCCGGACGGAACTGGACAGAGAAAGCTGAGGAAACAACTATGCACACAGTAAAAAGGGCAGTCATCATGGCTGCAGGAATCGGAAACAGAATGTGCCCTGTCACACTCACGACAGCGAAGCCGCTGATCAAAGTCAACGGAAAGCGCATGATCGATACCGTAATTCATGCGCTTCACGCAAACGGAATCCGGGAGATCTACGTGGTGGCAGGTTATTTAAAAGAACAGTTTTACAGTCTGGAAAAAGAATATCCCGGACTTTCCGTTATCGAGAACCCGTATTACGACACATGCAACAACATCTCCTCCCTCTATGTGGCGAGAGATCTGATCGGGGATACCATCATCCTCGACGGCGACCAGATCATTTACAATCCGGAAATTCTGGATCCCCGCTTTGAGCGTTCCGGCTACAACTGTATCTGGACAGACACGGATACAGACGAATGGCTTCTCACCGTACACGGCGGGATTGTAACATCCTGCAGCCGCACAGGCGGCAGAAACGGATGGCAGCTTTTCAGCATCTCCCGCTGGACAGAAGCGGATGGCAAACAGCTTAAGGCGCATCTGGAATATGAGTTTGAAACAAAAATGAACCGGCAGATCTACTGGGATGACGTAGCGCTGTTCTGTCATCCGGAAGACTACCGCCTCGGCATCCGTGAAATGAAGCCCGGCGATGTCATTGAGATCGACAGCATCGCCGAACTGGCCCGGACAGACGAAAGTTATAAAGTTTTTCTTGCTCAGAGCAATCGCAGAGCCCGTCTCAAAGAAGGAGGATTATCAAAATGAACAGGAAACCGACTCAAAGCAAAGAAACCGGAAATCAGATCGACTGGATGATCACACTTGTGCCGCTTCTTATTATTGTGGCACTGTGCATTCTCTTTTTCTGCTTTCCTCAGCGTTCCAATGAAGTGGTAAGCCAGATCCGTTTCTTTCTGGGTGATACCTTCGGAACATACTATCTCGCAATCGGACTTGGTGTTTTTCTTTTTTCCATATATATAGCATTCTCTAAATATGGGGACATCGTACTTGGAGGGCAGGAGGAAAAGCCAAAGTACTCCTTTTTCACATGGGGGTCTATGATGTTTACCGCGGGACTTGCGGCTGACATCCTGTTTTACTCCTTCTCAGAGTGGATTCTGTATGCAACTGATCCGCATATCGAAGAGCTCGGAAGCATTCAGGACTGGGCCAGCGTGTATCCGGTATTTCACTGGAGCCTGATCCCCTGGGGATTCTATCTTGTGCTCGCCGTTGCCTTTGGCTTTATGCTGCATGTCCGCAAAAGAGACCGCCAGAAATACTCGGAGGCCTGCCGTCCCATTTTAGGGAAATACACTGACGGTATTCTCGGACGGCTGATCGATCTGCTGGCTGTCTTCGCTCTTCTGGCCGGCACCGCGACGACATTCAGTCTGGCGACCCCTCTGATGGCAGATGTAATCAATGAACTTTTTCACGCAAGCATTGATTCCACTCTGCTGACAATCGTAATTCTGATTGTCACCTGTATTGTATACACGTATTCACTTCTGCACGGGTTCAAGGGAATCAGTATTCTGGCGAAGTCCTGCGTCTATCTGTTCTTTGCCCTGCTTGCCTTTGTACTCCTGTTCGGCGGAGAAGCGAGGTACATTATTGAAACCGGATTTTCCTCCCTTGGAAGAATGGTACAGAATTTCTTCGAGCTTGCGACATACACAGACCCTCAGCGCACAACCTCCTTCCCGCAGAACTGGACGATTTTTTACTGGGCATACTGGATGGTATGGTGCGTAGCCGCTCCGTTCTTTATCGGCAATATTTCCCGGGGACGAACCGTCCGCCAGACCATTCTCGGAGGCTACGTCTTTGGTGTTGGCTCCACAGTCATCAGCTTTATCATACTGGGCAACTACTCTATGGGAAGGCAGCTTTCCGGCGCAGCTGATTTTATCAGCATATACCAGAATGACGGAGATCTGTACGGCGCCATTATCGCCATTATCCGCACCCTGCCATGCGCGCCGCTTGTTCTTGTACTGCTCCTCGTCACAATGATTGCTTTTTACGCGACTTCGTTTGACTCCATCGCGCTGATCGGCTCCTGCTACAGCTATCACAGGCTGGGAGAGAACGAAATGCCGCACCGGCTGGTACAGCTGATGTGGTGTATCCTGCTCATCCTGCTTCCGATTGCACTTGTCTTTTCCGACAGCTCCATGAGCAACCTGCAGTCGGTAAGCATCATCGCCGCCTTTCCGATTGCGCTTGTCATTGTACTGATTTCCGCAAGCTTTATAAAAGACGCCGGAAAATTTTTAAAAGAGAAATAATAACAGAGTGTTTTGTTTTACATCCCCCTTACAAAAATTTTCAGAATTAAGGAGAAATTTTAACACAAATTAATTGTGGAACTTGTCTAAAAATACTTGTAGTCTTCTATTTATTTTTGTATAATAGGTTTCAAGAGGATTTACAAATTATTGTAAAGGAGGAAAATTTTATGCGAAAACTCAAACTTTATTTATCAGTGCTCTCTGGGGCGGCACTGATCGTTTCTTCTGGCGCGGTTGTTTGCGCGGAAGAAGCTGCCGGCGCTGATACAGCGGACAGCGCTGTCGTTGTTACAGATGACACAACAGCTCCTGAAACAGAGACTCCTGAGACAGAAGTTCCCGAGACAGAAGTTCCCGAGACGGAAGTTCCCGAAACAGAGACTCCTGAGACGGAAGTTCCCGAAACAGAGACTCCTGAGACGGAAGTTCCCGAAACAGAGGTTCCCGAGACGGAAGTTCCCGAAACAGAGGTTCCCGAGACGGAAGTTCCTGAAACAGAAGTTCCCGAAACAGAGACTCCTGAGACAGAAGTTCCCGAAACAGAGGGCGGACTTGTTTATTCAAACGAAGCGGGCGCAAAGGATACCTCTGAATCCGAAGGAAACTGGGAAATTAAGGACGGCAAATGGGTATTCAAACTGACAAGCGGCGAGTACATAGCTGACGACATCTGGGAAATCGACGGAACGCCATATGCTTTTGATGAGAACGGATACATGGTAACAGGATGGTATTTCTCAGATCTGTATGACGGATGGTATTATTTCAACGGCAACGGCTCCATGCATGTGGGCTGGCGCTATGACAGCGGATACGGCGCATGGTTCTATTTTGACGAAGGTTATGATTACGGCGAAATGTACGCCGACGGTATGTATTTGATCAACGGCGAGTGGTATGCTTTCAACTCCGGCGGATACATGGTAACAGGATGGTATGCTGATGAATATGTTTACACGGATGAGGAAGGCACTGAAGTGAACGCTGTCGACTGGTACTGGTTCAACGGCGACGGCTCCATGTACGACGGCGGATGGCTGGCCTACGGCGGCTCCTGGTATTACCTTGATCCCTGGACCGGAATTATGGCTTCCGACACATCTATCTACATCGATGGTAAGGATTATAAGTTCGACGCCTCCGGAAAAATGTTAACCGGCGGATGGCATTATGAAGACGATACATGGTACTACCTGAACGCAGACGGAAGCGCCTACGAAGGATGGCTGTATGAAGGCGGTTCATGGTATTACCTGGCAAAATACAGCGGCTCCATGTACAGCAACGGCGCTTACACAATTGACGGAACCCGTTATCTGTTCAACGCTTCCGGCCGAATGGTTACAGGTGGATGGTACTATGCGACATATACCACTACAGACGGCAATGGAAATACTGTTCAGAACGGCGTATGGTATTACGCAAACTCTAACGGAACCGTTTATAAAGGATGGCTGTATGAAGGCGGTTCATGGTACTACTTATATGAGGATGGTTCCATGGCGTCTGACGGCATTGCGGTCATTGACGGAACAACCTACGCATTCAATGCCTCCGGAAAAATGGTAACCGGCTGGTATTATGACCCCTACAGCTGGACAGATGAGGACGGAACTGTTTATGAAGACGGTACATGGTACTACTTCAACGCAGGCGGCTCCCTGGCAAAAGGCTGGGTATACGCAAACGGCTGGTATTATCTGGACAGAATTAGCGGTGCTATGTATGAAGACCTTACATCCTATATCGACGGAAAGCTCTATACATTTAACGCATCCGGACTTATGCTGACAGGCTGGCAGAAACTGTACGGTGACGAATGGTATCACTTCAGCACAAGCGGCGCCGGAACAACAGGCTGGGTATTAAGCGGCGGAAAATGGTACTACTGCAATCAGGGATATATGTATTATGACGGATACTACTATATTCCGAGCGATAGCAAATACGCAGAGTTCGATGCAAATGGTGTATGGCTTGGCTACAGCCCGGCACCGGCAGTGGCAGAATAATTTTTCTGATATCTGACAGATTTTCTGACATACTCATGGGGCGCTGTTTCGAATCCTGACAGCGTCCCTGAATATAAGATTTAAAAAGCGGACATACCGCACGCAGATTTTCCTTCGTGCGGTATGTCCGCTTTTTTATCTGTTTTCTTTCTTTTGCATTTCTTTTGTACGACGCATTACTCTCCGCCCAGTCTCTGGATCATTTCCCACATGGCCTGTGCAGAGTTAAAATTATCCGGTATAATCTCCGCCGGCGTAACCGACACTCCGAACTCATCCTCTATCTCACTTACAATCGAAAGGATGGCAAAGGAATCAAGAATCCCATCGTCAATCAGCGTTGTACAGTTCTCATAGTCCGCATCCGGCTGGATATCTTCCAAAATTTCCAGTAATTTTTCCATAATTTTTCTCACTTTCGTATTATATTATATCTTTTCTGTTCATTCTAGCATTTTTTCAAAATTTCCTCAAGATTTCTCTCTGCAAAAATACACGATTTGAAGCATGCTTCCCCTTGTAGACTGACGCCAGACGTGGCGGTTAGCCCGTTACATATTTCAGGTAAGGGAATACCCACCAGATCAGAAGAATCAAAACAACCACAGCCCCCAATCCCAATGAGCATTTCATCCAGATAAATGTTTTCTTTATCTCCTTTGGTTTCTTCTCTGAATCAGGAACAACAAAAAGTTCTTCACGGGCGGCCTTTTCCTCTTCCGTCACCCGGGTCAGCGCCGAGACGATCACCATCGCTGCCACATTACATACAATTCCGACAATACTCGGATCAAGGTAGACAGGAAGAGCAATTCCCATAAGGCTTGTATAGAGCTTCAATCCGAAGCAGCCCAGTGTTCCGAACAGCATACCGCAGAACGCGCCTGCCTTCGTAACCCGTTTGCTGAATATGGAAGCAACCGCTACCGGCATCCATGCGCTTGCTGCAACCGCGCCTCCAAGGAACATAATCCAGAAAATCGAGGGCGGATTAAACACAGCCAGCGCAAATACAACCGCGCTTACAATCACCATCGCGATTCGCCCAACCGACACTGACCGCTTTCCGCGCACCGTCATCATATCATTTGCCACTGACGCTCCTATCAGCGACAGGAAAGTTGTGGCTGAGGATATCCCGGCCGAAAGCACTCCCGTAAGCAGTATCACTCCGGCGAGAACCGGCATCATATTCATGGCCGCCCATATCATAACCTGTGAAGAATCTTCCATATTCGGATTCACAACAATCACAATCACAGCAGCCATTCCAACAAGGAACTCAAGAATAAAAACGCCAAAAGCGGATATCGGCGCAGACCGTATTACTGTGTGTTCATCTTTTGCCATTAAATAGCGGCTGGACTGCCATGGGCCTACCATACATACAGACATCCATACAATGCCGTAGTTCAGCCCCCATACCATATTCTGAATACCCGTATCATAAAGCGGCCCCGGCTTTCCGCTCCAAGAAAGGAGCTGAGCCGTATCCGGGGATGAAGACAGCACATGGATTGATTCAAACCAGCCTCCCGCACTGTTCGCAATAAACAGAACCGCTATAACCAGGGCCGCCGTAAATACTCCCGACATAATCGTGTCCGTAATCAGCACACCCCTTGATCCTGACATGACAGTAATCAGGGTAAAGGCAAGCAGTGCCAGGCCGATACACACATTATAGTCAACCCGCGTCACGATATGCATCAGTGTTCCTATTCCCTGCATAACAGAAAGCAGATACACACTCATCATAATAATTGCCGTCAGTGCGGAAAGTGCTCTCATCCTGTCTGAGCAAAACCGTTTTCCAAAAAATTCCGGTATGGTCAGCACCTTGCTCCTTCTTAAATACCGTCCGAAAAAAATCGCTCCGATAATATATCCCGCCGACTGCATTCCTGCAAACAGTATAATGGAAGAGAACACACCGTCGTAACACTGAGCCGCATCTCCCATAAACATTCCCGTGCTTGTATATGATGCAATCATGGAGCCGGCAATCAAAAGAACCGGCGCTCTTCTTCCGGCCACATAAAAATCATTGGCATCCTTCACCTGGCGGCTGACCAGAGCTCCTATCACTACATAGGCAATCATGGCGATGCACATTCCGATAAAGTAGATATTCATTTCTTCTTATCCTCCTGTTCCCCGCCAAGTTCTTTTTTCAGCCAGGCATACGACATTACGCTTGCCACAGTCAGCCACAGTCCGATGAAAACTGCAATTGCTATCTCCATCATTTATTTCCCCTTCCCATTTCCTTTAACCGCTGCCTGTCTATCTTTCCGTTCAGATTAAAAGGCATCTCTTCCAGATGAATCCTCTTGTTTGGCAGCATGTATACCGGAAGCATCTCTTTCAGACGCTCCATAACATATTTTCCATCAGCCGTGCCTGTATAGTACATTATAATCCGCGAGCTCTGCTGGTCATAGATACAGCAGTTTGACTCCACACCTTTTACCGAGGATACCGCCGTCTCAATCTCCCCGAGTTCAATCCTGTGTCCCATATGCTTAATCTGGAAGTCCTTTCTGGACACATACACAAACTCACCATATTCATTTACATATGCCAGGTCGCCGGTTCTGTAAATCGTCTCCGGACAGCAGTGGTTCAGGGGATTCTGGACAAAGGCTTCTCTTGTCTTTTCCTCATCATGATAATAGCCATATGAAATCCCGCTTCCTCTTACGCATATCTCGCCGATCTCGCCATCCTTTGGCGGTCTGTCCTCCTCATCAAGCAAAAAGACATCCATATTCGCGCACGCTTCCCCCATCGGCAGTCTTTCAGAATTTTCAAACTTCCGGTTCACTTCATATACAGTACATGTATCTGTAACCTCTGTCGGGCCGTAAAAATTAACATATCTGCAGTCCGGATACTTTTCAATCCATTTATTAAGCTGTTTCACCGGCATAACTTCTCCGCCAAAAAACACATTGCGCAATTTTGGAAGATATGGCGACTCCAGCGCCTTAAACGCCGCGACAAGCATAAGAGCGGACGGAACCCAGAAAACCGTATTAATGTCATGATCATACAAATACTGCATCAGCATCACCGGAAATGAGAACATCTCTTTTGGCACAATATACATCGCCGCGCCGTTTTTCAACGTCTGATAAATGTCAAAAACCGACATGCTGAAGTAAAACGGTGTCTGATTTCCAAATATGAAACCGTCGTCAATATCGAACCTCTCTGTCCCCCATTCTGTAAAATCAATCAGGGCACGGTGTGAGATGATAACCCCCTTCGGCGTACCGGTAGATCCTGATGTAAACAGAACATACAGGATATCAGTATCTATTACTTTCTGAGAAACACTGTGTATTTTCTCTTCATCAACAAGCTCATTCTGAAGTTTTTCATAGACCAGAATCAGACTTTCCTTCGCAAAGCTTTCCGCCTGCTGTCTGTGGGCCTCATCCGTAACTATAACTGCCGGCTGAAGCGTATCCATAATCTTCTCTATACGCGGCAGAGGCATCTCCGTGTCCAGAGGACTGTAAAAGTTTCCTGCATATGCAGCGCCCATAAACGCTGCAATACACTGCACGCTTTTTTCAAGATAGACCGCAACCGGCTTTTTGAAAATTCCGGCCGAGATCATGCCCATAGCCACATGGTATGCCGCATTTTTCAACTCTCTGTACGTCATCTGCGTATGTTTATCCACAAACGCCGTCTTATCCGGGTACTTTTCTGCCGAATGATCTAAATATTCTGTTACGTTTCTTATCATCGTTCCCTTCCCTCCATATCAGCTTCAGATCAATAATCCTTCAGCATAATTCCAAGTATCTCAGAAAATCTCAGTGCCGCATCCCCGTTCATATGGCCGTCATAGTCCGTATAATTGATCATCTCATGCGGAAACAGGTCGTAATACTCTGTGTTAAAATTCATATATTCCACACCCTGTTCCTCAAAGAACGTCTCAAAATAGTCCCAGGCATCGCCATACTCTTCAGGATACTGATTCAGAGTTACAGCCGGGATCGGGGTCGTTACTGCCACAAATTCTATGTTTTCCTCTTTGCAGAGGTCAATCAGTCTCTCCAGGTACTCCATATTCTGAGCACTCACCTTCTCTTCGGAAAACAGCACCGGTTCCGTAAACGGAAGTGTCGTAGTGTCTACCGGATACCTCTCTACAAAACCGTTCTCATGATATTCCTGCGTATCGCTTTTAAAATCCTCAATCCCGTAGTCTCCGCCAAGCTTTTTGCTCACCGTATCCGGCAGCGATTCAATCTCATAGGAAAGCGAATATTCATACCACGGAAAAACAGCACTTCTCAGATCGCACTCGAGCACAGCGTCAAAGAAATATTCAATCTTGGCCATGGAGAATGGAAATTCATGGTAGAACAGCAGATAATTGTTTCCTTCCTCCTTCTCGGATACAAAGTAACCCGGATCGATCTCGTATATAATCCTCTTTGGCTTCTGCGTCTCCGTCAGCAATTTCGCCATATAATACACATCAATCCCGTATTCTCCTCCCACACAGAGGTTATGGCCGCTTCTCCCTGTAATCTCTCCTACCGTATCAGGATCGATATTCATCTTCCCATGGGATGTTCCCATGAAAATATCATCATGGGCCTCTGTTGTGACGGAATGGATATCATTTCTCATAAACGTGCATGGATAGAGAAGAAAATCCAGGCCCGCCAATATAACTGCAAGCAGAACAAATGCCGCAGCCGCTTTCATCACTGTCTTTTTAGAACTGCGCATAAATAAATCCTCTCACCTCCGCCGTTGATCCGAAAAATCCGATCGCCAGCAGCAAACACAGATAAACAATAAAATGCACTGCAAAATTCTGCTTTGCGATCGTCTCCCTGATTTTCACGCCCCGTTCCTGAAGGAAACTTACAATAAACACAACTACACATCCCACACAGATAATCGCAAGCGCATACGGGGTGAACGCCACTCCTTCCCTTCCTGCGGGAATCGTAAGCAGCTGTGCCGGTGTAAAGGACGTCACTGCATATCCCATCATTCGAACCGCCTGCCCGACAGTCGCCGAACAATCAAAGAACCAGCTGATATTGACAAGTATGAATGTACGAACAATCATAAATACATGATACCACCGTTCGCTGCCGCTGATTTTAAGCGTCTTCTTCCATTTCCGGTACTCGTCTGTCATCAGGCCGCTGAAGGCAATGATTACGCCATTATATATACCGTAGGCAATATATTTCCAGGCCGCGCCATGCCAGACACCGACTACGAAAAATACGACAAGGTTTGCCAGACAAATAGGAAGCCTGCGCCCCATCTTCTTGCCCAGATGTTTCTTTCCCCATCTTCCGAACCGGTTCATCCACCCGGAAAGTGACAGCGGATAGAACAGATAATCTTTCATCCACGTTCCCAGCGTGATATGCCATCTGTGCCAGAAATCAGTAATAGAAGTGGCAAAGTACGGCCTCTTGAAGTTCTCGTCCATTGTAATACCGAAGAGCTGCCCGATTCCGATCACCACATCCATTCCCCCGGAGAAGTCCGCGTAAAGCTGGACGGAATAGAACAGCACACCGAACAGAGCAAGCCCCCTGTAATAGTCGGGATATGTAAAAATCGCATCCACAAATACCGCCGCCCAGTCTGCCAGAACCATCTTCTTGAAAAATCCCCAGAGGATTCTCTCAAGTCCTCTTGCGAAACGGTTCCACTCAAACGTGCGGCTCTCATAGAGCTGTGCCGCAAGCCTGGAATGCCGTCCGATCGGCCCCTGAAGAATCTGCGGAAAGAACGAGACAAACAGTGCGTACCTGAAAGGATTTTTCTCCGCCTCTGTCCTTTTCCAGTACACATCCAGAAGATATCCCGACGACTGAAACGTATAAAACGAAATTCCAAGCGGCAGAAGAATACCGATTCCCGGAATATCCGTCTGAAATAATGCATTGATATTTTCAACAATAAAATTCGTGTATTTTACGCCGCCAAGCATGGCAAAATTCAGAACAAGGCCGGCAATAAGAATTCTTTTCGCCGCTTTCCGATCCGTTTCCATATACTTTTCAATCAGGCGCCCGCTTCCGTATGTTACGGCTGTTGAAAACAGAATAAAAAACAGATATTCCGCCCCCGCAGTCAGATAATACACATAGCTTGCTGCCAGCAGCACCGGCCACTGGCAGCGCTTCGGGACAATATAGTACACAAAAACAGACAGAGCAACAAAAAGGATAAATATATTCGATACTAAAGACATAATTCCCTCTTATAACTGCAAAAAGATGAGGATGCGGCTTTATGCGCCGCATTCTCACCGCTTTTACTCAATGTTTATTCCCTTATACTGTACTTTAATACTGACGCTGAATTTTCAGCACCTAGTTAAACAGCGCTCCATCCAGACATCCGTCTCCTCCGCCCGACGTATCAGCCGGAGGTGCTGCCTGCTGTTGCTGCTGGGCCGCTGCTGCCGCCGCCTGTGCCGCCGCTTCCGCTGCTGCCTGTTCCGCTGCTGCCTGTTCCGCTGCCGCCTGTGCTGCCGCCGCTTCCGCCGCTGCCTGCTCTGCCGCCGCCTGTTCCGCTGCCGCCTGTTCTGCCGCCGCCTGCGCTTCCGCCTCTTTCTGAGCCTTGACGGACAGCTCTGCCTCTTTCGTCTCTACCTTTTCCTCTGTCGAAACACTTGTGTAGGACAGATATGCCACATCATCTGCAAAGCAGATTTCTCCCTCGCTGATATCCTCAAACGGGAATGCATGAAGTTCCGCTGTGCTCGCATCCTCAAAAGTAAGCTGGACATCATATCCTGTGGTCATCACTTTCTGATTCGAATCAGCCGCTTCTGTCTCGGCTGCATCCGCTGCAGCTGCAGCATCTCCGCTCGCGTCCGGAGCCTTATAATAGAGTATTCTGCTCTCATCCGCCTCATACACGTCGCCGTCTGTAAGCATATTCTCCGGATATTCCGTCTCGCTCATCAGCTTAATACTGACTCCGGTGATATTTTTTCCCGTGCTGTTTTTCAGCTCCACCTGAAATGCATCTGCATCTTCCGTTCCGATAGTCTTCAGCTCTTCTTCCTCTTTTTCAGCCGTATCTTCAACAGATGCTGCCGTATCCTCTTCCCCGCCGGACTGTGAAGAACACCCTGTAACCGTCCCCATCGCGCCGATCATACATACACAGAGGGCAAGCAATAACCTTCTCTTCATCGGTATTATTCTCCTTTAGATTTTAATTCATTCTGTAATAATCTCTGTAGATCCATGTTCCGGATGCGCCGTATGTAATCTGATAACCGTTATATCCCGTTTCATGTGTAAAATCAGGGTCAAACACATAAGTCGTTCCGTTCATATCGATCTCCACCCATGAATGGGGGCCCATTCCTCCATTAAGCAGAGGTACATATCCCGTCATCTGATGGGCGTCATATCCGAGAAGCTTCGCCATATAATAGAACGTTGCCGCCATCACATAGCAGTCTCCCGAGCCGTTCTGGAAACCGTAAGTCGCGAAATACTCACTGCCCGGATCCGGTGTGTCGGAAACACTCACATACGACAGACTTGCCGACCAGTTAAACGCAGCTCTTAAATCCCAGCCGATCTGGTCAAGCACTGCAGCCGCGTATCCGTAAGCTGCACTTGCAGTACCATCTGCAGCTATATAAATACCATCAATAGTGACATTCGTTGCCATAGCTCCCCAGACGCCACCATTGGGATCATCCTTCTTATACAGGTAATAGCGCTTGCCGTCAATTGTCTGCCAGCCTGTATGCATGGAACCATCAAGTGCAAAATAATACCAGTATCCATCAATATAACCCCAGTTTATTCTCATACCGCCCCAGTCATAAAAACTGTAACGGTATCCGTTGATGTCCTTCCATTTGTCATTTACCATGATATTATTATTTTCCGGATCCATATAATACCATGTCTGGCCCACCTGGCACCAACCGGAAGCCAGGAATCCGCTTTCCGTATAATAGTAGTATCCCTCTCCGTCTACATAGTGCCAGCCGGTATACATTGCCCCGCTGGAAGTAAATATGTAATTTGTTCCGTTGATTACTTTCTCGCAGTCTGCAGCCATCCGGTTTTCGTTTTCAGGATCAAAATAATACCATTTTCCTCTGTCAAGCACCCAGCCGGTCGCGGAATCCCCATCCGGTCTGTAATAGCGCCATTCTGTTCCATTCTCAAGATACCAGCCGGTATACATCGCTCCATTCTCTTTAAAGCGATAAAGCTTTCCGCCAATTTCCTTCTCACAGTTGGATACCATGAGTCGGTCATTCTCCGGATCCAGATAATACCATACGCTGTCCAGAGAAATCCAGCCTGCTGCTTCTGCTCCGCTCCAGCCATAATATCTCCATCCGTCTTCTGACAGATACCAGCCGGTATACATCGCTCCATTTGACTTAAAGAGATATCGCTGGCCATTAATCTCCGCAGTTTCATCTGAAAGCATAAGGCCCGGATATTCCGCATTTGCCGGATCCAGATAATACCACACGTTTCCGATCCACTGCCATCCGGTCACAGCCGCACCGCTTCCATTTAAATAGTACCAGCCTTCATCTGTGAAATACCAACCGCCCGATGCCATTGCACCGCCGGAATTAAAGCAGTAAGTCGTCCCGTTAATCACATAGCTGCTGTCATCAATCATAAGTCCCGGGTACTCTGTATTCGACGGGTTCAGATAATACCATGCCCCGTTTATCCACTGCCAGCCGGTCATTTTTTCACCGTTGCTGTTATAGTAATACCAGCCTTCGTTCGCAAGATACCATCCCGGCTTATGTACATCCGGCTCTTCTTCAGGCTCTCCCTCATCCGGTATTTCTTCTGACGGATCTTCGCCATCCGGCAAATCTGTTGACGGTGGTGTTTCCGTATCGTTTCCCGTATCTGATGCATCATTTCCTGTATCCGATGCATCATCCCCTGTATCCGATGCGCCGCCATCTGTATCTGATGTATCATCTCCTGCATCCGGCGTATCAACAGGTGCTTCACCGGAAGACTCCTCAGCTGCTTCACCGTTCTCAGCTCCGCCAGCCGGTTCCTGATCCTCTTTTTCTGCATCCTCTCCTGCAGCAGTATCCGCTGTATCTGCATCCTCCGGTCCAAATTCAGCTGTTGCCTGCTGTTCTTCCGGATAGGTCTCCTCTGCAAGCACTGTCAGCGGAGACTGTATCGCCAAAGCGCCCGCAAGCAGAAGAGCTGTCTTTTTCCCTGGTCTCATATATTCTCCTCCTTTTATATCTGGGTACTCTTTTTAAAAATCCCCTTATTGTTCATTGTAACAACTATGTGCAGCAAATTCAACAGTCATTCATCTGATATTTTTTCTGTATCAGACTGCTTTTTTCTTAATCACAAGCCGCTCTGTCACCCATCGCAGCACAGCGGCAGACAGGAGAACAGCTGCCGCGATCAGCAGCAGATTCAGGAAAAGAAACGGTGTGACATGAAGAAGCGAAAATGTATTTAATATAAAAATCTGATGTACCAGATATATATAGTAGGAGTATTTATCCGAGTATTCAAGTATTTTCGTATATCCGGGCTTTTTGCGGGTAAACAGCAGGAGAAGCCCGAAAAACAGTGCAATTCCCAGCAGTGTATGATGCCAGTCTGTAATCTGTGTGCGGATGTACTGCCAGCCCGGCATCGGAATCTCGATCCCTCCATACTGTACAAGCAGACGGATCGGCAGCGTCACCACAGCAATCGCCGCCACGATTGCTGTAAGTTTCTTCAGATCGGCTCCTCCGTTTGCCGCTTCCCGTCTGGAGAAATAATATCCCACAATATAACAGCTCAGATACTGGGGCATCAGCATCACGATTCTTGAAAGATACAGGCACTCCGCAATCCCGACAAACACAATCAGCGACAGTACAAATTTCCACGTTTTCTTCTCTGAAGCAATGTCAATCATCTGAAGCAACGGTGTCAGAAGATAGCAGAAAAGAATGTACGTGATAAACCATGTATGCGTCAGTTCAGGCAGTGTCCCGAATCCTGCAAGTCCAAGATAGCTCAGTCCCAGTGAAATAACAGACAGATCGGAAAACTGACCGATCAGAATAACCGCAGCAAGCACTGTCAGCAGAATCCATACCGGTTTCATGATTTTCAGGTACTGTCTTTTGTACCATGCGACCGTATTCTCCACCTGCTTTTTCCCATACAGATATCCGGACATGCACAAAAAGATCTGAACCCCTACATTCAGCCAGAAGGCCAGTTCATTATCCAGTCCCTGCATGAGATGGCAGCATACAATCATAAGAGTCGCAATTCCTCTGATCGCACTGATTCCAGAATTTTTCATCTCAATCCTCTACCTCTTTTCTGAAATTGATCCTGAGCAACATTCCAAGTACCATTCCCATAATAATTGTAATGCCGAGATTATCCATCACATTTCCGCTGTAATACGCAAGAAACAGAGACAGACCGACTCCCAGCACAAGGGAGCAGTTCTCTATATTCCCCCGCTTTTTAAACTTCACAAGCATAAGAATCATCGTAATCAGAAGGATTCCGACATATGGTCCAAGAAAAATTACCACTCCGACAATTCCCAGGGAATAATACTGATACAGGAAATCCCTCTCCAGATTATAAATATTGGATGTTCTTGTATACCCCATACCGAAAAGGTCGTCCATCGGATCGTCATTGATCTCTTTTACTCTCTCAAGCATCCTCTGTTCCACAATCCGGTTCTGCATTCTCTGGGACGGTCCAAGATCCTTGAGCAGCTGATCCCAGAATTCAAGGTCATATTTATACGGATATGATCGGAGCATGAAATCCTGACTAATTGAGAAATACATATAATTTTCATCATAATATTTCTCCAGATCATCCGCTTCCTCCAGCGCCCTATTCTCCTCTTCTTCGTCGTAATCCTCGTCCAGCTCTTTCTGATACTCCGCATCATAATTTGATCTTGAAATTGCCGGTGTGTACGGATAAACAATCACAGCTGCAAGGATCAGCACAAGGAACGGAATTGCCTGACTCTTCAGAAATTTCTGATCCTTTTTCATCAGAGTACATACAAGATATACTGCAAACATAACCACAAGCTCTATAATCACGCTGAATGTTGTAGCCTTTGTCCCGAACATATAGAGCGCGAGAGCCTGGATAACTGCAAGAAAGAAGTATCTTTTTTTCCTGTCCCTGATAAAAAGATAAAGTATATATGGGAAAAGCAGCACCAGCACGACTGAAAAAATACTGGTATAAAAGAACCCTTTCGAGGCAAGGTCATTAAACGTAAACACTCCCTTATTAACAAACCAGTCAATCAGGTTCCCAAGAATCGTCCTGTTTGAATAGGAGCCTATGGACGTCTTCGTAAGATTCGTGATCACTACAAGCCCCGAAGAGAAAAGTGAAATACCTATTACAAGTCCATCGAATACTTTCCTGCTCATCGAAGAATTATATACAAAATAAATCATTGCAATCGGAACAAGCATGCGGACAAGATAAAACATCTCTGAAATCATGTTGTAATTGAAATTTCCCGGCACAAGGGACTGAAAATCAATACAGAAAATGTGATGCAGAACAGCATAGACAGCCACAACTGCCAGATACAGCACCAGCCATAGATATTTTCTGTTGAATCTGATTACGAAAAAAGACAAAATACCGGCTACCCCGATCAGGCCAAACCTGATGAGTGTCGGTATTGTAAATCCCCCCACTTCACCGACCGTTCCGTCATTAAACCACACCAGTTCAAGAATCGGCTGAATCGCAACCAGAACGGCAAGCAGCGTCACATATATTTTTTCAATCCTCGCTTTGTTGTCCTTCACCATATCAACTCCTATATTTCTACTTCATCTTCCTGATCTTAAGAATAAACATAATATTGCTTCTGAAAAATCTGCCAAGGCGTTTCGGCTCCGTCGTTATTCTGTACAGCCATTCCAGATTCAGCTTTATGAAAATCTCCGGCGCCCTCTTCTTCGTTCCGCTCAGTACGTCGAAACTTCCTCCGACCCCTACAAAAATTCCTTTTTCAAACTGCCTTAAATGTCTGTAAATCAGAAGCTCCTGCTGCGGGATTCCAAGCGCGACAAGCACAACATCCGGCCTGAGTTCTGCGATCCGATCAAACACGACATCCTTATCCTTCACATATCCGTTTTCATAACCGAGGATTCCAAGATTCGGGTATTTTGCAGCAAGCTTGCCCGCAAGCGCGGATACCACTTCCTCTTTTGCACCGAGCAGGAAGACAGTCTTTCCCTGCCGTACTGCTTCTTTCAGAAGGAACTGAGAGATCTCCACACCGGTAACGCGTTCTGCCACGTCGTATCCCAGCATATGCGCAGCCTTCACCGTACCGATACCGTCGGGCACGATACATGTTTCCTCATCCATCAGAAGCCGGTCGAACTCACTGTTCTCCTGTCCGGTCATCAGCGTCTCAGGGTTCGCGGTCACCACAAAAAGGCGCTTCTCTTCCTCGAGATGTTTTGACAGGACTTTCTGAAACTCTTCCTGTCCGCCCCCGAATATCTTTTCAAAATATTTTTTCATATGCCTGCTCTCTTTCACAGAGAAAACAGCAGACAAAAGCCTGCTATTTCCATTTATTATTTTTCTTCTTTTTCCTGAGCTTTCTGCCCTTCCTTTTCCTCAAACCCTTCCGTACTTTCCTTCATAAACATGATCTTCACTGTCATAAGAATCAGTCTGAGATCCATCAGTACAGAATAGTTCTGGATGTACATCAGGTCAAGTTTCAGCTTGTCATACGGAGTTGTATTATACTTCCCATAAATCTGAGCATATCCGGTCAGCCCGCCCTTTACTTTGAGACGGTAGTCAAACTCGGCAATCTCTTCCGTATATTTTTTTACATGCTCAACCCTCTCCGGTCTGGGTCCTACCATACTCATATTTCCATTCAGTATGTCGATCATCTGCGGAAGCTCGTCCAGCCTTGTCTTGCGGATGAAACGTCCCACCGGAGTGATACGCGGATCATTATCAGTAGCCGGAATCGATTTTCCTTCCTTCTCAGCGTCAACAATCATACTGCGGAACTTATGAATGCGAAATACCTTCCCGTTGATTGTGCACCTTTCCTGACGGAACATAACCGGGCCGCCGTCATAAAGCTTAATCGCAGCAGCCACAATCAGCATAATCGGTGATGTTATGACCAGAATAATCGAAGACATCACGATATCCATAATCCTTTTCACGAGTTTCTGCTCAAATGTCAGCCCGTAATTCCTGAACAGAAGGATCGGCGTGTCAAACAAATGAATGTTCTCCGCACCTTTCACAAGAATATCAGAAATTTTTGAAGTCGAATACACGCGAATAGACTCCGAATAACAGTATTTCAGTATCTTGTTTCTCAGCTCGGAATGAAGATCATAAATCAGCACTGCGTCATACTTTTTGGCAAGATATTCAAACTTCTCCTGAGAGAGCGTCCATACCTTTCTTACCTCTCCGATCTCATATCTGTCGTTTCTGACCTTCATCTTTTTCAGCATGGCCTGCGGTTCATACTCATCATAGAGGATCAGAAGCTTCCGCGGCGGAAACAGCCTTGCGAACACCTTGTTTATAATCAGAGTCCAGAATACAATAATAAGGAAATCCGCACAGGTGAGGTACAGGAACGGCACCACAGCTTCCAGTTCCGCAGACAGCAGCGAAATCTGCAGATACATCAGCACGTTCGCACAAACGACGGCTATAATCTGTGACAGAATTACACTGGAAGATTTCAGATAACCGAACTTCAGCCCACCATATATATAGAAGAAAACAAACAGCAGGATCACATAGATGGCCATCACAACCCAATGGCCCTTATAATAAAATGGAAATACAATTCTCAGGTTATAGTATCTTGTCCAAATGAAGAAAAAAGCCAGAGAAACACTTGCAATCACAAGAAGTGCTGCTATGATTCTCAGTATTCTTTTATACTGCTCCAATTGGTTTGGTTTCATTCTGCATCCTTATCCTTTGCTAATAATTATTCCGGTGTATTATATAATATTTTCCAAAGTCAGTCAACCCGCCCCTGTTTATCCACCGGATGTTCACAGTTAATTCACTGTTTTTTCGCATATTCCGGAAGGCAGTCGTTTCCCGGTCTGTCAAAAAAACCTTCACTCAGGAGTCGGCAGAACCGTTCGCACACATGACCGTCATTCAGTCTGTTGTAATGGTCATAATATGCCTCATAACGGTCGTGATACTCCTCCATAATCCCGTCGATATTCTCAACCGCACGGATCAGTTCCTCCTCCGTCCGGACAATGAGGCCGGAAAGCCGTTCCAGATAATTGAAATAAAAATCTCTTTCCTTTGTATACTCTTCCAGGTCGTACATATAATACAGGATCGGCCGTTTCAGCAGGGAGTATTCAATGCTGACACTGGAATAATCTGTAACCATGATGTCCGAAGCCATATAGAGTTCAAAAATATCCGGGTATCCGTTTCCGTCAATCACAGAGCTGTCATACTCCGAGATATCCATACGGCTTTTCACTTCCGGATGAAGCCTTAAAATCACTCTTACGCCGTCCAGCGCGCAGAGTTTTTTCACCTTCAGCTCGATTTTTGTCCGGTTAAAATCCTCTTCCCGGAATGTGGGGGCATACAGAACTGCAGTCTCCCCCTCCCGGATGCCGAGCTCTTCCCGGATTCTTTTGTATTCTCCGGGATCCATGTTGACCAGTCTGTCGCTTCTCGGACTTCCCAGAAGCAGCCGGGGGATTTTCAGGTTGACTGCTGTTTTTATGTAATCCCGGCTGTCCGGATCTGTCGCGATATAGTAATCCCATTCCCGGGCATGCCACATCGTCTCACCCGTATTCTCAATTCCCGGTGTGTCAAATCCTTCCTTTTTCGTTGCTCCGGGCCCGTGCCAGAGCTGGATATAGATCTGCCCTTCTCTCTTTCTGACTATATTATCCACACTGTGCGTGCGTATCCAGTATTTGCTCGTCATCAGATGATAGTAATAGCCGAAGGTCTTTTTCCAGACAATTTCTCCCGGATCAATCTCCGACACGTCACTGCCCTTTCTGACTGCCCATTTTAAAATATACTGATCTTTATAGTTTTTCCTGAGGTAGTCATATACCGCTTTGGTGTTGTCCTTCACCTCGCCGATTCCCGTCTCAAAGAAAATTTTGTTTTTCCGGATCGGAAACAGGGCGAACACAACTTCCAGAATATGCCCTAAAACGCTTTTAATAAGCCCCCTCATTTTGTCAAGTCCTTTCTAAAGTTATTCCCTGCCTTTTCTCAGAATTCCCCGAACCATGTCCAGGCTCTGTGCAACCAGTCTTCTGAAGCTTCTGAACATTGCAAAAAACAGAACAAAAAGAACAGCTAGCACCCCGAGCGAATAGATACATGATCCGACAAACCACGCCACATATCCTGTATCCGGTATAGGCGGAAGGAAGAGATTGCTTAAAACAACAATCGCAGCCGCCCACGCCAGTACGCAGAGATATTTCACGATATCAAGCCACGGCCCTTTGTCAAACACTTCCCGGTACAGATATTTCGGGAAATACCAGAAGTTTGTCAGCATGGTGGATATAACGGTTGCCACCAGCACGCCGCTGATGCCGAAGCGTATGACAAGTGCAAGCGAAAGCACCGTATTCAGCGCAGCCTCTGCAATCGATACAATCTGAAGCTCCTTGTACAGGGCAAAAATATCTTTCAGCATATACTGAGGTCTCCGCACCACATTATGATAAAGAGTAAACAAAATGCAGGCAAGTGATACTGAATCAAACAGCTTTCCGTCTCCTACCCATACCACAATGAAGGAATTGATGGAGTACCCGAGCGCAGCCGTCAGAAAGCATCCGACGAAATAAAACATGGTGCTGATCATCTCATATGTGTAGAAGGTATGTTCGTCCCTCTCCGTATTCAGAAGATTTCCCATACTCGACGTGATCGATGTGGCCACCTGATACAGCAGGTCACTTAGGTATTTTGTAATGTATTTATAGTTTGAATATATGATGACTGCCAGCGGGTTCACGAACGCGGAGATCAGAACCATATCCACATTCTCGTAAATAACGGACACAACTTTATAGAGCAGAACATGCTGCATGCCCCTGATTTTGATTCCCTTCGTATCCTTCACCGGCTTCAGCCACGGATATTCCCTGTAAATGATCCTGTTCATGTGAAGATTCATTACGATTCTCAGTATGATTGTCATAACAAGAACCGCCTCGTATGACATACCGAACATGATCATCAGCGTACCAATCACGGCCTCCACTATTTTATAAATATTCATCTGAACATTTATCTTGTACAGTTTCTGATCCGCCTGCAGCACAAATCTCGGCGAGAACATAAAATATTCTACCAGACTTGAGATCAGGAACAGGATAAAGATCTCCTGCATATAGCGAAGCGACAGATCATTATCGTTCGCCAGCGCGGGAAGGAAAAAGGATACTGCAATGCCGGCAGCCATAATAATAAAGCAGACTGTCCGCAGCATCTTCTTGGAAAGAGTAAAGTAGATCCTTATCTTTTCCTTGTCCATGTTCACAAAGAATTTATAGTATTCTTTCTGAACCAGAGCGCCGATCCCGGCTTCTGCCAGAGACAGATAGGCAAAAATCTGAAAGAAGAGCTGATTCAGCGCGTAAACATCCTCATCCAGAGTATTCTGCCATACATTGACTTTCCAGAATCCGAGAATAATCAAAATGATAAACGGTACTGTACTGGTAATAAAATTCTTCAGTGAATTTGTTTTTCGCATTATAATTCCGCCTTTTCTGTAACAGGGCCCTGCCCCGAAATCCCCCCTTTTCTCTGTTTACCTGTCTGAAAATTTCTCAATAATCGCGTCGGCGATTCTTTCGCTGGCATGTCCGTCCCCGTATGGATTGGAGGCGTGGCTCATGCTCTCATAGACCTCTTTGTCTGTGAGAAGCTCTTTTGTCATCTCATAAATCACCTGCTCATCCGTTCCCGCAAGCTTAAGCGTTCCGGCATCGATCCCTTCCGGTCTCTCTGTTGTATCGCGCAGGACAAGAACCGGTTTGCCAAGCGACGGCGCCTCTTCCTGGATTCCTCCGCTGTCTGTGAGGATCAGATACGACCGGTTCTGGAAATTATGGAAATCCACCACTTCCAGAGGCTCAATCAGCCGAACCCGTTCACACCCGTCCAGCACTTCGGACGCCACACTTCTGACTCTCGGATTCATATGGATCGGATAGACCACCTTGATATCCTCAAATTCATCCACGATTCTCCGGATTGCACGGAAGATGTGATACATCGGTTCTCCGAGATTCTCTCTCCGGTGTGCGGTAAGGAGAATCATTCTGTCATCTCCGACCCAGTCCAGCACCTCATGATGATACTCTTCGGAAACCGTATGCTTCATGGCATCAATCGCCGTATTTCCCGTAATGTAGATTGTCTCTTTCTTTTTCCCTTCGCTGATCAGATTCGCAGCACTCTTCTCGGTGGGCGCAAAATGCATATCCGCAATCACGCCGACCATCTGACGGTTCATCTCCTCCGGATACGGTGAATATTTATTGTACGTGCGGAGCCCTGCCTCCACATGCCCTACTGCCGTCTGTGTGTAGTAGGCTGCAAGCGCTCCCGCAAATGTAGTGGAAGTATCTCCGTGGACAAGAACAATATCCGGCTCTACCTCCCGGATCACTTCCTCGAGCCCGCACAGAGCGCGTGTCGTAATATCCGCCAGTGTCTGCCCCTGTTTCATGATATTCAGATCATAATCCGGTACAATATCGAAAGTTTCCAGAACCTGGTCAAGCATCTGTCTGTGCTGTGCGGTCACGCAGACAATCGTCTCAATCTCTTTTCTCGACTGAAGCTCTTTTACAAGCGGAGCCATCTTGATCGCCTCAGGCCTGGTTCCAAAAATCGTCATTACTTTAATCATTTTCTGTTCTCCCTTTTGCTCTCGATTTCATCCATCAGTGAGAGCCAAGCTCTTTTTGTGTTATCATAACTGAACTCTTCCGCTGTCGCAATCGCGTTTCCGCTCAGCCGCAGAAGCTCTTCCCTGTCTGAGAGCAGACTAAGAATCTTCTCTTTCATCTTTTCCTCGTCACGGCCGTCGATCAGCCACCCGTTGCGTCCGTCCTGAATAATTTCGTGTGCTCCCTGGGCGCTGCTGTATGCAACACAGGGGATGCCGCATGACATTGCTTCCAGAAGTACGATGCCGAAGGATTCCGTATAGGATGTCATTACATATAGACTCATCTCTTTCATCAGTCCGTATATATATTCTTTTTCCCTGAACCCGTGCAGAACGACACTGCCGCTTAAGCCCTTTTCCTCGATCATCCTGCTCATTCTGTCCCGCTCATCGCCGTCTCCGACAATATGGAGTGTTACATTCTGATTTTCCCGGTGAATCCTTTCGAAAAGACGGATCAGATCCTCCACACCCTTTTCGTGTGAAAGCCGTCCCACTGAAATCAGATTTTTCCCATCCAGCGCAGGTACTGCCCTGTCCGGATTTTTATCAATACAGAATCGGATATATCGCGTTTCGACTCCCTGTTTTTCCATTGACTCCCTATAAAAATCACATAATTCTCCGGAAATCGGAATAAAATAATCAAATCCTCTGCATGACTGTATAACCGAGCGGATATATTTCTGATTATTATTATGATGATTATGCTCACCTGTAATCCGTACGATGCCTGGTCTGGCGTATCTCGCAATCAGCCGGTTATGGAAGACACGTGTAGATATGACAACATCGCTGTCACACTGTTTCAGATCCGCCGCGTTTCTGCTCCGTCTCAGCCAGAGAATTCTGACTGATTTTATGCCTTCCCTTAAACCCGCAGCAATATTTCTGTCTTTTACTGCTCTTCGCAGCTCTTCCTTATTTTTATTCGGATTCACACCGGTGAGAAGATAGCGAATCTTTACTTCCGGCCTTACATCGAATGCCGGTTCTTCCTGTATGCGGTAAGTTGAAACAATCTCCACATCATGCTGCTCTGACAGCATATTCGCGAGAGTAATGACATACTTCTCTACCCCGCCGAACCCCAGATGCAGAGCATAGATTGATATTTTCATGTCCGAATCTCCACTTCAATATGACCGATACAGAAGAACCTGGCAAAGTCCTTCACTTTTTTTCTGTCCGCTTCGCTCTGTACCGTTATCTTTCCGAAGCCTTTCTTCATCTCTTCCATAAATGACAGATAGAATGGTTCCAGCGTGCCATCAAGAAGACGCCTGTTAAACATTCTGACGTCTTTTCCATAGTAAATCTTCAGATCCGGGTCCAGACCGGGAAGCACAAGTTCTCTTTCAGACTCTTCCCTGTAAAATCCGAGAAGACTGGAAAGGAACAAATTCCCCTCGCCTCCGTCCGGATAGCGCTTTTCTACAATGAAAGAAAGCACCTCATATCTGTTCTGCGCCGGCCGCTTCTCATAGCGTACCCGGAACCGTTTTCCCGGCATCAGTTTGTTCATTACACGGAACAGAAAATACTGGGAGCTGTATCTCGGTATCGTGTAGTGATTCAGCAGCTCAGAAGCCGTACGCAGCTCACCGTTGATCACATTCAGTTTTCCCAGTTCATTATTGATATAGTTTCCCGCGTGAACCCGGTATTTCAGCACCGGAAACGGTACGCTCAGATAATTCAGCATGCGGACATCGTTGTCTCTTAAATCAATCCACAGCGGCATATTCCATGTCAGATAATTATCCTTCACGGAATCTCTGTATACAGAAGCTCTGTGAAAAGCAAAATCCGAATAAATATTTCTCCCAAGCCAGAGCAGCATCAGTGCAGGATCTTCCTCACAGCAGTGATACTCTCTCACTCTCTGATGTCCGACCACTCTGGACGCCTCATTCATAATCATAAGATCGCCGAACAGTCCTGCCGCTTCGGGATTTTCTTCCATGATCTTCACACAGTCTGAGAAAAAACTGTCAGACGGAAGCTGATCGTCCGAATGAAGGACAAAAATATAATCCCCCGAAGCACATTCCAGCCCATGCAGAAGCGCGTTAAGCTGATCAGCATTTTCCTGGCTGACTAATTTTGCTTTATCTTCTATGTTATATTTTTCGAACAACTGAGGAATACGCTCCGAAGTATTATCCGTAGACCCGTCGTTGACCACAATCCATTCCCAGCTTGTATATGTCTGCCGTGTCAGCGACAGCAGAGTCTCCTCAATACTGTCGGCATCATTGTAGGTCGGTGTCAGAACGCTGACCTTTTTTTTCAATTCTCCCATTATACTGTCCCTTATTTATTCTTTGTAATATATTTCCTGAATAAGCCTGCTCTTCTTTTTGTCGTAGCGCGAAGCTTCAGGAATGTGTTTACCTTACGGGCAAGCGGTTTTTCCCCCTCCATCCACGTTCCGGTAAAGACATGGATCGATACGGAATTTGCAGAAGGGTTGCACAGAATATCCTCTGTGTACACTTCAATTCCCTCCCGGAGTGTCTGGCGCTTATTTCCAAGTTCACACCCATAGTCCTGAATCAAGATATCGGAAACACTCTTTGTATTTACAGTTTTCATTTGATCTGACGTGTCAAACTCAAACGCCCTTCCGTCGTAATAATCGATCATATCCTTTACGAAAGGATGCCCTTTCTCCGCACCGAATACTGCTGTAAACGGATAATCCGGAGTTTCATATCCGACAAACGCCCTGTCATTTAAAAATTTCTCAAAATTATCCAGAATCAGGACATCCGTGTCCAGATAAATCCCGCCTTCATTATAGATCGCCCATGCCCTGATATAATCGCTGACATAGGCCCATTTCTTTGCAGCATAAGCAGTCCTCGTATAGGGATGCGCATCTATATCAAAATTCGTTTCGTTCCACTCTTTTATCTCATAATCTCCCAGATGCCGTTTCCACGTCGCCATGCATCTTTTTATGTCGGCTGGTTTTTCCTTGCCGCCGACCCAGATGTAATGGATCTTTTTAGGTATCATCGATATGTCCTCTCTTAGCTATACTTGACAGAAAATTCCGAACATGAAGATTATACACCTTAACAGCGCTCATATCAACCGGTTTCTGTGACCGCTTTGCGCTTCATGTAATAACACATCTGCTCCACTTCCAGCAGAGTTCCGTCGTCCTCCACATTTTCCCTGAGCTCGTATTCCCCGCCTTTTCCCACATAAACTGTATTGATTACGTCATATTTCTCCTTCACATCACTTAAGTAGTTCAGATACTTCGGACCGTCCAGATCCACATAATCAAACAGTTCGTTCATCAGGAACATGGGTGACACCGTATCCCCCTGTCCCACAAAATCTCTGCCAAGAGCAGCCTTTGCCGCATCATTGGCATAAATCACATACGGAGTCTGATAATAGTTTTCTCCCCCTTCCGGAGTGCTCATGTCAAAATTAAAATCCAACATATAGTATACACTGTTGCTGTCACCCAGCCAGGGGTTGTGATCTCCAAAAAGGATCAGTACGACCGGCTCATCCGACTGTGAAAAATATTCATACAGATGGGCGATTGCATCATCCGTCTTGTCAATCCAGTACAGATAGTTATTGATGATATTGTACTCTTCTTCCGTGTAGCCGTCCTGCCACGCCACAAACTCTGTGTCGCTCTGGGCCTCCGTTGAATAAGGTCCGTGATTCTGGTAGGTAACGCTGAAGTTAAAATACTTCTGCCCGGCTCCTGTCGCTTCCTCAAATCCTTCAATAATATAATCAAAAAAGTCATAGTCGTCAAGGAAAGAATCATACAGCTCATGCTCTGTCATATCCTGCGTAAAGTCACTGTAGGCATTTCCATAGTGATCGAAATTCTGGAATCCCAGGAACTCATTGATATTCTGCCTGTCATAGAACCAGCCATAGCACGGGTGCATGGCCTCGGTATAATATCCCTGACTGTTAAAATAACGAACATAGGATTCCGTGTCTGTCGTTCTGAGCTCAGGATCACAGTAGCCTGTGAGAAAGGCTCTCTCCGTTGTCACCGTTCCTCCGGCAAATATATTCGTATACAGGTTTCCATAGTAGGACTGACTCTGAAGAGCATGAAAATTTTCATATGGATCTTCCTTAAATTCAATTGTGTCAAACACGCTGAAGTCATTGTACGCTTCCAGCATAATGCTGATAATGTTTACCTTCTTCTCCTCCGGTATATCCACATCTTCATACTCGTCAAGTTTTGCCTCCAGTTCATCCTCGTCATATCCTTCCGGCGGAAGGTCAATCGCCTCAGGTATACTCTGTATAAAAGAATACACAACTCCTCTTGACATATACTGGTTGGCTGTCTTCCACTGATTTCCGAACTGCCAGTGCCATGTATTGTCATAGAGATCACCATACTCAAAATAGACAAATCTGCACAGAAGAACCATGACAAGAACAGTAATCACCCCTCCGGCGCCCCGGACAAGTTTCTTATTCAGCCGGATTTTCAGAAAAACCGCGCAAAGCACAGTGAGCGCGGCAATAATCGCAATACACAGCGCCATCGCCTTGTCCACATACAACTCGTATCTGCCTGTCATTTCTGTAGCTTCCTTCGCAAGCAGAATATCGGAGAACACAAAAGGATCATCACGGAAATCCAATTTGAACCGGTTTACCGTAGCGATAACTCCAAACAGGATTCCTGCCAGAAGGAAACTGATCCACACCCTGTTTATAACAAAAAAGAGAAGGAGCATGATACAGAGAATTGGAACTGAATTCAATATGATAAGTGTGATATCCTCCAGCAGCGGCCTGATCAGCGCCGGATCACTTGGGACTACGGTCATCACAAGCATATACATTCCCAGAATCAGACTCAGTATGCTGATCGCCAGAACCGCGCATAAAAGCTGCCCTGTCAAACCTTTTATCCAGGTGCGTATCATTTTCTTTTCTCTTTTTTCATCCAATATAGCTTTTCCTCTTTTCTTTTTTAATTTCCAGAATATATTTACTATTCTCCATTCTTAATATTTTATAACACTCTATTCCATCTTTCAACTAAATTTTACATTTCATTTACAGATTCTTTACATATATATGTACAGAAAGGGCAGTTTGCCAATACAAACCGCCCCTGCATAAACCTATCTGAAATTTTCCTGTGAAACAGTGAAATCAGGCTATCCATACTCCCGAGCCGTTAACATAGTAGACGCCGTCCACCCATTCCGAAGCAGCCATTGCCCCGTTTGACTTCAGGTAGTACCAGTATCCTCCGATATTCTGCCAGCCTGTCGCCATCGCTCCGCTTCCGCTTAAGTAATACCACGCGCCGCCGATATACTGCCAGCCTGTCACCATCGCTCCGCTGCCGCTTAAGTAATACCACGCACCGCCAATGTACTGCCAGCCTGTTGTCATCGCTCCGCTGCCGCTCAAATAGTACCACGCGCCGTTTATATACTGCCAGCCCGTCGCCATTGCTCCGCTGCCGCTTAAGTAATACCACGCGCCGCCGATATACTGCCAGCCTGTCACCATCGCTCCGCTGCCGCTCAAATAATACCATGCGTCACCGATGAGCTGCCAGCCTGTCGTCATCTCTCCGTCTGCATTTAAGTAATACCATCTGCCGCCGATATACTGCCAGCCCGTCTGCACCATTCCGCTTCCGTCGAAATAATACCAGATGCCGTCGATGAGCTGCCAGCCTGTTGCCATTGCTCCGCTGCCGTCCAGATAATACCGGACCCCTCCGATATTTTGCCAGCCCGTCAACATCTCTCCGCTCTCATTCAGGTAATACCATCTGCTGCCAATATACTGCCAGCCCGTCTGCATCGCTCCGCTTCCGTTGAAATAGTACCAGATGCCGCCGATGCTCTGCCACCCCGTCTGCATCGCTCCACTTCCGTTGAAATAGTACCATTTGCCGTCCACATTCTGCCAGCCTGTACTCATAACGCCATCCGTTCCCAGATAGTACCATTTCCCGTTTATAAACTGCCAATCAGTCAGTGCCTTGCCATCTTTGTCAAAATAGGACCAGATAGATCCGAACTGCTGCCAGCCCGTACCTGATGCTTCGAGAAGTTCCCCGGTTTCTTCATCAAAAAGAAAGGTTTTGCCGTCAATTTTATGCTCGCCTTTTACGATTCGTCCGTCTTCCTCAAAATAGTACAGCGCTCCGTCAATAAAATGCCAGCCCGTTACCGTCCTTCCGTTTTTGTCGAGATAATACCTGTCATCCTCCAGTTCAAGCCAGCCCGTCTGCATTGCCCCGTTCTCATCAAAGTAATAAACTCCATCGTCCAGCTCAAGCCAGCCTGTCGCTCTTTCAAACTCTTCTGTAATGTACACTCTGTTCCCGTCCTGCTCAAGCCAGCCCGTCTGTATCACTCCGTCAGAGCCGCTGTAGTACCACTTTCCGTCACGGGTATTCCATTCATCGACAGAAGCATATGGACTGTTGTCAAAATAATAATTCTGTCCGCTGTATTCCACAACTCCGTCCGCAGTGTATTTACGGCCATCCAGGAAAAGTGTATAAGCCGAATCAGCCGTACCCGCCATAACAAGCGGCGACTCACTGACATTGGAGCTGAAATCCCCCATATCAAAAACGAGCGCCCCTACCTGTCCGTAATACCAGCCTGTAGCATAGATACCGACATCGGTTCCTGCTGAACCGGCGCTGATTTTATTGATCTGCTCCGATACAAAACTGATATTGGCTCCGGTGACAACGACAATTTCCGGAGAAAGAGCTGCTACAAATTCATAAGAATTTGAGCTGTAAAACCCATGATGATTCGCCTTCATCAAATCGATACTTCCGATCTCAGATGCAATCACTGCTTCTCTGTCAGCCGAAAGATCCCCTCCGAAAAATGCGGTATTTCCATTATAAGTCGCTTTCACGCACAGACTCATCTGGTTGGCATCCCAGACCGTCCCCAGTTCCTCAATAACATTGTAGTTAAAGATCTCCAGTTCCATACTGCCAAGCGTAAGATGTGTGCTGCCCTGTTTCGCAGATCTCTTTGCCTCTTCGAGCTCCGACTCTTCTTCCGGAGGAACAGTGCGCGCCCGTCCCTGCTTTGCACTGATACTGGGCCCGCTGTAAACTCTTCCCTCATCTCGCAGGTCCACGCCTTCCTGCGGACTGTAGGGAGCGGCCGGCAGCCGGTTCATTCCATCTCCGCTGCTCAGTTCCTCCTGGGGCGGCTCCATTTCTTCATAGCTGTCCGCCGGAAGATCCGGATCAAACTGCTGGATCAGCACAGCCCCTGTCTCATATGCGGCGAGCACAGCATTGTCATATATATACTGGTTATCCCAAATTCCCGATTCATTTTCGATAAGCGAATCATCATATCTTGCCAGATACACTCGGTCAGGGCTGAATTCCCGGATAATCTCGTCCGCAGAGCCAATATGATCACTGTGTGCATGTGTTCCGATATAAAAATCAAAGTTGTCTTCATTAACGCCCAGCTCTCTGAGATATTCTATCACCTGTTCTTCCGAACCGCCGCTGATCACAGTTCCCGGACGCAGCGGATAACGCGGATCCGTTCCATCCGGATAATCTGTATCTTCGCCCGAATCGATCATTCCAAAATGTCCGTCGCTCTCCAGAAGTATCGCCTCCGTATCTCCGTCAAGCGCGATAATGTGTATTCTTGTGCCGGTTCCGGCACTTTCCTCTGCATTTACAGTTTCTCCCTGATAAAGCCCTGATCCGATAAGTCCGGCCGCCAGTATACATGCAATTATTCTTTTCTTCACAAAAGCCCTCCCTGATAACGGAAAGAGCGCAAAATACATCTCCTGTAATTTTGCACTCCCTCCTCCATATTTTCTGTTTTTCTGCTTCCGGCGTTACATCGCCTTTAAATCACTGATCATACTGAGGATATGCAGTCCGTATCTCTCTGCCGTAGCCCATCCATATCCATTCGGATTTTCTTTCTGACCAAGCCACTCTACATATTTCGCAGTTCCCCTCGTGACAAGATGAAATCTCGGATCCACACATGCATTGTTTAAAGGATCCGTGGAAGCATATGCTTTCAGATGCTGCATCTGAGCACGAACTCCCATTCTTACTCCCTCTGTTCCATAAGAAGAGAAGTCTGCTCCCTGTGCGCCTCCGTCTACTGCTCCTATTCCTGCAAAATTGAACTGTTCTATTTTTACAGCTCCTCCGAACTGGAGCCACCCCGTTTCAAGCATGGACTGCGCAAACGCAACTTCAACAGCGATTCCTTCCGCTGCCGCCTCTTCATAGAAAATACGGCAGAAAGTCTCAATATCCGCTGCCCCGCCTTTCACGAGGGCTTCCGCAGGATAATCATATCCGCTGCTCTCAAAATACCTGACCATCTGATCTACAGTGACTGAAGAATCGTTCTGGATCAGATATGTCCCCTCTACATACGAGCGGATCAGCTCTCCTGTTGATGCAAACTGGTACGTCACACCGTCAATCGTCTGTGTACCAGTCAGCATGTACGCGCTGGAATTAAAGTAGTATGTATTTCCGTTTATCGTATGCCAGCCGGTATAGGCTGCTCCGTCTGATCCCAGATAAAACCAGGAGCCGCCCTGGTACAGCCATCCGCCTGTATACATTGCTCCGTTTGCTTCAAAGTAGTACCAGGAGCCGTCATAGAGCAGCCAGCTCCCCGCATACATCGCTCCGCTTGCGTCAAAGTAATATCTGACATTCCCGATTGTCTGCCAGCCTGTTACCATCACGCCGTCGCTGCCCATGTAGTACCATGTCCCGCCGACAAACTGCCAGCCTGTCACCATATTGCCGTTGGCGTCATAGTAATACCATTTTCCGTTTTCGTAGTTCCAGCCCGCAGGATGCGAAGTACCTATAAGAGCACCTGAAGAATCAAACTGATACGTCACACCGTCAATCGTCTGTGTTCCGGTCAGCATGTACGCACTGGAATTGAAGTAGTATGTCTTCCCGCTAATCGTATGCCAGCCGGTATAAGCCGCTCCGTCTGATCCCAGGTAGAACCAGGAGCCGCCCTGGTCCAGCCAGCTTCCTGCATACATTGCTCCGCTTCCGTTAAAGTAATACCAGGAGCCGTCATAGAGCAGCCAGCTTCCCGCATACATCGCTCCACTTCCGTTAAAGTAATATCTGACATCATTAATCGTCTGCCAGCCTGTCACCATCACGCCATCGCTGTCCATATAGTACCATGTCCCGCCGACGAGCTGCCAGCCTGTCACCATATTGCCGTTGGCGTCATAGTAATACCACTTTCCGTTTTCATAGCTCCAGCCCGAAGGATGCGAAGTACCTATAAGAGCACCTGAAGAATCAAACTGATACGTCACACCGTCAATCGTCTGTGTTCCGGTCAGCATGTACGCACTGGAATTGAAGTAATATGTTTTACCGCTAATCGTATGCCAGCCGGTATAAGCTGCTCCGTCCGATCCCAGGTAGAACCAGGAGCCGCCCTGGTACAGCCAGCTTCCCGCATACATTGCTCCGTTTCCGTCAAAGTAATACCAGGAACCGTCATAGAGCAGCCAACTTCCCGCATACATTGCCCCGCTTGCATTAAAGTAATATCTGACGTCCTTAATTGTCTGCCAACCTGTCACCATCACACCATCGCTGTCCATGTAGTACCATGTCCCGCCGATAAGCTGCCAGCCTGTCACCATATTGCCTTCGGAATCATAATAGTACCATTTCCCTCCTACCAGATTCCATCCGGGACGTCTGCTCTCGAGGAGTTCTCCGGTAACCGAATCAAACTGGTATGTCACCCCGTCAATGATCTGTGTGCCTTTGAGCATATACCCGCTCTCATTGAAATAGTAGGTCTTCCCGTCAATCGTCTGCCAGCCCGTAGCCATCGCTCCGTCTGTGCCAAGATAATATCTGATATCTCCCAGGGTCAGCCATCCGGTATGTTTTACCCCCTGACTGTCCAGATAATACCATCTGCCAGATACAGACACCCAGCCGGTATGTTTGCCCTGACCACTGAAATAGTAAGTCTTTCCGTCAAGTTCTACCCAGCCGGTCACCATCGCACCGCTGCCGTTGAAGTAGTACTCTTTCCCTTCAATCGTCTGGAGTCCGGTCACCATGACGCCATTCTCACGGGTATAGTACCATTTACCATTAGCCATGAACCAGCCTTTCTCCATCACGCCGTCACTGCCGAAATAATACCAGTCCCCTTCGTGAAGCAACCAGCCTGTGTGCATGGCTCCGTCATCATCGAAATAATATTTTTCTCCATTCACATCGACCCAGCCGGTCTTCATAATACCGTTTGCGTCAAAATAGTACCACGCCGTTCCAACGTACAGCCACTGGTTCGTCACATAGCTGCCGTTCATGTAAAACTTCCAGCCCTGTCCTTCAACGTACTGCCAGCTTCCTTTTACAAGCCCCAGATAGTTTGCGATTCCTGTCGCATCCGCGACTCCGAGCTTCTGAAGTCCGGATTCTGTCGTAAGGAAGCTGTTCACATCACCGCTGTTCGTAATGAACGCATGTTCCACAATAATTCCAGGAATATCATTCTCCTTATTGTAAATCATAACCGAGAAATAATCCGAAAGGGATCCGTCCGGATATGTCTCGCCGATTGTCGTATCCTTGCTGTAAATTCCTCTGTTTGAAAGACCAAGAGCTGTCAGCTCATCGAGGATCTCCTGAGCAAGTGCATGGCCTTCCGCACCGACTTCGTACTTCCAGTTGTAATTCGGGACGATAATCTCCGCACCGTTCGCTGCCGACGAAGTGGACGCGTTCAGGTGAAAGCTCACATAGATCGACGCGCCTGCCGCAGCGGCAGCCTCCGCTCTCTGCGCGATACACTCTCCCGCGCTTGTACAGTTGTACGGACACTCAAGCCCCGTACGCGTCATGTACACACTCACTCCCGCATACTGCTCCAGCTCCTGTTTGCAGTAATTTGCAATTTTCAGTGTCAGGACCTCTTCCTTCAGTCCATTTGACTGAGCTCCCGCATCGTTTGCGTCATGTCCGGGATCAAGCGCCACCACAATATTCTTTCCTGCTCTGCTCTCCGCACCGCTGTCCGCGCTGTATGTACTGATTCCGGCTGCCGTGCCCGCGGCCGCAACGGAAAGCGCATCCTCAATGCTGTCCTGCGCCTGAGTCACGCCATTTTCATCGATCGTGACAACATTGGCCTCTACCGCCGGACTCTCACTCTCCTGCTCCGCATCAACAGGCATGAGTTCTTCGATTCCCTCATATGCTTCGTTTACGCCGAACTCCGCTTCCACTCCAAGGCCGCTTAAGTTCAGCGTCTGAGTTGTTTCCGCGCCATACAGGTTCAGGCTGACTGCACGGTATGTATCCGTATAAACCTCGCCTGTAAACGCCTTTTCAAAAAGATAGAGACTTCCGGACTGTGCCGACAGCTCCCATTCTTCCGTATTTCCCGCAGCATCCGCAACTGTGAGCGTGATCCGGTCAGCTCCCGCTATCTCACTGTCGAACGCAAAGGCGATTCTCTGTGTTCCCGGTGTCTCCAGATAGGGGCTTTCAATATATACATAATTGATCTCCCCGGTTTCAGGTGTCCCCGCTTCCGCAGCCGCGGTGTCCGCACTCTCACTCTCGGCCTGCGAAGAGGCATCCGCCTCAGACGATACATCTGCATCAGTCTGTATCTCACCCAAGCTTTCCTCCGCACTTCCCGCTTCCTGATCTGCCGCCTCCTCCTGGGCGGCCTGTGCCTCTCCGGCAGCGTCCGCAGCTTCTGTTTCCGCCGCATAGACCGGCATACTGCCGAAAACCATTCCTGCAAGCAGAACACCTGCAAGCAGTTTTCTGAATCTGTTCTTCATTTACCCTTTACTCCTTTTAATTTTTTCACGATATATTCTGTAAAATGGATCGTTTTATCTCTGTACAGAAAACCTAAAACGAAATAATTCCGGTGTAGCCGTCATAATTGGCTCCGTGAGAAGTCTGAAGGGGCTGTCCCTCCTCGGTCAGCCGGATACCGGAATAACTGTACGCCTCCAGGTATGTATTGACAATACAGCCGATGATCTCCGTCTCGCCTGTCGTTCCCATGCTCCGGATCCGGTCGCCTGTAGCCGTATTGAAGTCAAGATCCATCGTCTTGTCATCCTCGTTCAGTGTCAGGCTTAACAACTCACAGTCTTCGGTAATGATTCCCGTCTCCTGAAGAGCTGTCCAGATATCATACTCATCCCGGACATCCACATTTTTTCCCGTCACCTCTGCGGTCTGATCGTCGACATAGTAGACTCTGACATTCCATGTCTCCGCCTCTTCCCCGCTGCTGCTCTGATCTCCATCCGAATTCTGTGTATCTCCGCCGCTTTCAGACTGAGCTTCTGCTTCCGTCTCCCCGTCTTTTACTTCAGTTTCGTCCTTCGGAGCAGCTTCTTCTGTTCCCGCTTCACCGCTCACGTTTTCTCCGGTTTCCTGAGCGCATCCCGTAACCGAAAACGTTGTCATAAGCAGTGCGGCACTCATACCGATCAGCAGATATCTTCTTTTCTTCATAAACTTCACACTCCCTTCATGCATATACAAATACGCACTTTAACATATTAATAATAGCAAGTTTTTCCTCATTTTTCAACGGAAAATACTGGATAGTACCGGCAGAAAAATCTCATCAGCCGGCAGGAACGTATTGACTCTACAACGCAGAATACCGGAAGCGGGGCAGGATATAAACGCCCGCCGTGCTTCCGGTATTCTGTATTTTGCAGACCTGCCGTCAATTAAGAGCTTCCCCGTCTTCAAGACTTCCACCCTCTTCGACCACATTCGCAAGATCAATAATTCCATTTACAACTTCGTAATCAGGATAGATTACATAAAGCAGGGAATCCATTGCGGAATAACAGTAGTCTTCCCCGTCGGTGCCGGTAGCGGCCACGGACTGAATCGACCATTCCGCCCCTGTGCTGAGCTGATTCCTGATCAGCGAATTCAGCTGCGCCTGCGTCACATTTGTTTCCACATCGTTGCTCACCTGATTGATAATGCTGTTTGCGCGAAGCAGAATTGTCGGTGAAAGCACCTTCTTCAGCATCGCAGTGATGACAGCCTGCTGATTCTTTCCCCGCTGATTATCTCCGTCCACCAGAGCATGCCGCTCACGGCAGAACGCCAGCGCCTGCTGTCCGTTAAAGTGATTCATTCCCTCCTGGACATCCATCTCCAGGCCAGACTCCCAGCCGGTTGTGAACGCATACTCGGAATACACATCCACTCCGCCCAGAATATCAACAATGTCGATCAGCGATGTAAAGTTCAGCTGCACATAATAGTTAATCTCCGTCTCGTACAGATTGCCCAGTGTCGCCATGGACGCGTCAAGTCCGTAGGTTCCCGCGTGAGTCAGCTTGTCATTCATTCCATCTGACACTCCGGGGATAGGCACGTAGTAATCCCGCGGCGTCGTGACGAGAAGGATCTGGTGTGTCGTCGGATTTACAACCGCTATGATATTCACATCACTTCGGCTGGAATCCCGGCCGTCGTCCGAATCTTCACCGTAAGTATCCATACCGCTGATGTATACAGTGAATGGCTCTTTAACCAGACTGTCGTCCGAACCGGAAGCCCCGAGACTGAGCTCTGATCTCACCTCAAGTCTTGAAATAATCTTAACCGAACTGCTGAAATTCTCGATAGATTCATTCAGTATACTTGTATACGATTGATTGTAAATGATTGCCTGAACCTCTCCGTCCAGAAGCGCCTGCGCTTCCGCCTGCACCGAACTGTACTCTGTCATATTGATATCCGTTCCAAGCTGGTCCTGGATATCCGTTATGGCAGTCTGCATATTCTCTCCGCCCTGCTCAAACTGTACGCCGAACGTGTAGTCCGCCGCATCCTCAAGCGTCTCTGCCGGATCATCCGCCAGAACCGCTACAACCATGCTGTCCACCTGGAAGAAACTGCCCGTAATAGCCGCAATCATGTTGTTTGTCCTTGCGACATAGTATGTTCCCACAGTCAGAACACAAATCATAAACAAACTGTACACTTTTCCCACGGTCCCGCGCTTTCTGCGCACAGCCTGACTTGTAAAAGCGATACACCAGAGAAATACAAGAACCATGGCCACAAGGGCCAGATAATTGAGAGGGAGCATGTTGAGCAGAACAACAACTCCCATAAAAACAATGCTTAAAAGCGCCTGCAGGATCAGGCAGAAACTGCCGAACCTGTTACGCCTGGATCTGCCGGAAATCTTTCCCGTATTTCTTTTTTTCCGCCCGGCATCCTCTGCCGTTCTCTGCTTCTTTGACATTGCCAAAACCCTTTGTCCTATTCGTTAGTATACAGCGGAGAAGGATATACTCCTTTCTCTGTCATATCCCTGACCGCGCTGACCACCGTCTCACGGTCTTCTTTGTATGTCACTCCGAACCACTGATCATCCGATCTGAGCACCTGTACTGACGCCCTGCCCTTCTCAAGAAGTTCTCCGATAATCGTCGGCAGAAGATATTCCGCCTTCAGATTATCTGCAGGCGTACTATTGAGGAACTCATCAAAACCATTCTTAAGGATTCCGAAAAATTCCGGCGTCAGCCCCCACATATTCATGGAAACAGGAGAGTCCATATCAAGCTCTCTCTCAGCGCCTTCCTCTCTTACAACTGCCCGAAGCCCGTCCTTTTCGATATTGTGTGTTTCCACAATATCCGTAAGCATTCCAGCTTCATTCACATGGCAGATTCCCCTTGTCACCCCGCCGTTGTCGCTGAGTGTGTTTTTCAGAACAAAACTGATCATACAGATATGTATTTTACCAGTATCGGTAATATCTGTCAAATAAGAATACGCTTCTCTAAAAGCGGCTTTTCCGTAATAATCATCCGCGTTGATTACAAGAAACGGCGAATCAACCACATCACTGCAGCTTAAAATTGCCTGTCCCGTTCCCCACGGTTTGGTTCTGCCGGAGAATTTTTCTCTGTACTTTTCCGGAATGTCATCGACTTCCTGGTATGCATACGCAACTTCCACCTGTTTCTCGATTCTCTTCCCGATTACCTCCCTGAACTCCGCTTCAAGATCTTTTCTTATTACAAAGACCACTTTGTCGAAGCCTGCCTCGATCGCATCGTAGATGGAGTAATCCATAATAATCTCGCCGTTCGGTCCCACCGGGGCCAGCTGTTTGATTCCTCCTCCGAACCGGCTGCCGATTCCGGCTGCCATGATTACAAGTGTTGCTCTGCTCATAACTTCTCCTCCTGACAGTTTTTCATCTATTCTCCCAGTCCGTCCTCGACAAGCTGTACCATCTCTCTGAGGGCTTTCTCTTCATCCTCGCCCTCGCATATAATCTCTATCTCATCTCCGCTCTTGATACATGCGCCCAGCACACTGAGAACACTCTTGGCATTTGCAGTCACATCCTCATGCCTTGTCTTTTTCTGAACGGTAATTTTGCTTGCAAACTGCATGGCTGTCTTACAGAACAGTCCTGCAGGTCTCAAATGAAGACCGGTAGGATTTTTTATCTTCACTTTTCCGCTTACCATACTGTAACCACTCCTTATTTTTTCTTGTGACAAATTATCCGGAATCCGCCTCGCCGCTCTGACTGTTCTGGCCGTCCTCTTCCGACTCTCCCGAACCTTCTCCCGGCACTTCTTCCGTTTTTTCTTCAATCGTAAGCCGAACGGTCACTTCTTCCATAAGAGTGATTCCATCCGGAATTTCCACATGTACAGGTACATCATAAGTTCCAGGCTCCGTATATTCCTGCAGATCAACCGATACAGCGCTGCTTATGTCGAGAACGTCAAGACTCTGCTGCTCTCCGCTGAATCTAAGCGTAATCTCAGCATCCGGCTCATAGGAAACCTGCAGGCTGTCAGCCAGGTTATTGATCCGTATGGAGCTCACCAGAAAATCAATTGTACGCGTCCCCTCTTCCTCAATCATGGCCGTAACTTTAACAGTTCCCATATTCTCATCCACCAGGCTCACACCTTCCGGAAGATACGGTGTAATATCCACATCCTGTTCGATCGGCTCTGACGCGCCGCTGACACTGATTACAGACGCAGGAACCGAGATCTGCTGCACGCTGTCAATATCCTCGCTCTTTCCGCAGATCTGAACCGTGTCAGGTTCACTTGTACATCCGGTATAATCATACCCTTCCGCCGGCGTGCCGGACACGCTGAACACTACCGGAACACTTTTGACTTCAAGCACCTCCACCGAGACGCTGACTCCTCCGCTTCCCAGATTGTTCTCCAGCTGATTCTGGCTGATCACATTTCCGTTTGAATCATACAGGATCAGTTCCGCGGTGATCTCTGCGTCTTCATAGAGATCATTCACGTCGATCCTGGCCACTGCCCTGTCAATCCGGTCCAGTGTAGATTCCGCTCCCGTAATCGTCACATTGTCCGGATGCACTGTCATGTCACCCAGAATATAGCCGTCCCTGACATCTCCCTGCGTGGAAACCGTCAGCGGCAGCACTTTACGCCCTGATTTTTCCGTCTGTATCTGCAGGTTTCTCGGTGAGGCGTATGCCGTCTCGTAATCTCCTTCATAATCGGGGATCTCAATGCTGACCGGCACCAGAGATCCGCTCATTTCACGAATATCTGCGGTGGCTATAATGTCCTCGGCCGTCAGCTTCTGCCGCACCTCCCTGGTCGCGTAGACTGTAACACTGACCGTCTGCTCTCCAATGACCTGATACACCTCGCCGGAGGATGTAATAATATCATCATTTGTAATATGAACCGGTATCTCTGAAAAAGTGCTGCTTCCGATGGGATTATCCACATTCACTACGATCAGCCACAGAAACGCGGAAAAGACAAGGGCGATTATTTTCAGTCCGATATTGTTCGTAAACCTGTACTTTCTCATTCTCTGCGCCACCCCTTCCGTATAGCGAACTTCTTCTTCGGTTCAGAATTTCTATACTGAATCTGGCTCAGTTTTTCCCGGAGTTCTTCTCTGTTCACACCTCTTGTCAGCACGCCGCCCATTGCATATGACACAAGTCCTGTCTCTTCCGACACAACAATCACGAGCGCGTCACACACTTCGCTCATTCCGAGTGCCGCCCGGTGTCTTGTCCCAAGATCCTTGCTGATCGACATATTGTCGGAAAGCGGCAGATAACAGGTGGCCGAAGTAATTCTGTCTCCTCTGACAATCACAGCTCCGTCGTGCAGAGGCGTATTGTGCTCAAATATATTAATGAGAACCTGAGATGACACTTTACAGTCAAGTTCGATCCCTGTCATTTCATATTCATTAAGCCGGATCACCTGCTCTACAACGATAAGTGCTCCCGTACACACATTTCCCATATCAAAGCACGCATTGACAATGCTGTCAGCCGTTTCATCCGAAAACCGCTCATTCTCCCGGCTCCGGTCAAACGGGTTAATGCTGCTCAGCAGATTCTTCTCACCGAGTTTTTCCAGCGCGCGGCGCAGCTCCGGCTGAAATACAACCACAGCGGCAATCGCAAGCACATTAATCGACTGCGCAGCCAGATACAAAATGGTATGCATCTGGAAGATCCATGCAAGCAGAATAAACGCGCCCAGCATGATAATTCCCCGCAGCAGCATCCACGCCTTTGTATTCTTGATCCACAGCAGGATCTCATATATGAACACTGTCAGAATCAGAATCTCAATTACGTCCATGACCTGGATCTGCGGAAGATACATTCCCTCTGTGTAATTGTCCATTAAATTTCTAAGCCAGTCTACCATACTGTGCTACACCACCCTGTTTACCTCGGCTGCTCCTTATCCTGATCCAGCCCCAGCTCTCTGCTCAGACTTCTCGTGAGCAGGATCTCTTCCGTGTTCTGTTTTGCGGGTTCCTCCGTACTTCTGTTTTTCCTGGAAACGGGCGGTTTCTTCTCCGCCTTCTTCTTTCCAGGTGTCTCCGCGTCATTTTCTGCGCTGTCCCCTGATACTCTGGCCTGACTTCCGGTGATTCGCTTCACCTGTTTCTCCGGCACAGAGACGCCGACCTTAGGAACAGCTTTCACATAATAATAGTATTCATCATCCTCAAACTGGATATTCTCTGTCCGCGAATAATCCACGGAAAAGAACAAAAATTCCAGCACAAGTCCGACAGCCACTCCCAGCACCGCGCTCAAAACCGCAGACGGATAGGAGATACCGCCGTCCAGCACAATATTTCCGGCAAGGGCGACAACAAGGCTCACTGCCGCGCCCGACGCTGAAGCGATCTTCCAGGCGTGATCAATCGCTCTCGTGCGGACCAGATTGACAACAAGAACTCCAAGTACCACTGCCATAACCATCAGCCACATTTCCTGATTGGTAAGCATCTGTCTCGTGAAGCTCATCAGGCTTGTCACAAGACCGTCCGCATCCGTACTGCGGAATGCGGCAGCCGATGATTTCACTGTTTCTGTCATATAAAAGGAGACAACTCCGCACGCTGCCGGAACAATCCAGGTGGGCGTTCCCATCAGGCCGAACACAACCGGAATGACGAACGGGATCTTAAGTCCGAACGCAATTGCCGGAAGAAGAACAAGCCATGCCTTTCCCGGAGTAAACCGGAAATAAAATATGTACATTAAAAGGAAAACCACAAATGAAACAGCCGCCACCGGCATGGAAAGCGCATAAAAATGCACCAGCACGAGCACGGTTGCCGCGAACACCGTCACAATCATCGGAAGGAACGTACAGACAGCCGCCAGCCCGACCGTACAGAACACCGAGGACGCAGCCTCCATGAATCCCACATTTGAATTGATGAGTCCGAACAGGACAAGCCCCAGCACGAACTGCAGAGCCTTTCTGATATATATCGAATACTGCGCATAGATATTCTGCAGTTTTTCTCTCCAAACAAGCAATGTACTCATGATCTGTTTATCTCCTTCTTCTGATTCATCTTTTCCAGCCGTGCAAGATCACGCATGTATCTCTTCACCCGCTGTTTTGCACGTTTGTGTTTTTCTTTATAGAAGCTTCCCGCTCCGACTCCGTAGAGGATCAGAAGTACCAGATATCCCCCCACGGCAACGGCCAGGAGAATAAGAAGACGCAGGATCGTAATTCCTTCCAGCAGCGTTTCCCCTCCGCAGAGGAAAACGAGCCCGGCTGCAAGCGCGTACCCGACGGTAATCCAGATCAGAGTGATCCATGTGTTCAGACTGGAGTAATCCTTCCGGTAATAACTGCAGATCCTGACATCCTCCTCACCATATTCCTTTTCATAGATGGCAGTTCTTGTCATCAGGCGTATTTTCCTTTTATCCACCATAATGCTTCTCTATGTCCTTCCTGTGTATTATAGGTGTTTTATTCTTATGCCGCATCGCCAATGCCTGTTTTGTGTCACTATGTTTTAGTATAGCATATACTCAGATACCTTGTCCAATGCTTATCGTCAAAAAGAAGACATTTTGGACTCCTGCCGCCGCCAGGACTTCTGCGGCTTTTTCCACGGTCGATCCGGTCGTATATATGTCATCGATAAGAACGGCATTTTCAACCGGCTTCCAAGTGCGCGAAACGCCGAATGCACCGCTTAGATTTTTCTTTCTCCCGTCACTCCCGAGATCCTTTTGAGGCGCCGTCTTCCTGATTCTGAAAAGCACGTCGTTTCTCATCGGGATTCCTGTCAGACGGGAAAGCTCCTCAGCAATAATCTCCGCCTGGTTAAATCCTCTTTTTCTTCTCCGCGAAATATGAAGGGGCACCGGGATAATGGCCTCTGCACCCCATTTTTTCAGCTGTTCCCCGTAAGATTTGTTCAGTTCTCCCGCGAACACCTTGCCCCAGCGGCGCCGGTTGTGGTATTTGAACCGGTACAGTGCCCCGGAAACAGGCTCCCTGTGCAGCCAGAGACTGCGCCCCTGACGGATATACGACTTCTTCCTCCTGCAGTCAAAGCAGTACTCCTCTGTCCCGGACGCAAGCGGACGTCCGCAGCGCATACACCGGGGTTCCCGGACGGGACGGATCTTCGCCCGGCATCCGCTGCAGATTCCCTCTTCCGAAATTTTCCCGCAGAACGGACATACCGGAGGATAGAGAAGATTCAGGATTCTCCCTGAAATTCCCGGATCCGTTCCGCCAGACTTGTATATCTTGCCTGCTCGTTTCTGTTTTGTATCATTTCCTGGAATACGGCATCACTCCCAACAATCGTAAGGCATTTTCTCGCCCTTGTCACCGCTGTGTACAGCAAATTTCTGTTATAGAGAAGTTTCGGCCCCGGAAGCAGCGGAATAATCACAGCCGGGTACTCGCTTCCCTGAGATTTGTGCACGGTAATCGCATAGGCGAGTTCCAGTTCCTCGACCATGTCAAACCCGTACTTTACTCTTCTCGCCTCGTCAAACTCCACTTCCACTGTCTCGGTATATGAATTAATCTCACGTATCACGCCCATATCTCCGTTGAAAACTCCGGTTCCGCTGTCCACAGCAAGCCCGTATTTTGTCCGGATTTCCCACTCAAGCTGATAGTTGTTCTTGATCTGCATAACTTTATCGCCTTCCCGGAACAGCCGGCCGCCGATCTCCTGCTCGTTCTTTTTCGGGTCTTCCGGGTTGAGATATCTCTGCAGAATTGTATTGAGCCGCTCTACCCCGAGCAGTCCCTTTCTCGTCGGAGTCATGACCTGAATTTCATCCGGCCGGGCTCCCACATATTTCGGAAGCTTCTTCTGAATCAGCAGGATCATCACGCCGATGATCGTATCCGCGTCCTGCCTTCTCAGGAAGAAAAAGTCCCGGCTCTTGTTGTTCAGTACGACCGGCTCTCCCGCATTGATCTTATGCGCGTTGACCACGATGTCGCTCTCGCCCGCCTGCCGGAAAATCCTCTTTAATGTCACCACCGGGAACCGTTCTGACGCAATGATATCTTTCAGCACGCTTCCCGCCCCGACAGACGGAAGCTGATCCACATCTCCTACAAGAACAAGCCTTGTCCCCGGCACAACCGCCAGAAGAAGGGCATGCATCAGCGCCAGATCTACCATAGACATCTCATCAATGATAATCACATCCGCATCAAGAGGGTTCTGCCGGTTCCGGAGAAAACCGCCCACACTGTCCTCATCCTCCGGGTTGACATTCACTTCCAGAAGGCGGTGGATCGTCTGCGCCTCATACCCCGTGGCCTCTGTCATTCGTTTTGCCGCGCGCCCGGTCGGCGCCGCAAGGAGAATGCTCATCCCCTCGCTGTCAAAAAAGCGGATCATCGTGTTGATGGTCGTTGTCTTTCCCGTACCCGGGCCGCCGGTCAGAACGAGAAGGCCATGCTTGATCGACTCGATCACCGCTCTGTGCTGCATCGGATCCAGCTCGATCTGCTCGTTCTGCTCCACCTTCTTCAGCCGCCGTTCCATCATATCCTCCGGCATCTCGCAGCGGATATTCAGGTCATGAAGCATTTTTGCCGCATTGAGTTCCATATAGTAATAGCGTGCCGGATAAACCCTGACTTCTCCGTCCTGCTCCTTCATGACAGTTTTCTTCTCAATGCAGAGATCCATAACGTACTTTTCCACATCCTGTATCTCGACTCCCAGAAGCTCTCCCGCACGTCTCGAGAGCACCTCCTGCGGCAGATAGACATGCCCCTCTCCCAACGCCTGCTGGAGAACATAGAACAGTCCGCTCCGGATCCGGTAATCCGAATCCGTATGTATCCCGATCCGGGCGGCAATCTCATCTGCAGTGCGGAAACCGACCCCTTCTATATTGTCCGCAAGCTGATACGGGTTCTCTTCCAGAACTTTGTATACACGCATACCATAATACTCGTATATCTTCGCCGCAAGTTTTGTGGAAATCCCGTATTTCTGGAGGTAAATCATCGCCTTGCGCATATCCTTCTTTCCTTCGACCTGCTCAGCGATCTCTCTTGCCTTGCGCTCACTGATCCCCTTGATCTCGGCGAGACGCTCCGGTTCCTCCTCAATAATCCGGAAAGTATCTTCCTTAAATTTTTTCACAATACGTCCGGCCAGAGCAGCGCCCACTCCTTTTATCGCCCCGGAACCAAGGTAGCGCTCAATGGACACCAGATCCTCCGGTTCCTTCACAATGTGAGACATCACTTTCAGCTGGGTGCCGTACACATTATGATTGACATACTCGCCGCTCAGCTCCATCATCTCACCTTCACTGATGAAACTGAAATTGCCGACACATGTCACTTCCCCATCGTCATTTTCCAGATGAAATACCGTATATCCGTTGTCCTGATTCCGGTAGACAATATGTCCTACATATCCCGTAACCGTCTCCAAATTTATCCCTCTTTCGCAAAACAGCAGGGATGTGTCCTTTCCCGTTCACATCCCTGCCGGTTTTCTCATAATCATTTCTAGTAATCCCTGCGTCCGCTCATGAATTCCACAAACTGCCCGGTTCCGATCGCAACGACCTTCATCGGGTCCTCCGCAGTCATCGTATTGATTCCGGTCTTTTCTTCGATCAGTTCCTCAAGTCCCCGGAGCATTGCACCGCCTCCGGTGAGCACGATTCCTCTGTCCAGAATATCTGCCGAAAGTTCCGGCGGCGTCTGTTCCAGCACAGAGATCACTGCCTCCACGATCTGACTGGTAGCCTCCCTCAAGGCCTCCTCTGTCTCGGAAGACGTCACTGTAACCGTCTTCGGAAGTCCGGTCACAAGGTTTCTTCCTCTTACTTCCATCGTTTCCTCCTCCACAAGAGGATATGTTGTCCCGATCTTGATCTTGATATCCTCTGCAGTGCGCTCTCCGATGAGAAGATTATGTTTTTTCCTCATATAACGGACGATCGCTTCGTCAAAATCATCGCCCGCCACTTTAATAGACGTATTTACCACGGTTCCTCCAAGAGAGATCACCGCGATATCCGAAGTTCCTCCGCCGATGTCGACAATCATATTTCCGCACGGCTTCGCTATATCAATTCCGGCTCCGATAGCCGCCGCAACCGGCTCCTCGATCAGATGTACTTCTCTTGCTCCCGCGGCAAAGGTCGCTTCCTCGACTGCTTTTTTCTCAACCTCTGTTACCCCGCTCGGTACACAGATACTGATACGCGGCTTCTTGAAAGTCCGCTTTCCAAGTGCTTTCTGAACAAAATATTTGATCATCTTCTCGGTCACTGTATAATCTGAGATTACACCCTGGCGAAGCGGACGGACCGCCACAATATTCCCCGGCGTTCTTCCGAGCATCATCCGGGCTTCCTCGCCGATCGCCTTGATCACATTTGTATCTCTGTCAAACGCAACGACAGACGGTTCCTTCAGAACAACGCCTTTGCCCCGCACATAGACAAGCACACTGGCGGTTCCCAGATCTATCCCGATATCTACCGACATATGCAATTCTCCCTTCTAAATCTTTATACTCTTTCCCACCTGACATTTCCGGCCGGCTGCCCTGCCGGTGCGGAAGCCATGTATCTTCTCCTTACAGATTTTCTCATTTTACGTAGGGCGGATATGGCAGACTCCCTCACCCTGACACTCCGCATAACCAGTATAATAGACTTTCCAAAAAATGGAAAGACCTTTTTTCTTAAAAATTGTATGAAAAATCATCTTTTCAGCATCGCATCTATATATTTCCCTGTATATGACTTTTCATTCTCTGCCACCTCTTCCGGAGTACCGCAGGCGACGACTGTTCCGCCTCTCTCACCGCCTTCGGGTCCAATGTCAATGATATAGTCGGCGGTCTTAATCACATCCAGATTGTGCTCAATGACAATGACAGTATTTCCGTCTCCGGACAGACGCCTTAAGATCTCCGTCAGCTTGTGCACATCCGCAAAATGCAGCCCTGTCGTCGGCTCATCGAGAATATAGACCGTCTTCCCCGTGCTTCTCTTGCTCAGCTCTGCCGCAAGCTTGATCCGCTGTGCCTCTCCGCCTGAGAGCTCTGTGGACGGCTGTCCCAGACGGATGTAGGAAAGTCCCACATCGTTGAGTGTCTCCATCTTTCTGCGGATACTGGGGACATGTTCAAAGAACGCAAGCGCCTCCTCCACCGTCATATTGAGCACATCATAGATCGTCTTCCCTTTATATTTTACTTCCAGAGTCTCACGGTTGTACCGCTTTCCTCCGCACACCTCGCAGGGCACATAAACATCCGGAAGGAAATGCATCTCGATCTTGATTATTCCGTCTCCCGCGCACGCCTCGCACCGGCCGCCTTTTACGTTGAAGCTGAAACGGCCCTTTTTATACCCTCTTGCTTTCGCATCCGGTGTCGCCGCGAACAGATCCCGGATCAGATCGAACACGCCGGTGTAGGTTGCAGGATTGGAGCGCGGCGTTCTGCCGATGGGCGACTGATCAATAGCGATCACTTTGTCTACCTGATCCAGCCCCTCGATCTTCCTGTGGTTTCCGGGGATTGTGCGCGCGTGGTTCAGATCTCTCGCAAGCCTCTTGTAGAGGATTTCATTGACAAGCGAACTCTTTCCCGATCCCGACACACCGGTCACGCATGTCATCACTCCAAGTGGGAAGTCCACATCAATGTTTTTCAGATTGTTTTCCTTTGCGCCTTTTACTTTCAGCCATCCGGCGGGCTTCCTGCGCTCTTCGGGAACAGGGATTTTAATCTTTCCGGATAAGTATGCCCCTGTCACCGAGTTTTTATTTTCCATAATCTCCTTCGCCGTTCCCACAGCGACAACTTCTCCTCCGTGCTCTCCTGCACCGGGGCCGATATCGACAATATAATCCGCGGCAAGCATGGTATCCTCGTCATGCTCCACCACGATCAGCGTATTTCCGAGGTCACGGAGATGCTTCAGCGTGGCGAGCAGCTTGTCATTATCCCGCTGATGAAGCCCGATGCTCGGCTCGTCAAGAATGTATGCCACTCCGACCAGACCGGAACCGATCTGTGTGGCAAGCCGGATTCTCTGCGCCTCTCCGCCTGAAAGTGATGCTGTGGCGCGGGCAAGCGTCAGATAGTCCAGCCCCACATCCATGAGGAATTGAATTCTCGCCCGTATTTCTTTCAGAATCTGGGCGCCGATCAGCATCTGCGTGTCCGTGAAGACCAGATCTTTCAGGAACTGCTGCAGTTTCTCTACAGAAAGAGCGGTAACTTCTGAGATATTCCTGCCGCCGACCGTTACAGCAAGCGCTCCGGGTTTCAGCCTCTGTCCCCTGCAGGCCGAACAGGGCGTAACATTCATGAACGTCTCATACTCGGCCTTTATCGTCTCGGATCCGGTCTCGCGGTACCGGCGCTCTACGTTTTTAAGCAGACCTTCAAACGCGACGTCATATACACCCTCGCCCCGCTGCCCTTTGTAAAACACTTTCACGCTCTTTCCGTTCGTTCCGTGTATAATAATGTCATGAATCTTTTTCGGATATTTCTCAAAGGGCGTATCCAGATCGAAATCATATTCCCTGCACAGCGCATCAAGGATCGCCCGGGTAAAACTGCCCTTGTCCGTACAGGACTGCCATCCCAGAACCGCGATGGCTCCCTCATTGATAGAGAGCGACGGATCCGGAATGATCAGTTCCTCCGCAAACTCCATTTTATATCCCAGTCCGTAGCACTCCGGGCAGGCTCCAAACGGATTATTAAAGGAGAAGCTTCTCGGCTCAATCTCATCGATACTGATTCCGCAGTCCGGGCAGGAAAAGCTCTGACTGAAATTCATCGGCTCCCCGTCAATCACATCTACCACAAGAAGCCCTTCCGCAAGATGCAGCACACTCTCCACGGAATCCGTCAGTCTCTTCTCGATTCCGGGACGCACAATCAGTCTGTCCACAATAATCTCGATCGTGTGCTTGATATTTTTATCAAGCGCAATATCCTCTGACAATTCGTACAGATTGCCGTCTATGCGGACGCGGACATAACCGCTCCGTTTCGCTCTCTCGAGCAGTTTTGCGTGGGTTCCCTTTCTTCCGCGCACGACAGGGGCAAGAAGCTGGATCCGCGTCCGCTCGGGCAGCGCCATAATCTGGTCCACCATCTGGTCCACCGTCTGCTTCGCAATCTCCCTGCCGCACTTCGGGCAGTGGGGAATTCCGACTCTTGCGTACAGAAGACGGAAGTAATCGTAAATCTCTGTCACTGTACCCACTGTGGAACGGGGATTGTGGTTCGTCGACTTCTGGTCAATCGAAATCGCAGGAGAAAGCCCCTCGATACTCTCCACATCCGGTTTCTCCATCTGTCCCAAAAACTGTCTTGCGTAGGAAGAGAGCGATTCCATATATCTTCTCTGTCCTTCTGCGTAAATCGTGTCAAACGCAAGCGATGATTTTCCGGAACCGCTTAAGCCCGTCAGAACGACGAGCTCATTTCTCGGAATGTCTACATCAATATTTTTCAGATTGTTTTCATTTGCACCCCGGATTCTGATATATTTCCGGACGTCCATCTTCGTTCCCATTTATGTCTTTCGTTTCCTTTCCTGTATATCAGTTATCGCGCCGCTGCCGCCCGGCCTGTCTACTCCAGGTCATTCAGCGTCTTTTTCAGTTCGACAAGCTTGTCACGCAGCTCCGCGGCGGTCTCGAAGTTCAGCTCCGCAGCCGCTTTCTTCATCTGCTTTGTGAGATCCGCAATCAGTTTTTCCAGTTCCTTTGCGCTCATGGACTCCGGATCTTTCTCCATGCGCATCTCTTCGGCAGCAACCTTCTTCGAGATACTGATCAGGTCACGGACAGACTTCTGAATCGTCTGCGGTGTGATTCCGTGTTCTTCGTTGTACTTCATCTGAATCTCACGGCGCCTCTTTGTCTCATCGATTGCCATCTGCATGGACTCTGTCACTGTATCCGCATACATAATGACATGCCCTTCCGCATTTCGCGCGGCACGGCCGATCGTCTGGATCAGTGAAGTTTCCGAACGGAGGAATCCTTCTTTGTCCGCGTCCAGTATGGCCACAAGCGTGATCTCCGGAATATCCAGACCCTCTCGCAGAAGGTTGATTCCGACAAGCACGTCAAATACATCCAGACGCATATCCCGGATAATCTCCGTCCGCTCAAGCGTATCCACGTCTGAGTGAAGATATTTCACACGGATGCCGACTTCGCGCATATAGTCGGTCAGGTCTTCCGCCATCCTCTTGGTCAGCGTTGTAACAAGCACTTTATTTTTCTTTGATACCTCTTTGTTGATCTCTCCGATCAGGTCATCAATCTGTCCTTCCACCGGGCGCACCGAAACCTCCGGATCGAGAAGTCCGGTAGGACGGATCACCTGCTCCGCACGGAGAAGTTCATGCTCCTCCTCATACGGTCCCGGGGTGGCAGACACAAACATGACCTGATTTATCTTACTCTCAAATTCTTCAAAATTCAAGGGGCGGTTGTCCTTCGCAGAGGGCAGGCGGAATCCATAGTCCACAAGCGTCGTCTTTCTCGACTGGTCGCCGTGATACATACCGCCGATCTGAGGAATCGTCTTGTGCGACTCATCAATCATCATGATAAAATCATCCGGAAAATAGTCGATCAGAGTATAGGGCGGCTGTCCCGGAGCAAGCCCCGCCAGATGGCGGGAATAATTCTCAATTCCGGAACAGAATCCTGTCTCTTTGAGCATTTCTATATCAAAGTTTGTCCTCTCCGCGATCCTCTGTGCCTCGAGAAGCTTGTCCTGGCGCTTAAACTCTTTCACCCGATCATCCAGTTCTTCCTCAATGTCGTGGACTGCTCTCTTGATATTTTCCTTATCCACCACGTAGTGGGATGCCGGGAAGATCGCCACGTGCTTCAGCTCGTCTTTGATCTCTCCGGTCAGAATGTCAATCTCCGTGATCCGGTCAATCTCATCTCCGAAGAACTCAACCCGGACCGCAGTCTCACTCTCGTAGGCGGGAATGATCTCCAGCACATCTCCCCTCACCCGGAATGTTCCCCTGTGAAAATCCATGTCATTCCGGTCATACTGAATCTCAATCAGCTTGGCCATCACTTCATCCCTGTCCTTCTCCATGCCCGGCCGGAGCGAAATCACCATGTTCTGGTAATCCACCGGGTTTCCCAGACCATAGATACAGGACACACTGGCAACAATAATCACGTCCCGCCGCTCCGTCAGCGCCATTGTGGCAGAGAGGCGAAGCTTGTCGATCTCATCGTTGATGGCGGAATCCTTGGCGATGTAGGTGTCGGAGGATGGAACGTAAGCCTCGGGCTGGTAGTAATCGTAGTAGGAGACAAAGTACTCTACGGCATTGTTCGGAAAAAATTCCTTGAACTCGCCGTAGAGCTGTGCCGCCAGAGTTTTGTTATGAGCAATAATCAGCGTCGGTTTATTCAATTGCTGGATGACGTTTGCCATCGTGAAGGTTTTTCCTGAGCCGGTGACACCGAGCAGGGTCTGGCACTGGTTGCCTTCCTTGAAACCTTTCACCAGATCGGCGATCGCCTGGGGCTGGTCGCCGGTGGGTTTGTATTCTGATACTAATTCAAAATGATCCATGACTATTCTTACTCCTCTTCGTGACAGATTTTCTTCGCACAATCCTGTAATTCAGCTTCTGTATGAAAACCGGCCTCTTCCGCTACATCGGAGAAGGCTTTTCAACATTCTAAAATGCGTAAGTCGCTCTATTTTGTTGCCTGATATCTTCCCTCACCCGCATCAAAACTTTCCCCAACAGATTTTGCCCTCTCCATTTATCAGGGCAAAGCCTGTTCTCATCTTTCATAGAAAGACCAATTCCCCAGATCCGATCTTTTACAGCGCATTCCGCGATTATATCTTCATCTGTCTGCTCCAGTTTTTCCGCAAGTTCAGGATTCTGACGGAATTTTTCAAGCACACCCCTGTAAACAATTTCTTCTCTTGCCTTTATCCAGATCTTATCATCAAAATACCGAACAGCTCTGCCTAACGCTTTTATTTCTGCCACATTATCTGTCTGTAAAATTTTTTCCGCTGTTTCCTGATCTTGAAAGAGCAATGCCTTTTCATACATCATATACTGCTCCATTGTAGAAAAGGTAACGCCAGCAACTGTAAATTCAGAAAAATACCAGTTACTCAAATATCCATTCTCTTCTTCTGGATTATGAAAACAGATCATATTTCTTTCCTCCCATAACTAACAGCAGATTGACGGTACATTAAACCCACACTGCTCTCCTACCTTACGAACAGCCACATACAAATCAAGATCATGCAGGCCGGGATATGCTTCAAACATAAATTTAACCGGGAGCAGTTTAACGACTTCTTTGCTTGGCAGTCGGTATATCCATTGAAATAATGCATAAAATTGTCCAATCCAGTTTGGAGCAAATCCTCCTGCCGTTTTTCCATGCTTTGGTTCATATTTATCATTTTCCAGGAAATAATTGTATAACGTTTCTGCATCCATTGTACAGACATAAGCCTGTCCTTCATCGACCATAGCTCTTGTATAGCTTTTCATATATGACTCTATAAAATCCGCCACATCAATCCCAGGATAATGTTCTTCTGCATATTCAAATAATTTTCCTTGATTTTCAACAATTTCTTCCAAGTAACTTTTACTGAACACTTCCATGATCTTACCTCTTATATTAATTTACTGAACACATTTTCAATCTTATTTTTATCAGAGTTAATCAAAGCATACATTGCCTCTCTTGCTGTTCTGTCACGCTGTGTATATTGTAGATTCACCTTATTATACTCAATTTCTCGCAACGCCGAAAAATCTTCTCTGAGACATTGAAATGCTTTTTCTGTCTTTAAACAGTACTGAATTCCCAAATCTCCCAATTTTAATAACTCTGGTAAGATATCAAGATCTACTTCATCCCGGACAAAACACTTGGCAATATAAAAATATGATGCATTTGCACGCCAGCCTTTGATCACGTCATATTTTTCTGTAGATACCTGATATTTTTGAATGAATTTAGGCGCTAATACTCTATATCTTCGCCCTGTATCTGCATCCCGATGTTTCATAAGCTCTGCAAGCCACGAAAGTATATCATATTCTTCAAAGTCCAATATCTTTAATTCGCTGGTATCCAGCACAAATTTATTTACCCAGCCATTTTTTTCGATCGGATTGCAGACAGACCATTCGGATGCTAATGCTGGACTCTCAGTCAGGTAAAATCCTTTTCCGTAATCATGCTTGTCATTTCCCAGGCCGTATGTGGGTTGCTCACCATTTACTGAAAGTATATCATGAAGTGAAATATGGACACTTTTGTCATATTTCTTTTTTAGCTCTTTTTCAAATTTAATAAAATAATCTTTCTGTGTTTCATACGTTGCTACAGAAAGCAGCTCATCACCTGCTGAAGTCAAAAAAATGCGTTATACTCTACCTTAATTTCCTGTTCAGAATTATTTTTCACTATAATAATTAAACCTCTGGGGGCATCAATAATACTGCTATAACCGCCCTTAGGCACAGTATGCCATCTTTTAGATGAATCTAAATTAATAATTCCTAATTCGCTAAGCCTCAATTGCTCTCTCCAGCTAATTCTTGCTCATTTTGTCCGCCTAGTATCATTCAGTCCGTTTACTCCTATTCCGTCCTCAAAATCTGTACAAAAGTTCCGTCTTCTCTGATAACCTGTTTTATTTTTTGGTATAGATTAGATGATGCCATGTATTGTTCCTCTTACAAAGTAGCGCCTGCAGAAAACCGAACAAATGTTCTTTTTCATTTTAGCTCATATCGTATCCGGTGTCAATTCTGGTTTGGCAATTCACTCCCACCTCATCTCCATCTGCCCGTCCCCGACCTTCTTCACCTTCCGCTCCGCAATCCGATCCCCTTCCTCCACATTTCCGATCAGCATCGGAGACTTCGGATCATGCAGCCGGATATTTCTCTCTATCCCGCTTAAGCTGTGATTCGCATAGCAATACTCACACAGATTCCGGCAGGAATTGTACGCACCGATATCAATACTCTCTGCGCACCCGCACTCTGCTCTCTGGTTTTTGTCCTTCCCGGCTGAGATCGTGTATCCGGCCAGTTCCCCCAGAAGCTCCGGATCGATGCAGTGTGCCTTTTTCACACCCCACTTTTCCAGATTTTCCGCCTCCGCACAGGCATATACCGTCATACCGTGCTTTCCGGCAGTATCTGAGAAATGCCGTGCGATCAGATGCATCTCATCCGCACTGACTTCTTTTACTCCCAGCCGCCGCATGGCGGAAGAAATATTCCGATACTGATCGACAAAGCTGATCACGCATTTTTCTGTCGAGTCCGCCAGAATACAAGCAAGCATCTCAAAATACCGCATATGCCTCTCAACCGTATATTTCTCGTTGATGAGAATCGGATCATACCGCCAGATCACCCTCCTTGGCCCGACTCTCCGGGCAAGCTCAAGAAATGACGGAATAATCACGCTGCGCTTTGACGGCAGTCCCGGTTCCACATCATCTCCGTACGGAGTGAGCGTAAACTGGAAATAGTATGAATAGTCGTCCAGCTCGCCAAGCCGTTCCAGCATACGGGATGGATTTTTCGTCCAGAAAACAATCCCATCCGTCACATCCGGGGAAATGTTGATCCGGCTGACCTGATGATAATTCATCGGATTCCGGACCAGCACATACCCTTCCTTTATTCTGTTAAAAAACCACTTTGAATAGTAAGACGGAATATCGGTCCGCCTGCTCGCACTGAGAATCATAATACTGCCGTCGTCTCCCTTTCTTCCGCCCGCAGTTCATCCGCCCATCCACAGTCTGCTCAACGCATATGCTCTCTGAAATACGCGCACTCCTCGTCGTTGCAGACCGCTCCCTCCACACATCTCATATTCAGATGGAACACATGGGGAAGACGGTTGTCCTTATCTCCATATAGCTTAAACGTAAACGGTACATTCTTCTCCGCCAGTTTCTCTGCCATGGCAGGAGCCTGCATTTTCACAAAATCATTGACCGCAGTCATAAGAAACACCGGCGGATAATTCTCTGTCACATGATTCACCGGAGAGATAAGCGCAAGTTCTCTCTCGCTGCCCTTCTCAGGCAGCAGATCTTTCATCAGCTCTCTTCTCATCTCATTCTCGTCCCCGGCCATCGCCACATCATACACTCCGCAGTTAAGCGCAGCCGCATTCAGCTTAAGCCCTTCTGGCACACGGAAGGGATACTGCGCCGCATATTCCGCATTGGTCAGCACGGCCGCATAAATTCCAAGAAGGTTTCCTCCCGCGGAATCGCCCACAGCAAACACATTCTTCGTGTCCATCCCGTACTCTTCCGCATGTTTCATCACCCAGGCAAAAACAAGATTCGTATCCTCGAGAGAGCTCGGATACTGAAATTCCGGCGCAAGACGGTAGGTGTAATTTACAACCGCAAACCCTCTCTGCGCAAGGCTCATACAGTAAAACTGATACAACTCCTTGTCCCCGTACACCCATCCCCCGCCGTGTACGCTCACGATTACAGGAAGCGTTTCCCCTGCTTTTTCCTTCGGCCGGTACACGTCAAGCATCTGCCATTTTGTGTCCGTTCCATAGCAGATATCGTCGTAGCGGACGACATCATCGGGTGTGGTAAGTCCGGCATCCCGTATATCGTCATTTTCCTTAAATGTTCTTCTCACATAATCACTCATCTGTGACATTTTTCTCTCTCCCTTCCGTTCCCGCCGCCGATATCCGGAACTCAAAACAGATCCGGCAGGCGGCCGTAATATAACAGTACGGCGAGCATGCGTCCCGCCAGCTGTTTTTATTTGTAACAAAACCGTATACACTGACTTTATTGTATCACTCTGCCCCGGAAAGTCCAGCACATAAAACCTTCCGGTACATACCTGCCTACTAAAACGCCTCTTCCCGCATCCTTTTTCAGAAGTTATAATATTCAGTGAAACCATGTTCCTGTATGGAAAGGACAAAAACGGCAAAACAGAACCGGAGGTGTAAACCATGAATAAACCATACACAATATGCCACATTTTAAGCTCTCTTGATGGAAAAATAAACGGACCTTTTATGGAAACAGAAAGTACGGCGGAACTGGCCGGAAAATATGCAGCACTGCGAAGCGAACTGGCTGCCGGTGCCTGGATGTACGGAACGACAACCACAAAGGAATTTACCAGTTTCGTCCGCCCGGTCCTGGCGGAAGTTTCTTCTGTCCCTGAGGGCGATTTTGTCGCGGACGAAAACGCTGATCTTTATTACGTCTCCGTGGATACAGAAGGGGAGATCGGATGGGAATCCGGGACTTTTTACTACCGGGGAACGACTCCCACTCACGTGATCGAGATTCTCACCGGCTCCACCCCGGTCTCCTACCCGGCATATCTGCGCCAGAGAGAAGTCTCCTACATTCTCGCCGGAGAAAATGAGCTGGACTGCAGGATGGCAATGGAAAAACTGTACGATCTCTTCCATATTAAAAAACTGCTGATCTGCGGAGGCGGCCTTGTAAACTGGAGTTTCCTTAACCCGCTTTCAGCGAGGAAGCTCCTGTGGAGTTCACGCTGAAGCGGGTTGAAAAAATCGGGGAAAACGGTCTGTACCTCAACTATCTGGTGCGCCATGAGCGATCCAGTCTGTAAGCGGCCAGAAGTGCTCAGTTCATTTTTCCTTTAACCCCCTTGCTCATGACGCTGCGTCATGAGCTATACTATTTCTACAGGAGGCGATAAGAAATGGAAAAACAGAAAGTAATTTCAAAAGGACAAAAAGCAATTCCAGAAGGATATATGACTGTAGGCGAGGTTGCCAAAAAGATGGACGTCACTGTGCGCACTCTGCAGCATTACGACAGAGAAGGGCTTCTCTCTCCTTCCGCCGTAAGCGAAGGCGGCCGTAGGCTCTACACAGACAGGGATATCGTAAAGCTCCATCAGATCCTTTCTCTAAAGCATCTGGGATTCTCTCTGGATGATATAAAAAACCGGCTCATCCCCCTTGACACACCGTCAGAGGTAGCCGGGGTTCTCTCGGAACAGGCCGCCGCTCTCCGCCGGAAAATAGACTCTCTCTCAGACTCTCTTAAAGACCTGGAACTGCTCAGGGAAGAAGTACTGAACATGCAGACCGTTGATTTCAAAAAATATGCAGACATTATCGTAAATCTGCAGATGGACAATGAGTTCTACTGGCTGATCAAACACTTTGACGATGAGATGCTGGATCATATCCGCACTCGTTTCGACAAAGACAGCGGGCAGGCGTTTATGGACACCTTCCTGAATCTTCAGGAGGAAGCGCTGCGTCTGAAAAAAGCAAATGTCCCCGCTGACAGCAGCGAAGGACAGCAGTTTGCAAAAGCATACTGGGAAATGATCACCGAATTTACCGGAGGAGATATGAGTATGCTTCCCCGGCTCATGGAGCTGGGACAGTTTGACGGGGCCGACAGTGACTGGAAAAACAAACAGGCCGACGCCGGAGCCTATGTCGGACAGGTGCTGGAGGTCTATTTCTCCCGGCTTGGAATCAACCCGTTTCAGGAGGACGCAAAATGAAAGATCAGATGTCAGACGCTCTGCTCGTCACCGGACTGCACAAAAACTATGGAGACCATGCCGTGTTAAAGGGTGTTGATTTTTCTGTACGCCGGGGCGAGATCTTCGCACTGCTCGGCAGCAACGGAGCAGGCAAGACGACAACCCTTGAATGTATCGAAGGACTTCGCAGATATGACAGCGGAACTATCACAGTAAACGGCAGAACCGGCATCCAGCTTCAGTCGGCTTCTCTGCCGGAACATATCAGGGCAATGGAAGCGGTCAGACTCTTTGCCGGGTGGAATCGCACCTCTGCCGACGAAACGATGCTCTCCTCCCTCGGCATAGGAGAGCTTTCCGGAAAACAGTATTATCAGCTCTCAACAGGCCAGAAACGCCGTCTTCATCTGGCTCTCGCACTGATCCGCGATCCTGATATTCTGTTCCTGGACGAACCGACTGCAGGACTCGACGTAGAAGCACGAATCTCGCTTCACAGACAGATCCGCAGGCTGAAAGAGCAGGGAAAAACCATCATACTCGCAAGCCATGACATGGCCGAAGTCGAAACTCTGTGTGACCGGATCGCCATTCTGGCCGGCGGGAAAATCGCTTTTATCGGTACAGTCCCCGAACTCAATGAACAGGTGGGCAGACATTATAAGATCACGGTCCGGGTTGAGAGACCGGGGCAAACCCTTTCCGAATACCGGGAAGAACTCTTCCCTGAAAACGGAACCGAAACATACGAAACATACGAATCCGACGATATCGCGGAAACGCTCCTCTCCCTGCTTGGACAGTACAAAAAAGACGGAACCGTCATCTCCGATATCCGTGTGGACCGGGGTTCGCTGGAACAGCATTTTATGAAGATCGCAAAGGAGAATAACAGATGAAAGCTTTTTTATACGGAGCTGGACTGCAATGGAAACTTGACATAAGAAGCAGGACAATGCTCATCACCTGCTACCTCGTCCCGCTTCTTTTCTTCGCTGTGATGGGCGGAATCTTTACTTCTGTCATGCCGGAGACAAAGGGTACGCTGATCCAGTCCATGACCGTGTTCGGCGTGACAATGGGCGCCCTCATCGGGGTTCCGCCCTCTCTCGTGGAAATATACGGAAGCGGCATCAAAAAGATGTATCAGGCAAACGGCGTCCCTCTCTGGCTCGGCCTTATCCTGACCGTTCTGTCTTCCTTCATCCATCTGATGATCATGAGCGTCATTCTCTTTCTCGCCGCGCCGCCCGCTTTCGGCGCTGAGATTCCGGAAAATCCGGGAATGTACTTTCTCTGCACCGCCATCTTCACGGCAGTATCACTTGGCGTCGCGGCCGTAATCGGGCTGGCCGTAAAAGACCAGGCGAAAACCTCTATGATTTCGATCATTGCTTTTCTGCCCTCTGTCATGCTCTCCGGGATCATGTTTCCTGCTGATCTGCTCCCGGAAGCGCTTGAAACTGCGGGAAAACTCCTTCCTGCATCGTGGGGATATAAACTGATGACTGCATCGGCATTTTCCCCCGGAGGTACGGCGCCTCTTCTTCTGATCTTTACCGCCGCGTTCTGTCTGTGTGCTCTTCTGCTTCACAGAATTGATAAATAAAGTTCTATGGCTGGACTGTTACAAAAAGCGATTCAAGCTTGCCATGGCCGCATGGGTTCTTTTCAACTGCTGGCAGTCACTTGCACACGGGACAGAATATGAACCTCTGCCTGTCCTCATCCTGTGTCTCGCCACAAGTGTACAGTTTTTCTCCCAAACAGCCATCCGGCAGAAAATGATTGCCGGCGATGATGAGTACAAAGAGCCGAACCGTCTGCTGCAGATGATCCTTCTCACTGTCATTTTCCTGATTGTACTTCTGTCTGTGGGAACATATCTCGCAGTGACGCTGTAGCTAAAGCTATGAAGAACACAGTAAAACAACTCAGAAAACAGGCCGGAATGCGCCAGGAGGATATGGCCAGGCTCCTGGGCGTCAGCCGCCAGACAATCATTGCCATCGAAAATGACAAATACAACCCGACTCTGGAGCTTGCAATGAAAATCGCAAAGCTGCTGGGACTCCATGTGGATGAGATCTTCTTTCTGGATGAAGAGTAGAATACAATAAACAAATCAGCGGCGCAAACACTGCACAGAGTGTTCACGCCGCTTCATTATTATTTCATCACAATATTGATAATCTTCTTCGGCACATAGATCTCCTTGATCACATTGCCTGTCAGTTTATCCGCAATCGCTTCTTTTCCTGCCGCGATTGCCTCGTCTTTCGCCGCCTCAGCGGAAATGCTGATAACCGCTCTTGTCTTGCCGTTGATCTGAACCGGAATCTGGATCTCATCGTCCTTCATCTCGTTCTCGTCATAGCTCGGCCATCCCGCCTTGAAGACAGTCTCCGTGTGGCCTAACTGCTCCCACATCTCCTCTGCAAAGTGAGGTGCAAACGGGGAGAGAAGCACTGCGATCGTCTCCAGAGTCTCTCTGTCGATTCCGCCCTCTTTCTTCGCAACTTCCATGAACTTGTTATTGTACTCCATGAATCCGGAAATAACCGTATTCAGGCTGAAGCTCTCCAGACGGCTTGTGATATCGTAAACCATTTTGTGGCGGAGACGGACCATCTCTTTTGTCGCCTTGATATCCGCGTCCTTGCTCTCCATAAGCAGGTTCCAGAGACGTTTCAGGAAACGGTTGACGCCGTCGATTCCTCTGTCATCCCACTCCGCATCCAGCTCCGGCGGACCTACGAAGAGCTCATACATTCTCAGGGAATCACAGCCGTAATCGCGTACAAGGTCGTCCGGGGAAACGACATTTCCTTTGGACTTGCTCATCTTGATTCCGTTCTTTCCGGTGATCATTCCCTGGTTGAACAGCTTGTGGAACGGCTCGTCAAAGTCGATCACGCCGATATCGCACAGGAACTTTGTATAGAATCTGGAATACAGAAGATGAAGCACCGCATGCTCCACACCGCCGATATACATATCAACAGGAAGCATCTCGTCTGCCTTCTCTCTGGAAACCAGCTCTTTGTCGTTGTGATTATCCACATAGCGCAGGAAATACCAGGAAGAACCTGCCCACTGAGGCATGGTGTTTGTCTCTCTCTTCGCCGGTTTTCCGCACTTCGGGCACTTGCAGTTCACCCACTCGTCGATGGCCGCAAGCGGGGACTCCCCTGTCCCTGTAGGCTCGTAGGACTCCACGTCCGGAAGGGTAAGCGGAAGCTCCTCCTCCGGCACCGGCACGCAGCCGCAGTCCGGGCAGTGTACAATCGGGATCGGCTCTCCCCAGTAGCGCTGACGGGAGAATACCCAGTCACGGAGCTTGTAGTTTACCGTCGCGCGGCCGATGCCCCGCTCTTCGATAATGTGCGGCGCTTCTTTCTTAAGCACTGCGGACTCCATCCCGTTCCACTCGCCGGAATTGATCATTGTTCCTGACGCCTCTGTGTACGCTTCCGTCATATTCTCAATCTCTTTTCCGTCCTTTGCGATAACCTGGACGATCGGGATATCAAACTTCTTCGCGAACTCAAAGTCACGGTCATCGTGAGCCGGCACGCACATGATGGCTCCTGTACCGTAGTCTGCCAGCACGTAATCAGACAGCCAGATCGGCGTCTTCGCCCCGTTTAACGGGTTGATCGCATAGCTTCCCGTAAACACGCCGGTCTTCTCCTTATCCTGCATACGGTCTACATTTGACTTCATGGAAGCCTCGTAAATGTATTTCTCCACTGCCTCTTTCGTCTCAGGCGTTGCAAGGGATGCAGCCAGCTCATGCTCCGGAGCGAGCACCATGAAAGTAGCTCCGTAGAGCGTATCCGGTCTCGTCGTGTAGACTGTGATCTTCTCATCTCTTCCGTCAACCGGGAAGTCTACCTCAGCGCCGTAGGACTTTCCGATCCAGTCTGTCTGCATCTTCTTAACCTTCTCCGGCCAGTCCAGTTTATCCAGGTCATTTAACAGACGGTCCGCATACTTCGTGATCCGAAGCATCCACTGGCGAAGGTTCTTCTTCGTCACTTCAGAACCGCAGCGCTCGCATTTTCCGTTTACAACTTCCTCGTTCGCCAGACCGGTCTTACAGGACGGGCACCAGTTGATCGGGAACTCCTTCTCATACGCAAGACCTTCCTTAAACATCTTGACGAAAATCCACTGCGTCCATTTGTAGAACGCCGGATCCGTCGTATTTACTTCCATATCCCAGTCGTAAAGAGCTGCGATATCGTTGATCTGCTTCTTAATGTTTGCCACGTTCTCAGCTGTGGATTTTGCCGGGTGAACGCCCATTTTGATGGCATAGTTCTCTGCCGGAAGTCCGAACGCATCCCATCCCATCGGGTGAATGATGTAGTAACCCTGCTGCAGTTTATAACGGCTCCACACATCAGAAATCACGTATCCTCTCCAGTGTCCTACGTGAAGTCCGTTTCCCGACGGATACGGGAACATGTCAAGGCAGTAGTATTTCGGTTTTTTCTTTCCGCTGTCATCCACCTTCGGATTAACCGGATTCTCCTCCCATTTCTCACGCCATTTCTTCTCAATGGCTCTGTGGTTGTACATAATCTTTGTACCCATGTGGTGATTCCTCTCTTTCAAATGTTTTCATGCAGGAAATATGCCTCCGGCAGGCCTTTTCGCCGCCCGACGGCATAAAGAAAGCCTTTTCTCTCTGAACACTTCAAGAGACGAAAAGGCTTGTTTCCGTGGTACCACTCTTGTTCATCTGCCGCATTGAGAAGAGAAAACTCTGCCGCTTTTCCTTCTTTCCGTGGCAAATGCACTCATTGATTCTGTAACGGGAATACCCGCCTCCGCCTACTTCTGTTTTTCAGCGGAAGAACTCCGGGGCCAGTTCAGAGTTTGCGCCGCTGCCTCTCACCGTCCGGCAGCTCTCTGGAAAACGGTACGCTCCTACTATTCCCCTTCTTTGTCTTTTACAATATACTCATTTATTATAGGAAGAAGCTCCGTATAAGTCAAGGAAAACTTTCTGCAACCGGACACTTGCTTTTCGAGTCTAATCTATGTAAAGTCAATACGACAAAAAGAGCGCTCTTTACACGAACAGAAAGGAGCCCCTGCTTTATGAACAGGGAGGAAGAAATACGACTCGTCCGCAAGGCAGTCCGGGGCAATCCGGATGCCTACGGACAGCTTATCCGCCAGTATCAGGAATATCTGTACAGGATGGCATTTCTGCAGATGAAAAATGAGCAGGATGCCCTCGACCTGGTCGGCTCTGTAATATTGAAAGGATATCAGAATATAAAAGATCTGAAAAATCCGGAATGGTTTAAAACGTGGATTTGTCTGCACAGAAGAGTCCCTGACCCTCTCTGTCAAAATCGAGTCAGAAGAACCGTTCTCCGAAGAGTTCCGCACCGCCGGCACCGTGAATCCCTATCTTGACCTTAAGGGAGAATTTACCGATGAAAACACCTTTGTCGGAATGACGCGCATCGAGTTCAGTCTCTACCCGTATGTAGAATATGAAATTCCGGACACATTCCAGTGGGATCTCACAATCACAGAGCTTATCCCCATGTGGGGACAGCAGGACAGCACGCTGATGCTCTCCGGAGAATGGAACTTCTCAACTAAGATCACACGTCAGGAGATCGACACAAAAACTGTTGAGGTCAACCAGTACGGTCCCGACGGTCAGGGCGTCTCCTCTGTCACCGTCACACCGTATGAAGTCAGAGTAGCCTACTCTTTCAGCGAGGCCGCCGCAGAACAGGGTGCCGTTCCAGCCGGATACACCGTTCTGCTCGACGCTGACGGGAAATATATCCCTGACAAAATCGGTATGTTCTCTCCGGAAGGACTTAACCTCTCGGAGATTACCGTATGTATCTCGAAGAGACCTGCGTATACAAAATAGAGATTCCTCTGTAAATATATTTTGCATCAGAACCCCCGGCGTCAGTTTTCTGCCATGAGCAGACTCCGACGCCGCGGTTTTTCTTTTGAAGATATATTTCACATGCCTCTGCGCACCTTCGGCTCCCACGCTGTGACCGTACCGGATTGAAGCGTCTTTTTTACATCGATGATACGCTGATTGGAGGAGCCGCGAAACACAAGCCGGATATCCTTTAATGCCTCCACAAATCTCCCATCAACCAGAATGTCGATCATGGACAGCATCTCATCCGTGTATTCACATCTCGCCCGGCTTTTGTTTAACAGATCCCGATCAAACAAATACCCTGTATAACACCATACCGTTTTTTCCGGGAAACGTTCTCTCACCTTTTTCAAAAGACCAATAATCGTCCTCTGGTTCTGCGGCTCAAAGGGCTCCCCGCCGAGAAGGCTCAGCCCGTCTATATAGTCCGGCGCAAGTGCGGATAAAATCTCTTCTTCCGTCTCGTCTGTATACGGTTTCCCGTAATCAAAATCCCACGTTTCCCGGTTAAAACACCCCGGACAGTGGTGGGTACACCCGGATACGAAAAGGGAGACTCTCACTCCCTCCCCGTTTGCAATATCACATTTTTTTATCTCTCCGTAATTCATTACAGATGAAGCACCCTCTCTTTAATCTCCTGGGTTCTGCCCTGGTTCCAGAACTGTGTTCCGATATAGCCGCATGTACGTCTTGCCACATTCAGCGTATCCTGGTTTCGGTTTCCGCAGTGAGGGCACTCCCACACAAGCTTTCCTTCCTCTGTTGTCACAATACGGATTTCTCCGTCATATCCGCATTCCTGGCAGTAATCGCTCTTTGTATTAAGCTCCGCATACATGATATTGTCATAGATAAAGCGTATAACCTGAAGTACTGCCGGAATATTGTCCTGCATATTCGGTACCTCCACGTAGCTGATCGCCCCTCCTGTGGAGAGTGCCTGGAACTGGGACTCAAATTTCAGTTTTGAGAAAGCGTCAATCTCCTCGCCCACATGGACATGATAGCTGTTCGTAATATAGCTCTTGTCCGTCACGCCCGGCACAATGCCGAACCGTTTCTGCAGGCACTTCGCGAACTTGTACGTCGTGCTTTCAATCGGCGAACCGTAGATGCTGAATCCGATGTTTGTCTCTGCTTTCCACTTGTCGCACGCCTCATTCATATGTTTCATCACATCCAGGGCAAACGGCGTTGCCTCCGGGTCTGTATGTGATTTGCCTGTCATATACTTCACACACTCATAAAGTCCCGCATATCCGAGAGAGATCGTGGAATATCCGCCGTAGAGCAGCTTATCGATCGTCTCCCCTTTCTTAAGTCTTGCCAGCGCGCCGAACTGCCAGAGAATCGGCGCCGCGTCGGAGAGAGTTCCCTTCAGCCTGTTGTGTCGGCACATCAGCGCGCGATAGCACAGTTCCAGCCTGTCATCGAAGATCTTCCAGAACTTGTCCATATCCCCGCCGGAAGAAAGCGCCACGTCCACAAGGTTGATCGTCACAACGCCCTGGTTGAAGCGGCCATAGAACTTATAATTTCCGTTCTCATCCTTCCACGGGCTAAGCGCGCTTCTGCATCCCATCACAGGGAAGCAGTTCCCTTCTTTGAGCTCTTTCATCTTCTTCTCTGAAATATAGTCCGGTACAAGGCGTTTTGATGTACACTTCGCAGCCAGTTCGGTCAGATAATAGTACGGGGTTCCCTCCTCGATATTGTCCTCCTCAAGCACGTAAATCAGCTTCGGGAACGCCGGTGTCACCCATACGCCGGCCTCGTTTTTTACTCCCTGATATCGCTGACGCAGCGTCTCCTCGATAATCATGGCCAGATCCCTCTTCTCTGACTCCGACTTTGCCTCATTTAAGTACATAAATACAGTAAGGAAAGGAGCCTGCCCGTTGGTTGTCATCAGCGTAATCACCTGATATTCAATGGTCTGCACGCCTTTTGTAATTTCCTTTTTCAGACGGCCCTCCACAATCTCATGAAGCTTCTCCTTCGGGCAGTCAAATCCGATGGTTTCCATCTCTTTTATGACTTCCGCTCTGATCTTATCCCTTGACACCTGTACAAACGGCGCAAGATGCGCCAGAGAAATACTCTGTCCTCCGTACTGGTTGCTGGCCACCTGCGCGATGATCTGCGTCGCGATATTGCATGCGGTAGAAAAGCTGTGCGGCTTCTCGATCATTGTCCCGCTGATCACCGTACCGTTCTGAAGCATATCCTCCAGATTGACCAGATCGCAGTTATGCATGTGCTGCGCATAGTAATCCGAATCATGAAAATGGATAATTCCCTCTTTGTCCGCCTCCACAATGTCCTCCGGAAGGAGCATTCTCTGAGTCAGGTCCCTGCTGACTTCTCCTGCCATATAGTCTCGCTGAACACTGTTCACCGCCGGATTCTTATTTGAATTTTCCTGTTTTACATCCTCATTATTGCACTCGATCAGCGAAAGAATCCTGTTGTCCGTCGTGTTTGCCCTGCGCACGAGAGATCTCTTATAACGGTATCTCACATATCTTCTCGCCAGCTCGAAAGCGCCTGTGGCCATGATCTGGTTCTCCACCATATCCTGGATTTCCTCCACAGACACCGCTCTCTTCAGTTTATTACATTTAAATTCAACAAACTCCGCGATATCCTCAATCTGCGAATCTGTAAGGCACCTTCCTTCTGTGGAGCTGTCCGCCTTCGTGATCGCTCTGATAATCTTTTTAATGTCAAATACTTCTTCCGCGCCGTTTCTCTTGATAATCTGCATTCGTCTGTCTCCTTAATCGTGCATTTTCACTGTACTCTGCCCCGTATACCGTTCACCTGCCTTTACATGAAGGTTTTTAGGGCAGAAGCACTGTACGGAATTTATTCTAATACAAAATATAGTAGAATGCAATCCCAAAAACACACGATCATGTATTTTCAGAACTTGTTATTCATGTCCATGATTATCATGAAAAAGAAATATTTACATGTCATCTGCGAAGTGTATTGTCAAACTTTTATCAAATTTATCTGATAATTCCATTGTTAAATCTTTAATTTTTGTTGACTTCGAGTATATTTCGTGATAATTATAAAAATAGCAGGAAATATTCACAATAACACAGAATGAAAGGAGGATTTTTATGCAGAACGTGAAACTTCAGGACAAATATCAGTTATTTATCGGAGGACAGTGGAAAGACGCCTCCGATGGGGCAACATTTAAGACATTCTGCCCGGCTGACGGCCGCGTTCTTGCAGAATGCGCCGAGGCAACCCGGGAAGATGTTGATGACGCGGTTAAAGCCGCATGGACGGCATTTGCCTCATGGAAAAATGTTCCGGTCAACGAACGGGCCGCCATCTTAAATAAAATCGCGGATATTATCGATGAAAACGCGGAATTTCTCGCAATGGTTGAGTCGCTCGACAACGGCAAGCCCATCAGGGAAACTCTCTCTGTTGATATCCCGTATTCCGCACAGCACTTCCGCTACTTCGCAGGATGCATCATGGCAGACGAAGGAAGCGCTTCCATCCTCGGCACAGATACACTTAGTCTGATACTCCGCGAACCGATCGGTGTTGTAGGGCAGATTGTTCCCTGGAATTTTCCGTTTCTGATGGCTGCATGGAAGCTTGCCCCGGTTCTTGCAAGCGGCTGCTGCACCGTGTTTAAGACGTCAAGCACCACACCTTTAAGCGTACTTGAACTTGCACGCCTGATTCAGGATGTAGTGCCTGCCGGAGTCTTCAATGTAATCACCGGAGCCGGATCAAAATCCGGTCAGTACATGCTTGAGCACAAGGGCTTCCGCAAACTTGCATTCACCGGCTCTACAGAAGTCGGACGAAATGTAGCGTTGGCCGCGGCCGAAAAGCTGATCCCCTCCACGCTGGAGCTGGGCGGCAAATCCGCCAATATCTTCTTTGATGACTGTGACTGGGAGATGGCAATGGACGGTCTGCAGATGGGTATTCTTTTCAACCAGGGCCAGGTATGCTGCGCAGGCTCCCGTGTGTTCGTACAGGAAGACATTTATGACCGGTTCGTAGAAGATGCGGTAAACCGCTTCAATCAGGTAAAAGTGGGAATGCCCTGGGAGAAAGATACGCAGATGGGTGCCCAGATCAACCGGCATCAGATGGAAAAAATATTAAAATATGTTGAAATCGGAAAAGAAGAAGGCGCGGAAGTACTCTGCGGTGGTTATCAGATCACAGACGGAGGACTGGAAAACGGCTGCTTTATCCGTCCTACGCTCCTCGGGAATGTAACAAATGACATGCGTGTCGCTCAGGAGGAGATCTTCGGACCGGTGGCATGTGTCCTGAAATTTAAGGACGAAGACGAAGTCATCGCAATGGCAAACGACAGTGAATACGGCCTGGGCGGCGCGGTATGGACCCGTGACATCAACCGGGCGCTGCGCGTATCCAGGGCTGTTGAGACAGGCCGTATGTGGGTAAATACATACAACGCAATACCGGAAGGCGCTCCGTTCGGCGGATACAAGGCTTCCGGAATCGGCCGCGAGACACATAAAGTTATTTTGGAACATTATACCCAGATGAAAAATATAATGATTAATATGGGCGAGGCCCCGACCGGGTTCTATCCCGCAAAATAGGATTCACATAAATTCAGAGTGAAGGAAAGCCGCGGCGGCTATGGCTGATGTCCCTCCTGGAACAGCCATAGCCGCCGCGGCTCTTTTGATTCCGTCTGTCTTGTTTTCGTTTTTTAATATACCCGGTTATCTGCTTTCTTTCAGTCTGGCAAAGTAATCTCTCGACTCTTTGACAACAACACCGTTTAGTACCAGCAGAGCCACCAGGTTCGGGAATGCCATCAAAGCGTTAAAAATATCCGCGATATTCCACACAGCGGCAACTGTCATAAACGGTCCGATAAACACGGCAAGTATGTAAAGCCATCTGTATCCCGTAACTACGGCCTGCTTTCTGTTGAAAAGATATTCAACGCAGCGCTCTCCATAATAATTCCATCCGAGAATCGTTGTAAACGCGAAGAATACAAGGCAGAGCATCAGGGCAAACGATGCCACCACAGGCGGGAAGGGAAGCCCCTTCTGGAATGCATCCATCGTGATCTCCACTCCTTCCAGATCCGGATTTGCCCAGGAGCCGGCGATCACAATCGAGAGTCCGGTCATCGTGCAGATGATAATCGTGTCGATAAACGTTCCTGTCATGGAGACAAGTCCCTGCCTCGCCGGTTCTTTTGTCACGGCAGCAGCCGCCGCAATGGGCGCGCTTCCAAGCCCGGATTCATTGGAAAAGATTCCCCTGGCAATTCCCTGCTGCATTGCCATTACCATTGTTCCCATCACGCCTCCCGCAAGGGCACTGCCTGTAAAGGCTGATTTTACGATACTCACAAATGCCGCGGGAACAGCCGTTATATTTGTAAATATTACGATCAGCGCAAGTCCCACATAAAGAATCGCCATAAACGGAACGACAACTTCGGAAACCTTCGCGATTCGTTTCAGTCCGCCAAGCACGACAAGGCCGACACACAGAGTCAGTATGATGCAGGCGATCACAGTTGCCCAGGAATACTCCATTCCAAACAGGGACACCGTATGTGCTGCTTTCGGGTCAAAAAACGTTGTCACCGCAGATGAAATACTGTTCACCTGGGTAAAAGTGCCGATTCCGAACAGGCCGACACATGCTCCGAAAAAAGCGAACAGCTTTGCCAGCCACCTCCATTTTTTCCCCATACCGTTTTCGATATAGTAGAACGGGCCTCCAAGCACGTGGCCCTCCTTATCGACCGTTCTGTACTTAATCGCCAGAAGACCTTCCGCATACTTGGTAGCCATCCCGAAAAAAGCCGCCACAACCATCCAGAAAAGCGCACCCGGTCCTCCCGCTGCGATCGCGGTTGCAACACCGGCAATATTTCCCGTTCCGATCGTTGCGGACAGTGCGGTGCACAGCGCCCCGAAACTTGACACTTCCCCGTGCCCCTCATCTTCGTTTTTCACCATGAACCTGAAAGCTTTGCCGAGATGCCTTACCTGAAGAAGGCCCAGCCTGACTGTGAGCAGAAATCCTGTAAACAGGATCAGAATAATCAGCGGAAGCCCCCACACAGCTCCCTGCACTACAGTAATAATTTGATTGATTTGCTCAAACATTCCTTTATACCTCCATCCTTTTGCCTGAGAGACTCACGGCATCTCTCCCGTCAGAACAGAGATCCCGCTTACACCTTCGGCGCTCCTGTATGCAGAAAGGCCGGTTAATGTCATCCGCCTTTATACATAAAGAGACTCTCCTGAGTTTACCGCGCAGAAAATTCGGCCTTTCTGCGCGGCAAATAAAAGAATATCACTTATTGCACATAATTGCAAGCCATCATTCACAATTATCTTGCCATACTTCACTTCTATCCGAGTGCCACATCCAGAATCATCATCAGCACAAAACCGACTGCAACACCGATGGTGCTGATATTTGAATGTTCCCCTGTCTGGGCTTCCGGAATCAGTTCTTCCACAACCACATAGATCATAGCTCCCGCCGCAAAGGACAGAAGATACGGCAGAAGCGGAACGACAAACGACGTCAGCAGGATTGTGACAAGCGCAGCTGCCGGCTCCACGATGCCGGAAAGCGCCCCGTATGCAAATGCCCTGGGTTTTGAAAGTCCCTGGCTTTGAAGCGGCATGGATATGATGGCCCCCTCCGGGAAGTTCTGAATGGCGATTCCCACTGAAAGCGCAAATGCCCCGGCCAGAGTCATAGACGCATTCTCCGAGAGAACGCCCGCGAAGGTAACTCCCACCGCCATGCCTTCCGGTATATTGTGGAGCGTCACCGCAAGGACAAGCATGGTTGTTTTTTTTAAATGGGACGGCATTCCCTCCGGCTTGTCGTCCGTAAAATGCAGATGCGGCGTTACCGTGTCAAGGATGAGCAGGAACCCCATCCCCAGCAGGAATCCGACTGCCGGCGGCATCCAGGAGATTCCTCCCTTTTCTTCCGCCATCTCGATCGCGGGAATGAGAAGCGACCAGACAGAAGCTGCCATCATCACTCCCGATGCGAACCCGAGCAGAAGCTTCTGAAGCTGTCCGCTCATCTCCTTCTTCATAAAAAAAACCATTGCCGAGCCAAGAGCGGTCCCGGCAAATGGTATCAATATTCCAATCAATGTGTTCTGATCCATTAATCTGCCCCCTGTGCATTATATTATTCAGGCACTGGCAATCGGAAATCTTCTGGAAAATATTTTTCATCCCCTTGCCTGAACCCTGTATCATCATATGCACAATACGGCAGTTTTGTCAATGTATAACCCGCTGAATCTTCCCTTTTCTGATCACTGTACTTCCGCCGCCAGGTCTTTTCCCGCCGCACGGCACTGCTCAAGCGCCTCTTCATCCGGAGTCTCGTTGGCAATAATTCCCTCCTCTCTGACAAGAACCGCCCCTGCAGCTTTCATGCGTTCTGCCCAGTCTCTCATCCACTCTCCGTCTCCCCATCCGTAGGAGCCGAAAAGAAGAATTTTTCTTCCTGATACAAGAGGCTCAAGAGCTTCCACAAAAGGTTCCATCTCACTTTCTTCAAGCTGCTCTGCACCCATGGACGGGCATCCGAGTGCAAACGCATTCTCTGACGCAAGCGCGGCTGCGTCCGCGCCGCCTACCTCCATAACATTTGCCTCTGCTCCGGCAGCCCGAATGCCTTCTGCCACAGCTTCTGCCATCATCTGGGTATTTCCGGTTCCACTCCAATAAACTACTGGTACACTCATATTTTCTCCTCCATTTCATTACTGCCCTGCGGCGATTTCCCGGATACTCTTTCCGGTCAGAAATTCATTGACTGCACAGTCTTTTGCGCGGTCATATTCCCTGAAAATCATCCCCGCCCGCTCCGTATCTCCATATACCTTCCAGTATCCGGTCATCCGGTATCGCTGTCCCCTGTTTTCGATAAAGCCCCTGATATCTTCCTCCGGGTACCCGAGAAAAATGCCGATCTCATGCGGGAATCCCATTCCCCTCTCCGCAAAAGTCCTCACCCGGTTCTTAAGGCGGCGGAGCATTTCATAAAGCGGCATGCCGCCGTAACCGTACTCTCCGGCCAGCGCGTTCACGCACGAACTGTTCAGATACTTTTCAAGCTCAGCGGGACGGTAAAAAAGGACAAGGCATTTTCCCTCTGATTCAGAAAGCCTGTACCAGGCAATCTCTGTCTCCTTAAACAGTTCTTCGAGCACCCCGTACAGTGCGGTATCCACCGATATGACACAGGATACCTTCAGTCCTTTTAAAAAAGGCGCACACTGGAGTACCACCTGAAATGCAAGCCTCAGCCTGAGGTCACTGTTTTTCAGAAAATACGACAAAACTTCTGCAGGCATAATTCCTCCTTCCGGCCGTTTTTCTCCCATTTATATTCCCGTTTACAGGGCCACACAGCAGAGAATTTCAGCGGCATATTTTGAGAATGATTTTCAATTGATTGAATCTTATCACACTGCGGCATTGTTTTCAATATCATTTTTGAGAACATTTATCATTTTATGTTTTTTATTTTTATCCTTTTTTTAGTTGTTCCCCACATTGCTTTAGTGTATAATGATTTTAAGATATTTGAGAGGTGATATTCTCAAACAATACATACATAAAGGAGAGATTCGCCATGGTAAATTTAATAACAGGTCCACGCGGCAGTGGAAAAACACAGCAGATGATCGAACTTGCAAATGAGAAGGTGAAAACTTCCAATGGAAACGTAGTATTGATCAAAAAGAGCCACAAGGATACTTACACCGTTGACTTTAACATCCGCGCAATCCGTATGGCAGATTATCCCGACATCCTCACTCTTGAAGAATTCGTAGGATTTCTCTATGGCATGGTAGCCGGCAACCATGATATCGAAGTCATTTTTATCGACAGTGTTCTGAAACAGGCAAATATCACGCTTGAAAGCCTCCCGGCATTTCTTCAGAAACTGAATAAAATTTCCAGTGAAAACAACATTGATTTCTATCTCAGTGTCAGCGCTGAGAAGAACGACATTCCGGATGTTGATTCATACACTGTGCTGAACTGACCGAAAATCAGAAAAATCAGAATTGAATACAGAGTAACGACGGCAAAGCCGCCGGCCCGCAGACAAAATATTCCGCGGGCCGGCGGCTCTTCTTTTCCCGAATTGTTCCGGCCCCCGGCAGGGGGCCGTCTCTATTTCAGGGAAACAACCGTATTTGTTTCCTCTCCCTCTTTATATTCTATTGTAATCTCATCTCCGACATTATAGCGGATCACATCGATAAAATCCACAACCGGCACATCGAAAATCTCTTCCGATCCTTCCACCATAATATAATAGTGTGAATTTCCATCGATTACTCCCTGCGCAATCCGCGTAATCGCTCCTGTGACAGTCTGCACATCCCGGGTATCTTCTTCCACTTCACGGATTCCGTTCTCGTACATCAGCGACGTGTACTGTTCTTCACACTCGCTGACTGTATCCCCGGTTGCAACGATCTGATACCGCTGCACATTTACCATGGCATACATCTTCACAAGACCCGCATCGTCCTTGAGCGCGATAAAGTATGTCGGCTCACCGGAGATATTCAGAAGGAGCGGGAACGTGGCCGTATAATGCAGGTTCTGCACCTGGCCTTCAGCGGACGCCATGGCAGATGCCTCAGTCGCCCCTTCCACTTCATAGAATTTTGTCTCCATTGTTCTCTGGTTCATCAGCACAAACCCGACGTTTGACTGATCTCCCGTAATGGAAGTAACTCCGGTGTATACCCACACATCGTCATTGATCGCAAGGTAGTTATACCCGTCTGTTGTTGCAAGGCAGTCCCGCTGCCCGAGCACACTGTTCAGGAAACCGTGCTTGAGCGTCCCGTGATAATCATACAGCTCTACAAGCATATCCGCGGAGTACGCCCGGTCAATCCACTGAGGCGCGTCCTCAACAGCATAATCCTGTGTTTCCCCGGTAATCGCGTTGCACAGAACGACTCTTCCGATCGTCACACCTCCGAACAGGCCGATATTATATTTCTTCACCGGACAGATCCAGTAAGGCGTCCCCTCATCATCCACTTCAAAACTCAGGTCATTGAAAATATAGGTCGGATAACGGAACCGCAGATGCCGGTAAATGTTCCGGTTGAAATGGTCGCTTGTCGTATATTTCATGCCTTCGTCCAGCTTCACAAGTTCCGTCTCCTGTGTCGCCATATCAATCTTGATATAGGCAGGAATGCCCTCGCTCTGGTTTGTCAGCCACTTGACGATGCTGGCATATTTCAGCGGAGACACCCGCACCGGACGATCCTGATAGTTAATCTGGGAATACAGTTCATCCACCTCAAACTGAGACACCATGTCCACCATGCTTCCCATAACCCTGTTCCCGAGAAGCGTTGCGGAATCCCTGTCAAGAAGCGGAATCTGGTCAAATGAAAGTTCCTCAATGTCCTTTGTAAACTCCCCGTTTTCCACAGTCATAAGCTGCTGGTACTTTTTCGCGTTCACAATGGGTGACGAGAGGACCGCGCCGACGATATAGATGATCACAACAGCCGCCAGCAGTCCCAGAATCAGCTTAAGTCCCTTTGATTCTTTCAGTTCATATCTGCTGAGCCTTTTCCTTCTGGCAAAAACGACAGCGGCCAGAATAAGCAGCGCCGCAAGAAATATCCAGAATTCCGTCGCATGAATATTGATCGCGGGCAGGGCTGCGTAGTAGTACACGCCGAGAAGTATGATAACCGCCGCAACAGCGATCAGTCTGTTCCTGAAGCTTTTCATATTGTCTTTTTCCTTTCCTCTAGATTCTATCGTCTGAACCTTCTGTCAGAACTCTTCTCCCCGGATTCTTCCGTCTAAAATCTTCTCCTCCACAGATCCAGAGAGAGCATGAGCAGAAATGGAATAATCTCAAGTCTTCCCACAAGCATGTCGAAGCTGAATACAATCTTTGACAGCGGCGAGAACATGTAGAAATTGTCCACAGGCCCCACTTTTGAAATTCCCGGTCCCACATTATTGATCGTTGTCAGAACACCGCTGAACGAAGTTGCAAAATCAAAGTTGTCGATGGAGACGAGAATTACGGACAATACCATTATAAATATGTATGCCGCAAAATATACATTAATCCCCCGAAGCGTCTCCGCGCTGACCTTTTTGCCATTCATTTTTACAACAGTAACCGCATTGGGATGAAGGATTTTCTTAAGCTCCTGACGGATTGACTTACACAATATAACGAAACGGCATACTTTGATTCCGCCTCCCGTGGAACCCGCACAGGCTCCTACAAACATTACCGTCAGAAGTATCACCTGGGAAAGCTGCGGCCACAGTTCGAAATCCGCCGTATAAAATCCTGTTGTTGTAATGATCGACGCCACCTGGAAGGACGCATACCGGAACGCATGCAGTACGCTTCCGTATATATTCACAATATTGACCGTAATAACCGCGATGGCCGTGGCAATGATCCCCAGGTATGCCCTGAGTTCCTCGTTTTTCAGCACGCTCTTCCAGTCCTTGAGAAGAAGGAGGAAATACAGGTTGAAATTCACGCCGAACAGGATCATAAACACAGTAATGACACCGTCAATATATGCGCTGTCGTAAAAACTTACGCTGGCATTCCTGTTGGAAAATCCGCCTGTGCCCGCCGTACTGAACGAATGGACAACTGCGTCGTACAGATTCATGCCCCCGAACATAAGGAGGACAACCTCGGCTGCGGTCAGTACAAAATACATCTCATAGAGAATCTTTGCCGTATGCCTTGCTTTTGGAACAAGCTTATCCGCCTCCGGCCCCGGCATCTCGGCACGCATAAGCGGCATGGAGTTCTGGTCATCCAGAGATGTGATCATCAGCACAAAGACGAGCACACCCATACCGCCGATCCAGTGCGTAAAGCATCTCCAGAAATTGACTCCCATCGGCAGTGATTCAATATCCGTAAGAATCGTGGACCCGGTTGTCGTAAATCCGGATACCGTCTCAAAAAACGCATCGATATAATTCGGAATACTTCCCGAAATACAGAATGGCAGCGCCCCGAACAGCGACCACAGAACCCAGGCAAGGCCGACAATAACGAATCCTTCCTTTCCGTATATCGTGGTAGATTCCGGCTTCTTTCTCCCTAAAAGCAGAAAGATAACAGCAAGGATCACAGAAACAGCCACAAACGACAGGCCGCTCCTCTCTCCGTAGACAAATGAGACAATTGCCGGGATCAGGAGCACCGCTCCCTCGACTCCCAGCATTTTGCCCAGAATATATATGATCATTTTTTTATTCATTGTTCCGCCCCTACATTAAGATGTCCTCTATATCATCTATGCTTTTTTCCATTGTAATGACAATCACGCTGTCGCCCACCTGAAGGCAGTCATCTCCGCCCGGAATAATGATCTGGTGCTTCCGGGCAATGCATGCGATCAGGTTGTTGGACTTCAGAGAGAGATCCCTGAGCGGAACCCCTGTGTATTTTGTCTCTGACCTGATAATAAACTCCAGAGCCTCTACCTGCTCATCCACAAGCTGGTACATCGTTTCCACATTGGCGCTTCCCTGAGAATTTCTTCTCGCCCGTACATAGCTCATGATCGCATCCGCCGTCGCCAGCTTCGGCGAGACAATACTGTCAATGCCGAAACCTTCTACAAGCCGGACTCTTCTGTCCTCATTCACCTTTGCGACTATTTTGCCTACGCCCTGCTTTTTCGCAAAGAGAGAGGTGATAATATTCTCCTCATCCATTCCTGTCAGAGCCACAAACGCATCTGCCTCGGCAACGCCTTCCTCTATCAGAAGATCGTGATCTGTCGCGTCTCCCTGAATAATTGTAGCCTTGGGCAGGATCTCGCAGAGCTGCTCGCACCGCTCTTCATCCTTTTCTATGATCTTCACCTGCATTCCGACAGCTCCGAGCTGTTTCCCGAGGTAGTATGCCACACGGCCTCCGCCGCAGATGATCACTTTTCTGATCTTCTCTCTGTGTTTTCCGAACTGTTTGAAAAACAGCTCGATTTCTCTGTGGGAAGCCGCAATATGTAGTCTGTCGCCCTCCCTTAATATATAGTCTCCATCCGGGATCAGCACCTGATCCGCAGTCTCAACCGCGCACACAAGCACCTTAATCTGGAATCTGTCGTACAGATCCGCAAGAGAATGCCCGATCAGCCTGCTCTCCGCGCAGATCGGGAACTCAATCAGTTCCACCCGGCCTTTTACAAAAGTCTCAACCTTGCTCGCATCGGGGAACAGGAGAAGCCTGTTGATCTCGTCAGCAACAATCAGTTCCGGATTTACGGCCATGCTCAGATGGAGATCTTCTTTAAGAAGACCGATCTGTCCGAAATAAACCGGATTTCTGACGCGGGCAATCGTATGTTTCGCTCCCAGTCTTCTGGCGATCAGGCAGCTGAGCATATTCAACTCGTCAGAGGAAGTACATGCAATGACCAGATCTGAGTGTTCCACACCGGCCTCTTTCTGTACAGCGGCTTCTGCGCCGTCCCCTGTCACACATGCAATGTCGAGCCTGTCAACAGCGTATCTTAACTTCTTTTCATTGCTGTCGATCATCACCACATCATAGTCTTCAACAGAAAGCTGTTTTGCAAGTCTGTACCCTACTTTTCCGTCGCCTATAATAACAATTTCCATCACTTTTCCCTCTGCAAATCCTCATATGAATTTTTAGTCCGCCTCGTCGGCAGAGCAATTATAGCACCTTTGATATTAAAGTACAACAGCCTTATCGCTTTCTTAACAAAAAGCAGAGATACAGCCCGAAACCATATCTCTGCTTTTCTGCCAGAAGCCGGCATTTCAGGAGTTTTCACCTAGATCCGCTCCCGGATTTTTCTTTTTTCTTTACCTTTACTCTTCCGCTGCTCTTGCGGCGATCTCCTTCTCCTGCACATCGGACGGGGCCTGCTCGTATCTCGCAAAGGTATACTCATACGTGCCGCGTCCGCCGGTCATGGAGCGGAGCGTCGTGCAGTACCCGAATACTCCTGTCATCGGGATATCCGCCTCAATCACCTGCTTGCCGCCGGAAACCGGATTCATGCCAAGCACACGTCCGCGTCTCTTGTTAAGATCACCCATTACGTCTCCCGTATATTCATCGGGGACTGTCACCTTGATGGATGCGATTGGCTCAAGAAGAACCGGAGAAGCCTCCATGAACCCTTTCTTAAACGCCTGGGATGTGGCGGTCTTGAACGCCATCTCCGAGGAGTCTACCGGATGATAAGATCCATCGTAAAGGATCGCCTTTACGCCCACAACCGGATATCCGGCAAGAGGCCCTTTCACAACGGATTCCTGAAGCCCCTTCTCCACTGCCGGGAAGTAGTTCTTCGGAACCGCGCCGCCGACAACGCACTCTTCAAATACATACGGTGTATCCAGATCGCCTGAAGGCTCAAATTTCATCTTAACGTGACCGTACTGGCCGTGTCCGCCGGTCTGCTTCTTATACTTCATATCCACATCCGCGTTCTTACGGATTGTCTCACGGAACGCCACCTTCGGCGTCTCCAGGATGATCTCCACCTTGTATCTTGCCGCCAGCTTGCTCGCTGCAATCTCCAGATGCTGATCTCCCATACCGTAGAGAAGGGACTGACGGTTCTCACTGTCATTGACAACTTTCAGCGTGACATCCTCCGCTGTCATTCTTGCGAGCGCCTGGGACACCTTGTCCTCATCGCCTTTGTTCTTCACACTGTATTTCATATATGTATAAGGAACAGAATAATCGGTCTTCGCATAGGAAACCTGCGTGGACTTCGTGGACAGCGTATCGCCTGTGCGTGTATTCGCAAGTTTCGCAATAGCGCCGATATCTCCCGCAAACAGCTCACTCACTTCCGACGGTTTGTTTCCGCACATTGTATAAAGCTTGCCTGGTTTTTCCTCTGCATCCGTGTCTGCATTGTAGAGAACGTCGTCTCCTTTGAGCACACCGGAGCACACCTTAATGAAGGAATATTTTCCGATAAACGGATCTACCATTGTCTTGAACACATATGCAGTCTTTGCTTTTGAGAACTCATAGTTCGCCTCAAAGATATCGTTTGTCGTGCGGTTGATGCCAACGCACGTTCTCTTATCCGGACTCGGGAAGAATCTTACAATATCGGAAAGAAGATTGGCAACGCCCTGGGCCTGGATATTGGAACCCATGGCTACCGGAACGATATCCCCGTCCATTACTTCTGTACGCATGGCAGCGCGGATCTCCTCGATGGAGAACTCCTCGCCGTTGAAATAGCGTTCCATAAACTCTTCGCTCGTCTCAGCAACCGCTTCCATAAGGGAGTCTCTTAGAATCTGAAGGTTCGGCTTGCAGTAATCCGGGATCTCACACTCTTCTCTCTGGCCGATTCCTGTGTATCTGCGGCCCGCATTTTTGATGACATTGATGTATCCGACCAGTTTCTCGTTCTCACGGATCGGCTGGAAATGGGGTGCGATCTTCTTTCCATAGCGCGCAGTGAGATCTTCCACAACCTGACGGAAGCTGGCATCGTCAACATCCATTTCTGTCACATAGATCATTCGGGGAAGATTATACTTGTCACACAGCTCCCAGGCCTTCTCCGTACCGACCTGCACGCCTGCTTTGCCGGACACAACAATAACCGCCGCGTCAGCCGCGCTTACCGCTTCCTCAACCTCTCCTACAAAATCAAAATATCCCGGTGTATCAAGGATGTTGATCTTCGCCTTTTCCCACTCAATCGGTACCAGACTTGTACTGATGGAAAAACCGCGTTTCTGCTCCTCTTTATCAAAATCACTTACCGTGTTGGCTTCCGCCACTTTGCCCATGCGGTTCGTCGCGCCGGAAACATAGAGCATTGCCTCAACAAGGCTTGTCTTTCCGCTTCCGCCGTGACCAAGCAATACCACGTTTCTGATTTCGTCCGTTCTGTAAACCTTCATGCTGCTGCCTCCTTGTATGTAGTTATTCTTTATATCCGCTTTTCCTGCGAACACAAACACTATGGGTATATTGTACTAAAATTCCGGTATGATTACAACTATTTTATATATTTTTCACATATATTTTGTGCCGGTTCAGGTGCGGTCGCGCCAGCACGGCAAACGTATATACAGGCGGCATTTCTGTCCTCTTAAGTGCCATTTACTTTTGCAGTGTAAAGTGTTAATATACTTCTATGGAATTTAAGGAAAGGATACCCCGCTGACCATGGATTTAAAAAAAATCGGATTCGTCGGGCTCGGACTCATTGGCGGCTCCATCGCCAAAGCAGTCCGAACATATTATCCCGACTGTGAAATCATCGCATTTGACAAGAACAGAGAGACACTGGCGCTGGCGGTGCAGGAGGGAACGATTCACACAGCCTGCTCCTCCATCGACGATAATTTCAAAGGATGCAGCTATATTTTCCTCTGCGCGCCGGTCTCTTATAATACTGCATATCTGTCACAATTAAAAGAAATCATGAGTGACGGATGTCTTCTGAGCGACGTGGGAAGTGTCAAGACTTCCATTCACGAAGAAGTCATCTCCCTCGGACTGGAAGACCGCTTTGTCGGCGGACACCCGATGGCAGGCTCTGAGAAAAGCGGCTTTGCCAACTCCAAAGCGCATCTGATCGAAAACGCGTACTATATTCTCACGCCGACCTCCAAGGTACCGCAGGAAACGGTCGGCCGCTACCGGGATTTTGTAGCGTCCTTAAAGGCGATCCCGCTTGTACTTGACTACCGGGAACACGATTACATCACAGGGACGATCAGTCATCTGCCCCATCTCATCGCAGCCGCGCTTGTAAACTATGTGCATGACACAGACACAAAAGACGGACTTATGAAAGCTCTGGCTGCCGGCGGTTTTAAAGATATCACGAGAATCGCCTCTTCCTCCCCTGTCATGTGGCAGCAGATCTGTCTGAAAAACAGGGAGAACATCACCGAAATTCTCGACGGTTATATCGAGTCGCTCCGCAGAGTACGCGCCTCGGTGGATGCGGGAAACGAAGAAGCGCTTTACTCCTTCTTCGAGTCGTCCCGTGATTACAGAGACTCCATGCCGAACAGTTCGGCAGGACCGATCAAAAAGCAGTTTGCACTCTACTGCGACATCATCGACGAAGCCGGCGGAATCGCCACCATTGCAACGATTCTCGCGAGCAACAATATCAATATCAAAAATATCGGGATCGTCCACAACAGAGAATTTGAGGAAGGTGTGCTCCGCATTGAGTTTTACGACGAAGATTCTTCCGCAAAGGCGTCGGGCCTGCTGAAGAAATACCGCTACGTCGTCTATGAAATATAGAAGGAAGGATATTCAGACAAATGGAATTAAGCAGTATTACAGGGCTGAAAGGAAAGGTGAGCGTTCCGGGAGATAAATCCATCTCCCACCGCAGCGTCATGTTCGGGTCTCTCGCTCAGGGCACCACAGAGATCCACAACTATCTGATGGGGGCGGACTGCCTTGCCACAATCCGCTGTTTCCGGAAAATGGGGATTGAGATCGAGGAAAACGGATCCACCGTGCTTGTACACGGCAGAGGGCTTCACGGCCTGTCAGCTCCCTCAGAGATCCTCGATGTGGGAAACAGCGGTACAACAACCCGGCTTCTGTCCGGCATTCTTGCAGGACAGCCCTTTGACTCCAAGCTCTCGGGAGATGAATCTTTAAACTCCCGTCCGATGAAGCGGATCATAGATCCCCTCACACAGATGGGAGCTCATGTGTCCAGTATATTAAGAAACGGCTGCGCGCCCCTCTATATCACACCGGGAACGCTTCACGGCATTCACTATGAATCCCCTGTTGCGTCCGCCCAGGTAAAATCGTGCATTCTTCTGGCCGGGCTGTATGCCGACGGAGAAACAGCCGTCACAGAGCCCTCTCTCTCCCGCAATCATACAGAGCTGATGCTGAGAGAATTCGGCGCAGATATCCGCTCCGTCCATGACATCGGAAGCACAAAAGCCACGGCCACGATCATCCCGGGGAACGAACTGTCCGCACAGAAAATCACGGTACCTGGTGATATTTCGTCAGCCGCATACTTTATTGCGGCCGGGCTGATCGCACCGGACTCTGAGGTTCTCGTGGAAAATGTAGGCATCAACCCGACCCGGGCAGGTTTTCTGAAAGTATGCGAGGATATGGGCGGAGATATCTCCCTTCTCAATGAGCGCACGGAAGGGGGAGAAAAAATTGCAGATGTGCTCGTAAGAACAAGCCGTCTCCACGGTGTCACAGTGGAGGGCGACATCATCCCGGCCCTCATCGACGAGATTCCGATGATCGCAGTCATGGCTGCCGTCGCGGAAGGCACAACAGTCATAAAAGATGCGGCCGAACTGAAAGTAAAGGAAACCGACCGGATCGAGACGGTCACAGACAACCTAAAGGCAATGGGATGCGACGTGACTCCCACTTCCGACGGAATGGTCATAAACGGCGGAAAATTAAAGGGCGCCGCCATCCACACCCTTCTCGACCACCGGATCGCAATGGCGTTCAGCATCGCGGCGCTTGTGGCGGAAGGCAACACAAAGATCCTGGACAGCCACTGCGTAGACGTGTCCTATCCGACGTTTTACGATACATTTGAGGATCTGCTGTAAGTCAAATGAACTTGTCCGCTTGGCTCGTTGCTCGCGGGAATAAAACAGAAGTCCGCGCCTGCTTCTCAGGCATATTACCGCTTCTCAGGCTATAAAAGGAGCGCCGGTTTTGCACCTGCGCTCCTTTCGCCTTATCTCATCTTATCTCAGATCGCCTTATCTCAGATTCCGGCATCCACTGCCGCCCTCTCGATGGCAAGACCTTTCTTGTATGTCTCCATAAATTTCTCGTATCCGTCAACATCCTCGGCAACCGGATCCATCACTGTTCCTTCCGTGTCACCGAATACTTTATTGTTGAGGTAATCCGTCAGGCTTTCACCCTCATCCTTTCTGACAAGGTAATCTGCCAGAAGAGCGATTCCCCATGCGCCGCCCTCTCCGGCTGTCTCCATAACGCACACCGGAGTGTCGATGGCTGCGGCAAGGATTCTCTGTCCGACGCCTTTCGTCTTGAAGAGTCCGCCGTGGCCCATCATGCGGTCAAGTTTTACGTCCTCCTGCTTCAGAAGGATGTCCATTCCTGTCTTAAGCGCTCCCAGTGAAGTACACAGATGAACACGCATAAAGTTCGCCAGATTGAACTTGCTCTCAGGAGAACGAACGAACAGCGGGCGTCCCTCGTCGAATCCCGTGATCGTCTCGCCGGAGAAATAGTTGTACGCAAGCAGTCCGCCGCAGTCCGGATCTCCTTCCAGCGCCTTGTTGTACAGTGTACCGAACAGCTTGTTCATATCCACTTCCATGCCGAAGCTCTCCGCAAATTCACGGAACAGACCAACCCATGCATTCAGATCAGACGTACAGTTGTTGCAGTGCACCATGGCTACCAGATCTCCCGCGGGAGTTGTCACCATGTCGATCTCCTCGTAAGGTTTTGACAGGTCTTTCTCGAGAACCGTCATCGCAAATACGCTTGTTCCCGCGGATACGTTTCCGGTTCTCACTTCCACACTGTTTGTGGCAGTCATTCCGGTTCCTGCGTCTCCTTCCGGCGGACACATCGGAATTCCCGCTTCAAGATTTCCGGTCGGGTCAAGGAGTCTTGCGCCCTCTTCCGTCACTTTTCCGGCGTCCTCGCCTGCCAGAAGCACTTTCGGGAGCAGCTCGCGGATCTTCCACGGATATCCCTTGTCCGCAACAAGCTCGTCAAACTGATCCAGCATTCTGCTGTCGTAATCTTTTGTAGCGATATCGATCGGGAACATTCCTGACGCGTCGCCGTTTCCGATCACTTTTTCTCCGGTCAGTTTCCAGTGGATGTAACCTGCAAGTGTCGTAAAGAAGCGCACGTCTGCAACATGATCCTCCCCGTTTAAGATCGCCTGGTACAGGTGGGCAATACTCCAGCGCTGGGGTATATTGTAAGAAAACAGAGCCGAGAGCTTCTCCGCTGCCTCTCCTGTGATCGTGTTTCTCCATGTACGGAAGGGAACGAGAAGCTCATCATCCCCGCCAAACGCAAGATAGCCGTGCATCATGGCGCTTACTCCGATGGCGGCAAGCTTTTTCAGCTGTACGCCGTACTGTTCCTCCACGTCTTTTACAAGATCACTGTAGCATCCCTGAAGTCCTTTCCAAACATCCTCGATATCATAAGTCCAGATGTGGTTGACCAGCTTGTTCTCCCACTCGTAGCTTCCCGAAGCGATGGGGGCTCTGTCCTCGCCGATGAGCACGCCTTTGATTCTTGTAGAGCCGAGTTCGATTCCGAGAATCGCCCGGCCTGCGCTGATCAGCTCTCTGATCTCTTCTTTGTTCTGCATAAGTGCACTCCTCCTTTATATTCTTTCATTTGCGGCATCGTCATTTTACCGTTTTCGCACGGCATCCGCGATGCATCTTGTTTTTCCCCGGCTTTTCAGCCATTTTACAGCATTGTCCTGCGAAGTTCCTCCGGGCTCTTTGCACTTAAGTATGCCGGAGCGATATCAAATACTGTGCGGCATCCGCTCTGTTCCTCGCCGGAAAGGCGGTATGCGGCGCGGGCATATGCCACGAGCACGGATGAGGTGAATTCCGGGTTGGAATCCAGCTTTAAGCTGTACTCGATCAGATGAGAGTTTTCCCCTTCCCATCCGGTGCGTCCGCTTCTTAACACGAATCCGCCGTGCGGAATTCCGCTGTGGTTTTTCTTTAACTCTTCTTCACTGATAAAGTGTACCGTTGTGTCATAGTCTGCAAAATAGTTCGGCATTGTCTTAATCTCTTCCTCGACTTTTGCCGCGTCTGCGCCTTCCTCCAGAACAACAAAGCACTCTCTTGTGTGCTTTTCTCTTGTTGAAAGCTCCGGGTTTTTCCCGCTTCTCACTGCTTCAAGGGCACTCTCCACAGGGATCGTATACTGTTTCGCGTCTTTTACCCCGTCCACTCTGCGCACAGCGTCTGAATGGCCCTGGCTGACTCCTCTTCCCCAGAACGTATAATCGCTTCCGTCCGGAAGGATCGCATTGGCATACAGACGGTTCAGCGAGAACAGTCCCGGATCCCAGCCCACGGAAATAATCGCCACTTTTCCGCCTTCTTTTGCCGCAGCGTCCACGTTTGCAAAATGCTCCGGGATGCGGGCGTGGGTGTCAAAGCTGTCGATCACATTGAACATACGCGCAAATTCCGGAGTCTGCTCCGGCAGATCGAAAGCGCTTCCTCCGCAGAGGATCATGACGTCAATTTTGTCTTTCCACTCAGCCACGTCCGCGACCGCGCACACCGGAACTCCTTCTGTCAGGATGTTTACGCCTTTCGGATCTCTGCGGGTAAACACAGCCGCAAGCTCCATGTCCGGATTCTGCTTTATGGCGCACTCTACGCCTTTTCCAAGATTTCCATAGCCGATAATACCGATTCTGATACTCATATTCGATTGCTCCTTTACTGATTTTCTGTGATACTCTGCTATTATACAGTCAGAAAAGCCCGTTTGCAATGGAATTTCTCTCTCAAAAAGGGACATGAATCACGTCACGTCCCTTTCTTCTGTTATCTCTATTTTCTGAAGGCGATCTCATTCCATCTGAGCTCGTTTTTCAGTCCGCGGATCGTTGTATCTCTGTCAATGTAAACAGCCTCGATACCCATAGCCGCAGCCCAGTCTCCCATCTGCTCGGATGTCAGGTCATAGGAGAACGCTGTGTGATGTGCGCCGCCGCAGAGAATCCATGCCTCAGCTCCTGTCTGAAGGTTCGGCTCCGGTGTCCAGAATGCTGTAGCAACCGGAAGGTTCGGCATCTCTTTCTCTGTCTTCTTGCAGTTTACATCATTGATGATCAGGCGGAAACGGTCTCCCAGGTCAATGAGGGAAGTTGCCACTGCCGGTCCTGTCTTGGATGTGAACACCAGTCTTGCCGGATCTTCTCTGTCTCCCATGGAGAGCGGTTTTACCTTGATGCTGATCGGGCCGTCCGCGATCGTCGGGCACACTTCAAGCATGTGGGACTGAAGGATTCCCTCTTTGCCCGGAACAAGGTTGTATGTGTAGTCTTCCATGAAGGAAGTTCCCTTTGCATCTTTCATTCCTTCTGTCATGATCTTCATGATGCGTACCATGGCAGCTGTCTTCCAGTCTCCCTCTGCGCCGAAACCGTAGCCTTTCTGCATCAGTCTCTGCATTGCCAGACCCGGAAGCTGTTTTAATCCGCCCAGATCTCCGAAGTGTGTTACGATCGCCTGGTAGTTGTTCTCCTCAAGGAATCTCTCAAATCCTATCTCGATCTGTGCCTGTACTGCAACATGGCGGCGGAACTCTTCCGGATCTCTGCCCTCGAGAAGGATGTTGTATGTGTCATAGTACTCGTCTGTCAGAGCCTTTACATCGCTCTCGGACACAGCGTTTACAGCCTCTACAACTTCATTTACCGGGTAAGCGTCCACTTCCCATCCGAATTTGATCTGAGCCTCTACCTTGTCGCCCTCTGTAACCGCTACGTTTCTCATGTTGTCCGCAACTCTCATGACACGCACGTGGCTGCTCTCCACAACACCTACCGCTGTGCGCATCCAGGAAGCGATCTTCTTCTGTACATTTTCATCTGACCAGTGTCCGACTACAACTTTTCTCTCGATTCCGAGACGTGTAAACACATGGCCGTACTCACGTCCGCCGTGCGCAGACTGGTTCTCGTTCATGAAGTCCATGTCAATGGTGTCATACGGAATTTCCACATTAAACTGTGTGTGCAGGTGAAGCAGCGGTTTTCTGTACTCCTGAAGTCCGAGAATCCATGATTTTGCCGGAGAGAATGTGTGCATCCATGTGATAACTCCCGCACAGTTCTCGTCCATGTTCGCCTCATTGAATGTTTTTCTGATCACTTCATTTGTAATCATGGTCGGTTTGAGCACGATCTCATAGGGAAGAATTCCGGACTCGTTGAGTTTGTCCACAATGATTCTGGAATGCTCTGCTACGTGGGCCAGACACTCCTCTCCGTAAAGGTCCTGTGATCCTGTGCAGAACCAGAACTTATAATCTTTTCTTTTTAACATTTTTGTTTCCTCCTGTTATGAAATGTTTTTGTTTGTTTTACTATTTTTTTACTATAAATAAACTTAAAAAGTTTCTATAGATTTCTTTATATTATCTCACGGTATAGTTTATCTTTTCGTATGCCGCCTTTACTATACGTTCTGTCCGTAATATGCGTTTGCTCCGTGTTTTCTGTAGTAGTGCTTATCCTGCAGCTCCTGCGGCGCCGGCTGCACGTCCGGATTGATCGCCTCGCAGTGAGCAGCCATCTTCGCGACTTCCTCTGTCACAACCGCATTGTGCACAGCCTCGTGCGCATCCTTGCCCCATGTGAATACACCGTGATTCTTGCAGAGCACGGACGGAACCGCGATGTAATCTTTCTTCCGCGCCTCAAACTCGTCCGCAATCAGCACACCTGTGTTTTTCTCATAGGCATCCTCAATCTCTTCCTTTGTCAGATTTCTCACGCATGGAATCTCTCCATACATATAGTCTGCATGAGTTGTACCGTAACACGGAATGTCTCTTCCCGCCTGCGCCCAGCTCGTCGCCCACTCAGAATGTGTGTGAACTACTCCGCCGATATTCGGGAATCGGTTGTAAAGCACCATGTGAGTCGGTGTGTCAGAGGACGGATTATATTTTCCCTCCACCTTATTTCCTTCAAGATCTACTACGACCATGTCATCCGGAGTCAGCATATCGTACTCCACACCGCTCGGCTTGATGACAAACAGACCGCTTTCACGGTCGATACCGCTTACATTTCCCCACGTAAATGTCACAAGTCCATACTTGGGAAGCAGCATGTTTGCCTCATACACTTCTTTTTTCAGTTGTTCCAGCATCACTCATTCTCCTTTCATTGATTCCTGCCGCGTTTTTTACGGCATATGGTACACCCTTGTGGTGTTTCATTATTTACTGCCGTGCTTTTCACGGCATTTGGTACACCCTTGTGGTGTTTCATTATTTACTGCCGTGCTTTTCACGGCATTTGGTACACCCTTGTGGTGTTTCATTATTTACTGCCGTGCTTTTCACGGCATTTGGTACACCCTTGTGGTGTTTCA
>NZ_JAJEQX010000093.1 GCF_020687545.1 Ruminococcus turbiniformis | reverse complement strand
ATCGGCTCTTAGTGCCAAGGCATCCACCATACGCTCTTATCAGCATAACCAAACGACTCGCTCTCACGGGAATGAGAACTCGTCTACACATATATAGCGTTATATGTGTTGGCAATAGGCCAATTTTATTTGAGTCTGTTTTCTTCAGACTGTATTGCTAATGTTGTTAATAACATTACCTCGGATGTCTTGATTAGATATTTAATATCTTCTCATTGATTTTCTCTGTATGCAGTTTTCAAGGTACACTAGAATGCGAGCGCAGCAAAAATGATGCTGTGTGGAAAGCTTGCTTTCCTAAACAGTATTTATTTTTGATGCATTGGCACGCAGTGCCATGAGCGATAAAGCCAGAGGCTTTAGAGCTTCGCATTCGTAACTCTGACTGATTGTTTATCAGTCATTACATACACAAAATTTTTTGTGTATCTAATCACTGGTAAACCCAGCTATCAGAACAGCACTGCCCTGCTGATTGGGTTGGCGTTGAGGGATTGTTGTCCCTCCCTGCCTGTATTTATTTTTAACTCCGGCAGCGGATCTGCCTTTGCTCTTTTCTTTTAAATTTGGCGGCCACCTACTCTCCCACACCGTCTCCAGTGCAGTACCATCGGCCGTCCGGGTCTTAACCATCGTGTTCGGGATGGGAACGGGTGTTACCCCCGGACGCATCGCCACCAAAACGCTTGAGTTCTTGGCGAGGTCTTTCCGAGCTTTAGAACGAAGCGTTGTTCTTCGGTCTCGGCGAGGTCCTTTCGAGCCGTTAGCCCGAAGAACTTCCTCTTTTTTGACTCTCCCTGACAACTCAACAATAGACAACAGCTCTTTACTTCTCTCTTCCCTAGAAAGGAGGTGATCCAGCCGCACCTTCCGATACGGCTACCTTGTTACGACTTCACCCCAGTTATCGGTCCCGCCTTCGGCAGCTCCCTCCCACATCACTAAGCACGACTCGAGTCTTTCTTTCGACTCGTGACATATTTCTTCATCGGATCTTGCAGGCTCATTTCATTCCCCTGCAAGCTCTCGTCATGCTCACTGATGTGGGTTGGGTCACTGACTTCGGGCGTTACTGACTCCCATGGTGTGACGGGCGGTGTGTACAAGACCCGGGAACGTATTCACCGCGACATTCTGATTCGCGATTACTAGCGATTCCAGCTTCATGTAGTC
>NZ_JAJEQX010000092.1 GCF_020687545.1 Ruminococcus turbiniformis | reverse complement strand
GAACAGGAGATGATTATATTATAACTGGGAATTTTGGCCGTTTAATGTGTCCTTGGATGGCCGCCATTTAAGTCACAGAGTGGCCGCCGAATATGGCACAGGTGGCCGTTTTGGCTGGCAATCTGCACTAGACTTTCCGGGGAAAGTCGTGTGCCACGAAACCGCCGGTTTCTTTGGATTCTTCCGGTCAAAGGGGAACTCTATCCCCTCTGAACACCTCAGACAAAGGAGAACGCCGTTCCCCTTTGGAATCCCCTTGCCACCAGGGATGCTACTCGCCTCTATTGTAAACCCCGATCTAAAGAAGCCACGCCTCTCGTCACCTCACATTCGTATAGCGATTACCCACTCCATCTAGGTTTGTCAGGTTGTCTTCCCCGAACATGAAGTAAGCTCACCGGTTTGAAAAGCTAGCATTTATCAACAGAAACGCCTCACCACTGGATTTTGATTCCGGCGGCGAGACGCTTTTTCGCTTTTTTAATATGTACTATATTTGTACCGGTGATTCAACGCTCTTTCAATCATAGAAATATCATCAGCGTCCAATTCCTTCTTGGTCATCTGCACGGAAGCTAAAAATTCTTTGTTTTTCTTCAAAGACTTAGCCAGCAATTTTTTATCCTTATCATCGAGCTTAACTTTATATAATAAGTTGGCCATAGAAATAACCATCGTTTTGTGAGTCTTGAAATAGCGTTTATACAAATCGCTTTCAACTGCGCACAGCTTGTCAAAGTCCTGCTCTGTATACTTCGGCTGAAGTCCCAAAATAGGATTAACCAACAGCATGGTGGAGGCTTCCATCAAATTAACATACGCCCCCAACTCATATTGTTGTTCTTCCGTCATCTGTGCATAGTCTGTTCCGAATGTTTCAATCTTTGCGATGGCCTCATTCAATTTTCCAGACTCATCTATAATTCTTGTAATTCGCTCACTTAACTCAACGATAGCCAACTCATACGATTTGATATCACGATTGCTAATAAGCGTATATACATTTTCCAGCCTTTCCTTATCGCTCTTTGTCTTAAAAAACATTAAACCGCTTGCCATAACGGAAATTGTAAATAACGGTCGCTCGTGACACACTGCACGGTTTAACTGTACCACCCTGCCGCTAATTCTGTACCATCTTACCGATTGGCTGTACCAGCCGTTAAAGTTCTCCTTATAATGATTGTGGCACACC
>NZ_JAJEQX010000091.1 GCF_020687545.1 Ruminococcus turbiniformis | reverse complement strand
ACAGATCTCTTCAAAAGGAACCGTCCCGTCCAGCAGAATGGAAATCCAGCTGCTCCGGCTGATATGATACCCGTAGAAATAGCCCGGCTGCCGGACAAGCATATCCGCCAGCATCGGATCTCCCAGCTTCACATTGATAATATCCACATATTCCGCGCCCTTCAACCCCAGCTTCTCCCGCGGGACATCCATGATCAGCGCGAACCACTTCCGGTTGTCCGCATGGCGCAGGACAGGGTAAGTCGGGGCAGTGCGGAAGGGATAGTCCGGTACAGTTTGATATTTTTTCTTTACATACTTAAATATTTCTTCTCTCATTTGCCCCTTTATTCCACCTCTGCTCTTTTATATATTTCCTCAACTTCATAAAGAATTATGGAAATAGCTGTTATAAAATCAATCAGCCGAAAAGATTCCTGCTGCCTGCGATCCCTATATACGTAATCTTCATCCGACGTATCGGTCCCTTCCAGATTATCATGTGCGAAATGGTTCCTTATCTTTCTGCATTTATCCAGAATGTCAAATATTTCCCCGTATTTTTCCCGGAATGCCTCTTCATCCATTCCAAAAATATTATACAGCCAGAAATATATTTTAGCAGTTTTCTTATGATAGCGTCAGTGTACAAGGGGCGATACGCTCCAAACCGCGTAATTTCGGTGATTTTCTGTGTTATCCTCAATCGGCGTACGCCCAGTACGCCTCTATCGTCTGCCTTGAAAATCACCAGATACCCGGCTGTCACATCCGCAATCCAGTTCCACTGATTTTGCTGTTCCTTCAGCGATATCTGCATTTCATACGGTGTAAATTCTGTATATTCAGCTGAAGGATTCCGTTCTTCTTTTATGTAATAGTCCAGTCTTTCCTTTATATTGGCCTGTTCTTCTTCCGCAGCAGTTACAATCTTATAGCAGTAATCATTCAACGCGCGAAGCTCATCTCCAAAGATTACCATAGGGAATATATCTCCCTCATATATAATATAATCGGTCTCCTTTACCGGAATCGCCTTACCGCTGTCATCAAAGTAAAAAGAAAATGCGCTTCTGTCTTCCAGCCCTTTAAAAAATGGATTCATTCTGCGCTATGCCCTCCCTCCGTTTCTCTATAAACTGCTTTTCCGTTTTTATCTCCGGCCTCATTGCTCCGCGTTTTTTCTGGCTTTCCCTGAATCATCATATCCCGATCCGGCCCACTCCATCGCCCGTTTTTCCAGCGTTTTCACAAACATATCCTTCCCATCACAGTACCCCTCAATATCGTGGGAATACTTTTCCGCGAGATCCGCTTTCAACTCTCCATATGCCTGCGCTTCATCCGGATGGCTTCGAAGGAAGTCCCGC
>NZ_JAJEQX010000090.1 GCF_020687545.1 Ruminococcus turbiniformis | reverse complement strand
AAAGGTCCGGAGCCGAAGGGAAACCAAGTCTGAAAAGGGCCACAGTCAGTCGGAGCAGACCCGAAACCGGGTGATCTACCCATGTCCAGGTTGAAGTTGCCGTAAAAGGCAATGGAGGACCGAACCCACATCCGTTGAAAAGGGTGGGGATGAGGTGTGGGTAGGGGAGAAATTCCAATCGAACCCGGAGATAGCTGGTTCTCCTCGAAATAGCTTTAGGGCTAGCCTCATATTAGTCTTGCGGAGGTAGAGCACTGAATTCCTGCGGGGGCGTCAAAGCTTACCAAGGGATATCAAACTCCGAATGCCGTGTAGATGATGTATGGGAGTCAGACGATCCGAGATAAGTTGGGTGGTCAAAAGGGAAAGAGCCCAGACCTGCAGCTAAGGCCCCAAAATGTGTGTTAAGTGGAAAAGGATGTGGGATTTCGAAGACAACTAGGATGTTGGCTTAGAAGCAGCCATCCATTAAAAGAGTGCGTAATAGCTCACTAGTCGAGAGGTCCTGCGCCGAAAATGTCCGGGGCTGAAACACACTGCCGAAGCTCAGGGATTTACGAATGTAAATCGGTAGAGGAGCATTGTTAACTGGACGAAGCGGTACCGGAAGGAGCCGTGGACGGTTAAGAAGAGAGAATGCCGGAATGAGTAGCGAGAGGAAGGTGGGAATCCTTCCGGCCGAATATCTAAGGTTTCCAGGGTAAAGCTGATCTGCCCTGGGTAAGTCGGGACCTAAGGCGAGGTCGAAAGACGTAGTCGATGGACAACAGGTTGAAATTCCTGTACTGCCTTGTAACAGAACTGTGGGGACGCAGGCAGAGAGCGTGAGCCGGGAGTGGAAAGACCGGTGCAAGCGAGGTAGGAGTGCATTAGGCAAATCCGGTGCACAATCCGAAGACGTGACGCGGACCGAAAAAAAGTAGGGAAGCACGTGAGCTGACTGCCAAGAAAAGCCGCTATTGTTTGCAGGGTACCCGTACCGTAAACCGACACAGGTGGATGAGGAGAGAATCCTAAGGCCGACGGGAGAAGCATTGTTAAGGAACTCGGCAAAATGACTCCGTAACTTCGGGAGAAGGAGTGCCAATGAGAATTGGCCGCAGAGAATTGGCCCAAGCAACTGTTTAGCAAAAACACAGGTCTATGCGAAACCGAAAGGTGAGGTATATGGGCTGACGCCTGCCCGGTGCTGGAAGGTTAAGGGGAGAGGTTAGCGCAAGCGAAGCTTTGAACTTAAGCCCCAGTAAACGGCGGCCGTAACTATAACGGTCCTAAGGTAGCGAAATTCCTTGTCGGGTAAGTTCCGACCCGCACGAAAGGCGTAATGATTTGGGCACTGTCTCAACAATGCACCCGGTGAAATTGAAATACCAGTGAAGATGCTGGTTACCTGCGCCAGGACGGAAAGACCCCATGGAGCTTTACTCCAGCTTGATACTGGGATTCGGTATTGCATGTACAGGATAGGTGGGAGGCTAAGAAG
>NZ_JAJEQX010000008.1 GCF_020687545.1 Ruminococcus turbiniformis | reverse complement strand
TTCCAGAAGAAGCATTGCTCCCAACATTGGTCACGCCGGATTTTCCTTATATTCATAAGGAATTATTGAAAAGCGGCGTAACATTAAAGCTGTTATGGCAGGAGTATGTTGATACCTGCCGGGATGCTGTTAATTTGACAGTTTTTTATAAATCAGTAAAAAAACACTATTGAATCATTAAAAAAAGTGCGTTATACTTATTTAGGTTTCGTAGAGTAAGTAGTTCTACGATTTTTATTTTGCTTGTTTACTCTGAGAAAATAAAATTCAAAATTAAAAAGGGTATCTCCAGATCCGACATTTTCTGATCTGAAAGATACCCTTTTTCGTTTTTATCTGTCTCCAAACTTTTTATTTGTCACTCATTCTCCCCCCGGAAACATGGCATAATCCATCTCCACCAGATCTTCCTCCGAGATCTCATACATATTGTCCTCGCCTCTTATCACATGGATCGTAAATGTTTCTGCCTCTCCATATGTCGGCGCCTCGATTCTCGGGATCAAAAGTTCCAGCATGTTCCGGTAGACGATCTCATTCGCTTCGGCGTCGTCAGGCACCTCGGTCAGCCCCGCAGCTTCTTCCTCGATTGCGGCGTTTAGCTCATCCTGCAGTCCCTCGTACCCGGTGAATGGTTCGATGGACACTTCCACGTCAAATCCCGCGTCCGTCTCTTCCGCGCTGACAACCTCGTACTTTGCAAGCGCCAGGAGATCCGGCGCAATATCCCGGTACTGCTGCGAGAGCTCCTCGGAAATTCCGAGCTCTTCCACGCCGATTCCGCTCACTACATTTTCGATGTTCTGCTGATACATTGCTTCCGCCTCTTCCAGGGTGGAGTCGGTCACGCTTACATACTCCTCAAACTCTCCCCTGTAGCTGGCGTCCAGTGCGGACTGCACGTAGTCCACCGCCTCCTCCGGGGTAAACTCGTCCGTGCATGCGCTTAGGGATACGGCTGCCAGAACTGACAGCGCCGCCAGAAACACGCTTTTTCTTTTCATACTTTTTCCTCCTCCGTCTGTACCTGTGAGGTTCCTATTTCTTCCCTGTCAGCTTTTTTCCGATCTCAAAGCAGTCAAATGTAGCGAAATAGTCCTCTGGAGTCTCTGCTCTTCGGATCATCTGCACACTTCCGTCTTCCTTTAACAGAAGCTCTGCGGATTTCAGCTTTCCATTATAATTATACCCCATTGCGAAGCCGTGTGCGCCTGTGTCATGAATCACGAGATAATCTCCCATTTCAATCTCCGGCAGCATCCGGTCAATGGCAAATTTATCGTTGTTCTCGCACAAGGATCCTGTCACATCGTATTTGTGATCGCAGGGAGCGTCCTCCTTGCCGAGTACAGTGATATGGTGGTACGCACCGTACATTGCCGGACGCATCAGATTGACCGCACATGCGTCCACACCGATGTAGTCCTTGTATGTGTGTTTCTCATGGATCGCCTTTGTCACAAGACAGCCGTACGGCCCCATCATGTAGCGGCCCAGCTCTGTATAGATCGCCACATCGCCCATTCCCGCCGGAACGAGCACTTCCTCATACACTCTGCGGACGCCCTCGCCGATGGTGCGGATGTCATTCGGCTCCTGATCCGGGCGGTATGGGATTCCGATTCCGCCGGACAGATTGATAAACTTGATGTGTACGTCCGCCTCCTTTGCAAGTCTTACCGCCTGCTCAAAGAGCACTTTCGCAAGCATCGGATAGTAATCGTTTGTCACCGTGTTGCTTGCCAGAAACGCATGGATTCCAAACTCCTTCGCCCCTTTCGCTTTCAGTGTCTTGAACGCCTCCAGAATCTGCTCCGCTGTCATTCCATACTTTGCGTCTCCCGGGTTGTCCATGATATCGTTGCTGATCCTGAACAGTCCGCCCGGATTGAAACGGCAGCTGATCGTCTCCGGAATATGTCCGATAGCCTTCTCAAGAAATTCGATGTGCGTGATATCATCCAGGTTGATGATCGCTCCCAGTCTGTCCGCAAGCTGAAAGTCCTCTTCCGGTGTATCGTTGGAGGAAAACATGATATTCTCTCCGGTAATCCCCATCGCCTCTGACAGTAGAAGCTCTGTGTAGGAAGAGCAGTCGCAGCCGCAGCCGTACTCCTTTAAAATATCAATCAGAAACGGGTTCGGCGTCGCCTTAACCGCGAAATACTCCTTGTATCCCGGGTTCCATGAAAACGCCTCCTTCAGCGCTTTTGCATTTTCCCGGATTCCCTTCTCATCGTAGAGATGAAACGGTGTAGGATATGTCTTTGCAATCTCCTCGATCTGTTCTTTTGTCACAAACGGTTTCTTCTGCATCTTATCTCTCTCCTTTTCGTATTTTTATCAGTTCAATCTCATTTGCAAGTGCTGACTTAAACAGCAGGACGAAGTTTCTCTGTCCGGAATACAGGCAGTTATTCATGCTCCCCGGACCGAATTCTCCGGACAGCACATATTTCGAGTCCGCGATCAGGCCGATCTGGTTTCCCCTGTCCTCTGTCTCGTACACAGTCGCCCCGTCCATCGCAAAGCAGCGGTCCGTGATCAGCACAATCTTTCGTCCCTTTCCGGCAAGACGGACCAGATCCTCTTTCAGAGTCTCCAGGCAGGTGCAGGAACAGGAAAGGTAGACTCTCTCCTCCGCCTTTTCAAGGAGAGTTCTGATCTTATCCCTTATATTCTCCTCGCCGTCCACGGTAATGTACCCGTCTGCTTCGGAGGACTCACTGTGAAGGTTTACGGCAAGCCACCGCCGTTCCTCTTCCATTCTCCGGATCCGGTTTCCGCAGAACTCGTCCGCCGGAACGGGGATGTACTTTTTTGCAGATTCCTCGACGAGATAGGCCGCGCCCTTTTCCACGAGAGCTGCCAGCGAGGTGTAGGCGTTGGACCGGGAGATTCCTGTGTCGCGGGAGATCTCATAGCCGGTCTGCTTGCCCCCTGCCAGAAGCTGCTCATAGATGAGAGCTTCCTGCCTGGACAGTCCGAAATGCATCAGATATTCGGTTGCTCTTCCCTCTTCCATAATCAGTCCTCTTTTTTGTCATTCTGTATCAGTCTATACCAGTCTGCATTAGTAGTTCTTTTCAGGAACACTATATTACATGACAGGGAATCTGTCAATACCTGCACAAAAAGAAGAGTCCCTCCCGGAACTCTTCTTCATTCTCTTATTCTTTTATTCCACTGTCGCAATGCGCATCATATTGCTTGTCGTTGTGTGCTCCTGAACAATGTTCTGAGACGGGATGCCGGCTGTGAGCACAACCACATCTCCCGGCTCGATGTACTGTTTCACAGTGGCCAGCTCAATGGCCGCGTTGCAGATGTCCTCCGTAGAGTTGGACTGAAGAGACTTCAGCGGACGCACGCCCCAGTAGATTGACATTCTGCGCAGTGTTCTCTCATTCGGCGTAACACCTAAAATATCCTGTCTCGGTCTTAAGTTGGATACCACTCTTGTCGTAGCGCCTGTCACGGAAGGTGTGATGATGCATTTTGCCTTCAGGTTGGCTGCTGCCAGAACAGAGGAATATCCGATGGCGCTGGAAAGACCTCTCTTTAAGTGCTCTCCTTCCTGATTTAAAATCATGTCATAGTCAAGGTGCTGCTCTGTGTTCTCGATGATATGAACCATCATCTGAAGCGCCTCCACCGGATATTTTCCGGCTGCTGTCTCTCCGGAGAGCATCACCGCGTCGGTTCCGTCGTAAACCGCATTGGCCACGTCCGTCACTTCCGCTCTTGTCGGGCGGGGATTGCGGATCATGGAATCCAGCATCTGTGTGGCTGTAATAACGGTCTTGAAGTTGCTGTTGCACTTCTGAATCATCACTTTCTGAAGATACGGAACTTCCTCCGCCGGGATCTCAACTCCCAGGTCGCCTCTCGCAACCATGATGCCGTCCGCCGCGCGGATGATCTCGTCGATATTGCGGATACCCTCCGCGTTCTCGATCTTCGCGATGATCGGAATATACGGAGCGCCCAGCTCCTTTAAGTAAGCCTTGATCTCAAGGACACACTCTGCGTTTCGCACAAAGGAAGCCGCGATGAAATCGATATCCTGCTCCACACCGAACTTGATGTCCTCTTTGTCCTTCTCTGTGATGGCGGGCAGGCGCACAGCCACATTAGGCACGTTCACGCCCTTCTTCTCTCCCAGCTCTCCGCCGTTTACAACTTCACAGACAATGTCTGTCGCTGTCTTGCTGACAACTTTAAGACCGATCAGTCCGTCGTCGATAAGGATCGTACTTCCCGCATCCACATCGTCCACCAGTCCTGCATAGGTAATGGAAACCCGGTTCTCATCTCCTGTGATTTCCTCTGTAGTGAGTGTAAATGCCGCTCCGGTCTCAAGATTGATCTTCTTTCCGTCCTTTAACACGCCGGTGCGGATCTCCGGTCCCTTCGTGTCAAGAAGGATCGCCGTGTTTGTGTGTTCTTCCTCGCGGAGCTGCTTTAACAGATCCATTCTGAATTTATGCTCTTCATGGTCGCCGTGGGAGAAGTTGAATCTCGCCACATCCATGCCGTTTTTAATAAGCGCTCTTAACAACTCCTTATCGTTTGTGTTCGGGCCCATTGTACATACAACCTTTGTTTTCTTCATAAATATCCTCTCCTTAAAAAATCTGATTCCCTGTAAGCAGGTACCTGTTTTCAGTCCTTTTTGTAACCCCCGGCAAAGCGTCTGTACTTTGTGCGTCTTACTTCACATGCTGATGTGTAAAGAGATGATCCTGACAGTATTCGTAATTCCCGTTGCACTTGGAACAGAATCTGAATTCAAGACACGGATCATCCAGTTCCGTGCGCCCGCACACCGCGCACCTGTGCTTCGCACCGCCCGAATACTTCATATGCGGGGCGGACTGCTGCTTAAACCTGGCCTTTCTCGCCCTCTCCTTCGGCCCGAAGCGCCGTGTATTGCGGCCGGACAGGAAAAAGATCACAAAGTTGAGAAGCGATGCAGCAATCGCCACGCGCTCTCCGACCCCACCGCGGACGAAATAGTAGAGCGCCATCACCGCATAGACAATCGCCATCCATTTCATCTTAATCGGAAGGATAAAGTACAGGAGCACTTCCATGTCCGGATAAATCGCCGCAAAGGCAAGGAAGATGGACATCGTGATATAGTTCGTGCTGATCAGTCCCACCGAGGAAAGAGGCATCTCAACTCCGAAGACGAAATAGTACACGGCGTACAAAATAAACACCGCAATCACAGTGAAGAAAATCCCCGAAAAAATATAGACATTATACCGGAAAGTTCCCCACGTGCGCTCCAGCACGCTTCCCAGCGAATAATACAGAAGCACAAGAAAAACAAGGGAGATCAGGTTGGTCGTCGGCGGGATTAAAACCCAGGAAATGAGCCTCCACACCTGTCCCCTCAAAATCAGAGCGGGTTCCAGCGTCAGCCACAGAACGAGCCGGGGCATCAGCAGAATCACAAAGTATCCGATTACATATCCGGCAAGCAGATAGACCGTCAGATTCGGGATCGCAAACCTCCCTATTTTTCTCTCCATTTTGTCAAGCCAGTTCAAATATATTACCCCTTACTTTCCGGCGCCGGAATGGTTCCCGCGCCATATCTGTTTTGATTTTCAATCCTCTACAATTGTACCGTCCACACAACCGTTTGTCAAACACATGTTACCCCTTTTCAAGGGTTTAACACGATCTTTATATATTTTATCCATAAGACCTGGCATTATTTTGAAAACCCTCATAATAATAACAATTGTCTTTTTAAATATTCTGTCGTATAATGTAACTTGTTGCAAAATACTGAGTTGCATTAAATAGGTAATAACTCATATAAATTATTAATTACGAAAGATTGGAGATCATACGATGAATCTGAAAGAATTACATACTCTCGGAATCGATATCGGTTCCACTACAGTCAAGATTGCGATTCTGGACGAAGAAAACGAAGTGCTCTTTTCTGATTATGAACGGCATTATGCCAATATCCAGGAGACGCTCTCCGACCTGCTCGGACGCGCGCTCTACAAGCTCGGACCGATCCAGGTCTCCCCGGTCATCACCGGAAGCGGCGGCCTGACTCTTGCAAAAAATCTGGACATTCCCTTTGTACAGGAAGTTATCGCTGTTTCCACGGCGCTCCAGGATTACGCGCCCCAGACAGACGTCGCCATTGAGCTCGGCGGCGAAGATGCGAAGATCATCTACTTTGAGGGCGGCAACGTGGAGCAGCGTATGAACGGAGTCTGCGCCGGTGGAACCGGTTCTTTCATCGACCAGATGGCATCGCTTCTTCAGACAGACGCATCCGGTCTGAACGAATATGCGAAAAACTACAAGGCACTCTACTCCATCGCAGCGCGCTGCGGTGTGTTTGCAAAATCCGACATCCAGCCTCTGATCAACGACGGCGCATCCAAAGAAGACCTGGCTGCGTCCATTTTCCAGGCGGTTGTCAACCAGACGATCAGCGGGCTCGCCTGCGGCAAGCCGATCCGCGGACATGTGGCTTTTCTCGGCGGACCGCTTCACTTTTTATCCGAGCTGCGCGCCGCTTTCATCCGCACACTGAAACTGGATGACGAGCACACAATCGCTCCGAATCACTCTCACCTGTTCGCGGCAATCGGCTCTGCCCTCAACTCCAAGAAGGACACGCCGGTTTCCCTCCGCGAACTTCAGAACCGTCTCGCAAGGAAAGTGAAGATGGAAATCGAGGTGGAGCGTCTGGAACCTCTGTTTGCCACAAACGCGGAATACGAAGAGTTCACTGCGCGCCACGCGAAGCATCAGGTTCCTGTCAAAGACCTGTCCACCTACCGCGGGAAGGCATTTCTCGGAATTGACGCCGGATCGACTACTACAAAGGCAGCCCTTGTGGGCGAGGACGGAACGCTTCTGTACTCCTACTATCACGGAAACGACGGAGATCCCCTCGGCACAACGATCGCTGCCATCAAAGAGATCTCAGAGCTGCTCCCCGAAGGCGTGGAAATCGTCCACTCCTGCTCCACAGGATACGGCGAGGCGCTCATAAAGGCAGCGCTTATGCTGGACGAGGGCGAGGTAGAGACAGTCGCCCACTACTATGCGGCCGCGTTCTTTGAGCCGGACGTAGACTGTATCCTGGACATCGGCGGACAGGATATGAAATGCATTAAGATCAAGAACCAGACCGTGGACAGCGTCCAGTTAAACGAGGCGTGTTCTTCCGGCTGCGGTTCCTTTATCGAGACATTTGCGAAATCACTGAACTACACGGTAGAGGATTTCGCCCACGAGGCGCTCTACGCCCAGAACCCTATCGATCTGGGGACCCGCTGTACGGTGTTTATGAACTCCAAGGTAAAACAGGCGCAGAAAGAGGGTGCTTCCGTGGCGGACATCTCCGCCGGACTGGCATACTCGGTGATCAAGAACGCGCTCTTCAAGGTAATCAAAGTGTCCAGCGCGTCCGAACTCGGAAACCACATCGTTGTCCAGGGAGGTACGTTCTACAACAACGCCGTGCTCAGAAGCTTTGAAAAGATCGCGGACTGCGAGGCCATCCGTCCGGATATCGCCGGCATCATGGGCGCTTTCGGCGCGGCTCTGATCGCCCGGGAGAGATATACCGAATGCGAAGGTACAACCATGCTCTCCATCGATGAGATCAAAGAGCTGGAATACTCGACCACAATGACAAAATGCCGCGGATGTACGAACACATGCCGCCTTACGATCAACCATTTCAGCGGCGGAAGAAAGTTCATCACCGGCAACCGCTGCGAGCGCGGTCTCGGCAAGGAGAAATCCAAAAACACCATGCCGAACCTGTTCGACTACAAGCTTCACCGCTACTTTGACTACGAGCCTCTCTCCGAAGAGGAGGCGAAGCGGGGCGTGATCGGTATCCCGAGAGTTCTGAACATGTACGAGAACTATCCGTTCTGGTTTACCTTTTTCACGAAACTCGGCTTCCGTGTCGTTCTCTCCCCGTCCTCCACGAGGAAGATTTACGAACTGGGCATCGAGTCCATCCCGAGCGAATCCGAGTGTTATCCGGCGAAGCTGGCCCACGGACATGTACAGTGGCTGATCAATAAAGGCGTGAAGCATATCTTCTACCCGTCCGTTCCCTATGAGCGCAACGAGTTTGAAGAGGCAAACAACCACTACAACTGTCCCATCGTCACCTCCTACCCGGAGAACATTAAGAACAACATGGACCCCATCGTAAACGGAGAGGTGGATTTCATTCATCCGTTCCTCTCCCTGCAGAGCGAGGAGACCATCTCCTACCGGCTCATCGACGAGCTCGGGAAGAAATTCTCCCTCTCGGATGATGAGATCCGTTCCGCGGTTCACGACGCCTGGAACGAACTTGCCGCCTGCCGGGAGGACATGCGGAAGAAAGGCGAGGAGACGATCCGATTCCTGAACGAGACAGGCAGCCGGGGCATCGTGCTTGCGGGACGTCCGTACCACATCGACCCGGAGGTCAACCACGGACTGCCGGAGATGATCACTTCCTACAACATCGCCGTGCTGACTGAGGACTCGGTTTCCCACCTGCATCAGGTGGAGCGTCCGCTTAATGTCATGGATCAGTGGATGTACCACTCCAGACTCTACGCTGCGGCGAACTATGTAAAGACGACAGAGAACCTTGATCTGATCCAGTTAAACTCCTTCGGCTGCGGCCTCGACGCCGTGACCACGGACCAGGTGGCAGACATCCTGACCGGATCAGACAAGATCTATACAACGCTGAAGATCGACGAAGTCAACAACCTGGGCGCTGCCCGCATCCGCGTGCGCTCCCTGCTGGCAGCGATCCGTGTGCGTGAACAGAGAAAGACCGAGCGCACCATCCGTCCGGCATCCATCGAGAAAGTGCCCTTCACAAAGGAAATGCGCAAGACCCATACGATCCTCTGCCCCCAGATGTCGCCGATCCACTTTGAGCTTCTGGAACCGGCCTTCAAGGCGGCCGGCTACAAGATCGAAGTGCTTCCAAACGACAACAGACAGGCCGTGGACATGGGGCTGAAATATGTAAACAACGACGCCTGCTACCCGTCGCTGATCGTCGTCGGCCAGATCATGGACGCCATCCTTTCCGGCCAGTACGACACCGATCATCTGGCGGTCATCATCAGCCAGACCGGAGGCGGATGCCGTGCGTCCAACTATATCGGATTTATCCGCAGGGCGCTCAAGAAAGCGGGTTACGGACACATTCCGGTTATCTCCATCAACTTAAGCGGACTGGAGGCAAACCCCGGATTCAAGATCACCCTGCCGCTGGCCGTCCGCATTGCGTACGCGGCAGTGTTCGGCGACATCTTCATGAAGTGTGTGTACCGGATGCGCCCCTATGAGGCGGTTCCCGGCTCGGTAAATGCCTTACACCGCAAGTGGGTAAAAGTATGCCAGAAGTTTGTATCCGAGGGATATCCGTCCCGCCGGCAGTTTAAGAAGCTTTGCCGCGACATCATCCGGGATTTTGACAATATCGAGATTCTGGATATCAAAAAGCCGAGAGTCGGCGTGGTAGGCGAGATTCTTGTCAAGTTCCTGCCCGCGGCGAACAACCACCTTGTGGATCTTCTGGAGGCAGAGGGAGCCGAGGCAGTCGTTCCCGACCTGATCGACTTTATGCAGTACTGCTTCTACAACCAGAACTTCAAAGTCTCCCACCTGGGATTCAAGAAGTCAAAGGCACTGATCGGAAACCTTGGCATCCGTGCCGTAGAGTGGCTCAGATCACCGGCGACAAAGGCCTTTGCCGAGAGCAAACACTTCACACCGCCGGCACACATCGAGGATCTGGCGAAGATGGCTTCTGATATCGTCTCCATCGGAAACCAGACCGGAGAGGGATGGTTCTTAACCGGAGAGATGCTGGAGCTGATTCACAGCGGAGCCGGAAACATCGTGTGTACGCAGCCGTTTGCATGCCTGCCGAACCATGTCGTCGGCAAGGGCGTTATCAAGGAGCTGAGAAGACGTTATCCTCACTCCAATGTGGTTGCCATCGACTTTGACCCGGGCGCAAGCGAGGTAAACCAGCTGAACCGTATTAAGCTGATGCTCTCCACTGCCTTTAAGAATCTGGAGGCGCAGGAGAAGGCGGAGGCAGAAAATGCCGAAGCAGAGAAGGCGGGCATTGAAAAAAAAGTTTCTCCAGAGGACGGGATTTCCTGCAGCATGGAGGAAGATCAGGAGAAAGAAAAGGCAGCTTCATAAAAATAAAACTGTCATGAATTCAATACAGACTGCGGCCTGCAAAAAGGGGAAAATTCCTGCGGCTGCCGCAGGAATCAATAAAAAAACTGCAGGAAGGAGGTTTTGAACTCTTTCTTCCTGCAGTTTTTTCTTGTATTAAATTCCTTTTCTGAAGAGGAAAAACGCTCCTCCGAACAGTCCGAATATCAGGCCCGCGTAGCCGCCCGCGCACACAAGATCCGCCAGCGCCGTCAGAAGCGCAGTACCGGTAACGGCACATACGGCAATACCAGCCAGAAGTCCCGCCAGTGTCCACCCGACGATCATCACCGGAAGGAACACAGATACCGCGTGGCTCTCATCCATATATTTTGTAATAAAATTCCATATTCCTTTGTACATTCTGATCCCTCATTTCTTTTTTGTCTGTCTAATCCGTATTTTCTGCAGTTCCCTGCAGTTTTATTATAGAAATCAGATGTAAAAGATATTCTCTGTTCTTTGAAAAATTTTTGTAAAAAACCTTATTGGCGTCAGCGCGCTATCAGACGCCGAGAATAATATCAGCCGCCTCGCCGGGAGTTTTCGCAATACGCTCCACGCCTGCCGCGTGAAGCTCTTCTTCTGAACCGTATCCGTAGAGGACACCCAGACTGTGAATCCCGGCCTTTTTAGCACCGGTTATGTCATGGCTCCGGTCGCCGACCATCACCGTACTCTCCCGGTTCACTGAAACCGGTACCAAAGACCGCTCCAAAGAGCCGCCGGAACTCAACACGTACTCAATCACCTCATATTTGTCTGTCCTTGTCCCGTCCATGCACGCCCCGCCGATAAAGTCAAAATATTTCGCAAAATCAAAATGATCGGCGATCCGCTTCGCAAATATCTCCGGTTTGGACGTTGCCATGAGAACCCGGATTCCCGCGTCTCTCAGCCGTCCGAGCATCTCCGGCACGCCGTCGTAGACCCGGTTCTCGTAGATGCCTTTCTCGCTGTAATATTCTCTGTACTTTACGACCATCTCCGCGCCTTCCCGGCTGTCAAGCCCGAAGACTTTCTCAAACTGCTCTTTGAGCGGAGGCCCGATAAATGTGCGCAGCACATCCTCTCCCGGCACGGCGATTCCGGATTTCGTAAGCGCGTACCGGATACTGTTCATGATGCCCGGCCCGGAATCCGTCAGTGTCCCGTCCAGGTCAAACAGTGCGGTTTCTGTTTTCATCGCGTGTTCTCCCTTCTGTATCTGTTCTCCCTTCTGAATCTCATGTAAACTTCAGAATCTTTATTCAGAAACTGCGGATATGATCGTCCGCCTCGCTCTCTGTCTTGATTACTTTGCGGATAACCACATAGTAACCGTAGTCATCGTTTACTTTCACATAGACCCGATCGCCTTCCCTGTGTCCGAGCAGCGCCTTTCCGATGGGGGACTCTATGCTGACAAGGCCGTTTAAGGAGCTTCCCCTGACCGAAGTCACGATACGGTATGTCTCCACCTCATCGTCGTCCTCGCAGTAGATCTCCACCGTATTGTTAAGCCCTACCTCGTCTTCTTTCGATGTGTCTTCCACAATGACGGCTGTCTTGAGCATTCTTTCCAGATACCGGATCCGGCTCTCGTTTCTGTTCTTCTCTTTTTTGGCGGCGTGGTACTCAAAGTTCTCGCTTAAGTCTCCGTGGGAGCGCGCTTCCTTCACGGCCTCGATGAGCTCTTTTCTCTCCACAAGCTTTCGGTGTTCGATCTCCGCCTGAATCTTTTCCACATCGCTTTTCGTCAGTTTCTCGCGCACTGCGCCATTCCCCCTTTCCCGGGTATAATCACGGCAGAGGCGCGGTATTTTTCTGCCGTGCCTCTGCCGTATCTTTCCTGTTATGTTTCTGATTTGAGTATATTGCTGCTTCCATCTATCTGTATCTCAGATGTCATCTGCATTTTCAATTTCGCCTGTTTGCAGTCAGACTTCGTTTATCTGACGAGCAGGGATTTTCCTGTCATCTCTTTCGGCTGCTCCATCCCCATCAGATCAATCAGTGTAGGCGCAATATCCGCAAGGCATCCGCCTTCTCTTAATCCGTATGAACGGTCTGCGTTTACAAGAATAAACGGCACCTGGTTTGTCGTATGAGCGGTGAACGGCTCTCCCGTCTCCTCGTCGATAAGCTGCTCTGCATTTCCGTGATCCGCGCAGATAAACATCTGTCCATCCACCTGCTTGATGGCGACGACCGCTTTTCCGACGCACTCGTCAACCGCCTCGATGGCCTTCACCGCAGCAGCTTCCACACCTGTGTGTCCTACCATGTCCGGATTTGCAAAGTTGATGATGATCACATCGTATTTCTCTGACTTGATCGCCTCTACAAGCTTGTCGCACACCTCGTATGCGCTCATCTCCGGCTTCAGATCGTATGTGGCAACCTTCGGGGATTTCACAAGGATTCTGTCCTCTCCCGGATTCGGCTCCTCAACACCGCCGTTGAAGAAGAAAGTAACGTGCGCATACTTTTCTGTCTCTGCAATACGGGCCTGCTTCATTCCGTTCGCCGCAAGGAACTCTCCGAATGTGTTTGTGATCTCCTCTTTTACAAAAGCAACCAGCTTGTTTTCAATTGTTACGTCATAGTCTGTAAAGCAGACAAATGTGGTCTTTACTCTCTCTCCTCTTTCAAATCCGCTGAACTCATCGTCGCAGAATGTTCTCGTGATCTCTCTTGCGCGGTCCGGGCGGAAGTTAAAGAAGATCATGGAGTCGCCGTCCTTCACCGTCGCAGTGGGAGCTCCGTCCTTCATCACGACAATGGGCTCCACGAACTCATCCGTCTTGTCATTGTCGTAAGACGCCTGGATTCCTTCTGTCGCGGAGGAAGCCTCCACGCCCTCTCCTTTGACAAGAGCCTTATAGGCACGCTCCACGCGGTCCCAGCGGTTGTCTCTGTCCATCGCATAGTAACGTCCGGAAACCGTAGCGATCTCTCCCACGCCGATCTCTTTCATCTTCGCCTCAAGCTCCTCTAAGAACTCTTTGCCCGATGCCGGAGGTGTGTCGCGCCCGTCCATGAAGCAGTGTACATATACGTTCTTAATTCCCTGTCTCTTCGCCAGCTCAAGAAGTCCGTAGATATGTGTATTATGGCTGTGTACTCCGCCGTCGGAGACAAGTCCCATCATGTGAAGAGAAGAATCGTTCTTCTTCACGTTCTCACACGCTGCGAGAAGCGCCTTATTCTCAAAAAAATCTCCGTCCTGGATCGCCTTTGTGATCTTTGTGAGATCCTGGTAAACGATACGGCCCGCGCCCATATTCAGATGGCCGACCTCGGAGTTTCCCATCTGTCCTTCCGGAAGCCCCACTGCCATTCCGCTTGCGTTTCCTTTCACGAAGGGGCATTCCTTCATCAGCTTGTCCATTACAGGTGTATTTGCCTCAGCCACAGCATTTCCCTTTTCATCGGCTCTTAAGCCGTAGCCGTCTAATATCATCAATACGGTTGGTTTCTTACTCATATCCATATCTCCTTTATCTTTCCATTTAAAGCTCTTTTGCTCCGTTACCTATTGTACCCGTTTTTATCCGATTTTTCAATTACATTTGCGGAAGATATCGCATAAGATATCGTGATATCGTGTGACAGCTTTCGTTCAGCCGCGCCAAACCGTCATGCCATCCTGCCGCACATTGTGTATATGATATTTTTCAGCTTCATATGCTCCAGCTCATCCCACACAAAACGGTTATTGTCCACCTCACGCTCCCCACAGTCGATAATGTCTGTCCGCTCTCTGATCTTTCCCATCACCGTCTTTAAAACCGGCACATGGAATTTCTCCGCAATCTCCGCGAACGTCCCGGCATATACATGTCCCAGTATCTCGATCGCCAGAGAATCCTCTGTGATTGCAATCGGCTTTCCCATCTCTTTTTCGTACAGCGCGCGGGCATACTTCGCGACAAGCAGCGCCCCCTTCGTGTCCGGGTCCGAGAGAAAACCTGCCAGCGCATCATCATTTTTCACTCTTATCATTCTGTCCGAGCACTGAACTCCAATCCCGTGAAACTCTGTATTCCATTCACTCATCTGTATCCTGCCCTTTCTCTTTTGTGTCAGCTTTGTTTCCCTCAGTATAAACAGTCGTTTTGGCAAACCTGTCACAAAGCGAAAGGCAGATGAATCAGCGGGATTCATCTGCCTCATTTTTCCCAGAATGCATCCGGTCGAACGTGTCTGTAAAACCGGATCTTTTATTTATAATTTACGATCTTTCCAAAGTCAGCCTTCAGGGAAGCTCCTCCCACAAGTCCGCCGTCAATGTCCGGCTGCGCGAACAGTTCTGCAGCGTTTCCTGCGTTTACAGATCCGCCGTACTGGATGCGGATTGCCTCTGCTGTCGCCTCGTCGTAAACCTCAGCGATGCACTCGCGGATGCCTTTGCACACTTCCTCAGCCTGCTCTGTTGTGGCAGTCTTTCCTGTTCCGATCGCCCAGATCGGCTCGTAAGCAATTACCATAGCCTTTGCCTGGTCAGCCGTCACATTCTGAAGGCCGACTTTTACCTGCTGGCGGATGAAGTCAATTGTCACGCCCTGCTCTCTCTGCTCAAGAGTCTCGCCGCAGCACATGATCGGTGTGATTCCGTGCTCAAATGCTTTAAGTACCTTTTTGTTTACATCCTCGTTTGTCTCTCCGAAGTAATCTCTTCTCTCGGAGTGTCCGAGAACAACATATTTCACCCCTGCGTCAACGAGCATATTCGGAGCGATCTCGCCTGTGTAGGCTCCGCTCTCCTCAAAATACATGTTCTCAGCGCCAACCTGGATGTTTGTTCCCTTTGTCGCCTCAACAACCGGCACGATGTCGATCGCCGGAACGCAGAATACTACGTCGACTTCATCGTTTGCAACGAGGGGTTTGAGTTCTTCGACAAGAGCAACCGCCTCACTCGGTGTTTTATTCATTTTCCAGTTGCCTGCAATAATTTTCTTTCTTGCCATTTTTCTTATCTCCCTTATATTATGTGATTATAATCCGCCGCACCTCACTTCCCGGGTGCGGCGGAGGTGTTGCATATACAAGGCAGATGCGGCGAAGCCGTACGAAAACAGGTACATCGAGCCGCATCTGACGCAGTAATTGAATCAGACTCGCCGCTTATCGGTCGTTAGCCGCTGCCACGCCCGGCAGTTCCTTTCCTTCCAGGAACTCAAGGGAAGCGCCGCCGCCTGTGGAAATATGTGTCATCTTGTCGCCGTAGCCGAGCTGGTTTACAGCCGCAGCGGAGTCACCGCCGCCGATGATTGTCACAGCGTCTGTATTTGCAAGCGCTTCTGCAACTGTCTTTGTCCCGTCAGCAAACTTCGGCATCTCGAAGCATCCCATCGGTCCGTTCCATACAACAGTCTTGGCTGTTTTAACAGCCTCTGCATACATCTTTGCAGTCTCCGGTCCGATGTCAAGTCCCATCCATCCGTCCGGAATCTCGTTCTGCGGCACAACCTTGGTATTAGCATCATTGGAGAATGCGTCCGCCGCAACAGCGTCAACCGGAAGAAGAAGTTTTACTCCTTTTTCCTCTGCCTTTTTAATCATGTCAAGCGCGTACTGAAGGTAGTCCTCCTCAAGAAGGGAATTTCCTACGTTTCCGCCCTGCGCTTTTGTGAATGTAAAGCACATTCCGCCGCCGATGATCAGTGTATCCACTTTCTCAAGCAGGTTGTTGATTACGGAAATCTTGCTGGAAACTTTGGAGCCTCCAAGGATCGCCACAAACGGTCTCTCCGGGTTCTCTACAGCGTTTCCGAGGAAGTCGATCTCTTTCTGCATTAAGTAACCTACAACTGCTGTATCAACATACTGTGTCACTCCTACGTTTGAGCAGTGTGCTCTGTGAGCGGTTCCGAACGCATCGTTTACGAATACGTCGCAGAGAGAAGCCAGCTCTTTGGAGAATGCCTCTCCGTTCTTTGTCTCTTCTGCTCTGTAACGTGTGTTCTCGAGAAGCACAACGTCGCCGTCCTTCATCGCCTCTACAGCTGCCTTCGCGTTCGGTCCGACTACTTCCGGATCAGCCGCGAATTTTACTTCCTGTCCGAGGAGCTCGGAAAGTCTCACTGCAACCGGCGCGAGAGAAAGCTCCGGCTTCGGCTCTCCCTTCGGTTTTCCGAGGTGTGAGCAGAGGATCACCTTTCCGCCGTCAGCGATCAGTTTTTTGATCGTCGGGAGTGCTGCAACGATACGGTTCTCATCCGTGATCTTTCCGTCCTGAAGCGGTACATTGAAGTCGCATCTTACAAGGACTCTCTTGCCCTTCACATTGATATCGTCCACTGATTTTTTGTTAAGTGCTGCCATTTTCATAGCCTCCTGAAATTATTACTTACCTGCTGCAGAATGCGCGCCGCGGCGCACATTGCAGAGAGTGCTGCTTCGCGGGAATCCGGATTTCCGCGAAATGAAAAACAGGATCCGGTCCAACAATAAGACCGGACCCCATTGTGAGTCAATGATTCAGAATCATTTCCTGACTGCCTGTCCTCTATGCGGAGAATTAAGCCTCAAGAAGTTTTCCGAAGTATTTGATTGTTCTTACCATCTGGCTTGTGTAAGAGTTCTCGTTGTCATACCATGAAACAACCTGAACCTCTGTTGTGCCGTCGCCAACCGGAAGAGCCATTGTCTGTGTAGCATCGAACAGAGAACCGTATGTCATACCAACGATATCGCTGGAAACGATCTCGTCTGTGTTGTATCCATAGGACTCGTTAGCTGCTGCCTTCATAGCTGCGTTGATCTGATCAACTGTAACTTCGCCCTCAACAACTGCTGTCAGGATTGTTGTGGATCCTGTCGGAGTCGGAACACGCTGAGCAGATCCGATGAGCTTGCCGTTCAGTTCCGGGATAACAAGGCCGATAGCCTTAGCTGCTCCTGTGCTGTTCGGAACGATGTTGCATGCTGCTGCACGTGATCTTCTCAGATCGCCTTTTCTCTGCGGTCCGTCAAGTGTCATCTGATCGCCTGTGTAAGCGTGGATTGTGCACATGATACCGGATTTGATCGGTGCAAGATCATTCAGAGCCTTAGCCATCGGTGCAAGGCAGTTTGTTGTACAGGATGCTGCGGAAATAATGTCGTCATCCTTTGTCAGTGTGTCGTGGTTTACATTGTAAACGATTGTCGGAAGGTCATTTCCTGCCGGAGCGGAGATGATAACCTTCTTAGCGCCTGCCTCGATGTGAGCCTGTGCTTTTGCTTTGGATGTGTAGAATCCTGTACACTCCAGAACTACGTCAACGCCGATCTCTCCCCACGGAAGCTCTTTAGCGTCAGCTTTTGCGTAGATCTTGATCTCTTTTCCGTCAACTGTGATGGAGTCTTCTCCAGCCTCAACCTTGTCAGCCAGTGCATATTTGCCCTGTGTTGAGTCATATTTCAGTAAGTGAGCCAGCATTTTCGGGGATGTCAGGTCGTTGATAGCTACGATCTCAAATCCCTCAGCTCCAAACATCTGTCTGAAAGCGAGACGTCCGATACGTCCAAATCCATTAATCGCTACTTTTACTGCCATGATTAATTCCTCCTAAAAGTTTGAAAAAATATTTTAGCTGAAAACAGCCATAACTAATGAATCCTTATCATGGAGTTTGTTAAGGATTCATCAACTGACATAATTGTACTAAAACAGGAACAAAAATTCAAGACCCAATTATATTTTTCTCATTCCGGGCCCTTTTCATGCTCCTGGATTTCCACATTTTCAGGCTCATCCGCCGACCGGATAAAAAACCGGCCTGCGGCCCTCAAACACAGCGTAATAGCGGAACCCGCAGCTGCTTAAGATCTCCCCCGCCCGCTCATAGGCGTATGCCACATGCTCCGGACGGTGGGCATCCGCCCCAACGGTCACGATCTCTCCGCCGAGCTCCCTGTATCGTTTCAGCACGTCCGGATGGGGATTGCAGAATCCAAGTCCGTACTTGAATCCCCCCATATTCATCTCCAGTCCTTTTCCCTCTTCGATGAGCTTTTTTAAGACCGCGTCGATCTCGCCGGCGAATCTTCTGTAGGAATACTCCTGCGCCCTGTTTCTCCCGTAGCGGACTACATAGTCCAGATGTCCCAGGGAATCAAAGTCGCGGACCCGGCTGATGCACTCCAGCGTCTCCAGAAACGCATCCCGGTACACGTCCGCATCGGTTCTGCCTTCAAACGCCTTTCCGTAATAGGGATCCATGCCGTTGACAAGATGGAGAGAGCCGATGACAAAATCAAACGGCCACCGGTTCACGATCTCCTTATACGCCTCCCCCAGATGGGACTGCAGTCCGATCTCAATGCCGATCCTTACATTTAACCTTCCCCGGTACTCTTCCCGGATCCCGCTCAGTGTGCTCCAGTAGGACGCAAGATCCAGCCGGAACGGATCCGGCCCCAGCTCTTCATCCGGCGGAAAATCAAGATCCAGATGATCAGTGATGCACACCGAGTCAAGCCCTCTTCTCACCGCCTCGTCGAGCATGCTGCGCACCGGAGTGCTGCTGTCCGTGGAGAATGCGGTGTGCATGTGGGAGTCGCTTGAAACCGGAAGTTTTCCCCGCGCATTTCCCTGCACAGAACATGTATGCGTCATAGTATGGTTCCTCCTCCCAATACATAGTCTCCGTCATAGAACACCACCGCCTGTCCGGGAGTCACCGCCCGAAGGGGCTCTTCAAAGTGACAGACAACCTGATCTTCTCCCGTTTTTTCCACCGTGCACCAGGCGCCCCGGTGGTTGTAGCGGATCTTCGCGAACACCCGCTTCGGCCCGTCCAGATCTTCCACGCTCATGAAGTTGAGCCTGTCTGCGCGGACAGTGTCTGTCAGAGACTCCTCATAGGTGCCGATCACCACCTCGTTTGTCTCCGGGCGGATCTCAAGCACGAAGGCCGGATGTCCCAGGGAGAGTCCCAGCTTTTTCCGCTGTCCTACGGTGTAGTGAATAATCCCTTTATGCCGTCCGAGCACCTTTCCGTCTGCGGTGACGAAATTTCCTTCCGGGATCTCCCGGCCTGTGTTCTCCCGGATAAAGGAGGCGTAATCGCCGTCCGGCACAAAACAGATATCCTGGCTGTCCGGCTTGTCCGCCACGGCCAGACCGATCTTCTCCGCAATGGCCCGGATCTCATCCTTGGAATATGCTCCCACAGGCATGAGTGTGCGCCTTAACTGCTCCTGGGTCAGATTGTAAAGGGCATACGTCTGGTCTTTTGCCGGCGTGGCGGAGCGCTTCAGTGCGTACCGTCCGTTGGGGAGTTTCTCCACACCCGCGTAATGTCCTGTGGCGATGTAGTCCGCTCCGATTGCCAGACTCCGGTTCAGAAGTGCTTCCCACTTTACATACCGGTTGCATGCAATGCACGGGTTAGGGGTACGTCCGCTTAAATACTCGGCAGTAAAGTAGTCGATCACATTCTCGCGGAATTCTTTTTTAAAGTTCATCACATAATAGGGGATCTCAAGCGCCGCGGCCACCCTGCGCGCGTCTTCCACCGCGCTGAGTCCGCAGCATCCGCCGTTTTCCTCCACAGAACAGGCGTCCTCATCCTGCCAGATCTGCATCGTAACGCCGATCACGTCATACCTCTGCTCTTTCAGAAGGTAGGCGGCCACAGAAGAGTCCACGCCGCCCGACATTCCCACGACAACTCTGCTCATCAGTATTCCTCTTCTTCCTCTTCCTCACCCTCGTGGATATCTGATTTCGGTTTCTCAAGTCCTTCGATCTTGATGCCGTTCTTCTCGGCATAATCCCAGAGTGCGGCATGGATCGCCTCCTCGGCGAGAAGGGAGCAGTGAACCTTCACCGGCGGAAGTCCGTCGAGAGCCTCCATAACCGCCTTGTTCGTCACCTGCATTGCCTCCTGGATGTTCTTTCCCTTCACAAGCTCCGTTGCCATGCTGCTTGTTGCAACCGCCGCACCGCAGCCGAATGTCTTGAACTTCACATCCCGGATGATCTGATTTTCATCAATATCAAGATAGATTCTCATGATATCCCCGCACTTTGCGTTGCCGACCGTGCCCACACCACTGGCGTTCTCGATCTCTCCTACATTTCTCGGATGCTGAAAATGATCCATTACCTTTTCTGTATACATCTGTCGTCTCCTCCTTTTATCTCCTGACTTTTCCTACTTTTTCTGACTGTCGGTTTTCATTCCTGGTTTTCTCAGTGATTTCCCTGCTTTTTCACGAAGTCCTCGTAGAGCGGCGACATACTCCGAAGCTGTGCCACAATCTCTTTTAAGCAGTCCACTGTGTAGTCCAGATCTTCCTTTGTCGTATCCGCGCCGAGAGTCATCCTGAGCGAGCCGTGGGCGATCTCATGGGGAAGGCCGATGGCAAGCAGCACATGGGACGGGTCAAGGGAACCCGATGTGCACGCCGAGCCGCTGGATGCGCAGATTCCCTTCATATCCAGCATGATAAGAAGTGACTCTCCCTCAATAAACCGGAAGCTGAAATTCACATTGTTCGGAAGACGTTTTGTCCGGTCTCCGTTCAGTCTGCAGTACGGGATCTCGCTCTCGATCCGGCCGATCAGATAGTCTCTGAGCTTTGTCTCTTTTTCCGATCTCTCCTTCATGGACGCTGCCGCCAGTTCCACCGCTTTTCCAAGTCCCACGATGCCAGGCACGTTCTCTGTACCGGCGCGGCGTTTCCTCTCCTGGGCTCCGCCGTGGATAAAGGAACGGATCTTCACTCCTTTTCTGATATAGAGGAATCCGATCCCCTTCGGGCCGTTTAACTTGTGCCCGCTTGCGCTTAACATGTCAATGCAGCACTCGTCCACATTGATCGGCACCTGGCCGAACGCCTGCACCGCGTCTGTGTGAAACAGGACGCCGTGCTCTCTTGCGATCTTTCCGATCTCCCGGATCGGCTGGATTGTCCCGATCTCATTGTTGGCAAACATGACAGAGATGAGAATCGTATCCGGACGGATGGCAGCCTCCACTGCCTCCGGATCCACCAGTCCGTTCTCATCCACATCAAGGTACGTCACCTCACATCCCCGTTTCTCAAGATACTCACATGTGTGAAGGATGGCATGGTGCTCGATTCTGCTTGTGATGATGTGTTTTCCCTTCGATGCGTACGCCTCTGCCGCGGCAGTCAGCGCCCAGTTGTCCGACTCGGTTCCGCCCGCCGTGAAATAGATCTCATTGGTCTTTGCCCCGAGAACGCCTGCAATAATCTCCCTCTGCTGTGTGATTACTTCTTTATTCGCGGCAGCAAACCCGTAAACGCTGGACGGGTTGCCGTAATGTTCTGTAAAATACGGCAGCATCGCCTCCACAGCCTCAGGCGAAGTCTTTGTCGTCGCCGCATTGTCAAGATAAATCAGTCTGTCCATTTCTGTACCTCCATATCTGGATTTCATGCCTGTTTTCCGGATTTCCGTATCCCTGATTTCTTCATGCATGATTCCTGTATTTCTAATTTCTGCACACTCTTTTATCTGTGCCGGAACAGCAGTTTTTCCGGCTCTCCTCCACAAGCTGGTCGAGCATGATCTCGTCCACCGTGCGGCTGATGCTCTCGTTGATTCTCTGCCAGACATACTTTGTCACACAGCTGTCCGAAATGCTGCACTCGCCGTCCGGGTCAAGCCCCGCACATTCCACGGGTTCCAGACTGCCCTCCAGAGCGCGGAGAATATCTCCCACCGAGATTTCCTTCATATCTTTCGCCAGAACATATCCCCCTGACGCGCCGCGGATGCTTTTCACAAGCCCCGCTTTTTTCAGCATGGACATCAGCTGTTCCAGATAGCGCTCGGAGATATCCTGACGGGCCGAGATGCTGGCAGTCGAGACCGGAGCCTCCCCGCAGTTCCCGGCAAGATCGATCAGAGCGCGCAGACCGTATCTCCCTTTTGTAGACAGTTTCAATCTCTCACCTTCTTCGGAAGTCTATTTCCTACTTTTTTACTAGGATTTACTTTTGTAGAATATCACCCGCTCACTGTTCTGTCAAGACGTTATCCGACATATGCTGTAAAAAGTCTGCCAAAAGGTGGATGATACAATGTCTGTCAAACAAAAACTTTTCCGGGGTGCCGCAATTCTGACGGCCGCCGGACTGATCAGCCGCGGGATGGGATTCTTTTTCCGGATCTTTTTAAGCCATGCTTTCGGCGAGGAAAACGTAGGGCTCTACCAGCTGATCTTTCCCGTCTACACGCTCTGTCTCTCCGTCACAACAGGAGGCATACAGACTGCGGTATCCCGCATGGTCGCAGAAAAAGTTTCTCTCGGGAAGCAAAAAGAGGCAAAAAGCGTGCTCATCACCGCTCTTTGCCTCTCACTGGCACTGTCTGCTATCGGGCTTCTTCTGATTCAGAGAAACGCCGCGTTCATCGCGGACACCTTTCTGGGCGATCCGCGCTGCGCGGAAATGCTCCTGATCATCTCCTATGCGGTTCCCTGCGCTGCGGTTCACAGCTGTATCTGTGCCTACAGCTTCGGGCTCCAGAAGACAAGTCTGCCTGCCGCCAGCCAGCTGGTCGAGCAGACTGCCCGGATCCTGTTTGTGCTCCTTGCCTTTCTCGCCATAGACAAAAGCGGGCGTGTTCCCTCCGTCAGTCTGGCCGCAGCCGGAATCACTGCGGGAGAGTTCTTTGCCGCTCTCTTTTCCGCCCGGGCACTTTCCCGCCGCGCCTCTTTGCCGAAACCTCCTGCGCGCGGGGAAGCCCGGAAGAACTTAAATGAACTGCTCCGTCTCTCCCTTCCTCTGACTGCAAACCGGACAGCCGTCACGCTGCTTCAGAGTGTGGAGGCAGCTTCCATCCCCGCCTGCCTGAAACTCTCCGGACTGACAGGAAGCGAAGCATTAAGCCTCTACGGAGTGCTCACCGGGATGGCGCTTCCGTGCATCCTGTTTCCTTCCGCCATCACAAACTCGGTGGGTACGGTCCTCCTCCCCGCAGTGAGCGCCACGAGCGCATCCGGAAACAGAAGCGGCGTCTTCCGCCTGCTCAAAAGAGCCGCCGGAAGCTGTTTCATCCTCGGACTTGGCAGCTGTCTTTTCTTCCTCCTCTTCGGCGAACTCATCGGGACGCTTCTGTTCCACAGTGACACAGCGGGGAAATTCATACTGACACTAGCCTGGATCTGCCCGTTTCTGTACACGAATTCCGCGCTGATCAGCGCCATCAACGGACTGGGGAAAACCGGCGCCACCTTTCTGATCAACATGACCGGGCTTCTCATCCGCATCGCAGGCGTATTTCTGATGATTCCGCGTTTTGGAATCACCGGGTATCTGTGGGGGCTGCTTGCAAGCCAGTTTGTCATCACAGGACTTGCCGCGGCAGTACTGATTCTTCCAAACCGTTCTCTCACAGGGCGGACAGAAAGATCTTAAGAAGAACCGGATTTACATACAGCTCCAGAAGAATTCCTGCTGACATCGTCAGTACCACAAAGACTGTCTTCTGCCGGTTCCACCGGCTCCCCGGCGCCATCCAGCAGTACATAAGAATCACAAGATATGCGGGAACATAGAGCAGAAACTGGGGCAGAAGCGCCACCACGCATAAAATGCTGCCCCGGATTCCCATATTCAAAGCAGCATCGGAGATCAGAATTCCGCCGGTTATGCCCGTCCAAACAAGGAACAGCGCAGCAGAGATCCTCCGGGCTTTCGTCATGGAAAGACCGCCCAGGACAAGCAGCGGAAGCACTCTCAGCCGGAGGAGATACCAGATATACTCCTTTTCTTCAATCTTCATCCCGGCAAACTGTTCCAGAAAATAGTCGCTGAAAATCACCGGCTCAGCCATATATTTTTTTGCGATGAAATTCACATAAATAATGCCGAGAAGAAACCCCGGCATAAAGAAAGCAAGCAGCTGCTTTCCTGTACGAAACATCTTCATGGCGCCTCCTTTTTCGATCGGTCCGCGCAAAACCGCACGCCCTGTCGGATATTTCATTATATGCCGGGGTATTTCCATTATGCTTATTATGTTTATTATACTTATTTTCCGTATTTCACAGCATAGGCCATAAGAGATGCCACTGTCTTCGAGTCTTCGATCTCTCCGCTGAAGATCTTTTCCTTCAGCTCATCCAGAGAATATGCTTTCAGATCGATAAACTCATCTTCGTCAAGGTGCTGCTTTGACGGGATCAGATTTTTCGCCACATACACCTCGATCCGCTCATTGCAGAAGGCAACGGTTGTGCGCAGCGTAATCAGCCATTCCAGATCGTCGCTTCGGTATCCGGTCTCCTCCTCCAACTCTCTGGACGCGCATTCTCTCCCGGGCTCGTTCTCCTCATCGAGGGCGCCCGCCGGAATCTCAAGCGTATACCGGTCGAGGGCATTGCGGTACTGGCGTACCATGAGAATCTTTCCGTCGTCTGTCACCGGCACAACCGCGGCTGCACCCTTATGTTTGATAAAATCCCATATAACTGTGTGACTGCCGTCAACCTCGATCGTATCCTGATAGAAATCGATAATTTTCCCCTTGAATTTCAGTTCCCGGTTCAGTCTTTTAATGTGCTGCTCTCCCATAATCTTTCTCCTTTTCCTACTCTAAAATCTTTTCTTCTAAAATCGCCTGTACAATCACCGGAAGTGCCTGACGGCACGTTCCGGGATTGTAAGCGGTCGCCAAGGCCTCGGGCAAGCCCGGGCTTTGTCTCGTCGCCTGTACAAAAAGAAAGCCCTCGTCTTTCGACAAGGGCTGATCTTGCATCTGTCTGTTATGATCCATAGTTATTTTGCATAATCTGTCGCCCGTGACTCACGGATTACATTGACTTTAATCTGTCCCGGATATTCAAGCTCGAATTCGATCTGCTTTGCTATATCCCTGGCCAGAAGCACCATATCATCATCAGATACCTGCTCTGGAACTACCATAACACGAATCTCTCTTCCCGCCTGGATGGCAAAAGATTTCTCCACACCTTTAAACTGGTTGGTGATCTCTTCTAACTGTTTCAATCTGTTGGTGTATGTTTCAATTGTCTCACGCCTTGCGCCCGGCCGTGCCGCCGAAATTGTGTCGGCAGCCTGCACAACGCAGGCAATCAGCGTCTGAGGCTCTACATCGCCGTGATGCGCCTCCACCGCATTAATCACCGTTGCGGACTCCTTGTACTTTCTGCAGAGATCCACACCGATCTGGATATGTGACCCTTCTACGTCGTGGTCAATCGATTTTCCTATATCATGCAGCAGTCCGGCACGTTTCGCCATTCTGACGTCCAGCCCGATCTCGGCTGCGAGCAGTCCCGAGAGCTGCGCAACCTCGATGGAATGTTTCAGCGCATTCTGTCCGTAACTTGTTCTGAACTTCATGCGCCCGAGGAGCCGGATCAGCTCCGGATGGATACCCGGCACTCCGACTTCGAGTGCTGCGGCCTCTCCCTCTTCCCGGATCATGGCGTCGACTTCCTTCTGTGCCTTCTCTACCATTTCCTCAATTCTCGCCGGATGGATACGTCCATCCACGATCAGCCTCTCGAGTGCAATTCTTGCCACCTCGCGGCGAATCGGATCAAATCCGGATAAGACAACTGCTTCCGGCGTATCGTCAATAATCAGTTCCACGCCTGTCAGTGTCTCCAGCGTCCGGATATTTCTTCCCTCGCGGCCGATGATACGTCCCTTCATCTCATCGCTCGGGAGCTGTACGACGGAGATCGTCGTCTCTGCGACATGGTCCGCGGCACATCTCTGGATGGCGTTGACAACATACTCTTTCGCCTTCTTGTCAGCGTCCTCCTTCGCCTGAGCCTCAAGCTCTCTGACTATCTTCGCAGTGTCATGCTTCACATCTTCTTCAACAGTTTTCAACAGATATTCTTTTGCCTGTTCGGAGGTAAGTCCTGAGATTCGTTCCAGTTCCTGCACACGTTTCTGACTCAGTTCTTCTACCCTGGCTTCCCGCTGGCGAAGTTGTTCTTCCTTAGACGCAAGCTTCGATTCTCTGTGTTCCAGAACATCGGAGCGCTTGTCAACTGCCTCTTCCTTTGCGAGCACTCTCTTCTCATAGCGCTGCAGTTCCGCTCTTCTTTCCTTCGTCTCCTTCTCGAGATCGTTTTTCGTCCGGATGGATTCTTCCTTCACCTCAAGAAGAGCTTCCTTCTTCGTTGTTTCAGCAGTTTTCACAGCATCGTCAATGATCTCTCTCGCTCTTGTCTCCGCGTTTCCGATCTTGCTCTGAGCGTTTTTCTTCAGATTAGAGACCGTTGCAAAGTGCGAGATAATCCCAACTATCAATGCGAGGGCCACGGCAATTGCTATACATAAGCCTAAACTTATCTGCACAGGAGCACCTCCTTATTCAGTTTTCATTGTACATAATATTTTGATAACATAATATTTAAATACAACAGTTAAATTTTATACTGTTTTCACAACAATGTCAAGCATCCTCATTATAATTTTGTATTACTTGACGGACGGTCTCGCAGCGGAATCCTTTTCTCGCAAAAAAACCGTATATTTTCTGCATCTGAGCGTCATCGGCACTGCGCAGGTCATACCCTTTTTTCCGGATCAGGCGGCGCACCGCCTCCTCCTCGCCGCCCTCCTCACAGCACAACTCAAAGGCGAGACTGATCTGTTCTTCACTGACTCCCTTCTGAAGCAGAGCCGCACGGATTTCCTTTCTGCTCTTTGTCCCCTGTCTGCTTCTCACGTAATTCTCGGCATACCTGGCGTCGTCCAGATATCCGAAAGACCGCACGTATTCGATGGCTCCGTCCACCGCATCCGGAGGATAGAGCCCCTGCCTGAGCTTTTCCCTCAGGGCGGACTCTGTCCGGTCCATATCGCTTAAGAGGTGCAGGGCCCGCAGCCTGGCCCGTTTCTGTACGACTTCTGTCCTGATCGTTCCAACGGTTTCAGAAGAGATCTCCTCTCCCTGCCGTATTCCAAAGCGGGAGAGCTCGCCTTTGTAGAGCACAAAGGCAAACTCTCCGTCCAGATCCACCTTAAACCGGGTCTTTGTACAGGGTTCTATCTTCGTTACGATCATTCTCTGGCACCGCTCTTAAGGGCAAACTCACTCTCCGTCTCCTTTTTGCCCGCGCCTGCTGCTCCGGCCTGCGCCTTTGCCCCGGCTGTCTTTTTCTGTGCTCCGGTGTCCTGGCCTGCCTGCCCTTCCTGTTCTTCTCCCTCACCGTTTAAGTGATAGTGGGCGCGCACTTTCCTGTCCAGTTCCTCCATCAGTTCCGGGTGATTCTCCAGGTAGAGTTTCGCGTTCTCCCTGCCCTGTCCGATCTTCTCTCCCTCATAGGCGTACCACGCTCCGCTCTTCTTGATCAGGTCGATCCCGGTCGCAAGGTCCAGGATATCTCCGGCTCTTGAGATCCCCTTTCCGAACATGATGTCAAACTCCGCCTCCTTAAACGGCGGCGCGATCTTGTTCTTCACAATCTTCACACGGGTCCGGTTTCCCACCATCTCCCCGCTCTGCTTTAATGTCTCGATTCTTCTGACATCCATCCGCACGGACGCATAGAATTTCAGGGCGCGGCCTCCGGTCGTGGTCTCCGGATTTCCGAACATTACCCCGACTTTCTCCCTGAGCTGGTTGATAAAGATCACAACACAGTTGGACTTGCTGATCACCGGGGTCAGCTTCCGGAGTGCCTGGGACATCAGTCTTGCCTGCAGTCCCACATGGCTGTCGCCCATATCGCCCTCGATCTCCTGTTTCGGAACAAGAGCTGCCACAGAGTCAATTACAATAATGTCGATCGCACCGGAGCGCGCCATCGTCTCCGCAATCTCCAGCGCCTGGTCACCGCTGTCCGGCTGGGAGATATAGAGTTCATCGATATCGACCCCGATGTTCTTCGCGTAGACCGGGTCAAGGGCGTGCTCCGCGTCGATAAATCCGGCGATTCCGCCCTGCTTCTGCACTTCCGATATCATATGGAGGGCCACCGTCGTCTTACCGCTGGACTCCGGTCCGTATATCTCGATCACACGTCCTCTCGGGACACCGCCCAGTCCGAGAGCCAGATCAAGGCTTAAACACCCTGTCGGCACCGTCTCCACCGCAACCTGCGCGCTGGAATCCCCCAGTTTCATAACCGCACCTTTTCCGAAATCTTTCTCCAGTTTCGCAATCGCCGCCTCAAGGGCTTTCATCTTTTCTTCATTTCCTGCCATAATTCAATTCTCCTTCTCCGTATCGAACAGTTGTTCGCATCTGGTTAATATAGTATTATACTCTCCGCAAAATGTCAACACCATTTCGTCTTTTAGATTCTACATTCACACATGTACAATAAAAAGGACTCGCTGTGAAACCCGCTTCGATCTGAAGCTTCGAAAATAAGAAGCCTTAACGGCTGTGACATTCGGCTGCAAGAGCGCCTCCGGTATCAGTAAAGTAACGATAGCACAGAATGAAAGAAAAAGCAATGAAAAAGTCGGAGATCCCGGGCAAAATCTGACTGCTCCGCCCTATACGTAAGCGGACCGCAAAACAATTCCCGGGATCTCCGGCAAAATAAATTTCTCTGCCGCTGAACAGCTTCGTTTACTCGATTCCAACCACGTTGTAATCCTTGTCCTCCACCGTCTTTTTCAGCACATCGTCCGCAAGATCCGCATTCAGCGTCACAACCGCGGTTCCGGCCTCGTGGCTCACCTCCGCGGACTCCACTTCCGGAAGCGCCTCCAGCGCCTTCTTCACCGTCGCCTCACAGTGTCCGCACATCATGCCTTCGATTTTCATTGTCTTCGTCATTTCTGTCTCCTCCTTTTTCTTTCTGACTTTTATTTTTTTATCTCTGCCGGCGTCATACATCTTAAACCAGTTGAGCCGCAGTGCATTGCTGACCACACAGAAGCTGGAAAGACTCATGGCCGCCGCCCCGAACATGGGGTTTAACTGCCATCCGAACACCGGAATCCAGACTCCTGCCGCCAGCGGGATGCCGATTACATTGTAGAAAAATGCCCAGAACAGGTTCTCGTGAATGTTCTTAAGCGTCGCCCTGCTTAACCGGATCGCGGCGGGAACATCGCTTAAACGGCTCTTCATGAGCACCACGTCCGCCGCGTCGATGGCAATATCCGTCCCCGCGCCGATGGCGATTCCCATATCCGCCCTCGTCAGAGCCGGGGCATCGTTGATGCCATCGCCCACCATGGCCACTTTTCCTTTCTTTTTCAGGGCGCGGATCACGCTCTCTTTGCCGTCGGGAAGCACGCCCGCGATCACTTCGTCCACGCCCGCCTGGGCGCCGATTGCCTTTGCCGTGCGCTCATTGTCTCCCGTGAGCATGACGACGCGGATTCCCATGTTCTGGAGTTCTCTGACTGCCCGGGGGCTGTCTTCCTTGATCACGTCCGCCACGGCGATAATCCCTTCAAGGTTTCCGTTTCTTGTAAAGAGAAGCGGTGTTTTTCCCTGGCCTGCCAGCGCTTCCGCCTTTGCTTTTAACTCATCCGGGACAGAAGCTTTCTGCGCGATAAACTTCATGCTTCCTCCGAGCAGGACTTCTCCGTCTATTTCTCCGGAAAGCCCGTTTCCCGGAAGCGCCTGAAACGCTTCTGTCTCTTTTCCTTCGCGTTCAAAGGTCTCTTTTATTCCGGACTCCTCTGCCTTCATAAGAACAGCCCTTGCCAGGGGATGCTCGCTTTTTCGCTCCAGTGCGTAGGCGCATGAGAGAAGCTCTTCTTCCGACACGCCTTCTGCGGGGATGAGATCCGTAACCCGGGGCTCCCCGCTAGTGATCGTCCCGGTTTTGTCAAGGGCGACGATCTGGGTCTTTCCTGTCTCCTCGAGAGAGACGGCTGTTTTAAACATGATTCCGTTCTTCGCGCCCATGCCGTTGCCGACCATAATGGCCACCGGAGTGGCAAGGCCGAGGGCACACGGACAGCTGATGACAAGAACCGAGATTCCTCTTGCAAGGGCGAATCCCACGCTCTCTCCCGCAATCAGCCATACAAGGATTGTCACCGCCGCGATGGCAATCACCGCAGGCACAAACACACCGGACACACGGTCCGCAACCTTCGCGATGGGCGCCTTTGTGGCCGCCGCATCGCTGACCATCTGAATAATCTGGGAGAGGGTCGTATCCTCGCCCACCCGCGTCGCTTCACAGCGCAGGAAACCGGACTGGTTGAGGGTGGCCGCCGAAACCGCGTCCCCCGCATTTTTGTCCGCCGGAATACTCTCTCCGGTGAGCGCGGATTCGTTGACCGCGCTTGTTCCCTCGAGCACAACGCCGTCCACCGGGATATTTTCCCCGGGCCGCACGACAAATACATCGCCTTTTCGCACCTGATCCACCGGCACTTCCTCTTCCGCGCCGTTTCTCACCACTCTGGCCGTCTTCGGCGCAAGCTTCATCAGGCTTTTCAGCGCGTCCGTCGTCCTTCCCTTTGAGCGGGCTTCCAGCATCTTTCCGACGGTGATCAGCGTAAGGATCATGGCCGCTGACTCAAAGTAAAATTCGTGCATATAGGACATCACGCCCGCCGCGTCGCCGCGCATCTGCGCATCAGTCATCGCAAAGAGGGCGTAAACGCTGTATCCATAGGACGCCCCCGCCCCGAGCGCAACCAGGGTGTCCATGTTCGGCGCCCGGTGGATCAGCCCTTTGAATCCGCTGATAAAAAACTTCTGATTAATCACCATGACGGCCGTTGTAAGAAGGAGCTGGATCAGCCCCATGGCCACGTGATTGCCTTCCAGAAAAGACGGCACCGGCCAGTTCCACATCATATGCCCCATGGAAAAGTACATCAGCGGGAGCAGGAAACACAGAGACGCGATCAGCCGCCGCTTCATCTTCGGCGTCTCCCGGTCCTTAAGCGAATCCTCCGCCTCGGACACGGAAATCCCGCTGCCCGCGCGGGCACTTCCCGCCGCGTTCTTCGCCCCTTTCTCGCTGGCTCCGTATCCGGCTGCCTCCACAGCCGCGATAATCTCAGACGGGGCCGCCGTTCCCTCCACGCCCATGGAGTTGGTCAGAAGGCTTACGGAACAGGACGTCACCCCCGGAACCTTTGACACGGCCTTCTCCACTCTGGCACTGCAGGCGGCACAGCTCATGCCTGTCACATTATATTGTTCCATACTTGATTCCTCCCGTCATTTCATCAGTTTCTGAAGGACAAGAACCAGTTCGTCGATCGTCTCCTCATTGCCTTCCCGGATATCTTTCGCCACACAGGTGCGGATGTGATCCGCAAGAAGAACTTTGTTGAAGCTGTTCAGTGCCGCGTTGACCGCGGATACCTGGATCAGGATGTCGGGGCAGTACGCGTTTTCTTCCACCATCCTCTTGATTCCCCTCACCTGTCCCTCGATCCGGCTTAACCGGTTCATCATGTCCTTTTTCTCTTTTTCTGTACGTTCCTTTGTCCTGTGCTCACAGACAGGACAGACTTTATTTGATTCTGCCATACCGGTAATTCCTTTCTTTCCATTATTTCTGTCTTTCCCCGGAAATATAAAACCCCCGAGGGGTATTCATCGCTACACTGCGATTATATACCTCTCAGGGGTATAATGCAAGACTTTTTGCAAAATTTTATGCAAATGTCTCTTCCCACTCTTTCTCCTTAAACCCGACAAGGACTTTTCCGCCATCCACAAGAATCGGACGTTTCACAAGCATCCCGTCCGAGGCAAGAAGAGAAAACTGCTCCTCCTCGCTCATATCTGCAAGACGGTCTTTTAAGTTCATCTGCTTGTACAGATTGCCGCTCGTATTGAAAAATTTCTTTAAGGGAAGCCCGCTTAATTCGTGCCATTTCTTCAGCTCGTCCGCCGACGGATTGTCGGTTTTGATATCCCTCATCTCATACTGTACTCCCTTTTCATCCAGCCATTTCCACGCTTTTCTGCATGTGCTGCATTTCGGATAACATAAAAACAACATTTTCATTTTACCTCTCTTTTTTTGATAGCGCCGGTGTGCAACCGCCAACTGATATTATCATAACAGTTCCTTGTACGAAAATAAATACGCGTATTGCGAATTTTCACTTTTATGATAGAATAAAGGTTACGGGTTGTCCCGTATGAACACAAATTCATTCACAGATTGTTTGATTCAGAAATAATATAAGGAGGAAATCGACAATGCACTGTTTCAGAAAAGTAACGGATGACTTATACTGGGTCGGCGCAAGTGATCGCAGAATCGAGCTGTTTGAGAATATTTTTCCGCTCACAAAGGGAGTATCCTACAACTCCTATCTGCTGCTGGATGAGAAGACAGTTCTTTTCGACTCGGCTGACTACGCCGTCGGACGTCAGTTTCTCGAAAATGTGGACGCCGTACTTAACGGCCGTTCCCTCGATTATCTGATCGTCAACCATATGGAGCCGGACCACTGCGCGATGATCGATGAACTGGTGCTCCGCCATCCCGGCCTTCAGATTATCGGAAACGCCAAGACTTTCCCCATGATCGACCAGTTCTTTGATTTTGATCTGGAAGGAAGAAAGATCGTCGTAAAAGAAGGAGATACATTCTCATCCGGAAAGCACACGCTTCATTTCGTCATGGCTCCCATGGTCCACTGGCCGGAGGCAATGATGACTTACGATGCAGAGGGCAAAATCCTCTTTTCCGCAGATGCGTTCGGAACGTTCGGCGCTTTAAACGGCAACATTTTCAACGATGAGCTTGACTTTGACAGAGACTGGCTCGACGAGGCGCGCCGCTACTACACAAATATCGTCGGCAAGTACGGAATGCAGGTACAGAATGTACTGAAAAAGGCCGCAGGGCTTGACATCAGCATGATCTGCCCGCTGCACGGCCCCATCTGGAGAACCGATCTTTCCTATATTATCGGAAAGTATGATCTCTGGAGCAAATATGAACCCGAGGAGAAAGGCGTCATGATCGCCTACGCGTCCATGTACGGAAACACGGAAAACATGGCGGAGATCCTCGCAGCGATGCTTGCGGAGGCCGGTGTGAAAAAGATCCGCATGCACAATATCTCCAAGACGCACGTGTCTGAACTGATCTCGGACAGCTTCAAGTACAGCCACATCGTACTCGCTGCGCCCACCTACAACAACGGCATCTATCCGCTGATGGATAATTATCTGGAGGACATGAAGGCGCTGGCGCTTCAGAACCGCACGGTTGCCGTTCTCGGAAACGGAACCTGGGCGCCCCAGACAACCAAACTGATCTCCGCGAAAGTCGGCGAGATGAAAAACATGAATCTGATGGAAGCTGCTGTCACAATCAAATCTTCCGTAAAAGACGCGCAGATGGAAGAGCTGAAAACTCTCAGCAGACAAATTGTGGAAGAAGTGTTATAATAAAATTTAATTCAGCCGGTTATCCGCTGATTATCACTTTTCACATGTACGAAGGAGGAGTTCTTATGAAATTAGTAATCACCATGAGCCGCCGTTTTGGAACCGGAGCAAGTGTCATCGCAGAAGAACTTTCCAAACGGCTTGATATCCCTGTCTACGACAAAGCCTATATTGAGCAGAAGTTAAGCGACCACACGTATGAAAACGAGGCGGAAGCAATCCGCAGGCTTGCGGAAAAGCCGTGCATCATCCTCGGGCGCTGCGCTTCCGATATTTTAAAAGACAGAATGAATGTCCTCAATATCTTTGTCTGCGCGGACAAGGAAGACCGGATCCGCCGGATCATGGCAAAGGAAAACATAAGCTATGACGAAGCGAAAGAAGAAGTGGAGACAACTGATGAGCAGAGAGCTTCCTACTATTACGAGCACACAGGAAAAACATGGGGCGATGTGAACGACTATCACATGATTCTCGATACGACCCAGCTCGGGCTTGAAAACTGCCCGGATATCCTGATGCACTATTTTGAGAAGTGTGAATATATTTAAGATTTTGAAAAAAGTTTTGAAAAGAATTTATCTCAGAACTGATGAGAGCCAGGCTGAAAAGCCGGGCTCTCTCTTTTTATTCGTTTATTCTGTGCTGTCCTCAGCCGTTCCGGACGCATCTTCTGTACCGTCAGCTGTGCCGTCCTCTGTGCTCTCCTCGCCGCTGCTCTCGGATGTATCCTCTTCCTCTGAGGTGATGATTGTGATTCCCAGATCCTCAAAGTCAAGCTTGTTCCACACGCTCTCGTTTACACTGATCTCTGCAGCAGAACGCCACTCTTCCAGCAGAGAGTCATACTGGTCCTGCCTGCGCTGCTCGACGATTGTCTCTTTTTCCTGATCTGTCGCCTCACGGTCAAGAAGCGTCGTAAGACGCGCCACGTAGATTCCGCTGTCTGTCTCAACCGGATCTGTCACATCGCCTTCCGCCTCAAGGGCATCCGCCGCAGCGATGAGATCGGAATTAGGCGTCGTTGACTCTGAGTCAAATGTCGCATCGGAAGCCTGATATCCAAGCTCCGTCGCAACCGCCGATATATCCTCTCCGTTTCTCACGCGGTCGGCCAGATTCTGGGCTGTTGTCTTGAGCGCCTCTTTCTCCTCGTCTGTGAGCTCTGTAGAGCTGCCCGAGTCATCTGTCGCCGTGTAGGAGAAGAACACATACTGCATTCCCTTCTGGGCCGCCTCTTCATCGGAGACTTCCTCGTCCACACCCTCTCTCATCTTGCTGTCCATCTTATTCTGAATGGTAACAAGTTCCAGATATTTCTCAATATCCTTCTGGTAGCCGTAAGCGTACTCTTTCGCATCCTCCGTATTGTCCGCGTCAAACTGCTCCGCGGTATCCGTAATCGCCTTCCGCTCATCCTCTGTAAGAGAGACATCATATTCTGACGCGTGCTGGGAAATCAGATAAAGATTCTCCACAGATTCCAGAATACTGTCTTTTAAATATTCCTCATACGTCTGCTCCTCATCCGCCGCCTGGGACCACATATCCGCCGCGGTCATTCCCATCATCTGCGCGTAATATGTCTCATACTGTCCCTGGGTCATCCTCGCATAGAAGCCGGCGACTCCCATCGTAATCTCTTCCCCGCCGACTGTCGCCACCACTTTATCCGAGTCAACAGTGCTGCTGCACCCTGTGACCGTCATCGCCGCGAGCACTCCTGCCGCTGTCAGAACTGCCGCCTTTTTTCCAAAACGTACCATAATAGCCTCCTCTTTTACGTCATCCTGCCCCGCAGTCTTTTTGTTCTTCCTGCGGACGGACGCCGGTTCCCGGCGCTTTCTCATTCTCTGCAAGCCGTTCCGGTTCCCGGATACACTGATACATTATAACGTGTTTTGCCCGAAGTAACAAGTGGAAAACACAAATGAATCACGCTTTGAATCATGCTTCCGGCATTTTCAGCTTCCGTATCCCCTCCAGCACGCGTTTTACCGTATCGAGAACGTTCTCCGCCGTCTCTCTTCCGCTTCTTCCCTTCTTCTGATAGAGGAAATACGGCGGTTCCTCCGTGCGGAACACAAGATCTCTTCCGTATTCCTGAAGCAGCACCGGTATCTTCCGGGGATCGATCTTCGCCCTCTCATACAGAGTGAACCGGATCGTCTCCCCCTTCTGCTCTACAGCCGTCACATAGGCAGAATGAGCCAGTGATTTGAGCGCCGCAATGTGGAGAAGCTGCTGCACCTTCTTCGGGATATCCCCGAACCGGTCGATGAGCTCCTCTGTCATGTCGTCCAGCTCTTCCTCATTTTCGATCGCTGCGATTCTCTTGTAAATGTCCAGTTTCTGATACTCGTTTCGGATATAGGACTCCGGAATATAGGCGTCGATGTTCAGATCGATCACGGTTGAGAAGCTCTCTTCATGGGTCTCCCCTTTCAGTTCCAGCACTGCCTCGTTTAACATCTTGCAGTACATGTCATACCCCACGGCCTCCATGTGGCCGCTCTGCGCCTCGCCCAGCAGGTTTCCCGCGCCGCGGATCTCAAGATCCCGCATGGCGATCTTGATTCCGGATCCCAGCTCTGTAAACTGGCGGATGGCGGACAGCCTCTTCTCCGCCACTTCCTTTAAAAGCTTATCCCGTCTGTACAGAAGGAAGGCGTAGGCCATCCGGTTGGAGCGTCCCACTCTGCCCCGGAGCTGGTACAGCTGGGAGAGGCCGAAGCGGTCCGCATCCTGTATGATCATGGTGTTGGCGTTCGGAATGTCAAGTCCGGTCTCAATAATGGTCGTGGAGACAAGCACGTCGATATCCCCGTTGATGAAATCATACATGATATCCTCCAGCTCCCTCTCCCGCATCTGCCCGTGGGCAAAGGAGATGTTTGCCTGGGGAAGAAGCCTCTGAAGCCGTCCTGCCACATCCGCGATGTCGCTGACCCGGTTGTACACATAATATACCTGGCCGCCGCGGGAGAGCTCTCTTTCAATGGCTTCCCTGACCATCTCGTCATTGTACTCCATGACATACGTCTGGATCGGCATCCTGTCCTGGGGCGCCTCCTCCAGCACGCTCATGTCCCGGATTCCGATCAGGCTCATGTGGAGCGTCCGCGGAATCGGCGTCGCGGTCAGCGTCAGCACATCGATATTCTCCCGGAGTTTTTTGATCTTCTCCTTGTGGGTGACGCCGAAGCGCTGTTCCTCGTCGATGATCAGAAGGCCCAGATCTTTATACCCCACATCCTGAGACAGCACTCTGTGGGTTCCGATGACAATGTCGACCATGCCTTTTTTCAGGTCTTCCACCGTCTTTTTCTGTTCATAGGGCGTGCGGAACCGGCAGAGCAGGTCAATCCGCACCGGGAAATCTTTCAGTCTCTGCACGAATGTATTGTAATGCTGCTGTGCCAGAATCGTCGTCGGAACAAGGAATACGACCTGTTTTCCCTCCTGAACGGCCTTGAACGCGGCGCGGATGGCCACCTCGGTTTTTCCGTAGCCCACATCCCCGCAGATCAGACGGTCCATGATCTTCGTGCTCTCCATGTCATGCTTCGTATCTTCGATAGCCTGAATCTGATCGTCTGTCTCCTCAAAGGGGAACATCTCCTCAAACTCTTTCTGCCAGACCGTATCCGGCCCGTAGACGAACCCTTCGGACTGCTGCCGCACCGCATAGAGTTCCACCAGATCCTTTGCCACGGTCTGGACCGCCTTTTTCACCTGGCTTTTCGTCTTGCCCCACTGGACGGTTCCAAGCTTGTTAAGCCGGGGCTTTTTGGCGTCCGCTCCGGCATATTTCTGGATCAGATCCATCTGCGCCACAGGGATATAAAGCACGCCCCCGTCCGCGTAGGAGATTTTCATGTAATCTTTGACAATCTTCTCCACTTCGATCTTTTCGATTCCATGATAAACGCCGATTCCATGATTTTCATGCACCACATAGTCGCCCGGCTTCAGTTCCGCAAAATCCTGGATCTTCTGTCCCTCATATTTCCGGCGGCGCTTCTTCTTTTTCTTCCGCCCGAAAATATCTGTCTCGGAAATGACCATGAATTTAAGCATGGGGTACTCATACCCCTCCGCCATATAGCCTGAGGAAACCATGATTTCGCCCGGACTTACCGTGCGCTCCATATCCTCGCTGTAAAAGCTGCTTAAGTCATAGTCCCGCAGATCCTCCGCCAGACGCCTTGCCCTTGTCCTGGAGCCGGAGAGAAGGATCACCCGGTATCCGCTTCTCTTTAACCGCTTCAGATCCCTGGTAAGGAGCTCGAAACTGTTGTTGTACGGATTCACTCCCTTTGCCTGGATGCTGTATGTCTGGCGCACATGGAAGAGGCCGCACTTTGACTCCAGCGTGGTCAGGCCGATCCCGCTGTAGCGGTTCATGGCGGCAATGATATTCCTTGTCTCAAATACGCGGAGCTGTTCTCTTCCGTCCTCATTCAGATCGGAGTGGAAGGAATCCGGATTTTCCGCCCTGCGCTCCAGACTGTCGAAATACTCCTTCTCCACTTCCTCCGCTGACTCCTGAAGCCGCTGAGGTTCATCGAGGAAAAGAAGTGTCTTCTCCCGCGGAAAATACTCCAGAAAGGAGACTGCGCGCAGATCCTCCCGCCAGTTTTCCGACGCCGGATAGATGACGATCTCTTCCAGATTCTCAACTGACCTCTGGCTCTCCACGTCAAAACTGCGGATGGAGTCGATCTCATCCCCCCACATCTCAATCCTCACCGGCAGTTCCTCGGTCAGCGGAAACACGTCCAGGATCCCGCCCCGGACGGAGAACTGCCCCGGACCTTCGATCTGGCTCTCCCGCTCATACCCCATTCGGGAGAGCTTCTGCTGAAACTCCGTCAGATCGAGAACATCACCGCCTTTTAAGGCAACCCGCTCTGCGAGGATCTCATCCGGTCCCGGAAGCCCGTCCAGAAAGGCGTCCATGGTCGCAATCACAGTGACCGGATTCTCCCTGTGCTCAATGAGGACCCGCAGCACTTCCATCCTGCTGTCCGTAAGCGTCTTTCCCTTGATATCCGCATGGTAAAATAAAAGGTCCCTGGCCGGATAATACCACACGTTCTCCGTGAAGATCCGGTACTCCTCGTATGCCTTTTTCGCCTTTTCCTCACTGGAAAAAGCGATGACTCTGTAATCACAGCCATCGCCAAGCGCATACATCAGATGGGTCTTCTGCGAATTTACGCAGCCCGCAATCTGGATGAGTCCTCCTTCTTTTCTCCTGTTTTTCAGAATTTCCTGATAATCCGCAAGTTCCGCAAGCGGAGACAGTAAAGCCTGCATATCCCCATCTTCCCTCTATTCATTATTCCTGTTTTTCTTCCGGTTGTACTCTGTCATTGCGTCTCCGATTCTTCCCGAAAGGATCATCTCCGCAGCCCGGACCGCATGATCATAGCCTTCCTCCATCATCTTTTTCTCCCCGGATGAGAAGTGGCCGAGCACATAATCTGCCAGATCATATCCTTTCGGCTTCTCCCCCACACCCACACGGATACGCGGAAACACCTGGCCGCCCAGATGGGCGATAATGTTTTTGATCCCGTTATGTCCGCCTGCGCTTCCCTTCTCGCGGATACGCAGCTGTCCGGGTTCCAGATTGATATCGTCATAGACGACGATCAGCTCATGCTCTTCGTCCACCCGGTAGTAGTCGATCAGGCTGCGGATGCTCTCTCCGCTTAAGTTCATATACGTCTGGGGCTTTGCGAGAATCACTTTCTGCCCCTCGATGACGCCTTTTCCGATCAGCGCCCTGTGCTTTTTTGCATCCACCGCTATATTGTATTTGTCCGCAAGTCTGTCTATTACTTCAAACCCGGCGTTGTGCCGCGTTCCCTCATATCTTTTCTCAGGATTCCCAAGTCCTGCTATGATAAACATTTCAACTTCATCCTTCCTGCATTCTCTTTTTCTGCCGCAAAGGCTATTGTACAGGAAACCCTGTCTTTTGTCACGCATTCCCCGTGAATATTTTTCCTTTTTCAGTCATACACTTATAAAAAAGCGAACCGCCGAATTCACCGGCAGTCAAATCAATCAGGAGGTAACTCTATGGGTACCAGAACTAAAATCGTTGTCCTGCACATGAAGGAGATCATCTACACTGCCATCTTTGCGGCACTGGGAATTCTGCTGATCGTCCTTCTGATCATCATGTTCCGGCCGGGCAGCGGCGAAACGGGCGCAAATGCCGAGAAGAAATACAATCCCGGCATCTACACTTCATCGCTCACGTTAAACAACACCAACCTGGAGGTGGAAGTGGCTGTGGACTCTTCCAGCATCAATTCCATCCGTTTTTCCAATCTGGACGAGACAGTGACTGCCATGTTTCCCCTTATACAGCCTGCAATAGAAGAGATTGCAGATCAGGTCTACGAGACACAGTCTCTGGACGACATCGAACTCTCCGAGGATACTCCGTACACGTCGCAGATCATCCTCGACGCAATAAAAGAAGCCGTTGACAAAGCCGCAGTCGGATAAACTGCGGCCTTGTCTTTTATCCCTCCACGATCAGGTATGTTCCGTCCGGAAGTTTAAAGACTTCGGAGGCGTCCTCAAGCTCATCCTGCGACATGTGATCCACATCCACGCCTTCCTCTTCAAAATATTCCCTTACTTCCTCAATGGAATCGACCACCACGGCCATACAGTCCTCAAGGAATGCCTCCGCCTCCTCGAGAGTCTCCGCAACCGGTTCGTCAAACAGTTTCTCCTGATCTTTTAAAAATGTCTTAAGGCATTCTTCGCTGTAGCTGCTCATCTCTTTTCCTCCTGTTTTTCATGATCTCAACGATCTCTTTCGTACTGTCCGCAATCCAGGACGGCCCCGCCTCCTCAAGCACCTCTCTGGAGCGGAATCCCCACGTCACCAGCACCGTGTCCATGCCCGCCGCCTTTCCGGTCGCCGCGTCCACCTCGGAATCCCCGATGTAGAGCACTTCCGACGGTTCTGCCTGAAACGTTTCCGCGATCAGAAGGGAGGCCGACGGATCCGGCTTTCTTGGGAAATCATCCCTCTGGCCTCTGATCAGGTCGAACGTTCCCTTTCCGAATACCGTCTCCACAACATGCACCGCCTGGCGGTCCGGTTTGTTCGAGAGGACTCCCAGTTTCATCCCCTCCTGCTTCATCTCCTGAATCAGATCCGGAATCCCGTCATACGGTTTCACGTGCCATGTGCAGTTCTCATCAAACACTCTCAAATACACCGCGAGCGCTTCCTCGAAGCGGGACAGATACTCCTCCCCCGCCTTTTTCAGCGTCTTTTCGATCAGCACCGCAGAGCCGTTGCCTACGAACTGCCGGCACTCCTCCCTAGTAATGCCCGGAATTCCGAGCTCTTTCATGGCCAGATTGACAGAATGCGCCAGAGAATCCAGCGTGTCCGTCAGCGTTCCGTCCAGGTCAAATATGCATGCCTTGTACATCTTTCTTCTGTAATCCTTTCTCCTCCGGGGCCGCCGCGCTCTCCCCTTCTTATTTCATCCTCTACTCTCCCAGCAGGTAACGCCGCATGGTCTTTAAGGCGTTTTTCTCCAGCCGGCTTACCTGGGCCTGGGAGATGCGGATCTGCTCCGCCACCTCCATCTGCGTCTTTCCCTCGAAAAAGCGCAGGGTAATAATATACCGCTCACGCTCGTTGAGGCGCTCCATAGCCGCCTCAAGGGAGAGCTCCTCGACCCAGTTCTCTTCTTTATTCTTCTTGTCGCTCACCTGATCCATGACATACAGCGTATCTCCTCCGTCGCTGTACACCGGTTCCTGCAGGCTCATGGGCATCTGTATGGCGTCCAGGGCGAACACGACGTCCTCCTTCGCGATGCCGATCTCGTCGGCAATCTCCTGAACCGTCGGCTCTTTCAAATGCCGTCGGATATACCCCTCCCTGGCATAGATCGCCTTGTAGGCCGTGTCGCGCAGAGAACGGCTCACCCGGATGGGGCTGTTGTCTCTTAAATATCTCCGGATCTCGCCGATAATCATCGGCACGGCATATGTGGAAAATTTCACCAGTCTTGTGGGATCAAAGTGATCAACCGCCTTCATCAGCCCAACGCAGCCGATCTGAAAAAGATCGTCCGCGTTCTCGCTGCTTCCCTCAAACCGCTTGATCACACTGAGGACGAGTCTTAAGTTGCCCTTGATATAGGTCTCTCTCGCCTCCTCGTCACCGGCTTTGATGCGGGCAAAGAGCTCCTCTTTTTCTTCCTCTTTCAGAAGCGGGAGCTTCGACGTATTCACCCCGCACAGTTCCACCTTGTTCACCATCATTGCAAGAATCCTCCTAAGCATTTTCTACTTAGAATGATTCTCACTCAGACGGCAGGATATTCCGGAAGCCCGAAAATTTTATAAACTTTTGGACCTTGACAGGCAGGTCAGCTTCCCGTCACTCTTCCCATTTGTCCGCCAGATTGTTGATCTGCGACTCGAATTTCGCCTTGTCCTTGTTGGTAAGGCCTTCGTTTCTGTAAATCACGTCAAGCAGGCGTTTTCCTGCCGCCACGAGCCGGTCAAACGCAGCGTCCGCACGCTTCTGTGTCGCCTTCTTTGCCTTCACCGGAATGCGCACGCCTTCTTTTATAATTTCATTTGCCGTCAGGTCCGCCTCGCAGGACGGATAGGGCGCCCAGGCGCTGTACCCGAACTTTTCCTCAATCATCGCGGCGAATTTCTCCGTCACCTCATCCTCGCCGTGTACGACGAAGACGCGCTTCGGCGGTGTCCGGAACGCGCCGATCCATTTTAAAAGTCCGTTCATGTCCGCGTGGCCGCTGACTCCGTGAAGGCTCTCGATCCGCGCGTGAACTTCGATGGCCTCCCCGAATAGCCTGACGTCCTTCTCGCCTTCCAGAAGTTTTCGGCCAAGCGTACCCGCCGCCTGATATCCGACGAAGAGAATCGTACACTCCGGTCTCCACAGATTGTGTTTGAGATGGTGCCTGATTCTTCCCGCGTCGCACATGCCGGATGCGGATATGATCACCTTGGGCTTTTCGATAAAATTGATCATCTTTGAGTCATCGCTTGTGGTGGATGTGTGAAGTCCCGGAAACACCAGCGGATTGATCCCCGCATTTACGAGGGCGAGCGCCTCCTCGTCAAAGCATTCCTTCATATTCAGGGTAAACACTTTTGTGGCCTCAATGGCCAGCGGGCTGTCCAGATACACGTCAAAATCCGCATACTCCGGAAGCAGGTTTTTCTCCTTGATCTCCCGGATAAAGTAGAGAATCTCCTGGGTTCTTCCCACTGCGAAAGAAGGGATTACCACGTTTCCGCCCCGGTCGAACGTCTCCTTTAAAATACCGGTAAACTCTCCCACAAAATCCGGCTTTTCCGCCGTGTGGACACGATCCCCGTAAGTGGACTCCACAACCACGTAGTCCGCCGTATCCGTGTAGGTCGGATCCTTGATGATCGGCTGATCCAGATTTCCCACATCGCCTGAAAAGACGATCTTCTGCGTGTCGCCGTCCTCCGTAGCCCACACTTCGATACTGGCCGAACCGAGCAGGTGTCCCACATCCGTAAAGCGGATCCGGATGCCGTCGCAGATCACGATCTGCTCCCCGTACTGACAGGGCACGAGCAGGTCAATCGCGTCCAACGCATCCTGCATCGTATAGACCGGCTCATACTCCGGTTTTCCGGCTCTCCTGCCTTTCCTGTTGCGCCATTCCGCCTCAAACTCCTGGATGTGGGCGCTGTCACGAAGCATGATTCTGCACAGATCCGCCGTGGCGTATGTGGCAAAGATCGATCCTTTGAACCCGTTTTTAGCGAGTTTCGGAAGCATTCCGGAATGATCGATGTGGGCGTGCGTCAGGAACACGTAGTCCACATCGGATTCCGGAATCGGAAGCCCGAAGTTCTCGTAGAGATCCGGCCCCTGCTCCATTCCGCAGTCGATCAGGATGTTTTTCCCTGCCGCCTGAAGGAAATGGCAGCTTCCCGTCACCTCATGGGCAGCTCCGACAAATGTAAGTTTCATAATATTTCACCGCCTTCCGACTTTTTTATACGGTTTTCCATTTTTTTACTTTTTCCCGGTAAAAAATCATGCCTTCCTTCACAATCTCCATCTGTCCGCCGCTTACACGGACCATTGTCACAGAGCAGTTCGGAGGAACTTCGTTCTTCCAGAACCCGGATACGGAAACGTTCCCCCGAATCCGGTTCAGAATCGCGGTCATGGCAGCTCCGTGGGTGGAGATAAGGATACTTTTCTCTGCCAGATCCGTCTTCTCTCTGTCGGAGAGTTCCCGCAGAAACTCCCCGGTTCTGGCGTAGAGATCCTCCACACTCTCCGCCCCTTCCGGCGGCAGGTAGTTTCCCGTATCCGTAAAAAAGAGGTCGAACGCCTCACTTTCCGGGCTTCTGCATTCCCCGCCGCTTAAGACCCCTTCATAGCATCCGAATCCGATCTCCTGAATCCGGGGCTCGTCAATCAGCGGCACGTCCCGCTCTCCCAAAATAATCTGCGCGGTCTCGCGGGCTCTGAGAAGAGGGCTTGTAAAGGCCATGTCGATTTTCACATCCTTCATTCCCTCCGCTGTTTCACGGGCCAGATGCCTGCCGTAGTCATTTAACGGGATGTCCGTGTGTCCCTGTACTCTGTGCTTCCGGTTCCAGTCTGTCTCACCGTGGCGCACAATATATAGCATCATATATGTCTTCTCCTTTCAGGCATTGTCTTTTTCCTTCCGCAAGTCTATAATAGACAAGACAGAGATAAAGATCGGGAAAGGAATGATTACAGACAATGAACATGAATAAAATCACCAGCTTCACCATCGACCACATCCGCCTTGTGCCGGGCCTCTATGTATCAAGAAAGGACCGTGCGGGGGATGCCGTCATCACCACCTTCGATATCCGTATGACGAATCCCAACGAGGAACCGGTCATGAATACGGCCGAGATACACACGATCGAACATCTGGGAGCAACTTTTTTGAGAAATCATGAAAAATATAAAGATCAGGTTCTCTATTTCGGGCCCATGGGGTGCCGGACCGGATTCTATCTTCTCCTTGCCGGAGACTTTGGTTCCCGCGACATTGTTCCCCTTATGAAGGAGATGTTCGAGTTCATCGCATCCTACGAGGGCGAGATTCCCGGGGCGTCCGCAAGGGACTGCGGAAACTACCTTGATATGAACCTGCCGATGGCGCGCTTTCTGGCGAAAAAATATCTCTCCGATGTGCTGACGGATATCCAGGATTCACAGCTTTACTACCCGGAATGATCCTGCCGGACGTTTTCTATTAAGTCTCTTAAGCGGGCGGAGCCGAAAGCTCACCCGCTTCCTTTTGAGAACTTCTCTCCGGATATACCGGTACGTCCGCTCTTCCCCGTATTTCGCAAGCATGTGAAGAAGACGCTCAAGGAGCGCTCTTGTCTCCGGATGCATCAGTTCGCCCGCTTTTCCGTTCTCGTAGTATTCCAGAGGATCGCTGTCTTTATATGCGTTTCCCTTGTACACCTTGCTCGCCGCGATCCGGTCAAGAAACATCTCCACCACATACCGGACCGGCATCTTCATACCCGCCAGCAGTCTCTCCCCGTCCAGGCTGTAATCGATCCAGTACTCGTAGTGATGTTTGTTTCTCCCCTTATGGTGAAGCCATGCGGAAGAATAGCCTTTGTCCTCCCGCTCGGCATTGTTGGGGCTTCTCGTCCCCTGATAGTATTTACACCCGACACGGAACTCGGTAAGACTGTATTTCGAGAGGTCATGGAGAAGTCCCTGGCGGTACAGCCCCACCTTGAAACACTCTCTCATGACGATGATTTTATGTTTTGTGATTGTGCAAAAATGCCTGATTGCTTTCATTGTCTCTCCTGTTCTGGCTCTTTCTTCTCCGGAGTTTTCTTTGTTCCGGACTTTTCCCTTTTCGGCGGAAGCGGCCTCTTTTCCGTCTTCGCGCTCACCAGAAGCACAATACTCCTCTCTTTCAGCTCAATGCTTTTCTGATTATCCAGTGCGGCCGGCTGATCCAGAAATCCCTGCCGTGTGTCCGCCGCCAGACACCAGTGTTTCCCCTTTCCCGGAGAAGGAAGCGCGTACGTGTGCGGCAGCCAGTGCATATTATATGCGGCAAAGCACTCGTCGTCATTTACGCCGGCTCCGGAGTAGAGAACTCCCAGCTGCCGGCTGGACACATCGGCTTTGACCTGCCATGCGTTTTCTCCGTGGTAGGATACGTCCGGAACTCCGCAGGCTGTGCGGTCCAGCCCTTTCAGCTCCTCTTTTCTGTGGAGACAGGGATGTTTTTTCCGAAAAGCGATCAGTGCTTTCACGTAGCAAAACAGAGAGTCATCCGACTTCAGCCTGCTCCAGTCCACCCAGCCGGTTTCATTGTCCTGACAGTATACATTATTATTCCCTTTCTGACTGTTGCAGAACTCATCTCCCGCAAGAAGGCAGGGCGTTCCCTGGGCAGTAAGGAGAAGCTGGAAGGCATTTCTCACCTGGCTGTTCCTTAAGTTCTGTACGGCCCGCTTTCTGCTGGGGCCCTCAGCGCCGCAGTTCCAGCTGTAGTTATAATCCGGGCCGTCTGTGTTGTTCTCCCCGTTTGCCTCGTTATGCTTGCTGTCATAGGATACAAGATCCCACAGGGTGAATCCTGTCTGCGCGGTGATATAGTTGCACTTCCCGTCGGATGCGGAGTTGTGCCGCAGCGCCCACATCACATCGCTGACCATATTTTCATCACCTTTGAGGAACCGGCGCATGACATTCTGAAAGGCGTCGTCTTTCCTCATCAGCTTCACGTCCTTTAAAAGCGGGTCCTCATTCATCATCTCCCACGGCACGTTGTACGGATTCAGGACAAAACCGTCCACATGGTACTCCAGCATATAGAAACGGAGGCACTCCAGAGCCGTCCCCGCTCCTATTTCCGGGACAAACGGCATCTCCAGCACCACTTCGATCCCCTCTTTATGGCAGGCCTTTATCATGTCTTTTAATTCTTTTACAGCAGAGCGGCCTGACGCATACGCCTCTTTCGGCGCAAAATAATAAGCCGGGCCATATCCCCAGTAATTGATCTTTGTTCCGGTACACTCCTCAAACTCGTAAACCGGCATACACTGAATCTGGTTGATGCCCAGCTCCTTCAGATAGGGGAGTTTTTCCACAATTCCGAGATACGTGCCTTTGTGGCGCGCCCTGGATGAACTGTGTTTTGTAAAACCTCTCACATGAAGACTGTAGGCAACCACTTCATTCCACGGAAGATGGAGCCTTTTATCGTTCTCCCAGTCGTACCCGGGAGAAACGATCTTCCCCCGGATCTCATGTTCTGCTATCTCTTTCTTTTTCCCGAACGTCTTCTTTCCCGCAATCTCCCTGACATACGGGTCCAGACATACCTTTCCCCCGATTCTGTAATTATACTCGTATTTCTCCGCATTGATCTCTGCAAGACACATGAAGCGGACTTCGCCGATGCCTTCCTCTTCCGGCATCTCGAAGACATGTTCCGGCTCCTTCTTTCCTTCCCGGTACAAAAGAAGTTCACACGATTTCCCCGCGGGCACCTGAACTGCAAAATTCACGCGCTGCCCCTCAACCGCCGCGCCAAAAGGCTGCGGCTTTCCTCTTTCTTTTCTCATTCTCCGTTCCTTTCTCACTGCCAGCCATCTGTTCCATACATGTCAATATTGTCTCTGTTAATAAAGAACGTCTCTACATAGGTTTCTGCTTCATACACGCTGCCGTCCAGAACCGCCATCGCGGTTTTCGCCGCTGTCTTTCCCATATTGATGGGTGAAAGAGCGCCCGTCCCTTCCATGGGGCTCGAATAATCCGCAATAGCCGCCTTGATATCCGGCGCGCCTCCCACACTGTACACGAGAACATCGTTTCTTCCCGTCTCCTCGAGCACATCGAGCACTTCCAGGGCCATTTTATCATCCCCGCACATAATCGCGTCCAGATCACCTTCTGCGAGCACCTGCGCAAGTCCGCTTTCGATCACGCTCATATCCCCTTCCACGTCAATTCTTGCAGCGACTTCAAATCCGCTGTTTGACACCGCTTCTTCAAACCCTGTAATTCTCTCGTTGACAAGATCTACCGAGGGGCTCTCCACAATCGCAATTTTTCCCCCGTCCGGAAATTTCAGCTTCAGATCATCCCCGCAGACTTTCCCTGCGTTATAGTCATCCGCGCCGATATACGCCTCCACAAGATCCGTATTTTCCACGCGGGTGGACAGGTTGACCACAGGGATATCCGCCCCGTCAAGCGCTTCCAGTGCTGATGTAATCTCTGACGGATCAGCAGGACACACAAACACAAGATCTACCCCTTCGTCGATCAGTTCCTGGATCTGCGTATTCTGCTGAACGGGATCTCCTCCCGCATCTTTTACAGACACCTGCCCGCCTTCCTCTTCCACCGCGGACTTCACCGAATCACGCAGCACCTGGTAATAGGGAACGGACAGATCAGGCATACTGATTCCGAAGACCCGACCTTCCTGTGTCAGTCTGTCTTCCGTTTCCCCCTCATCCTCTGTCTCTTCTGAAACCGGATTATCCTCAGGCGTACCCACATTCTGCTTGCATCCTGAAATAAAAACTGCCGCAAAAACTGCGAGCAATAAAAAAAACATACTCTTTTTTTTCATCTGATTTCCTCTTGTCTGTATATTTTCCAATGTCCATATTTTCATTCTACCGTGTTTCGGGGGAATGTCAATAGATATTGGGATGCATGTTGTCTCTTGCTTTTTCCATTTCCATCTGCTACCATCAAGACAGAAAACCGCCTGCGCGGGCACCATAAAAAGGAGAAAAAACATGAATTACAACGAACTGGAATCACTCACCGTAACACTGACTCTTGACAACGACGAGGAGCTGGAATGCGAAGTTCTGACCGTTCTGGAGACGGAAGGACAAAGCTATATCGCGCTTTCCCCAACAGGCGGCAGCGATGAGGGACAGGTCTATCTGTACCGTCTGATCGACCGCGGCGAAGACGAGGAGCCGGATATTGAGAACATCACTGATGACGATGAATTCGAGCGGGTATCCGCGGCCTTTGACAGCTGGGCGGAAAGTCTGGAATTCGGCGATATCGACCTGGATGAACTGGACGAAGAAGAGGAGACAGAGTAAAATTTATGCCTCCTCTTCAGAGAGCAGCTCATCTACAAAGCGGGAGGGAGAAGTCTCTTTCCCGCTTTTTTCTGCCGTGCAGCAGATTTTCAGTACTTCTTTTGCCCGCGTCATCCCCACATAAAACAGCCTTCTCTCCTCTTCCGTCTCCCGGTCCGTCTTCGCCTTTCTGTAGGGAATTCTCCCCTCGTTCGCCTGAATGAGAAGCACCGTGTCAAACTCCAGCCCCTTGGAGGCGTGCAGTGTCATAAGCCGGACACCCTCTCCGCCGCTGTTTCTCCGCCGCTCTTTCTGCCGCAGCATCTCCGTGTACTCCTCGATATGCCGAAACCACGCCTCAATGGTGGAAAACGGCCTGGCCGCCTCCGCGATCTCGGCGAGGATTTCATTCAGATCTGACCGCTCCACGTTGTGAGTGTAGGCGTAATCTTTCAGATAATCATCATATCCGATGCGCTTCCGGATATACTGGATGGCCGCATAGGGGGCCATGCGCGAGAGCATTTTCACGTCCCACTCAAACTGATCGATACGGTCCATCATCCAGTCTTTGTCACAGTAGAATTTGCGCAGGCTCTCAAAGGACGGCTCCCCGCCGGACAGGCTGTCTCTGCCGATGTACCGTTTCGGCCGGTTCATGACAAGCAGGAAATCGCTCCTGTTCCGCTCTCCCGACGCCAGCCGCAGATAGGCCCGGATGTCCTTTGCAATAAAATGGTCGTACAGATTCGGCAGGCGCTCCTTCATCTGAAACGTGATATGCCGCTTTACCAGTTCCTCCGCCACGGGCCTTGCATCCGTATGAATCCGGAACAGGACGGCGATTTCCTCAGGCGGAACCCCCTCGTCGATTCTCTTTTCGATCTCGTCCGCCGCATACTGCGCCTCCTCATTCGGATCTTTGAGCTCCTGGACATGGACATACGCTCCGTCGCCTTTCGCGGCCTTAAGATCTTTCTCGAAACGCACCTCATTGTTCCGGATCACTTTCAGGGAGTTACGGACAACGTTGCCTGTGGAGCGGTAATTCGTGGCCAGCGTGATCTGTTTCGCCTCCGGATAGTCCTTCAGAAACTGAAACATCAGCTCGGAATCCGCACCCCGGAACCCGTAGATCGCCTGGTCATCGTCCCCCACTACAAAAAGATTGTTCTCCGGCAGCGCAAGCATCCGGATCACGTCGTACTGAACCCGGTTGATATCCTGAAACTCATCGATAAGGATATACCGGAACTTCTTCTGCCAGAGCGCGAGCACGTCCGGCCGCGACACAAAAAGCTCCCGGCATGTCACAAGCATATCGTCAAAATCGATCTTTCTCATAGATTTGCGCTGCGCCTCATACTCGCGGTACAGATCCCGGAAATTTTCCGCCGGACACTTTGACGAGACAAACTCTTCAATATCAAGCCGGTTATTTTTGACCTTCCCGATCTCTCCGGCAATGTCCCCCAGGAAGTCCTCCTCCTCCGGAACTTCGATCTCAAGCCTGCCGATGACAGATCTGAGAATCTGGTATTTTTCCTCCTCCGAGAGAATATTCTCCTGTCCGATCCGGTACGCCCACTTCAGAATCCCATAATAAATCCCGTGAAACGTACCAGCCGTCACGGGAATATTCTTTCTGCCCATCAGATCGCAGAGGCGTTCTTTCATGCCGGCCGCAGCGTATCTGGTAAACGTGACGACCAGGATCTCTTCCGGCTTTACGCCGCAGTCTTCGATCAGATGCCGGATCCGGCTCACGATTGTAAGCGTCTTTCCGGAACCGGGCCCTGCCAGTACCTGGCAGGGCCCCTTTTCATGCATAACCGCTTTTTTCTGTGCTTCATTCAGTCCCATGCAGCTTTTCAATCCCCTTCCGGATCCTGCGTAAAGACTCTTCTTTTCCGAGAACCTCCATCAGCTCGGTGGCGCCGCCCGGTGTGTTCTGTCTTCCCGACACAGCCGTGCGCAGAGGCCACATCACGTAACCGATCTTATATCCCTTCCCGTCTGCAAACGCTTTGAGCGTCTCGAACAGCGCGTCATTTCCAAAGTCTTCCTGTGCCTCAAGAATCGGCAGCACCTCCTCAAGAAGCGCAAGCCCTTTCTCCGGATCCGTCTTCATCTTCTTATGTCTGTAAAGCTCATTGTCATATTCCGGCAGTTCCTCGAAGAAACCGATCTGCTCCCGGATATCCGGGAAGATCTCGATTCTCGTCTTCACAAGAGCCGCGATTTTCTTCAGGTCATAATCTTTTGTCACCGTCTCTTTGATGTACGGTTCCGCCATCTCATAGAACCGGTCAAAATCCATCGCCTTTAAATACTCCCCGTTCATCCAGCGGAGCTTCACCGTATCGAATACCGCAGGCGACTTGCTCATCTGCCTGTAGTCAAACGCCTCCACCAGTTCCTGCAGGGAAAAGATCTCCCGGTTGTCTGACGGACACCATCCGAGAAGCGCCACGTAGTTGACGACCGCCTCGGAGACAAATCCCTGGTCGATCAGGTCCTCGTAGGAGGAATGTCCGCTTCTCTTGCTCAGCTTTTTGTGGTTCTCATCGGTAATCAGAGGACAGTGCACATACACCGGGATCTCCCATCCGAACGCCTCATACAGTCTGTTGTATTTGGGTGCCGAGGACAGATACTCGTTTCCTCTCACCACATGGGTAATCCCCATGAGATGGTCGTCAATGACGTTGGCGAAGTTATAAGTCGGGAATCCGTCGGATTTGATCAGAATCATATCGTCCAGCTCATTGTTCGGAACGGTAATATCCCCGTAAATCTCGTCGTGAAAAGTCGTCTCGCCTTCGTTGGGCACGTTCAGACGGATCACCCACGGTTTTCCCGCCGCCAGGTTCGCCTCCACTTCCTCTCTGGAAAGTCCGAGGCAGTGCTTGTCGTATACAACGATGTCTGTCCCGTCCCCGGAGACAGAAGTCTTTAAAGACTCCAGACGTTCTTTGTCACAGAAACAGTAGTAGGCGTCTCCCTGCTCCACAAGCTGCTTCGCGTACTTCAGATAAATACCGGAAGCCTGGCGTTCGCTCTGCACATAAGGGCCGTATCCTCCGTCCCTGTCCGGGCCTTCATCGTGGATCAGCCCGGTCTTTTCAAGTGTCCGGTATATAATATCGGTTGCGCCCTCCACATACCTTTCCTGGTCGGTGTCCTCCACCCGGAGGATAAAGTCGCCCCCTTCATGTTTTGCGATCAGGTACGCGTAAAGCGCCGTCCTTAAATTTCCCACATGCATCCGGCCTGTCGGGCTCGGAGCGAATCTGGTTCTCACTTTGTTGCTCATTTTTTCTCTCCAATTCAAGTCTGTATTTTTATTTCACGCATTCGGCGGCAAGGCCGGACAAAAACTCGTCGCATCTTCCGTAAACGACAATATCCGCCTTCTCATCCGAATAATGCTCGGAATCCGTCACAAGGATCAGATTGGATCCCGTGTAATACTGAAGCATCTGACTGCACAGCGGGGTTGTAAGATTGGATCCCAGCACAAGCAGTACATCCGCTTTTTCCACCTCATAAGCCGCCCGGGTCATGATCCCGTTGTCTATCATCTCGCCGAACAGACATACCTGCGGACGAATCGCCACAAGACATTTTTCACAGAGCGGAACACCCTTCGCGTCCCTTACATACTCCATGGAATAATGTCTGCCGCAGGACGGACACACATTGTCGTACACCGTCCCTTTCATATTCACCACGTTTGTGCATCCCGCTCTCTCCTCAAGCGCAGCGATGCGCCGGGTAATAATCGAGTGGATCAGCCCGTGATCCTGAAGGGTTTTCAGGGCAAGGAATCCCTTTCCCGGGGGAGTCTCCATGGCCTTTAAGATCACTTCTTTATAAAAACGGAAAAAAAGGTTCTTTCTCGCGGAATAAAATCCGCTGCTGAAAATCTCTTCAAAAGAATAACCGTACTTTTCCTCAATCTCATAGGATTCCGCTCCGTCCCGCAGGAGCGGATACCCGCTTTCTCCAAGAAGACCGGTCCCGCTTAAGACAACCGTATACGTGCTGTCTTTCAATATCTGAAGCATGTTTTTCTCTTTCATCCAAGAACCCTCCTTTCTGCCGCTGTAATACTCTCAGCAGATGATTTTTATACCCAATAGTATAATACAAATCCGGGAATTCTTCAATAAAATTGCTTGACAGTGTCGGGAAGATCTCTCACGGGACTTCGCCGTCCCGCACCGGAAGGATCACCTCTATGTATTCCGGGAGGACGGACACATCAAGCTGTTCACATGCCCTGATATCAAGCTTTGAAAGCTGGGAACCTGCAAACGCGCCCGGCGCGATTGCGGCTACGCCTGACGGGACATAGTAAGTATCCGTCCTTGCCGGAGGAAACGCAAACAGGCATGTCCCGCCCGCTGAGAAGATAACTCCGTTTTCTGTGAAAAACTCTCCCGACGGTTCCATCTCATACCACTCCACTTCCGTGAATCCCGAAAATGCGCCCTCTTCTATGTATGTAATATTGGCCGGAATATACACTTCCCGCACGCCTTCGGGTACTGCGGCAAAAGCATCCGCGGAAATGCCGCTGCACCCGGAGGACGGAAACGTCATACAGGAGTCTGACACAACAGCCGCCGGATCTGCAATCCCGCATATCACTCCGCTCTCACTGACATAGAATCCGTTCAGGATGGTCATTCCGGCATCGGAGCCGGTATTGTCCCCGTTTTCATCCTCAGTATCACCGCCTGCCGGAAGGTCTTCCGCCGGATCATCTTCCGCCGGAATATCCGTATCAGGAATACCCGCATCAGGAATATCCGTATCAGGAATACCCGCATCCGGAATATCCGCATCCGGAACATCTGCATCAGGAATACCTGCATCAGGAACACCTGTATCCGGAATACCTGCATCAGGAATATCCGGACCCGGATTGTTTTCCTCCGTATTGCCGGTATTTCCGCCCGGGATATCCACGCCCGGGACTGCGGTATCCGCAGCTTCTGTGTCAGCAATGCCCATGCCGGGAGCGCCCGTATCAGGATCAAATTGAACGGCCAAATCTTCCGTCTCAGCCTCCCGTTCCGGCGGGGCAGTCTCTGCCGCCTCTGTTCCGGGCAGAATAGCAGACGCTGTCAGTATATTTCCGGACAGAGTTCTCTCCGCGATCCCTCCGGGCGCCCCTGCGCCCGACACGGAAAGCGGCTCTTGCTCTTCCGGAATCCTGCTGTTCACACTAAACGTATTCTCCGAAGGCTTTACAGCATGTCTCCCGGCTGTTCCATCTGTACTCAGAATAAGCAGGCCGAGTGACAGCATCACCGATGCGGTTCTCGCAAGCCGCCTCATATAATGTTCCTGTTTCTTTCCCTCATAAAATTCCAAACACCATTCCATGATTACCCCATTCCTTTCTTCACCCGGGCGTCCCCCGGAAATATTTTCCAGTTAGAACACCCCAACTGATAAAGTATCAAAGAAAAAGGAATGCCGCAATCCTCTGCAACATTCCTTTGCATTTTTTTGCTCATGTACTGGTATTCCGGGATCAGACGCTGATCTCCGCCTTCATTCCAAGCACGTCCTTATTCTTTTCAAGCAGCGGGCGGATAACGTTCGCAAGATAAGCCTCCACCTGCTCTTTCGCCCGTCCGGTATATCTGGAAGGATCCATCGTCTTTTTCAGATCCTCCTCGCTTAAGTTGAACGCAGGATCCGCCGCGATCAGCTCGAGAAGGTTGTTGTCAAGCCCCTTTCTCTTCACATTGTCGCCTGCCTCCATGGACAGCGTACGGATTCTCTCGTGGAGTTCCTGACGGTCTCCTCCCGCCTTTACGGCATCCATCATAATATTTTCTGTCGCCATAAACGGAAGCTCGGCCATCAGATGCTTCTCAATCACTTTCGGGTACACGACAAGGCCGTCCACCACGTTGAGACACAGGTCGAGAATTCCGTCGACGGCAAGGAATCCCTCCGGAACGCTCAGGCGCTTGTTGGCCGAGTCGTCCAGTGTTCTCTCAAACCACTGGGTGGCGGATGTAATCGCCGGATTCAGCGCGTCAATCATCACATATCTCGAAAGGGAAGCAATACGTTCACTCCGCATGGGATTTCTCTTGTACGCCATGGCGGAAGAGCCGATCTGCGTCTTCTCAAAAGGTTCCTCCACCTCTTTCAAATGCTGGAGAAGACGGATGTCATTGGAAAACTTATGGGCGCTGGCCGCGATTCCGGCCAGGACATTGAGCACTCTTGTGTCCACCTTTCTGGAATATGTCTGCCCGGACACAGGATAGCATGCTTTAAATCCCATCTTTTCCGCAATCATCGGATCGATCCGGTCGATTTTCTCCTGGTCTCCGTCAAAGAGCTCCAGGAAGCTTGCCTGGGTACCCGTCGTTCCCTTTGAACCGAGAAGCTTCAGGCTTGAGAGCACATAGTCCAGGTCTTCCAGGTCCATTTCAAACTCCTGCATCCAAAGCGTCGCTCTCTTTCCCACCGTAGTCGGCTGTGCCGGCTGGAAGTGGGTAAACGCAAGGGTCGGCTGTGACTTCTGCTCATCTGCGAACTTCGCCAGTTCCGCGATCACGTTGATCAGCTTTCTGCGGACGAGTTTAAGTGCCTCGGACATAACAATAATATCTGTATTGTCGCCCACGTAGCAGGACGTAGCCCCAAGGTGAATGATCCCCTTTGCCTTCGGGCACTGCACGCCGTAGGCGTAGACATGGGACATGACGTCGTGGCGCACTTCCTTCTCCCTCGCCTTTGCGACATCATAATTGATGTCGTCCGCATGACTTTTAAGCTCCTCGATCTGCTCATCGGTAATGTCCAGTCCCAGCTCTTTCTCCGTCTCGGCAAGGGCGATCCACAGTTTTCTCCATGTTCTGAACTTCTTGTCCGGAGAAAAGATGTACTGCATCTCTCTGCTTGCGTACCGCTCGGAAAGCGGGCTTGCATAACGGTCATTCGACATATGTGTATCCTCCTTTATTTCATGTTATTAACATTTAACATTTTATAACATCCACCGCCCTTCGCCTCTGGCCCGCGCCCGGTGAGCGCTCACTCAAATGCGTGGCTGATGTCTTCGCCGGGGACTTCCATCGGATAATTTCCTGTGAAGCACGCATCACAGTACTTCAGATCCCCGACCATGTTTTTCAGTTTGTCAATCTCCATATATCCAAGGGTATCGGCGCCGATCATCTCCCGGATCTGCTCCGTTGTGTGGGAGTGGGCGATCAGCTGCTCATTGGACGGCACGTCTGTCCCGAAATAGCACGGGTAGAGAAACGGCGGTGAGCTGATGCGCACATGCACCTCCGTGGCCCCGGCGCTTTTGAGCATCCGGATAATGTTGGCGCAGGTCGTTCCTCTAACGATTGAATCATCCACCATCACGATCCGTTTTCCCCTGACGACCTCGGGGATGACATTCAGCTTGATCTTGACGCTGGACTCCCGGTCGCTCTGCTTCGGCTTGATAAACGTCCTTCCCACGTAGCTGTTCTTGTGAAACGCCATGCCGTACGGGATTCCGGAATACTCCGAGTAGCCTTTGGCCGCCACCAGCCCGGAATCCGGCACTCCCACCACAAGATCCGCCTCCACCGGGAATGACTCCGCCAGAGCCCTTCCCGCCAGGATGCGCGCGTGGTACACTTCCACCCCGTCGATCCTGCTGTCGGTTCTCGCGAAATAAATATATTCAAAGATGCATCTCGCCTGCTTTTCCTCCGGCATCGCCATACTCATGTCGGATGCAATACCGTCAGCGGTGATCGTTACGATCTCTCCCGGCAGAACGTCGCGGACAAACTCCGCATCCACCGCCGTAATCGCGCAGCTCTCGGAGGCAAGGAAATAAGTATTGTCCCGACGGCCGATACACAGAGGTTTGAGTCCGAAGGGGTCTCTCGCTCCGATCATCTTCCGCGGACTGCTGATCACCAGCGCATAGGCGCCCCTGATCTTTTTCATCGCCCGTTTCACCGCCTCCTCGGCAGTCCTGGAATTAAGCCTCTCTCTGGCGATATGGTAGGCGATCACCTCGGAATCGATGGTCGTCTGGAAAATCGCTCCCGTGTACTCCAGTTCCTTTCTCAGCTCGATGGCGTTGACAAGGTTTCCGTTGTGTGCAATGGCAAGTGCACCTTTCACGTAATTGATGACAAGGGGCTGCGCATTCTCCACTCTCGTTCCTCCGGCAGTAGAATAGCGCACATGCCCGACGCCCAGGTTGCCCTTGAGCTCCTCCAGCGTCCCCTCATGAAACACCTCATTTACGTGTCCCAGCCCTTTTCTCGACAGGAATCTGCGTTTTCCTTCCGTGTCTGTCACCGCGATTCCGCAGCTCTCCTGTCCTCTGTGCTGCAGTGCAAAAAGTCCGTAATAAATGGACGGCGCAACATCCCGGCCATCCATGTCATAAGCTCCGAAGACTCCGCATTCCTCGCCGAGTCCCGTGGAAACTCTCTCTAAATCTGTCATATAAGATTCCGCTCCTTTTTCTTTTGCGCAACTCCGATTATAATATAAGGCAGAGGGAAAATCAACATTCCCTCTGCCTTCCTCCGTCGGACGTTCATTATTTTATTCGCCGCATATTTATAAGTATTTTTAATCAACCGTTTGTAAAGCGCGACAGGAACTGTCTTGTTCTCTCTTCCTGCGGGTTTTCAAACACCTGCGCCGGGGTTCCCTGCTCGAGAATGCATCCCCCGTCCATAAAGATAACCTGACTGGACACATCTCTCGCAAAAGCCATCTCATGGGTGACAATAATCATCGTCGTCTCCTGGTCAGCCAGGCCTTTGATTACTTTAAGCACTTCGCCCGTAAGCTCCGGGTCCAGCGCGGATGTAGGCTCATCAAAACAGAGAATATCCGGCTTCAGCGCAAGGGCACGGGCAATCGCCACTCTCTGACACTGACCGCCCGAGAGCTGGTGGGGATAGTTGTCCATCCGGTCGGCAAGGCCCATCTGGGTAAGAAGCATTCTGGCCTCCGCCTCGATCTCCTCGTGAATCTCCTTTTTCTTTGCCTTATAGTCCGGCTGTTCCTTCGCCAGAAGCTCCTTTGCCAGCATCACATTGCCGAGGGCCGTGTACTGCGGAAACAGATTGAACGACTGAAAGACAAGTCCGAAATGCAGTCTCTTCCTGCGGATTTTATCATCCTGGGCCGTCACCGGATCGTTTGCGTCAAAGAGTGTCTCCCCGTTTACACGGATCGTGCCGCCGTCCGGCCTCTCCAGAAAGTTCAGGCACCGGAGGAGCGTCGTCTTTCCGCTTCCCGAGGACCCGATAATGGAGAGCACATTTCCTTTCTCCAGAGAAAAAGTGATATCTTCCAGGACTTCCGTGCGGTCAAAGCTTTTGCTTAAGTGTTCCACTTCAAGAATTGCCATATGCTCCACCTCCTACCTGAAATAATCAAGCTTCTTCTCGAGCCGTCCCAGCAGCACTGTGAGAATACCGTTGAAAATAAGATAATACACTGCCGTGAAGAACAGCGGCCAGATCACTCCGGCGATTCCCTGGGATCCCTTGAGGAACGACTGTCCCGCCCAGATAATCTCCTGGAGGGCAATAATCCTCGCAAGGGAAGTATCCTTGACCAGAGTGATAATCTCATTGGACATCGGAGGTACAATGCGCTTGATCATCTGAAGAAGCGTGATCTTAAAGAAAATCTGGCTTCTCGTCATGCCGAGCACAAGACCTGCCTCTTCCTGTCCTTTCGGAACTCCCTGGATTCCTCCTCTGTAGATCTCCGAGAAATAGCAGGCATAGTTAAATATGAAGGCGACTGACGCCGCCATGAATCTGCCGCTTTCGCTGCCGCCCCAGAAATTAACCCCCAGGACAATACCCGGGAAGTAAAAAATAATCAGAAGCTGGATCATCAGAGGGGTTCCTCTGATGATCCAGACAACAATCTTCGCCAGAATACTTAACGGTTTAAACCGGGACATCGAGCCGAAGGAGATCAAAAGTCCCAGCGGAATAGCCCCGAGAAGCGTCACAAAGAACAGCTTCAGCGTCTGCAGAAAACCGATATTCAGCGCTCTGAAGACAACAGGAAATTGTTCAATTATCAAATCCATGTCACAACCCCGTCTCTTTTGTTTCTTGTCCGCCGCGCTGATGCGCGGCCGCTTTGATTTACTCCTGAATCAGCGCAGCCTGCACGCCGTATTTCTCCGCGCACTCCTGCAGGCTTCCGTCCGCATAGCTGTCCGCGAAGAACTGATTCAGCTCTGCACAGAGATCAGAACCCTTTCTGAATCCGACTCCGTACTCCTCACTGTTTAAACTGATCGTATATGTCAGATCCGAGTAGCTTGTGCCCTCTCCGATCATCGCTGCCGCCATAAGCAGGTCGATCACCGCCGCGTCGGATGTACCTGCCGCGACCTCCATAAGAGCGTCCGCCTGAGCTGTCACCGGTGTGTAATTCAGCCCGAGCGCGCTGACCTCGTCCTCTCCCGCGCTTCCGGCCTCAACCGCAAAGCTTAAGTCGGAAAGGCTCTCCTCATCCTGATACTGATCCGCCACATCAGCGGGAACGACAACTACCTGCGCGTTCTGCAGATATGCGTCCGTACACTCCATGGCGCTTGTCACATCCTCTGTCAGTGTCATTCCGTTCCATACGCAGTCGATCGTCTTTCCGTCAAGCTCAAGAATCTTGTTGTCCCAGTCGATCTCGACAAACTCGACCTCAACGCCGAGACTTTCCCCGAAAGCTCTTGCCATGTCAGCGTCAAATCCGATCCACTCTCCGTTTTCGTCCTGGTAATCCATGGGCTCAAAGTTTGTGATTCCCACCACAAGCGTCCCCTTGTCCTTTACATACTGCATATCGCTCTCTGTCTCGCCGGACTCGTCCGTTCCCGTATCAGATGTCTCAGAACCTGACTGCGTATCTGTTCCAGAATCCGAAGAACCGCATCCCGCAAGCATGGAAACCGCCATTGCCGCACAGAGCAATACACTGACTGCTTTTCTTTTCATAATTCATCCCTCCACTGCCGGGAATCCCGGCTTTGCTTTTTTTCTCTACCAATGAGTCACTGCACTACAGTAAAGTTACCGTTGTATTCTACCACACAGGCACACCCCTGTCAACCAGAAAGAGCGCACACGGCCCCGCCGTTAAAAGCGCTCCCCTTCCGCCGCTAGGAATGGCTTCTTCTGTGCTGGCGTTTCCACTTTTCCAGCATTTCAGGCCCTGCGTCCGCGGGCATGGCTGCACGGACCTCTTCAATCTCCCGCCGCATCTGGGCATTGATCTCCATATATTCCTCCTGCTTTGTGATCAGGATATGATACTCTTCCAGAGACATGTACTTATAGGAAGCGTAGAGATAGGGCTTGATCAGAGCCTTGTCCTGGCAGATCTGATACGCCCTGTCATACATTCTGGCAGATTCCTGGTAAAGAAACAGGCGTCCGTAGGCAGCCCCCAGCCCGGCATAGATCTTCCCGTAGAATTTATCGTCAACAGACTCGTCCTTCTCCTGATTCAGGATCGCCTGGTAGACGATAATCGCCTCCTCCACCTCGCCGCTTTCAAGAAGGTTGTCGCCTTTGAACTTCTGGCGCTCGATATCTTTCTGGTTTTTCAGATGCTCCAGCACGTTCTGGATACGGATCATCTCAGGGTCTCTGTAGATCTTCGACGCCTTTAGTATCGTCAGGACAAACTTCTCCACAGATCCCTTAAGCCTTAACACGTCCTTAAGCTCCGCGGCGAGCCTGTCCATCCCGAGTTCCTCGTCAAGCCACTCGCAGAGCTGTCCGTTCATGATCGTGTAGTCGATCAGATAGAGATTGTTGCACAGATAGTAGCACAGTTCTTCAATCGTGAATATCCGGCAGTGAATCCTCGTGATCTCATAAGGGTGCGCCGCATGTCTGTCATGACAAAGAATTAAATTTCCCATCATTGCCTCCTAAATGTATGATCTTCTCCGCGTGAAAATCCGTAGCCGGGAAGAAATCGCCGAATCCGGCGTCCCTCACCGTGATCCTGCACGTCTTCTCATCAAGGAACAGCGTCTCGATCTGAAGCCGCATGGAATACTCCGCCCTCCGCGGGAACCGCTCAAGAGAGATCTTCTCCGTCCTTACATTGCCCTGAATGAGAGATTCGATGTGAAACTCAATGTCCTCTACATTCTCCATGAGGACTTCCCACTGATTGTTCGACTCGTACCAGTGCGCTCCCCAGGAGACAATGGGATACCACATCTCCTGTCCGTCCACTCTCATGTTCACCGTAATCTGATCCGTCAGCTTGTCCTCCGAGAGATAGACCGGATTTTCAATATGCATAAAGAGCTTTCTGTAGGCCGTGTAGCAGGCTCCCTTGCTGTACAGGTTGTTTCCGATAAACGCCCTCCGCCCGTTGCAGAGCACGCGGAGCGCCTTCGGATACCAGTTGTTCTCAAACCCTTCCCCGGTCAGGAATACCGAGGATACGATCCGCTTGTCAAACACGCTCTCAATAAACTTGCAGAACATGGCGTCCGCCTCCTTGGCCTTATCCTCGTTGAGAACCGGGTAGACCATGGCCAGCTCCTTCATATGAGCGCTCGCCACTTCGTCCACTGTCACGAAGGTCGTCTTTCCTCCGCCGAGCCCCGGTTTCAGCCGCCGGAGCATGTATGCGCGGATCTCGTTTCTGTCGCAGGAGAAGAGCGCCGCGTCATACTGCCAGAGTTCCTTGGACTGATAGAAAAGATAGTTGCAGAAACTCTCCTTGTAGTCCTGAATGAAGATATGCCTTTTGTCGATATTCATACGCACCGCGATGCCCCTTAGCATCTGGGCCAGTTCCTCCGTAAGCGATGGGACTGTAAAGACAATCCCTTCGATCTCCGGGAACGACTGCAGCGACATCTGTATAAACTGGGACAAAAGCCACACCGCGTCGTATGTCTCCTCACCGAATTCAATCTTGTCCCCTGCAAGACTCTTGCTTAAGAGCCGCGTGACAGTGAATCCCTCTTTGATCGAGACGAGGCGCTTGGCCTCCTTCCCGTATGCCCATGTATCTCTCAGCTTTCCGATGATCAGGGGAATCTGATAGTTATCCGTATCCACCTCCAGCGTATCCGGCTCCATCTCCTGATCATTGTAAAAACTGATCTGACATGTCTTTTCATTTATCTCATAACCAATGATACTGCCCTGTCCCATGGAAAGACATCCTCCTTACTCTTGTGTAAACATATGGGCTGCCACCGCGTCTTCCAGCGCGTACGCCTGCATTTTTTTCTTTCTCTCATTCTCATTTTTCTCTGTCAGGATATCGTTGAGCCTTCCGTATCTGCCCTGTTCTCCCGGGACCGTCTCCCGCATGCACGTCTCTTTGTCGCTGCGGTAGGAATTGCCGTCGATTGTCTCCTTAAAATAGTATTTCAGCTGTTCGTTGGCAAACAGAACAAATTTCTTCACATACAGGTTCTCATACATTGGTGTCAGCACCTCTGTCGAATAGTCCGCCTGCTCTCTGCCGCCCTTCTGAAGCTGGTAGTAAAGCATGACCCTGCTGCCCTTCTGCCCCTTGTACTCGATCAGAGTCTTGTCCCAGAGCTGAAGCTCGATCAGCCAGTCTTTCTCATACGAGAGGAAAAACGGAAAATAGATCTGCTTTCCGCACAGTTCCTGAAGGAACTTCTTCAGCGTCTTCCTCATCTGCGAATTGTATTCCCTTGCGGAATAGTATTTCAGCACCGCGATCTTGCACACGTCGATCGTCTCCTCGCCCTTTTCGTACTCACGGCAGATAATGTCGATGACGCTGCGGCTGATCTTCCGGTCCTCCACCACATATTCTCTGGACACATACGCCAGATACGCCTGCTGAAGCCGGAAGTAGGCTCCTTCCGCATAATACTGCTCAAAGATCTGTGCCTCCTGGAACAGTTCTTCGGAAAACAGCATCTGCGTCAGAATACGCTCGGCCAGCTTGTGGGTGTGCACCTCATAATCCCGCGCCTCTCTCCAGAGCGTCTTCATATCCGGAGTCGCGCCGCAGTAATAGTTCGCCAGATAGGTAAGAATCACCTTGTCATACTGCTGCTTTTTGAACAGGTCAAAGCAGACATAGGTGAGGAAGTCGTCATTCTCGTAATTGTTCTCACGGATCGTCCGGCTGCACAGTCCGAGGATCTCATCCTCGGGATAGTTCTCAAGCCCGTTCTCCTGAACGATCTCCAGCGTCAGTTCCTGTGACTGCTCCTCCTCATGGCTGCGGCGGAGTCCGTTAATATATTTTCTGCACATATCCATGTACCGAAGTTCGTAGAAAAGCCGTTTGCTCTCATAAGGAATGGAATCCGTATAATGTCTTCCGTCTCTGGATTCCCATACAAGCCGGTCTGTCTTGGAATAGAGGAATACCCTCGCGCTTCCGTCCATGTACGGCGCTTTCTGCGTGATCGTCCCGTCCTCCGCAATCACATGGATGTATTTCATATTCGGAACCTTCGTCGTGATCCAGTACGCATGGCACACGTCGTAGAGCGCCTTGATGCGTTCCGGATTCATCGAAGACTCCACCACAAATCTCTTATAGATAATGCGGAGCTGGTCATCAATGTTTCTCCGGTCAAGCTGATTCCACGCGAAAGCCTCCATCTCGTCTCTGTAATGGGCGTAAATCTCGCTTGACTCATCCTCATAGGTGATCAGGTTGGAGTAGAGGAAAGCGCACTTGTGATAATCCAGCGAATTTCCGTGCATGAAATACAGATACACGGATCTTGGCAGAGGTTTGTGGAACTGATCCGGAATCACGGACGCCATATAATACTCATAGAGCTGAGCGATCTTAAGCTCCGCCTCCACTGCTTTTTCATACCACTTAAAGTAACACGTATCCACGCAGTTTCCCTTGATAAGAAGGGTACAGATCGCGGTCAGGATCATGGATTCATTGTACATTTTATACGCGAGCACAAGCACATCGTACAGATGGCGGTCGAAAACCTTCATCTGGCTTGCAAGGTTGGCCGTATAAAGCGCCAGTTCTCTTGTCATCAGCTTGTATTTCACTGCAAAAAGGAGTACTCTCACCTCAAACATCCCGAGCTTTTTAAGCGAGGAACTCTTGTCCCTGAAGCACTTAAACGCCTGCAGGTAAAACCAGATGCTGTGTGACTTATCTTCATAAAACTGCTTTTCCAGGGCCCGAAGCCTCTCGCTGTAGATCTTGTACTCCGCGTCAACGTCCACCAGCATACAGAGAATCTTCCAGCTGTCCGGGTGCTTCATAAAGGATTTTGACAGCTCTTCCGCCACTTTCCGCTGACCGATCGTATCGTTTGAGAGAAATGTGGTCAGATACAGATAGTAGGAGCTGAGTTCCACATCTTTCCCGATGGCGAACCGGTTGTAATTGTATGATTCCAGCAGCTGCTTGGCCTCTTCCGTCTTCCCGCCGATCAGGCAGATCTGGGCATGGGCAAGGAGATAGTACTCATTGCGCTCATCCATATTTCTTAAATGGCTGATTCTCCGGAGCGCCTCACCGACCCAGTCGGAGAGCTGCATCTGTCCGGCCTCATATTTCAGATAATTTTTCACAATCCCGGCAAATTCACGGTCATTCGCCCTTCTCTCCTCATCCCTTACGACGTCCTTTTCCACAACGACCTCGTAAGTCAGCGTCTCATAAGGGGATTCCAGTATAATCCTGCCGAAGTTGCTTCCTTTGTGGAGCGCTTCTGTGTTAAGAAAATACTCAAGCCTGTAGGAATTTCCGATAAACTCCTCCGTTGTAATCCGGGTGTGCTCTACCGTGAGGAAATCCCCTTCCGTCTTCACGTCGATCTCCAGATATCCCCATGTATTTTTCTTGATTGTGAACGTCTCCTTGCGCGCTTCCGTAAGGGACATAAACGCCCTGCTCTCCTCCTCGAGAGTCAGGAATATCTTCTCCTTCTGCTTGCAGCCTACAAGGAACTCCTCCAGCGCCTGCTGGTCGAGCTCCCATCTGCGCATATTATCATAAAGCGCCCGGATACGCCTGTCCTCATATTTAAGGATCTCATAAAAATCACGGGATCTGAAAAGCTTCACCGCCTCCGCCGCGTCGCGGAAGGAAAGCTTCTTAAAGTCTTCCAGACTCTGGATCTTTCCGTAGCTGGTCATCACATAGGGTTTCTCGATAATGGCGGTAAAAGCGATATCGTACTCCCCTCCGTTGCAGACGATCGTAAACTTCCCGTGCTCCACATGTCCGGGGCGCAGTCCGGTTCCGTCGTATGTATAATAGATATTCACCGGATTGCAGTCAAACCCCTGCTCATCACAGTGGACACGATAAGAAGAGGGATAGACAAGACCTCTTATAGTCCCTTCCCCCTGGTTCTGAAGCGAGAAGCTTCCTCTGTATTTTTCTCCTTCCCCCACGCGCATGACAATCCTCGTCTCGGGGAAAATGATCTCCGGCTGGGGGATATGGAAATCCCCTTTCGCGAAACGTTTGATCTTGTTTTTCAAATGGTTCACCTACTCACAATTCTTTTGTAACAGTTCAGGGCAAAAATTCGCTACTTTGAATTATAGCTCATTGCCCTGTAACATGCAACGGTAGGATTAAAAGATTTTTCGCGGATTGTATACTTGTATACTTTTCTCTTGCCTGTATCTTTCTCTGCCTTATCTTGCGCCCGTGCCTGACGGATCCCTGCTATCCTTCACCATCTGCACGTAATCAAGCACCTCATATCCGAGCCGTTCATAGAGCGACGCCGCTTTTCTGTTGTCCGCCTCCACTTCCAGGCGCAGGCGCGTCACATCACTTCCCTTATTCTCATCCAGATACCGGAAAAACTCCTTTCCAAGCCCGCGGGAGCGGTACGCTTCCCTTATATAGATCTCCTCGATCCAGATCACGAATCCTCCCGCTTCCTGAGAGAACGTCTTTGCCGTGAGCGCGTATCCCGCCGGTTTTCCTTCATACTCCAGCAGATAAATGCCGGCATAGTCGCCTGAGCGGAGCGCCTCGTCCGCAGTCCGGACAAAATATTCATCCGGAACCGGATGGAGCACCGCGTCTGAATGATAAAATTCATGGGCCATCTCAATGTAAAGCTCTCTGTCTGCGTCTGTCAGTTTTCGTATCATCGTTCTGTCTCCTGTGTCTTTTTTCTGTTATTCTTCCGGAAACGCCGGAAAAGGGCAGCGCCGGTCTAAAGCCGGTACTGCCCTCAGTGTACCATATGCCTTATGCACGAACAAGCCCTGTCTCTCACTCCCCTGTCCCAGGGCTCAGCCCACCCGGCAGCTTAAGCCCGCACCGTTCGTAAACCGCACTTTGCGCTTATTATGGCTGCTGCCGGACAGCTGAGCCGGTATCATCTCACAATCCGGTAATACTCTCTCGACGTGACCGCGTATATGATCACGTAAAATACCGCAAACACTGCCGACACCGCCGCCGTGCACAAAAGGAACAGGCGGTCATTGCTCATATACATCATGGAAAGCAGCATAGACATCACACGGAAGGCAAAGGCCACATGGAGCACCGCAGCCGCCAGAGGGAGAAAGAACACGGTCAGAATCTGTGTCCGGATCGCGCCCCTTACTTCTCTTTGGTCCATTCCCACTTTCTGCATGATCTGATAGCTTTCTCTGTCATCATACCCTTCCGAGATCTGCTTGTAATATATGATCATCACCGTAGAAATGAGAAACAGCATCCCGATGAACACTCCCAGGAACAGAACGCCGCCGTTCTGCACATAGACATCCAGCCTGTTTTCCGCCTTGGACTGTATCTCGCCGGAGACTCCCGCGGTGCTCATCTGTTCTCTCAGCGCATGAATCATCTGTTCACAACGTCCGCTTTCCCCGTTTAAGTCAAACCAGAACGTCCATCCCGCATGGTTCTCCCCTTCGTCCAGCAGGCCGTAGTTTCCCGCCAGTTCATCCACGGACTCAAGATCCGGAAGAATCAGATAGATTGTGCCGATCATTCCCGACATCGTATCTCCCGTCTCGAAACCGATCTCACGGATCCGCTCCTTTACGCTCCACGTCCTATCTCCGAGAAGAAGTTCCTCCGTATCCGCAGAGAAATCTTTGTCCCCGGCGCAGAGAAGAAGTTCTCCGTCCGAGAGAGATACGTCCGTTCCGTTCAGGCGGTTATAGTCTGCAAGGGGAAGGAGCACCATCCCTCTGAACTGTTCCGAAAAGTGCTCCGCTCCAAGCGCAGTCTGGGCGTTTCCGAAGATCACTCCGTCCCCGTTTATCACACAGGGCAGGGTAAACGACCGGTAATATATCACATCCTCTACGGAGACGCCGTTCTCTGCCGCCGCATCCGCGATCACCTGCTCTGCCGTTTCCCGGCTCTCCTCAGACGAATCCGCCATGCTCACGCACACATCCGCCGGGAACTGCTTGTTTATGGTATCTTCAATCCCCGCATAGAGAGACACACAGATGGACAGAACGACGATCACGGCCGTACTCATGATACAGATGCTGGCAAGTCCCGCCGCATTCTGTTTCATCCGGTAAAGAAGTCCCGAGACCGCAGTAAAATGTCCGGTCTTATAATAGAAGTTTTTGTTTTTCTTAAGCGCCTTCAAAAAGACAATGCTTCCCGAGAGGAAGAGCATATAGGTGCCGGCGATGACAAGGAGCACCGCAAGGAAGAAGATGTTGACCGCGCTTAAAGGGGATTCGGCCGTCTGCGCCAGATAATATCCGCCTGAAAGCGCCGCCGCGCCGAGAACAGCAATTATCACTTTGCCCTTCGGCTCCTTCTCTCCCGCCTTTGCCGCGCTGATCAGCCGGGACGGACTGCTCCTCCACACAGAAACCAGATTATACGCGAGGCTTAAGGCAAACACTGCCGCAAACAGCCTGACCGTGGAAACTAAGGCTTCCGGTTCAATTGTAAAATCAAGAGGCACCGGAAAATGTACAACCTTTAAAAAAATCAAAAACACAAGCTTTCCGAACGCAAGCCCCAGGATCAGCCCTGCGCCGATACTGACAGCGGCCGTAATCAGGCTCTCCCACAGCATCATATGGCCGAGGTTGCCCCGGCTCATGCCGAGTACCTGATAAAGCCCCAGCTCTTTCCTCCTCTGTTTGATAAGGAAACTGTTCGTATAGAAGAGGAAGATAACGACGAACCCCGCTGCGACGCCGGACACCCACTGCATCACTGTACGGATAAAATCTCCTCCCCGCATCTGGTCAAGCCCGGAATTTCTCCCGATGGCTCCCATTGCGTAGAACATCATCACCATAATCACGCAGGCAAAAATATACGGCAGATAGATCCGGAAATTCTTTTTCAGATTGGACACGGCCAGTCTCGGATAAAACAGCTTACTCATGCCGCTCACCTCCCGAAACGAGCACCGTCAGCGCATCTGATATTTTCTGGTACATCTGCTCATCTGTCTGCTCTCCCCGGTAGATCTGATGGTACACTGCCCCGTCCCGGATAAAGAGCACCCTTCCCGCGCTGCTCGCCGCCTTCACGCTGTGCGTCACCATAAGGATCGTCTGTCCCTCCCGGTTAATCCGGCCGAACAGCCGCATCAGCTCATCCGCTGCTTTGGAATCCAGCGCCCCGGTCGGTTCATCGGCAAGAATAATCTGCGGCTTTGTGATCAGCGCCCGGGCCACAGCCGCCCTCTGCTTCTGGCCTCCGGATATCTCATAGGGATATTTCCTAAGCAGTCCCTGTATTCCGAGACGCGACGCAAGGGGCTCCAGGGCCGCCTGCATCTCTTTATATTTTCTCCCCGCCAGAACCATCGGAAGAAGGATATTGTCCTCCACGGAAAAAGTATCAAGAAGATTGAACTCCTGAAACACGAATCCAAGCTGTTTTCTGCGGAAAGCCGCTGCTTCCCTGTCCTTTACCGTTGCCAGGTCACGGCCGTTTAAAAGCACCTTTCCGCTGGTCGGCTTATCCAGCGCGGCCAGGATATTTAAAAGTGTCGTCTTGCCCGAGCCGCTCTCCCCCATGATTGCCACGTACTCTCCTCTCTCCACGGAGAAGGTGACGTCGGAAAGAGCCTGCACCTGTGCGCCCCCGAATCTCGTTGTGTAGATTTTTTTTACATTTTTCACATCCAAAAGCGGCATGTTTTTACCTCCTGTGTTCCTGTCATTTTTTTGCGCCGGGGCTTATCTGTTTCCCTGACACCAATCATTATAGAAAAACAGGAGCTTCCCTTCCATAACTCTGGCTTACATCTGAACCTCCAACCTTACACTGTTGTCACTTTCGGGCAGCCGGCGCTACTCATGCCGGAATTCCTTCCGGGACAGATCAAGCCGCACGGTTGTCCCCTCCCCCGGTTTTGAAGAGATGGAGATAGCATGGCCGAGCCGCTCACAGATCATCCTGCACAGGTAAAGCCCGATTCCCGTCGCCTTCTTGTCCTGCCGCCCGTTGTAGCCGGTGAATCCTTTTTCAAACACTCTGGGGAGATCTTCCGGCTGGATGCCGATTCCCGTATCCCCGATCAGCACCACGCCGGGGTTTTCCGCCTCCCCGCGGATGCGGATCATGCCCGAATCCGTATATTTCAGAGCGTTAGAGAGAATCTGTCCGAACACAAACACAAGCCATTTCTCATCCGTGAGGACCTCCGCATTCAGCGGCTCGTACTCGAGTTTCAGCTTTTTCAGAATAAATACTTTCGAGTAATTTCTGACCGCCTGCCGGATCAGGTCATCCAGCGGGTATCTCTTCATCACAAGATCCGATGACATATCCTCCGCTCTTAAATAGGTAAGCACCATATCCACATACTGCCGGGTCCGGAAAAGTTCCATTTTCATCTCTTCCCCGGTACGGCTCCCGCTGAAATCCGAAGACTGAAGGAGCAGGTCCATGGCCGCAAGGGGCGTCTTGATCTGATGTGCCCACAATCCGTAAAACTCCATCATCTCCGTCCTGGCCACACCTGTATCCGTCTTAAGGCGGATATACTCTCTGTACAGATTTTCAACTGCGTCCTGATACATTTTCTCCGTCAGGTCACAAGAAGCCGACATACTTTTCATTTCAAAAGGAAGACCGCCAAATGCCGCTTCAAGCTCCCCGGCCTTCCTCCTGTACAGAAGGAAATCCACTGTCCCCAGAAACAGAAACACAAGAAAGGAAAGAAAGGCGATATAATTCAGCGCGTCCGCCCTCACGCCGTACAGGTAAAGCACAAAATAAAAAATACCGAGAAACAGCAGATAGAACAGAACCGTCTTTCTGTTTTTCCTGATAAATGAACGTATGATCACTCCCATCGCCCGGTCCCCCTTACTGGATAACATATCCGCTGCCCTTTTTCGTCTTTATAAAACCGGTAATTCCGATCTCCTCCAGCCTCTTCCTCAGCCTCGTCACGTTTACGGTCAGTGTGTTGTCGTCGATAAACTCATCGCTCTCCCAGAGACGCTGCATCAGTTCGTCCCGGGATACAATCTTCCCTGCGTTTTCCATCAGCATCTGAAGGATCTTAAAATCATTTTTCGTAAGCTCCATCTTCTTTCCCTCAAAGCTTACACAGGCATCAGAGAGGTTCAGAATCACGCCGTCATGCTCAATCAGGTTCATCTGGCCCTGAAACGCATAAGCCCGCCTGAACATTGCCTGAACTTTCGCTGTAAGCACATTCAAATCAAAGGGTTTCTCGATAAAATCATCCCCGCCCATGTTCATCGCCATGACAATGTTCATATTGTCCGCCGCCGATGAGAGGCACAGGATCGGTACTTTCGAGATCTTCCGGATCTGGGTGCACCAGTGGTAGCCGTTGTAGAAGGGAAGAAGAATATCCATGATCACAAGCTCCGGCTCAAACCGCGCGAACTCTTCCATAATCCCCCTGAAATCTCCGGCGCACTTCACGTCATAGTCCCATTTTTCCAGATGTTCCTTCAGAGTCCGCGCGATCACCGCATCGTCCTCTACAATATATATCCTGTACATGGCACTCTCCTTTTCGCACAAATTTCCAGATCATTATACGTTTGCCTCCGAAAAGTTGTCAATATGGTTCAATATGTATTGACATTGTATATTATATAAAATATAATATATATAAATTAAGATATATATTTTTATCAGATATATCTCTTCTGCCGTCTGCCGCTTCACAGACAGACCTTGCAGACAAACTCTGAAAAACTTTGCAGAAAGACTGAACAGAAAGGACTGAGGCTATGACATTTTCACTGAACGCTCCCATGCTGGATTTTCTCGTTCTGTCCGTCATCGCGGAAGGCGACGCCTACGGCTACCAGATCAGCCAGATCATCAAGCGTGCCGCCCGCACAAAGGACTCCGCCCTCTACCCGATCCTGAAGCGGCTTCAGGAGAACGGTTACGTGGAGACATACGACGAACAGTACCAGGGACGCAACCGCAGATACTACAGGATCACCGATTCCGGACGCATCCGGCAGAAAGAACTTTTAAAGGAATGGGAAGAGTACAAATTCATTATCAACGATATTGTAAAAGGAGGGTTTTCTGATGAAACGAAGTGAATATATGAAGCGGCTGACCCACTGCCTCCGCCGGCTGCCGAAGGAGGATTATTACAGAGCCGTAGAATATTTTGAAGAATATTTTGACGAGGCGGGACCGGAGAACGAAGAACAGGCCATCCGCGATCTGGGTGATCCTGAAGATGCGGCGAAGGCGCTTATCATGGATCTTGCCGTACGCAACGCAAAGGAACCGCCGAAGACCGTGAAACGCGGGTTTTCTGCCGTGTGGATCGGTATCCTTGCCGTGTTCGCGGCGCCTGTGGCCATTCCTCTGGCGCTTGCCGCGGTCATTATCCTCCTGACGCTTCTCGCAGTCGCAGCCTGCATTATCCTCTGTGTCGTGCTGACCGCCGTGTGCGTGTGCGCCATGGGAGTCTTAAGCGTTGTCGGAGGAGCTGCTCTCCTCTTTCAGTCGTTCGCCGACGGACTGTCCAACATCGGAATCGGACTGTTCTTTGCCGGAATCGGCATACTGATCGTATACGGAGCAGCGAAACTGTTTCTCTGGATTGTGAGGAAAATTGCCGCCCAGTTCGGGAAAATGATGAAAGGAGGAAAGAAACAATGAAGCCGGTTACAAAAAAAATTCTTATTTTATCCTCATGCTTTATGGGCGCAGGAGTCATACTGACCGCCGCGGGAATCTTCGCGGGAGGACGCCCCGGATTCATGTTCACGGAGGAGGGATTTGTCTCCGCTTCTTCCGCCGCGTCAGAGACACGGGAAAACTACCGTCTTGAAAAGACAGCGATTGATCCCTTCACCGGGATTGACCTTCGTCTTGACTCCCGGGCGGATATAGAGTTTCTTCCCTCAGAGGACGGACAGTTCTATCTGGAGTATTCCTTAAGCGGATACGCCGGCAGACCGGAATGGAACGTATCCGGAGATACATTTACCTTGAGCCAGGAGGAACAGGTCGTTCAGGGCTTCTACCTCTTCGGTCCTGATTTTTCCATTCCTTCCGCTCCATCAAGCCCCTACATCCGCCTGTACATCCCGGAGAACTGCGTTTTCTCAGAGGTCGGCCTGACAAGCGGCTACGGGGATCTCTCCATGGCCGGCTTCCATGCCGAAACCCTTTCCATTTATCTGGACTTCGGCAGTCTCACTCTGGAGAATATATCTGCCGATACGATCTCCTGCAGCCTTGACTACGGAGACATGGAGATGAACGGGTGCAGCTTCACAGATGCAGATGTCCAGCTCTCCGCCGGAGATCTGGATGCGGCAGATTCCTCCGCGGACACACTGAATCTGGTGAATGAATACGGGGACAGCTCCTTTGAGAACAGCTCCATCCGCGCCGCCGACGTCACCGTGGAATTCGGCGACCTGACTCTGGATGTATCCGGGCTTGAGACACTGACCGGGGAAAACGAGTACGGAGATACCCTGTTCACTCTCCATGAGCCGCTTGATATGTTCTCCTTCCTTCTGAACACAGAGTTCGGAGCCATCCGCCTGCCGGACGATGCTTCCGGACGGCTTACGTCCAATGAATATTCCGATGAGATGTCCTACGAGACAGACTCCGGCAGCCGGAAACAGATAGAATTTACCGCAGCGGACGGGGATATTGAGATCCAGTATGAAAGGCAGTAAATATGAAAGACAGTAAATTCGTGAATTTATAGAAGAGAAGCAGCCGCACCTGTGATATCTGCTCACCGGCGCGGCTGCTTCTCAAAATTCCCTTATTTCCTTTGCCAGAGAAAACGGAATAATATCTCCTGGTTTTGTCTCAGTATACGCTTTTTCTTCATGCATATAATCAATAATATCTTTTGCCCTGTAATTTTTAAATTTCTTAATTACCTTGTCTATGATTTTCTTTTCATCGACAGTTAAAACAGAATAATCCATTCCTTTTGTCGGATAAATATGCAGCATTGAATCATATCTGTCACTCTCTTCCTCGCGAACATCCAGATTTTCCAGATTCATAAGACTATAATGTCCAACAGGAAGCGCTCCCATATCATTATGCCGGTAAACCATACCCGTTACAGCGCATCCGCTCATTTTATAAGAAAAAGCATCCACATACCAGAGCATTTTCATAAGTTTTACTTTAAACAGATTTGACACGTTTTCAGCAATATAGGAGATTACAGCTTCAATCTTATCAGGTACTCTTTCCCATAAGAATCAAGCTTTTCTACAATTCTGCTTCTTATTTCCGTTCGTTTCAGTCCGGAAAATTTATCGGCATTTTTTTTAAGAAATTCTAATGCTATTAACGGATTATCCTTGATAAGGCGAAGCATTGTATCATAAGCCTCATCCTGAATGGATTTACTCTCATATCTTGAAATTGTGGCTTCTCCCCATCCAAGCAATCTTGCAAGATCAACCTGTGACAGACCATAGCTTTCTCTTATTGCAACGATCTCATCAGAAGTAAGCAAGCCGTGTTTTATGCGGTAGGCATTGCGGGCATTCATAAGATTCGCATTTGTCATAGAGCCTGTTTCAAATTCATTTTCATCCGCGTCCGCATTTGCACAAAAATAAAACCTCTCTTCGTAGGTTACTTCCTCTCCCTTCAGCGTAACTGTCACAAAACGTTTTCTTTCTTCTACTTCATGCGTCTTGTCACACAACGGACAATTCATATGAACCTTTCTGATCAAAATACTGGTCTCCATTGTCCTTCCTCCCTTTTCATCTCCAATTATGCATACGGAAATCTCATCTTATTCTTCGCATAGTGGAATGATACACACAAAACGTATCTTTTCTGATCTCCTTTAATTTTCAGCTTTATATATACAAGTTTTCTGTTTATTTCTTTTCCGAATACAAAAAGAAGCGGTGGTTCCAAGTCATCCTTATCAATTTTAGTTTCCGAATATTCTTCGACAGTCAGTTCTTTCAGCCTGTCGGCAACATCCTTTATATCATAGTCTAAATCTAAAAGCGTATATGGTGTCGAATGTTCCAGGTCATCCTTCTTGTTTTTCCGTATTAAAATAAAATCAGTATCTATATTAAAGTCACCCTCTACAACCGGACATACGCCAATCTGGAAAAAGCGCTCGTCCAGATCGAGAACAATCTGCACACTCTTTACACCACCTGATGTTCCAGCCATTTCCCGCTTTTAAACCGCACTGTATTGACGATACACCGGATCGTCCAGTCAGTGAACATACCGATCCATACCGCCATGGGACCCATGCCGAACACTCTCGCGAGCACAATGGCGAGGCTGACCCTGCAGACCCACATGGAGATCACAGACACCGTCATGGTGAACCTCACATCCCCCGCGGCCCGGAATCCGTAAGCCGGGACAAAAGCCATCACCCAGACGAGAGGTTTGACCACCGTAATACATGTCACCATGAAGATACACATTTTCGCGCTCTCCGGCTCCATGCCTCCGAAGTAAACAATGGGGTGAAGGAGCGCGAACATGACAAGACAGGAGCCGATAATCACAAACTCCGCCACAACGCAGATCTTCTTCACATAGTAGACCGCCTCTTCCTTCCGCCCGGCGCCGAGCGTCTCGCCCACCACAGTCATAAGGCCCACGCCGATGCCGATTCCAAGTATTCCGTTCAGATTCTCTATAATATTTGTCATCCCCTGTGCCGCAATGGCCGCGGTCCCCATCAGGGAGACGGTGGACTGGATCGCCAGCTTTCCGAACTGGAACATGCTGTTCTCCACTCCGGATGGGATACCGATCCTTAAGATTCTCCTGACCTCTGTCCAGTCCGGGCGTATGGAGAGATATCCCGTAAGCGGCACGGTAAGCTTCGGGCTTCTCAGCTTATACATAACCGCCAGCATAGAGAAGATCCGCGCCGTCATCGTGGCGCAGGCCGATCCCGCCACACCGAAGTGAAACACCCACACAAAAAGAATATTGAGCACAAGATTCACCACATTTGCCGCCACCGAGATCATCATGGGGAGACTGCTGTTCTCCTGGGATCTCAAAATACACGAACCATCGTCATAAAGCGCGATAAACGGGTAGGACACCGCGGAAAACAGGAAGTAGATCCTGGCGTTTTCCATCACGGCATCCTCCACCTCGCCGAAGATGAGCTTTAAGACCGGCCCGTTGAATACCAGACAGAGGGCGGCAATTACCACAGACAGAATGAACGTAATAAATACAAGCTGCCGGGCCGCCTCCCTTGCGTGCCCTTCCTTCCCGCATCCCAGATAGTGGGAACAGACGACCGTACCTCCTGATGCCAGCGCAAAAAATGCCTGCACAATCAGCACGTTGATGGAATCTACAAGCGTGACCGCAGAGATGGCCGCGGAACCTAAGTTGCTCACGACAAGCGTGTCCACCGTTCCCATAAAGGAGTTCAAGAGCTGATCAATGGCAAGCGGTATAAGAAGCGCCGCCAGCTTTCGGTTGTCAAAAATTCTTTCCCGCATCATTTTTTCCTCATTCCTCTCACTGCCGCGCCGCGTCCCGTCCGGCTGCCGCGATGCGGCGCACACGCAGAGAAACGAAGCGGACACAGCATATCCGCTTCGTTTCTTTTTTACAGCCGGCAAGCCAGAGTCCGGGCCCGCACGGCAATACTCTGAGCTTTACTCAGTCTTGTCCTTTACTGTCTCGCGCTGAACTTTTTCCTCAATCTCTTTTCTGATCTGCGCGATAAACTCATCCAGGCCGCACTGCCCTTCATCCCCGGCGAACCTGCTTCTGACAGACACTTTTCTTTCTTCCTCTTCCTTCGCGCCTACGACCAGCATGTAGGGGATCTTCTTAAGCTGTGCCTCACGGATCTTGTATCCGATCTTCTCGGCGCGGTCATCGATCTGGGCGCGGATTCCCGCTTCTGCCAGAGCGTCCAGCACGCTCTGTCCATACTCCATATGCTTGTCGGAGATGGGGAGAACCTTTACCTGAACCGGCGCCAGCCATGTGGGGAACGCGCCCGCAAAGTGCTCGATCAGGATTCCGATAAAACGCTCGATGGATCCGAACACGACACGGTGAATCATAATCGGTCTGTGTTTCTCTCCATCTGCCCCTGTGTATTCCAGATTAAACCTTAAAGGAAGCTGGAAGTCAAGCTGGATCGTACCGCACTGCCATGTTCTTCCGATGGAATCCTCCAGATGGAAGTCGATCTTCGGGCCGTAGAATGCGCCGTCTCCTTCATTTACCACATAGGGAAGGCCGATGTCGTCAAGCGCAGCGCGAAGGGCATCTGTCGCCATTTCCCAGTCCTCGTCGCTCCCCATGCTGTCCTCGGGACGTGTGGAGAGTTCTACATGGTACTTAAATCCGAAAAGGCTGTACACCTCATCGATCAGCCTCACTACTCCTTTGATCTCATCCTTGATCTGTTCCGGCATCATGAAAATATGCGCGTCATCCTGCGTAAAGCAGCGCACTCTCATCAGGCCGTGGAGCTGTCCGGACTTCTCATGGCGGTGAACCAGTCCCAGTTCTCCCATTCTGATCGGCAGGTCACGGTAAGAACGGGGTTCTGACTCATATACAAGAATGCCTCCCGGGCAGTTCATCGGCTTGATCGCAAAATCTTCCTCGTCGATCACCGTTGTATACATGTTCTCTTTATAGTGATCCCAGTGTCCGGACGTCTCCCAGAGGTGACGGCTTAACATGATCGGCGTATTGATCTCCACATAGCCCGCTTTTCTGTGGATCTCTCTCCAGTAGTCAAGCAGCGTATTCTTCAATACCATTCCGTTCGGCAGGAAGAAGGGGAATCCCGGTCCCTCCTCACGCATCATGAACAGGCCCAGCTCTCTTCCGAGTTTTCTGTGATCGCGCTTTTTCGCCTCCTCGATCATGGTAAGGTACTCTTCTAATTCCGCCTTCTTCGGAAACGCGGTTCCGTAAATTCTCTGGAGCATTTTATTGTGCTCGTCGCCTCTCCAGTAAGCTCCTGCAAGGCTTGTCAGCTTAAACGCCTTCACCGGCTTTGTCGTCATCAGATGGGGGCCTGCGCACAGGTCGGTAAATTCACCCTGAGAATAGAAACTGATCGTCTCGCCCTCCGGCAGATCCTCGATCAGCTCCACCTTGTACGGCTCATCCTTCTCTTTAAAATACGCGACAGCCTCGTCTCTCGGCATGGTGTACTGCTTAATCTCAAGGTTTTCCTTTACGATCTTCTTCATCTCTGCCTCGATCTTCTCCAGATCCTCGGCTGTAAGAGGAGTTTCTCTGTCCACGTCATAGTAGAATCCGTCGGCGATGGAAGGGCCGATGGCAAGCTTTGTATCCGGGAACAGGCGCTTGATCGCCTGGGCCATAATGTGGGACGCAGTGTGGCGGAACGCCCCTTTTCCCTTCTCGTCATTAAATGTCAGGATATTGAGGCTGCAGTCGTTCTCAATGACTGTTCTCAAATCAACGATCTCCCCGTTCACCTCGCCGGCTGTGGCAACTCTTGCAAGGCCCTCGCTTAAGTCCTGCGCTATACCGATAACGCTCATCGGCTGCGCGTACTCTTTTACAGAGCCGTCTTTTAATGTGATCTTCATCCTTTTTCTTCCTTTCTCTTCTCTTTTTTCTTTTCGATCCTGTTTCCGTTTTTTATCCGTCCTTTTGCGAAGAAACGGCGCAGTCGCCGGAAATGCCCGACGGCACATTCCGGGATTGTAAGCGGTCGACAAAGTCCCGGGCAAGCCCGGACTTATGAGCGTCGCCTGTACAAAAAAAGCACTCCGAACGGAGTGCCTCTTGTTCACTGAACGATATATCCGCACGGAAACACTCCTGCAGGGACGGGATGTGCTCCCGCGGTTCCACCCTGCTTGTTTTCCATGGAAAACCTGCTCAATTCATCCGACGATAACGGAGTCACCGTGCCGTATTAAGGCCGCTTGGAGGTGGTTTTCAGTCAGCCCGTCCATCAGAACCCTCACACCGAACAGATTCCTCTCTGAGATGTCCGGACAGCCTACTGTCCTCGTCAACGCTTTGTCTACATCGGTTATTCTACTCCAGAGTACGCGCCCGTGTCAAGAACGATTTTCCCGCCTGCCCCGCAGAATTTTCCTTTTCGCTTCGCTCCTTTCTCTCTGCCGCATATCCCGCTTCCACTGTACAGACACACGCCGCAAGAGGAATCAGGCAAAGCCACGCCGCCGCGTATCCCATAAAATGAAGACCTGTCCACGCGAAGGCCACGCCGAAATGAAAGCACAGAAGCGTACCGCCGAAAAACTTTCCTTTCTTAAGCTTCTCGTTTCTCTCATCGTGCCTGCCCTTCTCTGTCAGGAAGTATTCCGAGAAAGACAGGACGGTCTGCTTTACATTGTTCGTGGAGAAAATCGTAGAGCACGCGTACCCGTCCGCCCCTTTAAACACACACCACTGAAATGACGTGACGAAAAAGACCGGATAGAGCGCCAGGATCGGATCCATATTCCCGGGCATAAAAGCGAGCGCGGCAATCGCAAGAAACTCAAAGAGGAACACAAGCCTCTTCAGGTTCCATTCTGTCTTTTCCGACAGCACTGCGAAAAGCACCATAGCACCCGCGTACAGTACAAGCGCTCCGCCCCTCAGGGCGATCTCTTTTGCGTCTCTTCCCAGCAGATCTCCCACAAGCTCGATCAGGTTCGCGGTCATGGCGGAACCGAAAACCTTCATTCTTCCGAATATCGCATATCCTCCGAAAAAACCTCCGCACACTGCCATGATAAAATGGGCGCGGACATCTGAATTGTTTTCCATTTCAATCTCAACTCTCCTTTGACCGCAATCCATTATAGCACCCTGTCCGGATTTGTAAAGATTTTCAGCAGAGGCTTTTTTACAAATCCGTCCTCTTTTTCAGAACGATATATGCCTCGTAGGGCTTAAGATTTTCCCCGGGAGTTCCCTCACAGTTGTGAATGAGCGTTTCTGCGTCCTTCCATTCTTCCGGCATCGTCCACTTCGCGGGTTCTCCCGAAAAGTTTGCGCATACAAGCATCCGGCTTTCATTATCCGTCCGCGTATAAGCGAAAATCTGCTCATCTTCCGGGAGGAGAAGTTCAAATTTCCCGTCCGCGAACACCTGGTACTCTTTTCTTAAACGGACGAGCTTCCGGTAAAAATGATACACCGAATCCGGATCTTTTCTCTCCGCTTCCGCATTAATCTCCCGGTAGTTCGGATTCACGGCGATCCACGGCGTTCCTTTTGTAAAACCGGCATGTTCCGTGTCATCCCACTGCATGGGCGTGCGGGCATTGTCTCTGCTCTTGGCGTAGATGGAGCGCATGACCTCTTCCTTTCCATATCCGGCTGCTGTGCGCTCCTCGTACAGGTTCAGCGTCTCGATATCCCGGTACTCGCTGATATCCTTAAATTTCACGTTGGTCATGCCAAGCTCTTCCCCCTGGTAAATGTAAGGTGTTCCCTGCATTCCATGGAGCACGGCGGCCAGCATCTTCGCCGACTCCGCCCGGTATTCCCCGTCGTCGCCCCAGCGGGAGACGATCCGGGGCAGGTCATGATTATCCCAGAACAGACTGTTCCACCCGGTTCCATACAGTTCTTCCTGCCATCTGGCAAGACACTTTTTGAGCTTAACAAAGGGAAGGGGGATGAGATCCCATTTTTCCTTTCCCTCCTCCTGATCCAGCATACTGTGCTCGAACTGGAACACCATGGAGAACTCGCTTCCGTCCGGACAGCTGTAGAGCTTCGCAAGCTCCGGCGTGGCGCCCCACGCTTCCCCAACGGTGATCAGATCGCCCTTCTGAAACGTCTCCCGGCTCATCTCCCGCAGAAATTCGTGGAGTCTGGGTCCGTTGTTTGTGATCCCCTTATCCGGCTCTTTTGCAATCTGGTCGATCACATCCAGGCGGAATCCGCCCACGCCCCGTTCCATCCACCAGAGAATCATGTCGTAGATCTCCCGGCGGACCTGTTCATTCTCCCAGTTTAAATCAGGCTGCTTTACAGAAAACTGATGGAAATAATACTGTTTTAACTCAGGCACCCACTCCCATGCCGGGCCTCCGAACGCCGCTTTCATGTCGTTGGGATATATGCCCTCCTCGCCGTCCTTCCACACATAGTAGTCATGGTACGGATTGTCTTTTCCCTTCTTCGCCTCCAAAAACCATCTGTGTTCGTCAGATGTATGGTTTAACACAAGGTCCATGATGATGCGGATTCCCCTCTTTTTCGCCTCCGCGATCAGTTCGTCCATATCGTCAAGCGTGCCGAACATGGGGTCAATGTCCTGATAATCGGAGATGTCATAACCGTTGTCATCCTGTGGGGAGCGGTACATGGGCGAGATCCACACCGCGTCGATGCCCAGATCTTTTAAATAATCCAGACGGCTTATGATTCCGCGGATATCCCCCGTTCCGTCCCCGTCCGTATCCTGAAAACTCTTCGGATAAATCTGATATACAACCGCGTCTTTCCACCAGCGGCGGCTGCCCTCCTCTCTCCCTTTGCGTCCTGTGTCCTGTATTTCTTCCATTGCTGCATGTTCCTTCAAAGTCATGAAATCCTCCTTACAAGCGTTCCGTTTTTCTCCAGTATGCCCTCTTTGTATCTGCGTGCGAAAAGAACCTCCCCGGATTCTCCCACATGCACACCCTCCCGGGAACAGTTGAGTACAATCTCCGTTTTCCCGCCTTCCCGGTCCAGCTTGATATACTCCACGCACCGGCGGTTTTCATACCGGTTCGGAAAGTGGAAATACGGACTCTTAAGCGCCGGGTATGTCTGCCGCATACGGATCAGCCTGCGCATCTGCGCGATCCGCTCCTGGTTCTCCCTGGAACCGATCTCATCCCACGGCATGCACCTCCTGCAGTCCGGGTCAAACCCGCCCTCCATGGCAATCTCCGTGCCATAGTAAATGCAGGGGCTTCCCGGCAGTGTAAACAGGATGGCGAGCTGCTGGTAAAAAATGTCCAGATCATGAAAACGGCTCATCAGCCGCTGTGTGTCGTGGGAATCCAGAAGGTTAAAAAGGACATTATTGCACTGCTGCATATACATAGTATAGCAGCGGTTTACCATGTACTCAAACTCTTTTTTGTCCATGGACTTATCCAGGAAAAAGTCGTGGATTCCGCTCATAAGCGGATAATTCATCACTGAGTCGTACTCGTCTCCCGCAAGCCACTGGCTTGCGTCATGCCAGATCTCACCCAGCAGATAGATATCCGGTTTTATTTTTTTGAGACGTTTTCTCATCCGCTTTAAAAACAGATGGGACACTTCGTTTCCCACGTCGAAGCGGATGGCGTCGATAGAAAATTCCCTGATCCATCTCTCGCATACGCCGCAGAAATAGTCAATCACTTCCTCATTGTTTGTGTTAAGCTTCGGCATCCAGTCCGCGAAGGCAAACGAGTAAAACCTGCCGTCCCTTGTGTCCCTTCTCTCCCTGAGGGCAGACCAGTCGTTGATCATAAACCAGTCCGCAAAAGGAGAGTCTTTTCCCTTCTCAAGTACGTCCTTCCACGGCGCGAAAGCCGTGCCGCTGTGGTTGAACACAGCGTCCACCATGACACGGATTCCTGATTTGTGGGCTTCTTCCACAACCCGGCGCATGTCTGCGTTATCGCCGAAGGAAGGGTCGATCTTCATATAGTCTGTCGTATTGTACTTATGGTTTGAATCCGCCTCCATCACGGGGTTTAAATAGATTCCCGTGACGCCAAGTTCTCTCAGATAGGGCAGCTTCTGACGGATCCCTTCCAGATTGCCGCCATATTTCTCCCGGTTTGTCACCGGACCGGTCTGCCAGGGCAGGACATCGGATGCGTTTTTATCCGGCGTACCGTTTGCGAACCGGTCCGGAAAGATCTGGTACCACACCGTATCATTGACCCATTCAGGCGTGCGGTTTATATCTGCGGAGTTCATCCACGGCACAATGAAATACTGGAGAATCCTCCCCGGCATGTCCATCTGTTCTTTTGTCAGGAATCCGTCCTCAAAACAGTACCAGACCTCGTCTTCTGTATGCAGTTCAAAGTAATATTTACATCTCTTATACGGAGGGACAAGCGTGGTTGTCCACCACATATGATGGGAAAGCCGTTTTTTGTACACGATCTCCTCTCTCGTCCCGTGCCATTTTTCACTTCCGCCGAGGATTCCCGCGTCGAAGGGATCACCGTGGACAATAAATACCTGCTTAACGTCAAATCCTGTCTTCAGGTTGATAATCAGTTCGTTTTCATTGAGTGCGTAGCTCATCTGCTCTGATGTCTTGTGATATACTGCTGAAAAATCCATACTCTTCTCCTAAGCCTTTTCAATCTCCCGGTATACTCTGAGAACCTCTCCCACACTCCACGCCTGGGCAAAACACCCTTTCGACACTGTGGGATTCCCTCCGTCGTAAATCTCGGGGAGCTGCCCGGCGCATCCTTCCCGCATGGCTCCCTCTAACGCGTCAAGCCCCTCTTTTACCTTCCTTAACGAGCGCTCGTCATATCCGCCGGCCCGCAGGCAGGCGATATAGAAGGCGCCCAGCGGAAAGACCCAGACTGTTCCCTGATGGTAGGCCAGGTCGCGATTAAGCATGCTTCCCGTGTAAACAGAATGAAACTCCGGGTCATCCGGCGCAAGAGTGCGGAGCCCGTAAGGTGTGTAGAGCTTTTCCTCTACTGTGTCCACCACCTGTCTGGCTTTTTCTCCCTCAAGGACGGGAAACGGCATGGACAGGGCCCATATCTGGTTGCATCGGATCTGAGTGTCCGCCGCCGTACCGGAGAGCACATCTTTCAGGCAGTGCCTCTCCTCCATCCAGAATTTCTCCTCAAAAGATTTCTTTACCTTCCGTGAAAGAGATTCATATTTTTCCCCGTCTTTTCCAAGCATCCGGCAGGCCCTGGACATAATCTCAAGAGCGTTGTACCAGTATGCGTTGATCTCCACAGGCTTGCCGTGTCTTGGCGTGGGGAGAATCTCTCCCGCGCGCACATCCATCCATGTCACCTGGTCCAGGCCGCTGCCCGCGCAGATCAGCCCGTCGCTGTCCATATGGATACTGAAGTCTGTCCCTTTTTCATAAGCGGCAACGATGCGTTCCATAACAGGAAACATTTCCTCAAGGAAGGAAATCTTCTCCGCGGAACACTGCAGCAGCCAGACACAGTTGATAAAAAGAAGGGCGGCGTCCGCCGTGTTATACATCGGCTCGCTCTTTCCTTCCGGAAACAGATTGGGCATCAGCCCCTTTTTCTCATACTGAGCGAATGTTCTCAGGATTGATTCTGCCTCTTCATACCTGTGTGTAGCGATGCACACCCCGGGAAGGGCGATCATCGTGTCTCTCCCCCAGTCTTCAAAGAAGGGAAAGCCCGCGAGTATTGTACTTCCTTTCGTCGACTCCCTGCGGGCAATAAACTGGTCTGCGCTTTTCGCGAGAAACGAAGCCGTCCTGTCGCGAAATCCCGCCTTTTCTTCCAGCATCCGACGCCTGCGGACCGTTTCTTCTATCACTGTTTTTGCAAGCCTGGCCGCCTCTGTATTTTTTGGGGCTTTTCCCCACTGTGCCCGGCAGGCTTCATCTGCGCAGAACACAAGGCAGAGTTCCTTTTCTTCTCCCGCTTCCACATCCAGGCCGATTTGAATACACGCTTTCGAAAGTCCCGTCTCTCTCCTGCCGTCGCAGACATCATACGCATATCTGTACGTCTCGGATATTTCCGGGATATCCTTCACCACCCCGTCCGTCAGGAAGGCCAGAGACATTTCTTCGCTTTTAATCATATTTCCGCTTCTGACAAATGTTTTCCCGGGAGGCATATCCTCCCCTTTTGGCATAAACTGAAAAAAGGGCGTCACGCGAAGCTGTATGCCGCTTCTCCTCGCGTTTCTCACACGGTAGCGCGCCACAACTGTATTCTCCCCATGCCTTAGGGCAGCCTCCTTCACCACCTCTACGCCGTCCGCGCAATAGGTCCAGACAGGATAATCCTCATAGCAGAATTTCCAAAGCAGGCGGTACCCTTCCTCTTTTGTCCCGTCGGCAAATTCCTGGGAGGAAAGCGTCCATGTGCCCCCGTCCCGGTCCGTAATTTTTTCAGACAGACGGTGCACCATGTTGACGCGGTTGTTCGGGGCGTGTGTGCAGGCCATAAGGAACGCGTGGTCATTGCGGGCCGCGGACCCTGCCGCGGTCAGGGAGGAAAAACCTCCCAGAGCGTTAGTCATAAGATAACAGTTTTCCTGTGCCCGCTCTAGTGTCTGATAATCCTGTCTTCCATAAATCCATTTCATGCCCATGGGTTTTTTCTCCTTGATAATACAATGTTATAATCTGCCGCAATCACACCGCCTTAAGCGTGTTTTGCGCCGCGCGCATCCGGGGCCTCCCGAGAATCAAAACGCTCTGGGGAAGAATCCGCGTTTCTCCCTCCACGTATCCCGGAGACTGCCAGAGCCTGCTGTCTCTGCCGTCGCAGAGCACCTCCCACTTTTCTCCTCCCAGGGAAACCTTCTTCGTCTTTCTGCTGCTGTTGTAGACAATCTTCAATATGCTCCATCTCTCCTGCGGACGGTTATCCACAAGAAAACTTACAGCCCCCTCCTCCTTTGCTATACCAAAGATCCGCGCGGAAGCCTCTTCTGACTTGTCACAGAGGCCCGGAAGCTGTTTCCTTAAGGCGATCAGTCCCTGATAGTATTCCACGAGAGAGCGGTTTTCCCACGCCTGCTCCCAGTCCAGCCTGTTCAGGCTGATCGGCGCGTTATATGAGTCTTCCATCCCTTCCTTTGTCCGGGCAAACTCTTCGCCGGAGAGAAGGAACAAAGTTCCCTGGCATGTCATATAGAGAGCCGCCGCCATACGGTTAAGCCGCATCTTTTCTTCCCTGTCCGATCCTGGCATGGTCTCGGTCAGTTTATCCCAGAGTGTCTGGTTGTCGTGCGCGGACACGTAAGTAATCACCTGGGAAGGAGCTTTCACCCCGTACTTTTTCCCCGTCTGTTCCCCGCACCACGCCCCGGCGCTGCTTATAATATCCTCTTCTTTTTCCTCCGCTCCGTTTATAAATCCGGGCTTTTTAACTTTAAGCGCGGAACCTTTTACAGCGTCCCGCGTATCATCGCAGAACATGCCTATATTTTCGTCCAGAAGGGAAATGTTTTTCTTAAGCGCAGGGACGGCGCCGCCTTCCATGGCAGTCTCCCCGGCCGCCCAGGGTTCTCCGAAAAGCAGTTTTTCCCCTTTACCGTACCTCTCATCCAGTTCCCTTCTAATCCGGTTCATCAGCCCTACATCAAGAAGCCCCATCAGATCAAAGCGGAACCCGTCAATATGGTACTCCTGCGTCCAGTACAAAACCGACTGGAGAATATAGTCCGCGCACATCTCCCGCTCGCTTGCCACATCATTTCCGCAGGCAGAGCCGTTGGAGATCCGCCCGTCATCAAACACGCGGTAGAAGTACCACGGCGCCGTCCTCTGAAACCAGGAATCCAGAGAATAGGTATGATTATACACCACATCCATAATCACTCTGAATCCGCGGGCATGAAGCGCCTGTATCATCTCCTTCATCTCCCTGACGCGTACCTCGCCGTGAGCCGGGTCTGAGGAATAGGAGCCTTCCGGCACGTTATAATTTACCGGGTCATATCCCCAGTTAAACTGTGTATCCTCACCCTCTTCGTCCACGGAACCGTAATCGTACGCGGGCATAATCTGAATGTGGGTCACTCCTAAGCCGCGCAGATAGTCAAGGCCCGTGGGGTGTATCCCATCATGGTAAAGCGTCGTGCTGCCGCATGTGAACGCTTTATACTTTCCTCTTACCTCCTCCGGAAAACCTCCGGAAGCATCCCAGGAAAATTCTTTTACGTGCAGTTCATAGATAACCTGCTCAGGCCCTTTTTCCGGAGATCTGTCAAACTCCCATCCATCCGGGTCCGTTAACCTTAAGTCCACAGCCATGCTTCTGCGCCCGTTGATTCCGCACGCCTTTGCGTACGGGTCCGCGCTGGTAACCGTCTCATCTTCAATCACAAGTGTGTAGTCATAATAGACTCCATGCATGTTTTCTTTGGCCGCGAAACTCCACACGCCATTTTCCTCTCCGGACATGGGAATATGCGCATACGCTTCTCCCGCGCTTCCTTCCCTGTACAGATTCAGGGTGACGCTGTCTGCCGAAGGACTCCAGAGCTTAAATAAAGTCCTCCCGGCCGTGCAGCTCACCCCCAGGTCATTTCCTTTATATATGTAATTTTCCCTGAACGAAGGGCTTTCATAATACTTTTTCCATTCCAGTGGTGTCTTCATAATCAGTATGCCTTTCTTCTGTTTATTGCAAAGCGTTCCCTCTGTCCGCCTTGATGCCCTGCCGGCCGGAAAGCCGCCCATTCTGCGGTAGACATAAGCCTGCAGGATGGATACTGCCGTCGGCATCTATCCTGCAGGCTTTCATATTTACATTGCAGACAGGCGTTATCCTTTGACCGCGCCGGACATTCCGTCCACATAGTATCTCTGCATATACAGGAACAGTGCGGCGATCGGAATCGAGATCAGCACCGCCCCTGCCGCAAAGCAGGTGTACCAGCTGTCTATGTATTCTTTCTCGAGCATCCTCCAAAGTCCGATGGCAATTGTATACTGGTCAGAGTTTGCCCGGCATATCACCTTTGCGAAGATGAAATCCAGCCATGGGGACATAAAGGAGGTAAGTACTGTATACACGACGATCGGCTTGCTTAAAGGAAGCGTGATCTTTGTAAATATCTGCCATCTTGTACACCCGTCCAGAATTGCCGCCTCATCCACCGCCATGGGGATGGTGTCAAAGAATCCCTTGGCAATCTGGAAAGAGAGCCCGGCTCCGCCCGAGTATACAAGAATGAGCGCCAGCTTGATCAGATTTCCTTCTGTCATTCCCAAAGCCTTTAAGATAAAGTATACTGCGATCATGGACATAAATCCGGGGAACAGTCCCAGAATCATAGCCATGTTCATATATGGTTTCCTCAGCTTAAAGCGAAGCCTTGACAGGCAGTAGGACACGGCCAGCACATAGAACGTCGCCAGTATGCAGGAGCAGATGGCGATAAACAGTGTGTTCATAAACATCTGCGGGAAGTTTAAAATCGTTGTATCTGTAAACAGCCTGATGTAATTGTCCAGTGTATAGGACTGGGGAAGGAACGTGGACACGTAGGAACCCTTCTCCGCGCGGAAACTGGTCAGGATCACCCACACGATGGGAAATACCCAGATCACGGCCAGGACTGCAAGAATCACATGGACAATCGTGTTGTTAATAAAACGCTTTCTGCTAGCGGACTGCATTTTCTTTCCAGCCATGTCTTAGAACCCTCCTTCTTCTTTGTATGATTTACTGTTGCGGTATGTAAACAGCGCGCCGATCGCCAGAATAATAAATGTCAGAATACCGATAACCGCGCCGATATTGTAGTATTGCTTGTCGACCGTCAGCTTGTACAGCCATGTGACAAGCAGGTCCGTCTTACCTGCCGTGGACGACAGATCGGTGACAGGATCGCCTCCCGAAAGCAGATAGATTACGTTGAAGTTGTTGACATTTCCTGTAAATGTAACAATCAGGTACGGAGTTGTCACGTACAGCATATACGGCAGCGTAATCTTCGTAAATGTCTGAATCGCGTTGGCTCCGTCCACCTGGGCCGCCTCGTAGAGCTCTCCCGGGATATTCTGGAGTACACCGGTAAGCTGAAGCAGTGTATAAGGTACGCCGACCCAGATATTTACAACGATGACCGTCACTCTCGCCCAGGTGGGGTCTGTAAAGAACGGAAGGCTTGCGTCTGAAGCGATCAGCCCCAGGTTCCTTAACAGGACGTTGACAGCCCCTTCCGGCTGAAGCATTGTCCTCATGATCAGAAGCGAAACAAACATGGGCACCGCGCAGGAAAGGACAAAGCAGAATCTCCAGAACCCTTTCGCCCTCGTTCCCTTCCGGTTGATCATAAGTGAGATGATCATTCCGAAGATATAGTTGGAAAATGTCGCGAAAAACGCCCACACAAGCGTCCATCCAAGTACAGACCAGAAGGTGCTTCCAAGAATACTGCTTGAGTCAAACAGAGCCTTGAAATTGTCAAGACCTACCCAGTCAAAAAGCATCAGATGGCTGTCAATTTTACTGTAGTTTGTAAATGCCATACAGATCATAAAGATCAGCGGCAGGATTGTGAACGCGCCGATGAAAACCATTGGCGGCGTCATGAGAAGCCGGTGCAGGTTCTCATGGAGGAGCGATTTTAAATCCTCTCTGAAACTGTTTACATGCCTGCCTTCCCTTGCCAGGCACTCTGCCTTGTACGCGCTTCTGAGAGAACACATCCAGGCACATACCATCAGTCCGGTCAGAATCACTGTTGCCACACCGTAAAGAAGAATCAGTACGGACTGGTCTCCTCCCGTATACACGTAAATCTGCTGTGCCTCATCCCACACTTCCTTCTGCTCCACTGAGCCGAGTGAAGGAAGCATTGCCAGGAATCCCGCGCCGTTTACAATCATAAAAACCACATATGCCACTTCCACAGCCAGGAAAAGAAGGCCCTTTACAATCTGGCCGTGCACCATATTTCCGAAACCCATGAGCACCATGGTAAGCTTTGTCGCCATATCGCCTTCACTGACTGCTCTTCTGCATGTATAGGGAGTCGGAAAATCATTGACTCTTTTTTTCAAAATTCCCATCCTCTTCACCTCGTCATATTCTATTGCATTCTCACGCGCCGGATCAGATACCGTCGCTGTTCATCGCTTCGTTCATCTGCTCCGTCTGCTCTTTCGCGTTGTCGTGGGTTACAGACCCGTTTCTGATTCCCTTGCCCATATTTTCAACCGGAGTCCAGCAGTTGTTCATCTGGTTTACAAGAGGCTGTATGATCGAAGTGTAGCTGAATGTATTGTTCTGTGCCGTCACAAGTTCATCTGACATAATATCCTCTTCCTCAAGCAGTTCCGTATTGCAGGGTACAACCTGGCGAAGTTCATAGTGGAGCCGCTGAGATTCCGCATTGCCGAGCCAGATGGCAAGCTCAACCGCCTGCACCATGTAATCGCTGTGGGTGTTCACGCCGATTGCCTTTGTGCCGGCATACGCGTACATCTGTTTTTCCTCTCCGTTTAATGTATAGGTAGGAAGTGCGGCTACGCCTATGTTGTCTCCCAGCGCCTCCTTCACTGCATTGGCATCCCATGAACCGGAGAAGAGGGCATTCACGCTTCCGTCTCTCAAGCCCGCCAGGCCGGAGCCCAGGTCATCAATCCTGAAGTTCGGGTTCTGTTCGAGATCGATGAGATAGTTGGTAACTTCCACCGCATTTTCTCCTCCGAAATCCACGCCTGCCTCCTCATCTTTTCCGTCCTCGCCGAACAGGGTACATCCGTTTCCGAGATAGAAGGCCGGCAGATACCATGAGTTCACGAACGGGAAGGATACAACTCCTTTCTCAAGCATTGCGTCGAGACTTTTAATATCCTCTTCCGAGAATACACTTTTATCGTAATACATAAACCATGTATTTGTTGTAAACGGGATACCGTACAGATTGTCATCCATAATCAGCGTATCCAGAACCTCCTGGCTGTTTGTGGACTCTATCTGCTCCCGGTACTTTCCTCCGAATCTTACAATCGCGTCCGCGTTTCTCATAGGTTCAAGAGAGTTGTTCGCGTACATAAATACGTCGGCGCTTGCATCCGGGTCCTGGGCAACCTGTTCTCCCGCGCTTGCCTCATCCATTACTCCATACACAAAAGTGATATCCCATTCCGGATGCGCGTCCGCAAACGCCTCGCAGCAGGTCTGCAGCCATTCTCCGCTGTCCTTAGACTGGTCTTCCGAAGGAGACCACACCATCAGACGGACGCTCTCCCCTCCTTCGCTGCTGCCGCATCCGGTAAGCCCTGTGACTGCCAGGCCGGACATCATAAGCGCAGCGAGCAGAAGTGACACCGCTCTTCTTCTCATCTTTACATCCTCCTTTAATATTGTTTCGTATTGTTTCGCTATCCTCATCATAGGCTTTCTTAACAAAATCGTCAATATTTTTTTACATATTTTTTATTTTTATCTGTTTTATACAATTTCCTTTTGTGAAATTTGTGCAATATTTTTTCATATCTCTATAATCGCCCACTCCCCGTTTTTCCTTTTTCGAAACTTTTCAAAACCGTAATATTCTGCAATGCCTTCAATATAGAAACAGCATTGAATTTCGTTTCTCTTTTCTATATAATAATAGGAGTAAAAGGCAGGGATTTTCTATGACAACAATTCAGGATATTGCTGATAAACTGGGAATTTCAAAGGGTACTGTTTCAAAAGCTCTGAACAATGCTCCTGATATCAGCGAAACATTACAAAAACAAGTGCTCGAAACAGCCGTCGAGCTGGGATATACAAGGCTCCGCCGCTATAAAAAGCCAACACGCAGGCTGTGCGTGATCGTCCAGAAAGACAACATTGAATATCTTGAGCCGCACCATTTCGCGTACGACATCATCATGGGCTTCAGGCAGATGGCCGAGCCGGCCGGATATGAGGTAGAGATCATTCCTCTGGACGTAAAATTTCAGCGTGAAATCACTTATGATATCTTCATGCTGCAAAATGACTTCGCCGGCTCCTTCATCCTCGGATTTTCTCTGGGAGAACCGTGGATGAAAGAGTTTTCATCCAGCCGCACTCCTGCCGTTCTGTATGACAATCATATGATCGGGAACCCGAATACGGCATATGTCGGGATCGACAATAACGAAGGAATGGAACTGGCCGTCGGATATCTGAAAAAACTGGGGCACCAGAAGATCGGCTATTTAAGCAGTGCTCTCGGGTCACATATCATGCAGGTCCGCCACAGGGCTTTTTTTCAGGCCATGCACAGCCACGGCCTGAAAGCTGACTCTTCTTACGCCGGATGTTCCTACTATCTCTCAGAATGTATGGAAAAGCATCTTCCCCGGCTTTTAAAGGAAGGGATGACCGCCGTCATCTGCTGCCAGGATACTTTCGCCAGCGCAGCTATCACCCAGTGCCAGCAGATGGGATACCAGGTGCCGCGGGATATCAGCATTGTCGGCTTCGACGATATTCCTCTCGCTCCCTATACGTCCCCTCCGCTGACTACTGTGCGGCAGGACCGGACTGAACTTGGGAAAAGCGGTTTCTATGCGTTAAGCAGCCTGTTAAACGGCGTGTCCATCGGCACGATGCTTCTCCACGCAGAACTGATGGCGCGGCAGTCTACAGCTCCGGTAAGATCCGAAGAGCAAGACAGGAGAATGGCAAAGGAATGACGGAAGAATGGCTGAGAAACAGACGGGGAACGGACATGCAGGCATGTCCGCTTGGCTCGTTGCCCGCGGGAATAAAGGAGGAAGCAAGAATGGACAGACTCCGGATTGCACAGGCTCAGATGCCCGTGATCACTGACCGGGACACTCTGGCGGATTATCTGAAGAAGACAATGGAAACATGCACAGAAAAAAACGCAGAGCTTCTCGCTCTGCCCGAGATGTTCTGCTGTCCCTATGATATAAAGTCGTTCCCCGTATTCGCCGAACCGGAAGGCGGCTCTGTATGGCAGCTCTGTTCGGATCTGGCACGTTCTTTCCATATCTGGCTCTCTGCCGGCACGATCCCCGAAAGGACGGCAGACGGGAGGATTTACAATACGGCATACGTCTTCTCCCCTGACGGCAGACAGGCCGCAAAGCACCGGAAAATGCACCTTTTCGATATCGGCGTAAAGGGCGGACAGCATTTCCGGGAATCTGACATACTCTCGGCAGGAGATTCAGTCACCGTCTTTTCCACCGAGTTCGGCCCCGTCGGCCTTGCCGTCTGCTTTGACATCCGCTTCCCGGAGCTTTTCCGCCTCATGGCGCTAAAAGGCGCGCGGATAGTTCTTGTACCCGCAGCCTTCAATCTGACGACAGGCCCCATGCACTGGGAGCTTCTCTTCCGCTCTCAGGCAGTGAATAATCAGCTCTTCGTCGTCGGAACATCCTCCGCCCGGGACGAATCGGCCTCCTATGTGTCATGGGGCCACAGCATTGCCGCTGATCCGTGGGGACGGATACTTTCCCAGGCAGACGCCGGGGAAGAGCTTGTATTTACGGAGCTGGATCTTACAGAAGTTGAAAAAGTCCGGGAGCAAATTCCGGTGATGAACAGTTTAAGGACGGATGTGTACCAGGTGAGGGAGGAGTCAGACCTCTGAGAGGAACTCACTGACAAAAGGCAGGGCTGCCCCGATCGCAACCGCATGCTTCCGGTCTTTACTGTCATATCCGTGTCCGTCCGTGTTCCACTTATACTTTCCTTTCGCGATCTTCAGATCCCGGTACATCGTGTAGATATTGTATGCCTGGAATGTTCCGTAAATGGCAATGTTTTTCGGGCATTCCTTCATACAGTACGCGCAGGCCGTACATGGAACCTTCGGATAGGAATTATATTTCTCCCGCGCCGAGGCGATCGCCTTATATTCTTCCTCTGTCAGCGGCTGAAATTCCTTCATATAGGAAAGGTTGTCCTCCATCTGCTCCAGATTGGACATCCCAGAGAGCACTGTAATAATGCCGTCCAGCGACGAGGCGAAACGGACCGCCCAGGAAGACGGCGACGCGTCCGGATTCACCGCTTTCAGAATATCCGAAACCTCCTTTGGCGGTTCGGAAAGGGAACCGCCCTTCACCGGTTCCATTATGATGATCGGCTTTCCGTGCTTTCTTGCCACCTCATAGCATTTGCGGGATTCGATGGTCGGATCTTCCCAGTCTGCATAGTTGATCTGAAGCTGAACAAACTCCATCTCCGGATGGGCGGTCAGGATCTCGTCCAGTACATCCGCCTTGTCATGCATGGAGAATCCCACGTGGCGGATCAGCCCCTCTTTTTTCCTCTCCTGCACAAAATTCCAGATATCATAGTCATCGAAGAAGTGGCTTCTCTGCCTCCTCCTTTGACTTTGCTCCTGCCCAGGCCGGAAGCTTCGTTGCCAGCAGATAACGGTCTCTCGGATAGCGGTCCACGAGGGCTTCCTTTGCCGCGGCCTCCGACTCCCCGTCATTATACCCGTAGGCTGTGTCAAAGTAGCAGAACCCTTCTTCCAGAAAACGGTCTACCATCTTTTTTGTCAGTTCCACATCAATGTGCTCCCCGTTCATGGGAAGACGCATCATCCCAAATCCAAGTTTCGGAATATTTTCGCCGAGATATGTTTCCATTTTTCTCCTCCTGTTCACACAATGCATTGTTTTGCTCTATTTCTGATGAATCTCTGTCTTTCTGCAAAGTTCAAACCACTGGCATCCGGCACAGATCCTCTGAAATTCATCTGTCTCAAAAATCCGCTTCCTTGCTCTCGATGACAGCTCAGCCCACGAAGCGCTCTCCCCGTAAGCGAAATCACAGACACGAAGAACAGCGTCGTCCATCCGCTCCACCTTCCCGCAGGAGGTGCAGACTCCGTCCTCATTGTTCGGGCATGCTTTGCAAAGATCATCGCACCCGTGCGCCGCCGTAATCTCTGTCCCGGGATTTTTCGCAAGCTCAGACACAGCACGGCTCATATGCGCAGTAAATTCTTCATTGTATCCGTGCCCCGTAAACTTCTGAATACAGAGAATGTGATGTGGCCTTATATACATGCCGCCTGCTCTTTTCTTCCGTTTTGCCCCGCGCACATACCCCACAAGGTTTTCTTCAAGCTCTTTCATTGTCTCTTCTGTTTCCGGATTGGAATAGGAAATCCTGTGTATAATCTTTCTCACATAGTCATTTTCTTCCACAATATCCAGACTTTCCCGAAAATTCAGATCATAAAAATACGCCAGATAAGAGATCCAGTAATCCATCGGCGTAACCCGGTCGGCAGATCTGATACTCCGGCCGGCAAGCGCGTCCTCCCTCACCTTCGGCGAGACTTCCGAAGTCCCGATCACATCCTCCGGCGCGTCCATGAATGTTTCAAAGGCGTCCTCAAGCTTTACTCTGCAGTTGTCCAGCTTGTCCGCGTCCCGGATGATTCTGGCATGAAGAAGCGTCCTCTCATCCAGGCCTTCCGTCTCATCCAGGGCGAAATCACTGTGTCTGGCGATGGCGGTCCGGATGATCTCATCCCATTTCTCTTCCGGGACAAACTCCCGGATCATCCCTGTTCTGCCGCTGTCTTCGTCTCCGAAAAGGATCTGTACGCCGTACGCCGCATGATCCATCGTATCGGGAAGAAAGCTGTCAAACCGCTTTAACTGTTCAAACCGTCCGATATCATGCAGAAGGGCGATCACCCTCGCCAGCTCCCTGTCCTCTTTTGAGAGGCCCATGCGGTCCGCAAGAGCCGTGCTCTGAGCCACCACGCCGTATGTATGAACGATCTTCAGCCTTACTTTTCCGTCCTCCCGGTCATAGTGATCCAGATATTTCTCAAATACTTTCTGCGCACGGCCGTAGTCCGGACCTTCCTTTTCTCTTTTTATCACAGCATCCATAATTCTGCTCTCCACTTAAACTATCTCTTTTTTCAACTCAGGGCATCCCCTGAGTTTTAAAAAAGAGACCGAAACTCTACCCCTCTGAACATAACTGGCTGGTAAAATTCCGATCTCTCTTTGTTTTTGCTGCCGATTTGCGGATGAAACTTCCAATTGGAAGACACAGCGCGTGACAAAGGGTATCGCGCAGCAGGCCGTAAAGAACGCCGGCATTTAGAGCGCGTCTTTTGCGCTCTTACGTGCCGCTGCGTTCGTCCCGAGCGAAAGCGGGCCTGCGAGTGATACTCTTTGTCACGCGCGTTACTTTCCATACAGCAGTTTCACCCCGCAAATCCGCAGCTACTTCCCAAGCAGATGATCCATCATCCGGTATCCTTCCGCAATCACCACACCTGTTTCCCGTCCGGTCCGCTCACAGTATGTCTCTTTTCCGGCCGCTTCCTTCGTGCTGTCATAGAGCATATACGGCACCGGGTCTGACACATGGGTACGCACCCGCACCGGCGTCGGATGATCGGGAAGCACAAGCATTCTGAAATCAACACCCGCTTCCTTCAGGGCATCCGCCACAGGTCCGATGACCTGACTGTCAATTGACTCAATCGCCTGGATCTTGTCCGGAGCACTGCCCTGGTGTCCCATCTCATCCGGAGCCTCGATATGGACATACACAAAGTCAAATCCTTCCTCTGTCAGCGCCTTCACGGCAGCCTTGCCCTTGCCGGCATAATTCGTGTGAAGTCCTCCGTTTGCCCCTTCCACTGTAATATTGTGCATACCCGCGCCCACCGCGATTCCCTTTAAAAGATCCACCGCGGAAATCATCGCGCCTTTTACCCTGTTCTTCTCCTCAAAGGAGGTCAGTGCAGGACGTGTTCCCGCGCCCCAGAACCAGGCGGAGTTTGCAGGATTTTTCCCCTCCTGACGACGTTTTACATTAATCGGATGGTCTTTCAGGATCTCATAGCTTCTGATCATCATATCCCGAAGCACAGGATCTTCCGGCAGATACTCTCCGATTCTCTTTGTGAGAATATCGTGGGGTGCCGTCAGTTCTGTGACTTTACCATCCTTTTGAATGAGCAGATGCCGGTAGCTTGTTCCGACATAAAACCGGTATCCGTCCCGCTCCAGCTCCTTTTTCAGCGCATCGATCAGGACCGCCGCGTCCTCTGTCGGGATTTCTCCCGAACTGTGATCCAGAATCCTGCGGTCCTCATACGCCTCTTCCTCCTCGGAAAGAGTAACAAGGTTGCACCGGAAGGAGACGTCCTTCTCTCCCATCTGCGCGCCGATGCTGAGTGCTTCCAGCGGGGAGCGTCCGGAGTAATATTTTCTCGGATCATATCCGATCACAGACAGATTGGCGGTGTCGCTCCCCGGCGCCATTCCCTCTGGCACCGTGCGCACCATACCGATCTCCGATGTCTTTGCCAGGCGGTCCATATTCGGGGTATGCGCCGCCTCCAGAGGAGTCTTCCCTTCAAGCTCCTCCAGCGGCTCATCCGCCATACCGTCACACAAGATCACGACATATTTCATCTTATCCACACCTTCGTCCTCTCTTTACGCCTACGCCTCTGCGCCCTGCTCCTCAAAACGGATCATGTGCAGGATTCCGCTGATCTGCGCCGCTTTCTTTCCGTACTCGCCCTCGGTCATCACTTCTGTGATAAATCCGAATTCTCCGTCAAGCCCGCTTACTCTGACAATCTCTACCGGCCCGAAGAGCGCTTCCACTTCCGCTTTCCGCGCATCCGCGCCGCCTTCCATGCGGACAAAGAACCGCTTGCTTGTATCCTCAATCGGAAGAAGCTCCAGCTTCTCGTTTTTCCACATTGTCATAATGTTTCTGTGGAGATGTTTTGCCTCGTCCACAACATCCGCGACAACCGCGCTTGCCGTCGGCAGCTTGCCGGCTCCGCTTCCGTAGAACATGGCGTCTCCCAGCATGTTTCCGTGTACGAACACCGCGTTGAATACGTCGTCCACGCTGTAGAGCGGATGTTCTTTGTTCAGAAGCGCCGGGGCCACAATGGCGTGGAGATGGCTTCCGTGGCGCTTGCTGGAGGCCAGAAGCTTGATCGTCATCCCCATCTCTTTTGCGTACATCATATCCTCTCTGGTGATCTTTGTGATTCCTTCTGTATAGATATCCTCAAAATCAACCTGCTGTCCGGAAATCAGGGAAGACAGAATCGCAATCTTGCGGCACGCGTCATATCCCTCCACGTCCGCCTCCGGATTGCGCTCCGCATACCCGTTGTCCTGCGCCTCTTTGAGCACTTCGTCATAGTCGGCGCCCTCGTAGAACATCTTGCTCATCATGTAGTTTGTCGTGCCGTTTAAGATTCCGGTAATCTCTTCGATCCGGTCAGCCGTAAGGCTTGAGTTCAGCGCGCGGATAATCGGAATACCGCCGCCCACGCTGGCCTCAAAGAGGAAGTTTAAGTTTCTGTCCCGCGCGATGGAGAGAAGCTCGGCTCCGTGCTTTGCCACGAGTGCCTTGTTGGATGTGGCAACGCTCTTGCCCGCCTCAAGGCAGCGCTTCACAAATGTGTACGCCGGCTCAATGCCTCCCATCACTTCCACAACAATGCGGATCTCCGGGTCATTGATAATGATATCCACATCATGAACGATCTTCTCCTGAATCGGGTCCCCAGGGAAATCTCTTAAGTCGAGCACGTATTTGATGTTGATCTCATCGCCTACGCGCTGGTTGATGATGTCGCCGTTCGCCCGGATCACTTCCACAACTCCGGATCCTACTGTTCCGTATCCCATTACCGCTATGTTTACCATTGTTTTCTCCTTTTTGTATCTTTCTTTTTATGTAGCCAAAACAGGCTCCCGGCTTATTTATCCGGGCGCCTGTCTACATATTTGCACTCAAATATGCGTTGATAAACGGATCGATATTGCCGTCCATAACTCCATTCACGTTGCTGACCTCGGCGTTTGTCCGGTGATCCTTAACCATTGTATACGGCTGCATGACATAGGACCGGATCTGGTTGCCGAAATTGATATCCCGGACTTCCCCCCTGATATCCGACATCTTCTCCGCCTGCTCCTGCTGCTTCATCAGATACAGCTTGGACTTGAGCATCTGCATTGCCTTGTCTTTGTTCATGTGCTGAGAACGCTCGTTCTGACACTGAACGACGATGCCGGTCGGGAGATGGGTGATCCTGACAGCGGACGAAGTCTTGTTGATATGCTGCCCGCCTGCGCCGCTGGAACGGTATGTGTCGATCTTCAGGTCATCGTCATTGATCTCGATGTCGATATCCTCCTCAATATCCGGAATTACATCGCATGACGCGAACGAAGTCTGACGCTTGCCCGCCGCGTTGAAAGGCGAAATGCGCACAAGGCGGTGAACTCCCTTCTCCGAACGCAGATAGCCGTAGGCATTCTCGCCCTTCACCTCGAACGTGACGCCCTTGATTCCCGCCACATCTCCTTCCAGATAATCCAGTTCCTCGACCTCGTATCCCTTTTTCTCAGCCCATCTTGTATACATGCGGTAGAGCATCCCCGCCCAGTCGCATGATTCCGTTCCGCCCGCGCCCGCATGGAGCGTGACGATGGCATTGTCCCTGTCATAGGGACCTGTCAGAAGCGTACTGATACGCAGCTCCTCGAACGTTTCCTCGAACTGCTTCAGCTCTTCTTCCAGTTCCTGCGCTGTCTCCTCATCCGGTTCTTCCTCTCCCATCTCAATGAGAAGAAGCATGTCATCGTAATCAGAATACAGCTGTTCAATCTGTTTCACAGAGTCCTGAAGGTTCTTCAGTTCCTTCATCACCTGCTGGGACGTTTCCGGGTCGTCCCAGAACCCCGGTTCCTCCAGACGTTTCTGGAGTTCTTCCACTCTCAGCTTCTTTGAAGCCAGGTCAAAGTGAATCCCTCAAATCTTTCAGCGGTTCTTCATATGCAGTAAGTCTTGCTTTTAACTCATCCAGTAAAACCACCTTAATCACCTCTTTCATCATTTAAAATTTATTATTCATTCTGTTCCCGGATTTACGCCGACTGTTTCCGGCCGCAGCACTGTTTGTATTTTTTACCGCTTCCGCACGGACACGGATCGTTCGGATAAATCTTCTTCTCCGCTCTCTTCTTCGGCGCCCTCACGGAACTTTCGTCCTTGTTCGTACCGGTAACTTTCGCCACTTCCTCACGCTCTACCTTCTGCTCCACGCGGACGTTAAACAGCGTGCGGATCGTTGTCTCCGCGATCATGTTCGTCATCTCACCGAACATATTGTAGCCCATCATCTTGTACTCCACGAGCGGATCTCTCTGGCCGTACGCCTGAAGTCCGATACCCTGGCGCAGCTGATCCATATCATCGATGTGATCCATCCACCTGGCGTCGATTACTTTCAGCAGGACAACGCGCTCGATCTCACGGATCTGTTCCGGTTCCGGGAATTCTGCTTCTTTCGCCTCATACGCCTTGACCGCGCGCTCCTTTAACATATGCTTTAACTCTTTCTGGCGGATATCCCGGTATTCTTCCTCTGTCGGGAGCGGAAGCTGCGGAATTACATTGTGAAGATTCACGCCGAGTCCGGTCATATCCCACTCCTCGGAATCCACGTCGGGGGAGGCGAACCGGTCTGTCACATTCTCCACATACTCTGTGATCATGTTGTAGATCGTGTCCCGCATGCTCTCGCCGTCCAGCACCCGGCGCCGCTCGCCGTAGATGATCTCCCTCTGCTCGTTCATGACCTGGTCATACTCAAGCAGGTTCTTACGGATGCCGAAATTATTGATCTCCAGTTTCTTCTGTGCGGATTCGATTGCGTTGGAAAGCATTTTGTGCTCAATCTGCTCGCCCTCTTCTACGCCGAGCGCGTTGAACACGCCCATCAGCTTCTCGGAACCGAACAGGCGGAGCAGGTCATCTTCCAGAGAGATGTAAAAACGGGACTCTCCGGGGTCTCCCTGACGTCCGCTTCGGCCGCGGAGCTGGTTGTCAATTCGTCTTGACTCATGGCGCTCCGTACCGATAATCTTAAGTCCTCCGGCCTCTCTCGCCTCGTCATCCAGCTTAATATCCGTACCACGGCCCGCCATGTTCGTGGCGATAGTCACAGCACCATGCACACCGGCGTCAGCCACGATCTCCGCCTCCTGCTCATGGTACTTGGCGTTGAGTACATTATGTTTGATGCCCTCTTTCTTAAGCATGCCGCTTAAGAGCTCGGACACCTCGATAGTGATTGTTCCGACGAGCACCGGCTGCCCGGTGGCATGTGCCCGCTTTACTTCCTCCACAACCGCTTTGTACTTCTCTTTCTTTGTCTTATACACGGCGTCCTCAAGATCCACCCTCTGGACCGGTCTGTTTGTCGGGATCTCGATAACATCCATTCCGTAAATATCACGGAACTCCTTTTCCTCTGTGAGAGCCGTACCGGTCATACCGCTCTTCTTATCAAACTTGTTGAACAGGTTCTGGAATGTAATGGTTGCCAGAGTTTTGCTCTCCCTGCGCACCTTCACATGTTCCTTCGCCTCAATTGCCTGGTGAAGTCCGTCCGAATACCGGCGTCCCGGCATGATTCGTCCGGTGAACTCATCGACGATCATAACCTCGCCTTCCTGGTTGACCACATAGTCCTGATCCTTGAACATCAGGTTATGGGCGCGGAGGGCAAGAATGATATTGTGCTGAATCTCAAGGTTCTCCGGATCGGCAAGGTTGTCGATGTGGAAGAACTTCTCCACCTTCTTCACACCGTCCTCAGTCAGGTTTACCGTCTTCTCTTTCTCATTGACAATAAAGTCTCCTGTCTCCTCGATCTCCTCACCCATGATGGCGTTCATCTTCGAAAACTCGCCGCTGGCCTCGCCTCTCTCCAGCTGTCTCGCCAGAATATCGCACGCCTCATACAGTTTCGTGGACTTGCCGCTCTGTCCGGATATGATCAGCGGTGTTCTCGCTTCATCAATGAGAACTGAATCCACCTCGTCGATGATTGCAAAATGAAGTCCTCTCTGCACGAGCTGTTCCTTGTAGATGACCATGTTGTCTCTTAAGTAGTCAAATCCAAGCTCATTGTTCGTCACATAAGTGATATCGCAGTTGTATGCGGCGCGGCGCTCCGTATTTTCCATGCCGTTTAACACAACACCCACAGTCAGGCCGAGAAATTCATGTACCTTTCCCATCCACTCTGCGTCACGCTTTGCAAGGTAGTCATTGACTGTGACAATGTGCACGCCTTTGCCCTCCAGGGCATTTAAATATGCCGGAAGCGTGGACACGAGAGTTTTTCCTTCACCGGTCTTCATCTCGGCGATGCGCCCCTGATGAAGGATAATTCCTCCGATAAGCTGAACGCGGTAATGCCGCATTCCGATACTTCGGAAAGCCGCCTCGCGCACAACGGCAAACGCCTCGGGAAGAATGTCATCCAGTGTCTCCCCCTCTTCCAGGCGCTCCCTGAACTCCCTTGTCTTTCCGCGAAGTTCGTCATCTGACAGCGCCCTCATCTCCGGGTCCAGTGCCTCAATCCTGTCCACAATGGGATAGATGCGTTTCAGTTCATTTTCGCTGTGCGTGCCGAAAATCTTCTCTATAAAACCCATATTACACAATTAACTCCTTATTGATAGATTGATTGAAATCTGGCATCGGCAAAGAATTCCGAAGCCACTTATGTTTTCCATTTTAACACTAACTGTCAGGTAATTCAACCAGTTTTGCCAAGCCGCATTCCCTGCACATTCCCTGCACATTTCCTGCCTATTTTCCGGAACCGTACTTCTTCACCGTTTCATAGGGAATATTTCCCCCGAAAAGATCCAGCGCGCTCCCGACTGTAAAGTCCACTTTTCCCCTGCCGGAGTGCTGCAGCTTTTCGATATCTTCCAGGGAACTGATTCCGCCCGCATATGTAACCGGGATTCCGTCCCAGCGCCCGAGCATCTCCACGAGTTCTTCATCCATTCCGGAACGCTTTCCCTCCGCGTCCACCCCGTGAATCAGAAATTCATCGCAGTATCCGGACAGAAGCTCCAGCGTCTCTGTGTTCACCTCAGTCTCCGCGAAGCGCTGCCACCGGTCCGTCACCACACGGTACACACCGTCCTTTTTCCGGCAGCTTAAGTCCAGCACGATATGTTCTCTTCCTACGGCGCGCACAAGTTTTTCCAGATTTTCCCTGTAAAATTTCCCGTCGCGGAACACATAGGACGTGACGATCACATGGCTGGCTCCCGCCCGCAGATACTCTGCGGCGTTGTCCGCCGTGATCCCCCCTCCCGCCTGCATTCCGCCGGGATAGGCATGAAGCGCCTCCTCTGCCTGCCGCTTCGTTTCGCAGAAGTACTCGGAATCCGGGTGATTCAGAAGAATGATATGTCCGCCCTTTAATCCGTCCTTTCTGTACATCTCCGCGTAAAAGGCAGCTCCCATCTCCGAGGAGAAATTCGTCTGCGCACGGTCTCCCTCATCCCGGAGGCTTCCTCCGACGATCTGTTTTACCTTTCCGTTATGTATGTCAATGCATGGTCTGAATTTCATTTGTCTCTCCTTTTGCCTCGGGCAGGCCCGGGCTTTGGCTCGTCGCCCATACAAGTACTGCCGCAGCGCCGGGTATTTCCGGTGTGCGGCAGCCTTGCCTGCTTCGTCAGTTTCCGGCCGTATTGTTCTTCGTTCCGTTGTCATCCGTCAGCTCATCTGCTGCCCGATCGACTCCGTCCGTCACATCGTCTGTCACGCGGTCCACTCCGTCTGTCACATCGTCCACCGCATCATCCAGGATGCCGTCCCCTTCCGTGGCATCATTCACATTGCTCTCACTGCTTCCATTGCCGTCATTTGAAGCGTTGTCGTCCATCGTGGACTGATCCGCTCCGTTATCCGCGTTATTGCTGTCCGCACAGGCTGTCGTTCCGAAAAGTACAGCCAGGCATGTCATGAGCAGCAGAAGTTTTTTCACTCTTTTCATAAGATCGTCTCCCTTTCCATAAAAATTGTTGTATGAATACTATCTGCACATGGAACAATATTTATGCATCGGGAGCTGCTGATTTTTTATTTCGTGCCTTTTCTGAGCTTCTCCATCGCTCTGGCTTCAATCTGGCGCACCCGCTCTCTCGTCACGCCGAGTATTTCGCCGATCTCCTCCAGCGTGTGCGTGCTCTCATCCCCGAGTCCGTACCGCATGCTGATGACCTGCCGCTCTCTTTCCGTAAGCTTTTCAAGCAGGTCTCTGACTTCCTCTCTCTGGGCGAGCAGATTCATGGCGTCCTCGGGCGTCGTCTCCGACCGGTCCTCCACCATATCCCCGAGACTGTTCTCGCCGTCGTCTCCCACCGGAGTTTCCAGAGAAACGGGATTCTGAAGATAAGTAAGAATATTTTTTACGTCTTCCTCCGAGCGGTCGCCGAGATTCTCCGCGATCTCACGGGGCGTCGCATCCCTTCCAAGGGTCTGCTGCAGTTCCTTCGCAGCGCGCTGGACCCGTTTCATATTTTCCGCTACGTGAACCGGCACCCGTATTTCCCGCGACTGCTGGTCGATAGCTCTCTGCATTGCCTCCTTGATCCACCAGGAAGCATAGGTAGAAAACCGGTTTTCCTTTGTGTAATCGTACTTCTCAGCGGCACGCATCAGTCCCATGTTTCCCTCCTGGATCAGGTCCATAAGCGGGACACCCCTTCCGGTATAATGTTTTGCCAGCGATACAACCAGGCGCAGATTGCCTTCTTCCAGCTTTTTTCTGGCAGAGTCATCCCCCGCTGCAATCTGTCTGCCCAGCTCCCTCTCCTCCGATTCATCGAGGAGCGGAATCTGGCCGATCTCTCTTAAATAAATCTGAAGCGGTTCCGACACTTCTTCGTTTCCAAACTGCTGTTCTCTCTCCATGATTCCTTCTCTTTCTTTGTTGTCTGCAGCCTGTTCCTCTGTCGAAGGCCTACAGCTTTTCCGTAATTTCACCGTTTCGGTACGCCTCCAGCAGACGTTCCAGATCCTGCACCTGTTCTTTCAGTATCCGTCCGGTATCCGTGTCGCCGACAAGCCTGCGCTTGACAACCCTCTTTACAACCATAAGCTCGGAATGAATGTCGCTTTCCTTTTCAATGGCAGCCTCTTCCGATTCAAAAGGCTCATGGGCCACCAGCAGGAGGCCGTATGAGTTGTCGATAAGCGTATATCCCGCAATCCCGGTCTGTTTCTGGTAAGCGCGGGAAAATCCGCCGTCGATCACCATCACCTTGCCCCCGCATTTGATCGGGCTCTCGCCGTCCTTTTTCTTCACCGGCACATGGCCGTTTATGATATGGGCCTCTTCCGGATCCAGTCCGAACTCCCGCAGAATGCCGTTCACAACCTTCTCATCCTCCAGCATGGAATAGTAGGCATTCTTTTTCTCGCCGTGGGTTTCTTTCTCCGCAAGGAAATACCGCTCAAAAGTAGCCATTTTGTCCTTGCCGAAAAGCGGGGAATCGGGGTGAAGCCAGATATACCACATAATATCCTTTCCCTCGGTCCGCTCTTTCTCATCCAGCGCGAAAAAGCCTTTCCGCACATAGGTCTCCAGGGCGTCATACAGTGCCTTTCCCCTGTACTTCTTCCCGTACACTTCGGTCTCCCTCATCTCTCCGTCTTTTGTAAGCGGCACACATCCGTGATACAGAAGATTGTTGTTGTAAACCTTATACAGACTTCCCTTCGAGAGGAGAAGTCTCATATGTTCCTGCAGCTTTTCGCATCCCGTGAACGCGTTTTCAAGCCGCTCCATAATCTCTTCTTCCTCTTCGGTCAGCGCATAGGGATCGGAGGGATCCACTGTTGGGAAATTCGTATCCAGAAGCTGATACTCTTTTCCGTCGAGAAGAATCGTTCCTTTCTCATAATCAATCCTGTGGAGTAAAGCGCGGTTTTCCAGGCCGAATGATTTTCTCCTCCGGATGATCTGCCCCTCCACCTTGAACTGAATGATGGAGATCGCCTTGTGAATCCGCAGGTTCATCTGCATTTCCTGGGAATCCGGCCGCTCCGGCACTTTCAGTTTGAAGCAGGTGCACGGATCATCCTTATATTCTCTCAGCGCAAATGTGGCAAGAGGCAGAAGATTGATCCCGTATCCGTCTTCCAGAATATCCAGGTTGCCGTACCGGGCACAGATACGGATGACGTTCGCGATGCATCCCTTCTGTCCCGCCGCTGCTCCCATCCAGAGCACGTCATGGTTTCCCCACTGAATGTCCAGCGAATGATACTTCATCAGCTTGTCCATGATAATATGCGGGCCCGGCCCTCTGTCATATATATCTCCCAGAATATGCAGGTGATCTACGATCAGCCGCTGGATCAGCTCCGAGATCGCCACAATAAACTGCTCTGCCCGTCCGATTCTTATGATCGTGGAGATGATCTCATTATAATAGGAATCCTTGTCATTCACTCCCGGCTTCTCCGTAATCAGCTCCTCTATCACATAGGCAAAGTCTTTCGGAAGCGCCTTCCTCACCTTGGATCTCGTATACTTGCTGGCCGCGCGTTTGCTCACCTCGATGAGCAGATAGAGGTGGACGCGGTACCAGTCCTCCATGTTCGTCTCCGTCTGCCTTACCATGTCCATCTTCGCCTTCGGATAATAGATCAGAGTCGCAAGAGACTGCTTGTCCCTCACACTCATCGTATTTCCGAACACATCCTCGATTTTCCTCCTCACAGATCCGGATCCGTTTTTAAGCACATGGGAAAACGCCTCGTACTCTCCGTGGATATCCGTCAGGAAATGCTCGGTTCCCTTCGGAAGATTCAGAATGGCCTGCAGGTTGATAATCTCTGTAGACGCCGACGCAATGGTCGGATACAGGTCAGACAGGCGCTCCATGTATCTTGTTTTCAGTTCTCTCATATTTCCTTTTTCCCTCCTGCCCCTCCGGGGCCTTCCGCTCCCGCAGAACATCCCCGCATTCCTTCTGTTTCGGGCATTGAAAAAGGCACGGCGGCTGTTCTGCGTTTCCCTGTCCGGGACTACAGTCCGATCACATCGCTCATATCATACATTCCGGCTTCCTTCCCCACAAGGAATTTTCCGGCTTCCACTGCACCCTTTCCAAACACGCTTCTCGAATAAGCCGAATGTTTGAACTCAATCACCTCATCCGTGCCGGCAAAGATCACTTCGTGATCCCCTACAATCGAGCCTCCGCGGACCGCTGAGATCCCGATCTCATGACTGTCCCTCTTTGCGCGCACCTGGCTTCTGTCATATACATAGCGGTACTCTCCTCCCAGCGCCTCGTTTACCGAATCCGCAAGAGCCAGCGCTGTTCCGCTTGGAGCGTCCAGCTTCTGGTTATGATGCCGCTCTACCAATTCGATATCGAATCCGGCAGGCGCCAGCACTTTTGCCGCGTTTTTAAGAAGTCCCATAAGCAGGTTAATTCCGAGAGACATATTGGCAGACTTCAGCACCGCGATCTTCTTTGAAGCCTCATCCACCTTCCGGAGCTGCTCTTCGGAAAGCCCGGTTGTACAGAGAACAACCGGAAGTCCTTTTGACACACAGTAGTCAAGAAGGCCGTCCACTGCCCCTGCGTTGGAAAAATCAATCACCACGTCCACATCCACATCGCACTTTTCGACAGAATCGAACACCGGATAGTCATTTGCAATACCTGTGTAGGAGTCCACGCCGGCAGCAATCACCGCATTTTCCTCATTCCTTACGATCTCCGTGATCATCCTGCCCATCTTTCCGTTGCAGCCATGCATCATCATTTTTATCATAATGTACCCTCCTGTTTCTCAATGACATATGAAATGATGCTGGGTTCCCAGGCTCTTTTCCCGCTTATGAGCAAGCTCATGCCGGTTCATGCCTTTTGCCGCTGGCATCATATAAATAAGGATATCATATAAGAGAATGAATCTCAATACATGATATCCTTTTAACATACTAAGGATCAGTCATCCATACACTCCAGTTTGCTCACCGACACCTCATATGCGGTCCTTGTTTCCGTCTCCGTCTCGGAAAGCTTCTTTATATATTCTCTGCTCTGAATCCTTCCGAGAATCCGCACATGTTCTCCTACTTCAAATCCTGCCGCGTATCTGGCGTTGCGCCCCCAGCAGATACACGGTATATAGTCCGACTTTCCGTATGGACGGTTCACCGCTAAAAGCAGATCGGCGATCTCACGCCCAAGAGGGGTCTTTCTGTACACCGGACGCTTGCACATGTACCCTTCCAGAAGAATATGATTCGTCCTCGCCCCGTCCGGCTCCTCGTCGATAAACTCGATCTCCCGCGCAAACACTGAGAGCACCAGCCTGTTTCTCTGCTCTTCATGGCGGTTGTACGACCGGAACTGCCCTGTTACCATAATGCTCTTTCCCCTGTAGTCCTGCGTCACATCGATGAGCCGCTCCGATACCATCACCGGGATCGTGTCATTTGAACTGCTCAGCCTCTTTACAAGGATATCGACCATGTAAAACCCTTCTCCGAATACCTCGTGGCTGTATGTAAACTCCGATACCACCGCTCCAATGACTGTTACCTGATTGTTCTCAATAATCTTATCCGACATAACTGTAGTTCTCCCTTCCTCTTACCGGTATTTTTGAGTCACTACTAAATGTATGAGCCTTGCCCGCCTGATAGAACTCTGTATGCGCGGAATCGTTCGACATGTTTCCTGAGAAGCACCGACATATTTTTTGCACCCTTGTAAATTTCGGATTTTATGATAAAATAAAAAAGTTGCAGTTATTTTTCAGTTCCAAAGAAAGAGTGCGAAAAACTATGAAGACAAAACGTGAAGATGTAAGAAATATTGCGATTATCGCCCATGTCGACCACGGCAAAACAACGCTTGTCGACGAACTTTTAAAACAAAGCGGAGTGTTCCGTGAAAACCAGGAGGTTGCCGAGCGCGTCATGGACTCCAACGATATCGAGCGCGAGCGCGGCATCACCATCCTGTCCAAAAACACAGCCGTTCACTACAACGGCACAAAAATCAATATCATCGACACCCCCGGACATGCCGACTTCGGCGGCGAGGTAGAGCGCGTGCTCAAGATGGTAAACGGCGTAATCCTTGTCGTTGACGCTTTCGAGGGCGCCATGCCCCAGACAAAGTTCGTTCTGAGAAAAGCCCTGGAGCTCGACCTTCCGGTCATCGTATGCATCAACAAAATCGACCGTCCCGAGGCACGTCCCGAGGCTGTCATCGACGAGGTGCTGGAGCTTCTGATCGATCTGGGCGCCTCCGACGAGCAGCTGGAATGCCCGTTTGTGTTTGCCTCCGCAAAGACAGGCGTGGCGTCACTGGATCCGGCGGAAGAAGGAACGGACATGAAGCCTCTGTTCGAGACAATTATCGACTATATCCCCGCGCCGGAAGGAGATCCGGAAGCCCCCACCCAGGTACTGATCAGCACCATCGACTACAATGAATATGTAGGCCGGATCGGGATCGGAAAAGTGGACAACGGCACCATCTCCGTGAACCAGGATATGATCCTTGTCAACCACCACAATCCGGATAAACAGGAAAAGGTAAAGATCAGCAGGCTCTACGAGTTCGACGGGCTGGACAAGGTGGAAGTAAAGGAGGCGACCATCGGCTCCATCGTTGCCATCTCCGGCATTTCGGATATTTCCATCGGAGATACTCTCTGCTCACCGGAAAATCCGGTTGCGATTCCGTTCCAGAAGATCTCTGAGCCCACGATCGCCATGCAGTTTATTGTAAACGACAGTCCCTTTGCCGGACAGGAGGGCAAATATGTAACATCCCGTCATCTGCGCGACCGCCTGTTCCGTGAGCTCAACACAGATGTGAGCCTCCGTGTGGAAGAGACGGACAACACCGACAGCTTCAAAGTGTCCGGGCGCGGAGAACTCCACCTTTCCGTCCTCATCGAAAACATGCGCCGGGAGGGCTATGAATTTGCGGTGAGCAAGGCTGAAGTTCTCTACCATACCGACGAAAACGGCAAAAAGCTCGAACCGATGGAAACCGCGTACATCGACGTTCCGGATGAATTCACAGGCGTGGTGATCGAGAAGCTCGGCCAGAGAAAAGGCGAGCTCAAAAACATGGGCCGTTCCAACGGCGGCTATACACGCCTTGAATTTTCCATCCCGGCCAGAGGGCTGATCGGCTACCGCGGTGAATTTCTCACCGACACAAAGGGAAACGGTATTCTGAACACAAGCTTTGACGGCTATGCGCCGTACAAGGGCGATATCCAGTACCGGAAACAGGGATCCCTCATCGCCTTTGAGACCGGCGAATCCGTAACTTACGGATTGTACAGCGCGCAGGAGCGTGGTACACTGTTTATAGGACCCGGCGAGAAAGTGTACGCCGGAATGGTCGTCGGACAGAACGCAAAAGCGGAGGATATCGAGCTCAATGTGTGCAAGACAAAGCACCTGACCAACACCCGTTCTTCCAGCGCGGACGAGGCTTTAAGGCTTACGCCGCCGCGGATTTTGAGTCTGGAGCAGGCGCTTGATTTCATCGACACGGATGAGCTTCTGGAAGTCACCCCGATCTCTCTTCGAATCCGCAAGAAAATTCTCGACTCAAGAATGCGCAAGCGCAGCAATATGAAATAACAGTACAGAACCGTACATGAAAAGAATGAAAGTGTCAGATTCCGCCGGCCAAATTTACGAATCAAGGGAGGTCCAAATGGGAAAATACGCAATCTTATTTCTCACCTATCTTACAAGAGTTTTGGAGTTCATCATTGCCGTGCTGCTGGCCTGCGGAATCATCATTATGACATTTGACATGGCTGTTTCCATCGATGCGCTCACCAATCTCTCCATCTACCCGAACTATGATGATCTGCTGACAGGATGCTTCAACCTGATTATCGGAGTGGAGCTCATCCGCATGCTTTACCTGCACACGCCGATCACTGTCTTTGAAGTGCTCCTGTTCGCCATCGCCAGACAGATCATCGTGGATCATTCTTCGCCGCTGAACAGCCTGCTCGGCGTCATCGCCATTGCCATTCTGTTCGCCACAAGACGTTTCCTCTTCTCACCCTTTGACGAAACAGACAAGACGATCTTCCGCTCCAGCCAGAAAGTGTACCAGGTCAACCGCCTGTTCGGACTTTCCATCCCCTATGAAGAAAAGAGCGACAGTCTTCTCGATGTGTTTCTTGCCAAAGCCAATGAGGAGGGCGCGGATATCGGGACCGGCGCGTGCGTTTACTTTTCCGATTTCGGTCTGCGCATCGCAAAGATGAGAGACGGAAAAATAACGCGAATTGAAGTGATTCGTTCTATACAACAATGACTCCGCATGTTATAATATTTACATAATATAAACATAGATTTTACACATGTTTATGTTAAGTATGAACAAAAAGGAGTTGAACAGCATGAATTTTATCATCAGTGGAAAAAACATTGAGGTGACAGCCGGACTCAAAGATGCAATTGAGCAGAAATTAGGAAAACTTGAAAGGTACTTCACTCCTGAAACAGAAATCAACGTGACGCTCAGCGTGGAAAAAGAACGTCAGAAAATCGAGGTGACAATCCCCGTAAAAGGCAATCTCATCCGTTCCGAGCAGACAAGCAGTGACATGTACGTCTCCATTGATCTTGTGGAGGAAATCATTGAGCGCCAGCTCCGCAAATATAAAAACAAGCTGGTCGCAAGAAATCAGGGACACCCCACAGCGTCTGTTCCTGCCGGAAGCATCAAAAAAGAATTTATTGAATCCGAGGAGGCTTCCCCCGAAGACGATGAGATCCGCATCGTCCGCACAAAAAGATTCGGCGTCAAGCCCATGTATCCGGAAGATGCCTGCCTCCAGATGGAGCTTCTCGGCCACTGCTTTTTTGTATTCTCCAACGCCGAGACGGATGAAGTCAATGTTGTATATAAAAGAAAAGACGGCTCTTTCGGACTGATTGAACCGGAATTTTCCTGATTTTACACACAGGATGGAGGGACAACCAAAAAAAGAAAGCCGCCCCGTCTGTAAACAGACAGCTGGCAGAGCGGCTGATATCCCTTGTTTTACGGGCCAGCGTCTTGAGACGCTGGCCTTTACTGTACCCAGACTGCCGCCTGAATTCTTGTTTTTCAGGCAAGGCAGCGTATTCCCGAAAATGTGCAGGAGGATTTAATTATGAAAGCCCTATTTATCGGAGGAACCGGAACTATCAGCGCAGCAATTACGGAGCTTGCTGTCAGACAGGGGATCGAGCTGACACTCCTTAACCGCGGCCGGACAGCATGCGAGCTTTCCGGGAATGTCCGGGTAATCCATGCGGACATCAACGAGGAAGAGGAGGCTTCAAAGGCTCTGAAAGATGAATCTTTTGACGTGGTTGCGAATTTCATCAGCTTTACACCCGGGCAGGCCCGGCGCGACATCCGCCTGTTCTCCGGCAGGACGGATCAGTATATTTACATCAGTTCCGCGTCAGCCTATCAGAAGCCGTGCTCCCATTATCTGATTTCAGAGAGTACGCCATTGTCCAATCCATACTGGACCTATTCACAAAATAAAATCATCAGTGAAAACATCCTCCTGGATGAATATCGGAAAAGCGGATTTCCCGTCACAATTGTCCGTCCGAGCCATACCTATGGCCGTACAAAGATTCCTGTCGCAGTGGACGGCAGAAACGGAGGCTGGCCAGTTGTCTCACGAATCATGCGCGGCAAGCCTGTTATCATCCACGGCGACGGTCTTTCTCTGTGGACCTTTACCCACAATACTGATTTTGCACGCGCTTTTCTCGGCCTGATGGGCAATTTCCATGCGATCGGTGAGGCCGTGCAGATCACTTCCGATGAGACGCTTACCTGGAATCAGGCATATGAAATCATCGGGCGCCATATCGGGAAAGCACCCGAGATCGTTCATATGTCGGTAGACTTTCTTGCAGCTTCGAATCCGGAATACCGCGCGTCACTGACTGGCGACAAGGCAAATTCCGTAGTATTTGATAACAGCAAAATCAAGCGCCTTGTTCCGGGCTTCCATGCAGATGTCCGCTTTGACCAGGGAGTGGGGGAATCAATCCGCTATATCCTTGCCCACCCGGAATATCAGAAGGAAGATCCCGGGTTTGATGTCTGGTGCGATCGCATGATCGATATATATCGGCGCGCCATGCAGGAAGCTTCCCAAATTAAAATGTAGCGGAACCCCTGTTTTTATGTCTAAACCAAAGGTTCCTTCGGATAAATCTTCAGTCCGTCCGGGGTGTCCGCGAACCAGCATTCGTCCAGTTTTTCCATCACTGCCCGGCCTCCCGTCGCTTCCATAAGCTCTTTTTCCACCGCGCTTTTCTCCCCGCTTTGAATCAGGGCATATATTTCAACGCTGTCCGTATAAAGCGTATCAAGCAGTGCGGTGCCGCGCTGCGCGAGAAGATGCTGGATTTTTCCGAGCCCCGTGTAGTCTGTCTTAATCTTCACTCTCACCCCGTAAATTTTCGTGATAATCTTTGCGTTTTCAAACGCTTCTCTGGCTGCTGAAGTGTATGCCCGCACAAGTCCTCCCGTTCCCAGCAGTGTCCCGCCGAAATAGCGGGTTACGACTACAAATACATCCGTCACGCCATACCCTCTTATCACTTCGAGAATCGGTTTTCCCGCCGTCCCCGCCGGCTCTCCGTCATCGCTTAATCGCTCACTTACCGGATTTCTTCCGGTCACATAGGCCCAGCAGTGGTGCCGGGCATCCCAGTACCGTTTTCTGATTTCCTCCAGGCACTCCATCGCCTCTTCTCCGGATGAAACAGGTATCACTTCCGCGATAAATCTGGATTTTTTCATTGTAAATTCCCCGTCTGCCCTGCCGTATACTGTACGGTATTCCATGACTTTTCCTCCTAATGTGCAGTTTCCCGCTGCCTTTTTCCGGAAGGCAGCACTGTCTCTTCACCTTATAATACAGATGCGTCTGATTGTCAATAGAAACAGATCTGCTTAACACTTATAAGGAATAATTTCCTCATTGGAAACAGAAAATAATTCTTTAGAAAATATGAAGATTTTATTTTTTCCTTTATTTAGGCTGCTATCTCTGGTATAATCTATAGGAATTGAAAAGGAGGATGCTATTCGTGAATTACGGAAAAAATAATCTTTCCCGAAAGAAGAAACGTATCTCATCCAAAAAAAGGATGAAACAGAAACGGGTTGGCGTACGTTTTTTTAAGGCCATCGTAATCTGCATGATCCTTCTGGCGGTAATCTGTGTCGTCGGTGCCGGTATTTTCGCAAAAAAGATCATCGACAATGCTCCCGCCGTATCGGCTGAAGATATTCTTCCGCAGGGATACACAACAAATATTACGGACCGGAACGGTACTGTAATCGAAACGCTGAAAGATTCCGACTCAAACCGTGTATACAAGACATACGAAGAGATTACGGCGAACTCGGAATATCTTCCTCACGCTTTTGTAGCGATCGAGGACGAGCGTTTCTACGATCACAACGGAATTGACCTGCAGGGTATTATCCGTGCCGGACTTGTAGGTATTACGAACGGATTTAACTTCTCGGAAGGAGCCAGTACGCTGACGCAGCAGCTCATCAAGAACAATTTATTTCCGGACTTTGTCAATGAGAAGACGTTTTTTGACCGTCTGGAGAGGAAACTTCAGGAGCAGTATCTTGCCCTTGAGTTCGAGAAGGAAATGAGCAAAACCGAGATTCTGGAAGCCTACATGAATACGATTAATCTGGGCCAGGGATGCCTCGGTGTACAGACCGCTTCCCTGAGATATTTCAACAAGGATGTGGCGGATCTTACGCTCTCTGAGTGCGCGGTCATCGCGGCAATCACCCAGAATCCGACAGAATATGATCCCGTTGTCTATCCGGAGGCCAACTCCGAGAGACGTGCGGTCGTTCTGAGCAACATGCTGGAACAGGGTTATATTACCCAGGCGGAATATGATGAGGCAATTGCTGATCCGGTTTACGACCGGATTCTTCAGACATCCACTGTCACGGAAGATACGACTCCTTACTCCTATTTTACGGACGCGTTGATTGAGGACGTCATTCAGGATCTGATGGATGAAAAGGGCTATTCCGAAGCCCAGGCCTACAATCTTCTGTACAGCGGCGGGCTTACAATTCAGTCCACGCAGGATACTTATATCCAGCAGATATGCGACACCGTTGTCGCGGATGAGTCCAACTATCCGATTACAGAATACGGCATCGAGTATGCCCTTACCGTGTACTGGGCTGACGGAACCGTGGAAAACTACAGCAAAGAAAACCTTGCCTCGTACCTATCGTCCACATACGGCGATTCAAACCCGCTCGTGTTCAGCAGCCAGGATGAAGCTTACGCGGCTGTCGAGGAGTACAAAAGCTATCTCGGCATCAACACAGAAGCCGGCGACAGCGTCGATGAAAACATCAATGTCACGCTTCAGCCGCAGGTTTCCGTCGTTGTGATGGATCAGTATACCGGACAGGTCAAAGCCATCGTAGGAGGACGCGGCGAGAAGACGACAAGTCTTTCCCTGAACCGCGCCACAAGCACCACAAGGCAGCCGGGATCCTGTTTCAAGGTTCTGTCCACTTACGCGCCCGGACTCAACGAGTGCGGTATGACACTGGCCACAACAATCAAGGACGAGCCCTATAAATACGCCAGCGGCCAGCAGGTCAACAACTGGGACGGCGTATACCGCGGAGACACCCGTGTCAGATACGCGATCGAGCACTCCATGAACGTATGCGCAGTCCGTACGCTGACAGAGACGGTCGGCCTGGAAAAGGGCTATGAATACCTTCAGAATTTCGGATTTACGACGCTTGTCAACGATGATCCCGATTATCCGGGCATGTCGGATATTGCGCAGTCTACTGCTCTTGGCGGAATCACGCGGGGCGTATACAATCTTGAAATGACTGCCGCATATGCCGCCATTGCCAACGGAGGGACTTATACAGAGCCGACACTTTACACACAGATCCTGGATCACGACGGGAACGTGCTCATTGACAACACTTCACCGGCCACCCACGAAGTAATCAAGGAATCCACCGCTTATCTTCTGACAAGCGCCATGGAGGACGTAATCAACCGGGGAACCGGTACAACCGCAAGATTAAGCGGTATGTCCGCGGCCGGGAAAACCGGTACGACAGAGAACAGCACCGACCTGTGGCTTTCCGCATTCACACCGTACTACACAGCTTCCGTATGGGGCGGATACGATGAGAACAAGCATATGGAAAGCATCAGCCAGTCATGGCATATGTCCATTTGGAGACAGATCATGCAGCAGATTCATGAGGGACTTTCAGATACCGGCTTTGAAGTGCCTTCCTCGGTTGTGCAGAAAACGATCTGCACACAGACAGGTAATCTGGCAGTAAGCGGATGCCCGACACTGACCGAATATTTTGATGTGGACAATGTGCCTACCCAGAGCTGTGCGGGTCACAGAACCACGACCACGGAGGAAGAGGAAGAGGATACGGATAAAGAAAAGGAAGAAACAGATACTTCCGATTCTGAGACAGAAAATACGGATCCGACGACGCCGACTGATCCGTCAACTCCGACGGACCCGACAACTCCGACCGATCCGACGACACCGACGGACCCAACCGATCCGACCGATCCGACGACGCCGACCGATCCGACAACTCCTCCTGAAACAACAGGATAAGAGAGAAAGGGCGCTGCCGCAGAATTCTGCGGCAGCGCCCTCTTTCTTCTTTTCGTTTCATACTCTATTTCAAATCAGTCTCCGAGTACAAGCTTAGCAGCTCCGCAGATCCCGGCATCGTTTCCGAGCTTTGCCAGAACGAACCGGACATCCCTGTGAGCGAAAAACGCCTTCTCAAGATAAGGCTCCTTTATATAAGACAGGAGCACTTCTCCGGCCTTGGATACGCCTCCGCCGATAACAAACACTGCCGGATCCGCTACAGCCGCAATCGTGGCAAGTCCGTGGCCGAGATACCTTCCGAACGTGACAGCGATATCTTTTGCCACCTCGTCTCCTGCTTTCACGGCGTCAAATACATCCTTTGCCGTTACAGTCTCACGGTCCAGTATCGTGGAGCGTGTCTCATTCTCAAGCTGTCTCCGGGCAAGACGGACAATTCCCGTGGCAGACGCATACTGCTCCAGACATCCTTTGTTTCCGCAGCCGCATTTCTCCGTTTCCTCATAGTTCACGCAGATATGACCAATCTCTCCGCCGGCCCCATGCGCCCCCACAAGCATTTTCCCGTCTACGATAATTCCGCCTCCGACACCGGTGCCGAGGGTCACCATGACGACATTTTTCTCGCCTTCTCCGCCGCCCTTCCACATCTCTCCGAGAGCGGCCACATTGGCGTCATTTCCGACCTCTGTCCTTAACCCGGTCGACTCTTCCAGTTCTCTTTTGACTTCCTTGTATTTCCAGCCCAGATTTGCAGTTCCGTTGACAATCCCGGCTGACGTCACAGGTGCCGGGACTCCAACACCGATTCCCGCGATTTCCTCCTTTTTCAGTCCCCGCTCAGTAATTTTTCCGTTGATGGCAGATGCAATATCGGGAAGAATCGCCGCTCCTTCATTTGCGACGACTGTAGGGATTTCCCACTTGTCTAGTATCGTTCCGTTCTCCTCGAAGATTCCCATCTTCACTGTAGTGCCGCCTATGTCCACACCAAAACAATATTTCATGGATTCTGTTCTCCTGTTCTCTGTTTATCTTCTCTTTGCAAGATTTTCCTGAACTCTCTTGTAAAGTTCCTGTGCCGCGTTGTATCCCATCTGTTTCTGTCTGTGGTTGACTGCGGCTGACTCGACGATAATGGCCAGATTTCTTCCCGGACGGAGCGGAATACTGTGGCAGACAACTTTGTTCCCGAGGAACTCTGTATACTCTTCCTCAAGTCCCAGCCTGTCGTACTCTTTTTCCCTGCTCCAGTCTTCCAGGGTGATGACAAGATCGATATTCTGAGTCTCTCTGACACTCTGCACACCGAACATGGACTTGACGTCCACAATTCCGATTCCTCTCAGCTCGATAAAATGCTTCGTAATATCCGGCGCGGAACCGACAAGCGTCTCATCGCTCACCTTGCGGATCTCAACCACGTCGTCCGTGACAAGACGATGGCCTCTCTTGATCAGCTCCAGAGCCGCCTCGCTCTTTCCAATCCCGCTCTCTCCCATAATCAGGACGCCGATTCCGTATACATCCACAAGTACCCCGTGGATGGAGATGCAGGGCGCCAGTTTTACATTCATCCAGCGGATAATCTCCGCCATGAAGTCCGATGTCTGTTTTGGTGTCTTGAATACCGGCACTCCGTATTTTACCGCCAGTTTCAGGAACTGCTCTTCCGGATCCATATCCCGGCAGTACACAATGCAGGGAATCGGATGCTGGAGCAGCTTGTCATAAATTTGTACGCGCTCTTCCACCGGGCGTGTATGCACATAAGTATACTCCACATTTCCAATAATCTGCACCCGGTTCGAGTCAAAATGATCGAAAAACCCCGCCAGCTGAAGCGCCGGTCTGTTCACATCAGGCACATTGACTTCTTTCTCAAGCATATCCACTTCAGGGGTAAGATTTTTCAAATCCATCTTCTCAACAATTTCACTTAATTTGATCCCTTGTCCCATAAATTTTCTCCTTTTCCTTCTTATCTGACTTCTTTAATCATATCACTAATGAAAGAACTTGTACACTGATTCCGCCGCTTTTTCGTTCATGGAAGGAATAGCGGAGAGCTCCTCCACATTCGCCGCACGTATGGCATCCAGGCTGAGATAATGACGCATGAGTGCCTTCCTTCTGGCAGGTCCGATTCCCTCGATATCGTCAAGGACAGAGTGTACCTGCCCTTTTCCGCGCAGCTGGCGGTGGTACTCGATGGCAAAGCGATGGGCCTCGTCCTGAATCCGCGTAATCAGGCGGAATGCCTCGGAGGACTTGTCGATCGGTATCTCCTCGTTCTGATAGTACAGTCCCCTTGTCCGGTGATAATCATCCTTCACCATTCCGCAGACAGGAATATTCAGATGAAGGCTGTCCAGCACTTCCAGAGCCACGTTTACCTGTCCTTTTCCGCCGTCCATGAGAATCAGATCCGGGAACACGGTAAATTTTCCAAGCCCCTCATTTTCCTCCCTCTCTTTCAGGCCGTGGGTAAAGCGTCTTGTGAGGACTTCACGCATACTGCCGTAATCGTCCGCTCCCTTAATTCCTCTGATTTTGAATTTTCGGTAATCGTTGCGCTTCGGCTTTCCCTTCTCATACACAACCATAGATCCCACCGATTCAAACCCGTTCGTGTTGGAGATGTCGTACGCCTCCATGCGCACGATTCCTTCCAGCTCAAGAAGCGACGCCAGCTCTTTCACCGCTCCGATAGTACGCCCTTCCTCCCGCTTCAGCCTCTCCCTGTCCTTGGTCAGAACAAGGCGCGCATTCTCGGCGGCAAGCTCCACAAGCTTCTCTTTCGTTCCTTTTTTCGGAACTTTTATCACCACTTTCTGGCCCCGCTTTGCGCCAAGCCACGTCTCAAGAAGCTGCTGATCCTCCACTTCCTCCTGAAGCATAAGCTCTCCCGGAATATAGGGCGTTCCCGCATAGTACTGTTTGATAAAACTGTCCAGAATCTCTGCCCTGCCGTCTCCTTTCGAGATGCGCAGATAGAAGTGGTCCCGGCCGATCAGCCTGCCGCCGCGGATAAAGAACACCTGGACAACTGCGTCCTCTTCCTCGGATGCCACGGCAAGCACATCCCGGTCCTCCCCGCTGGAATCTGTGATCTTCTGCTTCTGAGCCACTTTCTTTACACTGTTTAGCAGCTCCCTGTATTCGATCGCGCGCTCAAATTCCAGCGCCTCGGAAGCAGCGTTCATCTTCTCTTCCAGCTCGCCCAGAATCAGGTCGTAGTTCCCGTTCAGGAAACGGATCACCTCATTAATGGCCTTCCCGTACTCTTCCTTTGAAATATACCCCTGGCACGGAGCATCACACTGATGGATGTGATAATTCAGACAGGGCCTTTCCTTCCCGATATCCCTCGGGAGATTTCTGCTGCAGCTTCTCACATGGTACAGTTTGTGAATCAGATCAATCGTGTCTCTGACCGCCTGTGCGCTCGTGTACGGACCGAAATAGCGTGACCTGTCCTTCAGCATCTTCCTGGAAAGCAGAACACGCGGAAAGTCTTCTCCCGTCGTCACCTTGATAAAGGGATACGTCTTGTCGTCCATAAGCATTGTATTGTATTTCGGTCTGTGCTCCTTGATCAGATTGCACTCCAGTACAAGCGCTTCCAGCTCCGAATCTGTCACAATGTACTCAAACCGCCGGATATGCGTCACCATCTGTTCGATCTTGACTCCTTTGTTCCGGCTGCTCTGAAAATACTGGCGCACCCGGTTTTTCAGACTGACCGCCTTTCCCACATAGATGATGCGATCCTGCTCATCGTGCATAATGTAGACCCCTGGCCTGCCGGGGAGTTTCTTCAGTTCTTCCTGTATATCAAAATTATTATTTTCCATGCTCTTTATTATACTTGTCTCCCTGAAAAATACAAGTTCGTTTGTATGTTTTATGGAAAAAGAAGGCAGGAATTTTCCTCCTTCTGCCGGCAGCAAAAACCCCCGGCATTCCTGCCGGGGGCTTCCTGTCATTCTTCTGTATTTCTCACTTCAGTACATTCTTCTGCAGGCTGCTCCTGCTGCGTATTCTCCGCTTCAGAATTTTCCTCCGCAGGCTGCTCCTGCCCTGCATTCGCCGCTTCGGGAGTTTCCACTGCAGGCTTCTCCTGCCCTGCATTCGCCGGCTTCATGGCAATTCTCTGCTTGTGTTCTGCTTCCGTTTCCCCGTCTTCTTCATCAGGTTCCGGAATTCCCTTTACCTCCCGGAATATTTTCATAAATTCTTTTCCGGTGATGGTCTCCTTCTCAATCAGGAATGCGGCGATCTTATCCAGTGCATCTCTGTTCTCCGACAGAAGTCTCTTGGCCTCCGCATAGGCGGCCTTTAACATCTTCATAACTTCCTCGTCAATCTCGCCTGCCGTTGCGTCTCCGCAGTTTAACACAGCTCTTCCGTCCAGATAACGGTTCTGAATCGACTCAAGGCCCATCAGCCCGAACCGCTCTGACATACCGTACTGTGTGATCATGGCACGAGCGATCTTGGTTGCCTGCTCAATATCGTTGGCCGCTCCTGTCGTCACAGTGTCAAATACAATCTCCTCCGCCGCACGGCCTCCAAGTGCCACCACGATCATCGCCTCAAGTTCTTTCTTCGTATTCAGGAACTTCTCTTCCTCCGGAGTCTGCATGACATATCCGAGGGCTCCCATCGTCCTTGGTACGATCGTAATCTTCTGCACCGGTTCGGTATTTTTCTGAAGAGCGGTCACAAGCGCATGTCCTACCTCGTGATAAGAGACAATTCTGCGCTCCTCCTTGCTCATGATGCGGTCTTTCTTCTCCTTGCCGACAAGGACAACTTCCACCGCCTCAAAGAGATCTTTCTGGCTGACTACCTGTCTGCCGTGCTTTACCGCATTGATGGCCGCCTCATTGATCATGTTCGCCAGATCCGAGCCTACCGCTCCGGATGTGGCCAGCGCGATTGCCTCAAGGTCCACGCTCTCATCCATCTTCACGTCTTTCGCGTGGACTTTCAGGATGTCGATACGTCCTTTCAGATCCGGTTTGTCTACGATGATCCTCCGGTCAAACCGTCCCGGACGGAGAAGCGCCGGGTCGAGAATCTCCGGCCGGTTTGTAGCCGCCAGAATGAGGAGTCCCTTGTTCGTGTCAAATCCGTCCATCTCCGCCAGGAGCTGGTTCAAAGTCTGTTCACGTTCATCATTTCCGCCCAGGGCAGAATCTCTCGTCTTTCCGATGGCATCAATCTCGTCGATAAACACGATACACGGCGCCTGCTGCTGCGCCTGCTTGAACAGATCACGCACACGGGACGCGCCCACACCCACATACATTTCTACAAACGCAGAACCGGAGAGCGAGAAGAACGGCACTTTCGCCTCTCCGGCAACCGCCTTGGCAAGAAGCGTTTTTCCGGTTCCCGGCGGTCCCACAAGAAGCGCTCCCTTCGGAAGCTTCGCTCCGATACCGCTGTATTTTCCCGGATTATGCAGGAAATCCACCACTTCCTGAAGAGATTCCTTCGCCTCATCTTCTCCTGCCACATCCTGGAATGTAACTCCGGTCTCTTTCTCCATGTACATCTTGGCATTGCTCTTTCCGATGCCCATCATGCCGCCGCCCTTTGACATTCTCCTGAAAACGAACGACAGAAGCAGCGCCATCAGTCCGATGGGAAGAATCAGTGTGATGAACAGTTCCAGGATCAGCTGTCCCATCGTATCCGCAGGCTGGCTTCCGAACTTCACGCCCGCGTCGTTCAGCGTCTGCACCAGTGTATAATCGTTGACGTAACCGGTATAGTAATCCGGGTCCGAACTGCCCGTGCTTTCCGGGTCCGCCGCAGAGTCGGAGCTTCCCGAATCCGTACTTTCCGACGAACCGGAACCGTTCTGAAGCTGTTCCTCGATCTGCCCCATAATACTGTCTATGCTTCCGGACTGGCTTTCCTCACTCTCCGCCCGGGAGTTTCTCGCCTCATCGGTAAGCGTAATGTAGATCCGGTCGCTGTTTAATGTGACTTCCGCCACTTCCCCGTCTTCGACCATAGTCAGGAATTCATCATAACTGATCTCTTCCGGACCTGATCCCTGCATCAGGGAATAAAAACCCATCACCATAAAAGTGACCAGCAGGGTTGTAATGAGGATGATCCCCCAGCCCTGCCGGTTATGGTTCGGATTATTCTTATTATTCTGATTGTCCATTCTTTTCCTCCTAAAATCCGCTATTTTCATTATAAAGACAGGTTTTGCATAAATCAATAAAAAGATTATGAAAATATTGTAAAACCATGAGTTTTTATAGTATACTGGGTACGAAATATGTCCTGCGGCATGCCGCTTATTTCCATACTGCTGCAGCCCGGACAGACAACAGACAAAATCAGAACAAGTGGGGAATGAAAAGAAATGAGAATCGGTTTCGACAACGAAAAATACCTGAAAATGCAGTCCGAACACATCCGAAACAGGATTGGCCGCTTTGACAACAAGCTCTATCTGGAGTTCGGCGGAAAACTTTTCGACGACTATCACGCATCCCGCGTGCTTCCCGGATTCGCACCGGACAGCAAGCTGCGGCTGTTAAAGGAATTGAGCAGCCAGGCGGAGATCGTCATCGTCATCAGTGCGAAAGATATTGAGAAGAACAAAATCCGCGGAGATCTCGGAATCACCTACGACACGGACGTACTCCGTCTGATCCAGACATACCGGGATCAGGGGCTTTATGTGGGAAGCGTCACAATCACGCAGTTCTCCGGCCAGGAGAGCGCCCTGCTGTTTAAAAACAGACTGGAAAATATGGATATTCCCGTATATCTTCACTATATTATTCCGGGATATCCGTCCAACATTCCTCTGATCCTCAGCGAGGAGGGCTATGGAAAGAACGACTATATCCGGACAAGCCGTCCTCTCGTAATCGTCACGGCTCCCGGTCCCGGAAGCGGAAAGATGGCAACCTGTCTTTCCCAGCTCTATCACGAGCACAAGAGAGGAATCCGGGCGGGATATGCCAAATTTGAGACATTCCCGATCTGGAATCTCCCGCTGAAGCATCCGGTCAATCTCGCGTACGAGGCTGCCACTGCGGACTTAAACGATGTCAACATGATTGACCCCTTCCATCTGGAGGCGTACGGGGAAACGACAGTCAACTACAACCGAGACGTGGAAATCTTTCCCGTGCTCAACACGATCTTTGAGAAAATCTACGGGGAAAGTCCATACAAGTCTCCGACCGATATGGGCGTAAACATGGCGGGCAACTGCATCTGCGATGACGAGGCGTGCCGGGAGGCTTCCTGCCAGGAGATCATCCGGAGATACTATGCGGCGCTCAACGCTCTTGTCAAAGGGGATGCGTCCGACAACGAGGCACAGAAAATTGAGCTTCTTATGAATATGGCGGGAATCACTCCGGCAGACCGCAGAGCCGCTGTGAGCGCCCTCGAACGTGCGAAGGAAACCGGCGGCCCCGCTGCTGCCATGGAGCTTCAGGACGGAACCATTGTCACCGGAAAAACAACCAATCTGCTCGGAGCATCCGCCGCGCTTCTGCTCAACGTTCTCAAAGTGCTGGCCGGAATCGATCACGAGCAGCACATCATATCGCCGGAATCCATTGAGCCGATCCAGAAGCTCAAAGTCGACTATTTAAAGAGCAAAAACCCGCGGCTCCACACAGACGAAGTGCTCATTGCCCTGTCTGCCAGCGCAGCCGCAAACCCGCAGGCAGAGCTGGCTCTTTCCCAGCTTCCCAAGTTAAACGGCTGCCAGGCCCACACTTCAGTGATGCTCTCCGACGTGGACATTAAGATTTTCAAAAAGCTCGGAGTACAGCTTACATGCGAGGCAGTATTTGAACACATGATCCTCTCATAATCTGAAGAAGTTTTATAAGATTGAAAAAACTGTTGTATTTTTTTCTTCTGCTGGTGTATACTATATAAGTATTTTTACTGTGAAGCTTATACAGTCTGACCATATGTGTGATATCGCCGCAACGGCGCGGCCCCATATCATGGTCAGACTGTACTCTTTTTTGGGGAAATAAGCGGAATTACAGTGTAAATTGCAGCTAAAGAAAGATTCTACAGGAGGGCGCTATTATGGCAGTTAAATATGTATTTGTAACGGGCGGTGTTGTCTCGGGACTCGGAAAAGGCATCACAGCCGCATCTTTGGGACGCCTCTTAAAGGCACGCGGCTACACCGTCACCATGCAGAAATTCGACCCCTATATCAATATTGACCCGGGTACAATGAATCCGGTGCAGCACGGAGAAGTATTCGTCACCGATGACGGTGCGGAGACAGACCTCGACCTGGGCCACTACGAGCGTTTTATTGACGAGAGCCTGACGAAAAATTCGAATGTGACAACAGGAAAGATCTACTGGTCCGTGCTTCAGAAGGAACGCCGGGGAGATTTCGGCGGAGGAACCGTTCAGGTTATCCCTCATATCACAAACGAGATCAAGAGCAGATTTTACCGCAATCCGGCAGCAGAGGAAACAGAGATCGCCATCATTGAAGTGGGCGGAACCGTAGGTGACATCGAGAGTCAGCCGTTCCTCGAATCCATCCGCCAGTTTCAGCACGAGAAAGGGCCGGAGAACGTCATCCTCATCCATGTCACACTGATTCCGTACCTGCGCGCTTCCCAGGAGATGAAGACAAAGCCCACCCAGGCAAGCGTGAAGGAACTGCAGGGAATGGGAATCCAGCCGGATATCATTGTGTGCCGTTCAGAGTATCCTCTTGACTCCGGCATGAAAGACAAGATCTCCCTGTTCTGCAATCTGCCCGCAAGCCATGTGCTCCAGAATCTGGATGTGGAATATCTCTACGAAGCGCCTCTTGCCATGGAAAAAGAGCGTCTGGCAGAAGTAGTATGCGAATGTCTCCATCTGGACTGCCCGGAGCCGGATTTAAAAGACTGGACCGAGATGGTGGAAAACCTGCGCCATCCCACCCAGGATGTGACCGTTGCTCTCGTAGGAAAATATATCCAGCTTCACGACGCCTACATCAGCGTTGTAGAAGCGCTCAAACACGGGGGCATCTACTCTCACACAACGGTGAACATCAAGTGGATTGACTCCGAGACCGTGACAGAGGAAAACGCAGACGAGCTCTTCTCTGACGTAAGCGGCATCCTTGTGCCCGGAGGTTTCGGCCACCGCGGAATCGAGGGAAAGATCGAGGCCATCCGCTACGCCCGCACTCATGGCATTCCCTTCCTCGGCCTTTGCCTTGGAATGCAGCTTGCCATCGTTGAATTTGCCCGCAACGTGATCGGTTACCATGACGCGCACAGTATGGAGTTAAAACCGGACACGACGCACCCGGTCATTCATATCATGCCTGATCAGGTCGGCGTGGAGGATATCGGCGGCACACTCCGTCTGGGCGCTTATCCCTGTATCCTCAAAGAAGGCTCTCTTGCCGAAAAGCTCTATGGCTCAAGAGAGATCAGCGAGCGCCACCGTCACCGCTATGAGGTAAACAATGATTACCGGGAAGTACTGGAAAAAAACGGCATGTCCCTGTGCGGGCTCTCGCCCGACAGCCGCATCGTGGAGATGATTGAGATACCGTCCCACCCGTGGTTTATCGCGACCCAGGCCCACCCGGAGCTCAAATCACGGCCCAACCGGCCCCATCCTCTGTTCAAAGGGTTCGTGGAAGCGGCGCTCAAAAAGCAAAACGAACATTAAAACCATTCACTTCCGAAAATGAGCGGACGTCTCTACGACAAAACAGTTTCCGGCAGGAAGAAAAAAGATCTCTCATGAACCTGTGTTGCATGAGCGGCGAGTGGAGCGCTCTTGCGCGACTTTGAGCAAGGGAATGCAATCACAGTTTCAGGAGAGATCGTCATATAAGCCATATTCAGTTTCTATTTCCGGAGGGCAGTTTACCGGTCGGACAAAGACAGCTTCCCCCACATCTCCTCCACAATCCTCTCATACACGGCACATTTTTCCGCCTTCTTTATTTTCTTGGCGTATTTTGCGGAGTCTTCAAATATGGGTGCCAGGTAGCTCCAGAGTTCCTTCATCTTATAGAGGATCGTCCGGTCTCCGGACATCTCCCTGCAGTACCCCTCGTAAACCATATCATGGAAGCGGCGCAGTTCCTCCTTGTCCGCACTTTTTCCTCCCTTCATCTTCCGGGCAAGAGCCGGATCGGCGAGAACGCCCCGCCCGGTCATGATACCGGCAACCTCCGGATACGCTCCGGCAATGCGTTTTGCATCCTCCGGCGTTCTGATATCCCCGTTATAGCAGACCGGACTGCGGCTCGTTTCGTATGCCAGCGAAAACGCCTCCATATTTGGCGTATTCTTATAAAAATCTTTCTGAACCCTCGGGTGTACGATCAGTTCCGCAAGAGGGTATTGGCCATAAATTTCCAGCAGCCGCAGAAATTCTTCCGCATCTTCCATCCCGATCCGCGTCTTGACCGAGATGCGCAGACTGCACTTTTCAAAAACCTCATCGAGAAAACGGTTCAGCTCCTCCGGCCGGGCAAGGAATCCTGCTCCCCTTCCCTTTGTAACCACCGTCTTCGAGGGACATCCGAGATTCAGGTTGATCTCCTCATATCCGTAACATTCCAGTTTCTCCGCCGTGCGGATAAAATCCTCCGCCCGGTTTGTAAGGATCTGGGGAACCGTCTTCATTCCCTGATTATGTTCCGGCATGATGTCCTTCTTCTCACGGGCGCTTAAATGTCCCATCTGGTTCGGTCTGATAAACGGCACGAAATATTTGTCAAACCCGCCGAAACACTCGTGCAGTGCCCGCCGGTATATCCATCCTGTAATGCCCTCAAGGGGCGCCAAATAAACTCTCATGTCCCTAAGGTATTACAGCAGACATCTCCTTGTCAAGCAGAAAATGTTATGCTAAGATAGTTGCAGGCCGAAAACATCCGGGGAAACCCGATCCGAAAAATTTTCTAAAGGAGAGAGAAAATGCATACAATCAGAAAGTTCATAGACTACTATGCGCCGTATAAAGCGGTCTTTTTTATTGACCTTTTCTGTGCGGCAGTCATCAGCATCGTGGACCTCGCCTACCCGCAGATCCTCCGCACGATGACAAATACACTCTTTACAGAGGACAGCAGCGCCATACTGAAAGCCCTGCCGCTTCTTGCCGCGGGCCTTCTCATCATGTACATCGTGCAGAGCCTCTGCAAATATTATGTCAGCTACCAGGGCCACATGATGGGCGCCAACATGGAGCGCGACATGCGCCAGCAGCTTTTCGACCACTATGAGAAGCTTTCCTTTTCCTACTACAGCCGCAATAATTCCGGACAGATGATGAGCAAGCTCGTATCCGATCTGTTCGATATCGCAGAGTTCGCCCACCACGGGCCGGAAAACCTGTTTATCTCTGTGGTAAAGATCGTGGGATCTTTCATCTTCCTCTTCCTGATCAACTGGCGGCTCGCGCTTCCGCTCATTGTACTTGTGTTCTGCATGTTTGTGTTCTCTGTCCGCCAGAATCAGCGGATGCAGGAGACGTTCATGGAAAACCGGCGCAAGATCGGCGATGTCAACTCCAGTCTTCAGGATACGCTGGCCGGAATCCGCGTCGTTCAGTCTTTTGCCAACGAGGACATTGAGAGGGAAAAATTCAAAAAAAGCAACCACGCGTTTCTCATTTCAAAGAAAAACAATTACAACTGCATGGGAAGCTTTATGGGATGGAACCTGTTTTTCCAGGGCATGATGTATCTTGTGACGCTCGTATACGGCGGTTATCTCATCGCCAACGGTCTTATGGAGCCGGTGGATCTTGCCATGTACGCCCTGTACATCGGCATCTTTATCAGCCCCATCCAGATCCTTGTAGAGTTGATTGAGATGATGCAGAAAGGTCTGGCCGGGTTCCGCCGCTTCCTCGATGTAATGGATACTGAGCCGGAGATCGTAGATGCGCCGGATGCAAAGCCCCTCACAGACGTAAAAGGGCGTGTATGCTATGAGGACGTATCCTTCCACTACAGCGATGACGACACGCCGGTTCTCTCCCACGTATCCTTTGAGATTCCCGCCGGGAAGTCCATCGCCCTTGTAGGGCCTTCAGGAAGCGGAAAGACGACGATCTGCTCTCTTCTGCCCCGCTTCTACGATGTGACCGGCGGACGGATCACCATCGACGGAAAAGACGTGCGCACACTGTCCCTTAAGAGCTTAAGAAGCCAGATCGGCATGGTACAGCAGGATGTATACCTTTTCTCCGGCACGATCCGGGACAATATTGCCTATGGAAAACCGGGAGCGTCCATGGAGGAGATCATCACCGCGGCAAAGGAAGCCAACATCCACGACTTTATCCAGGAACTTCCGGACGGATACGACACCTTTGTCGGCGAACGCGGCGCCCGTCTCTCCGGCGGCCAGAAACAGCGCATCTCCATCGCCCGCGTCTTCCTGAAAAACCCGCCGATTCTCATTCTGGACGAGGCCACGAGCGCCCTTGACAATGAGAGTGAGCGCTGGATTCAGCAGAGCCTCGAGGAGCTGTCAAAAGACCGGACAACGATCACCATCGCCCACAGACTGTCCACCATACGGAATGCGGACGAGATCATCGTGATCACAGAGGACGGCATCGCAGAGCGAGGAACCCACGAATCTCTTCTCGAGAAAGGCGGCATCTACGCGCGCTATTACAATATGTAAGATTCTGTCAAACGGGTACAGGTTTCGATCCTGTACCCGCTTTTTGTACAGGCGACGCTCAGAAGTCCGGGCTTGCCCGAGACCTTGGCGGCCGCTTACGACTCATATCTGACCATCTCCCTTTTGAGTCTCTGCATGATTTTCTTCTCCAGCCGGGAAATATACGACTGGGAGATGCCGAGCATGTCTGCCACCTCCTTCTGCGTCTTCTCCTTCCCCTCCGGATTGTCCAGCCCGAAGCGCATCTTCACAATCAGTTTCTCCCGGCTGCTTAACTTGTTAAGCGCACGGACAAGCAGCCTTCTCTCCGCTTCATTTTCCAGATCCCGGTAAATCGTATCCTCGTCTGTTCCCAGTATATCGGAGAGAAGCAGTTCATTTCCATCCCAGTCCACATTGAGCGGCTCGTCAATGGACACTTCCAGCCTTGTCTTGCTGTTGCGCCGCAAATACATGAGAATCTCATTCTCAATACAGCGCGAAGCGTAAGTCGCAAGCTTGATCTTCTTTGTCGGATTGAATGTGTTGATGGCCTTGATCAGCCCGATCGTTCCGATGGAGATCAGATCCTCCACCCCGACTCCTGTATTGTCAAATTTTTTAGCTATGTATACAACCAGCCGGAGATTATGTTCGATGAGAGTCTTCTTTGCCTCCTCGTCATACTCTGTTCCCAGCCTGCGGATCATCTCGCTCTCTTTTGCCCCTTCCAGCGGAGGCGGGAGTACTTCCGTCCCTCCAATGTAGTGTATCTCTCTCCCGTTCCCGAATAACAGGCTTCTGATATCCGGTATGACCCGCATTTTGAACTGCTGCGGAACAGCTGACTTAACCACCATCTTTTCTCCTCCTAAACTCTTATTGAACGGCACATGGCTTTTATATCTCTTATTCTGACAGCAGCTCCGGATTCAGAATCATCTCATATGCTCCGTCTCCGGACAATGTCTCTTCTCCCACTCCGACAAGCGGATTCATGATCCATCTCTCCTCTTCCATGTGGATGCACATTTTCTCAATCCGGAAGACCTTCATCACACTCTCCCCTCCAACGCATCGGTATGGTATCACATGAAACCCTCTCTCCTTCTCAGGGTTCTCTGTGATCTCTTTTACAAGCTCCGGATCAAGAATACTGACGGGGTCTCCTGACACAAAATCTCTCAGGCTGTTTCCGGTGTCCAGAAGCGCGCTCACTTCTGTTTCTCCGCATCCCGTGCAGAGTGTCACGGTCCTCAGGCTGCTCTTCTGTACACACAGGCGGGACATCACTTTCCAGCTTCCGAGAAAAAGGAAAAATCCAACAGCGGCCGCAGCATAAAAGATACTGGCATACCGCATATACGGGCGGAGGATCTGCATAATTCCTCCCATGAAGACAGCAGACACATACAAAAGCAGAAACGCTCTCACAAAGCCGGCTGCGCCTTCATACCCCAGCCCGATCAGCAGCATCAGACTGTTTACCACAAGATGGAACAAAAGCATTCTGGCAGCTGCCGGGAGGGGTAACGCAATTACAAAGCAGGTCAGTACGCTGCCCGACGCTCCGCCGAGCATCAGACGCCAGTACGGCTGCCCGCGTTTGAGCACTCTGTTTACAGCTGTCAGAAGCAGACTGTCAATCATGAAATTTTCAAGAAAGAAAAGATCGATGTACAGCTCATAGTACATGGCTCACCTTCTTTCCCAGCTTCTGCCGGTTCGGGTTTTATTATATAGCTGTGACTGTCTGAAATTTGTCAGATGATGACAGATTGGAAAAAATATATTTCGACAAAGATGAAGACGGATAAGAGAAACGATTTTCCGGCAAAGGAACAAAAAGCTCTGCAGAGGAATCCTTTTCCCCGCAGAGCTTTTGAAAATCATATGAACATGTCAGCCTGTCCCGCTTATTTCTTAAAGAAATCCGGAATCTTGATGGACTGCTCTTTTACATTACTGGACGGTGTTCTCGGCTGCAGTGTCGGCATTGTTCCGCCCTGCGGTCTTGCCGCTGTCCGGTTCTCATTATCAAGACGGCTTCTCACCGGTGATTCTCCTGACGGAAGAATGGAACCGACTTTCTGCTGTCCCTCCAGTCTCGCTTTCAGCTTGGATGCGCTGCCGCCCACATTATGTAAGCCGGTCGCGATAACTGTGATTGTACATTCGTCTGACTTCGTGTCGTCGTACATCGCACCGAAGATAATGCTTGCGCCTTCTCCTGCCAGCTCCTGCACATAATCAGCTGCATCTGATGCATCCATAAGTGTAATATCACCGGATACATTGACAATGACATTGGACGCGCCCTGGATCGTCGTCTCAAGCAGCGGGCTTGCAACCGCCTCTTTCGTCGCCTCAAGCGCCTTGTCGTCACCTCTTCCGGATCCGATACCGATATGAGCAATACCCTTGTCCTTCATAACAGTCTGGATGTCCGCAAAGTCGAGGTTGATCAGGGACGGAACATTGATCAGGTCTGTGATACCCTGGATACCCTGCTGAAGCACTTCATCCGCTTTCTTGAGCGCTTCCGGCATGGTCGTGCGTCTGTCCACAACTTCGAGAAGCTTGTCATTCGGAATTACAATAATTGTATCTACATTCTCTTTTAATTTATCAATACCTGTAAGCGCATTCTGCATTCTTGTCTTGGACTCAAAACGGAACGGCTTTGTCACAACTCCGACTGTCAGAGCGCCCTGCTCCTTCGCAATACGAGCGATTACCGGCGCTGCACCTGTACCGGTTCCGCCGCCCATACCGCATGTTACGAACACCATGTCCGCTCCCTTTAATGCGGCTGAGATCTCCTCTGAACTTTCCTCTGCTGCCTTCTCTCCTACTTCCGGCTGCGCTCCCGCGCCCAGTCCCTTAGTAAGTTTCTCTCCGATCTGCATAAGAGTCGGTGCCTTACAGAGCTGAAGCGCCTGTTTATCTGTATTTACTGCGATGAATTCCACGCCCGCGATCTGTTCGTCGATCATGCGGTTCACAGCGTTATTTCCGCCGCCGCCCACTCCGACAACAATAATTCTTGCGGCCGCTTCTGATTCGTTGGTCTTAATTTCTAACAAGAGTATTTCCTCCTTTGTCGTCTTATTAATTTCTTATACATCCCTGATATTGAACGCTATAATCCAATAAGTATATAATATAGTTTTTTTTGCAAATAATCAATAGATTTTTTCCTGTTTTACTGATTTTTTATACAACAGTTCAGCCATAGAAACACTTGGGAGCAGAAAGCATGCTTGCATGGTTTCTCTCCTGAGTGTTTCTATGGACTGAGCGCCTTCTTATGAGCAAAGCTGCGGCGTATGCCGCGGGAAGCACGCCAGTGCGGCTTTGCGAATGGCGCGGCTGAACTGTTGCTCCCTCATCCAGCCCTGAAACACTTGGGAGCAGAAAGCATGCTTGCATGGTTTCTCTCCTGAGTGTTTCTATGGACTGAGCGCCTTCTTATGAGCAAAGCTGCGGCGTATGCCGCGGGAAGCACGCCAGTGCGGCTTTGCGAA
>NZ_JAJEQX010000089.1 GCF_020687545.1 Ruminococcus turbiniformis | reverse complement strand
ATTATAACAGAAAAAAACTTTTTACTGGTGGTTATCTTTTCCTCCAGTCTGTTTATTATGGTCTGAAGATGGATTCGATCTGCCGAAAGATCAAATACCGTTACAAATATAAATATGACCTCAATGCAATCCTCTCAGATCTGATCTATGCCAGAGTGTTGGAACCCTCCAGCAAAACCTCTTCTTTCAAAGCCGCACAGCAGTTTCTGGAAGCGCCAACATATGAGCTCCATGATATCTACCGTGCGCTTTCTGTTCTCGCAAAAGAGTGTGACTTCATACAGTCTGAAGTTTACAAGAACAGTTTCTTCCTGGGGAACAGAAACGATAGGATTCTTTATTATGACTGCACAAACTACTACTTTGAGATAGAGCAGGAAGATGGAGATAAAAAATACGGGAAATGTAAAGAACACCGACCGAATCCGATCATTCAGATGGGCTTGTTCATTGATGGGGATGGACTTCCATTAGCTTTTTCTCTTTTTCCGGGTAATCAGAATGAACAGAAGTCCTTGAAGCCTCTGGAGACAAAAATCCTTCAGCAGTTCGGCTGTCAGAAATTTATCTATTGCAGTGACGCCGGGTTAGCATCTGAAGATAACCGGCTCCTTAATCATCTCGGACAGCGTTCCTTTATTGTAACGCAGTCCATCAAAAAGCTTCCGGCAGAAGATCGGGAATGGGCCTTGAACCCTAAAGGATTTAAACGGCTGTCCGATGATTTCCCTGTCGATATCAAACAGCTTTCCGAGGATGATAAACAGGGGCTTTTTTATAAAGATGAACCGTATACTACAAAAAAACTCCATCAGCGCCTGATTATAACCTATTCTCCCAAATATGCTGCATACGAGAAAGCTGTCCGCGCGGAGCAGATCGCCCGGGCTGAAAAAATGGTCGCCAACGGCTCCGTGAAAAGACAGCGAAAAAATCCGAATGATCCTGCAAGATTCGTAAATAAGGTTGCAGCAACTAAAGAAGGAGAAAAGGCAGAGATCCACTATTACCTTGATTTCGAAAAGATCGCGGAAGAAGAAAAATATGATGGCCTTTATGCAGTCTGTACGGATCTGTTAGACGATGATGTTGCGGACATCCTGAAAGTCAGTGAAGGCAGATGGCAGATTGAAGACTGTTTCCGGACCATGAAAACAGACTTTGACGCACGTCCTGTTTATGTCAGTCGTGAAGATCGTATAAAAGCTCATTTCCTCATCTGCTTTTTAGCTTTACTGCATTTCCGGATGCTAAAAAAGACATTAAAAACCCCCTATACTACAGAGCAACTGTTACATGTACTGCGCAACATGAAGTTTGCCGATATAGAGGAACAAGGCTTTATGCCGGTATATGAACGTCAAAGGATCACGGACGAGCTACATGAAGCATGTGGCTTCCGTACAGACTATCAATTAATAACAAAACGGAAAATGAAAGAGCTCCAGAAAAAAAGTAAGCGAAGATAAAACATTACTATATTTCAAGTATGGTGCACAAAGTGCCACAATCCCTGTATCTTCAAGGATTGTGGCACTCGTTTTTCTTTTCAACTGTCAAAGATGGGA
>NZ_JAJEQX010000088.1 GCF_020687545.1 Ruminococcus turbiniformis | reverse complement strand
CCTGAATTATTCACGGCAATGTAATCACTCATGAATGAATCGAAGAAATTGCCGCAGTAGTTACAATAACCACATTTGCTCTTTCTGCCTATCGGTAAAGACTTAAAAAAGGGCAGACTTCACCTGTGGCGGTTTCAAAAACGATTTGTGGCTGTCAAGGTCCATTAACCGCTGCTATTGCAGCTGTGGCTGCAGCTTACGGATGTTTTCCAACGTCTCATAGAATTCCTGTTTATAAGGGCAGCTGCTGCACAATTTGAAATATTGATAGCGTGCGGACCGCACGACCCTTGCAGCAATCTTCATCAGCTTTAACCGGATGGCAGCGATCTGCTGCTTCCGCATGTTCGCGGCGAGAGCCACACGGCGAAACCAGTTGAACAGGTTATATGCCAGCGCATGAACCATAAGGCGGTTTGCATTCACCACTTTGGAAGGACTGCTTACGCTGCCAAAGCCAAAACCATTCTTCCCTTCCTTGATGTAGTTCTCCATTTTGCCCCGCCCGCAATAGAACCGGACCACCTGGTAAGGAGCCAGCTCCATTGTGGTGACAAGGAACGTATACAGGTGGATCATCTGACCGTAAGGTTTCTCAATCTTGAAGACAACCCTGCGGGGATGGCTCCAGGATCCTGCCTGATACAGGAATTCTCCGTATTCAACCGCATAATCCACCTGATTGTATTTCGTTGCGCGGTACAGCGCCTGGTTTTCCTCCTCCGCCAATTGGCGGAGGATGGCATTTTCTTTCAGGCGGATGGCATATTTACAGTCCTTGTCTTCAAGGACCTCATACAGATCCGGAGAAGCAAACCCGCTGTCACCCCGGAGATAAAGCGGCATACCTGGGAAGTCACAGATGAATTCATCCAGGAGTGATCCCATAAAGCGGTCCGCTTCCTTGCCGCAGTACATGGTGCCATCGCGGAGTTCTGCCTTTAAAAGATCTCCCGTCAGCCCGTCGTAACATAGCAGCGGATGATATCCATGGGCCTGGTAATGATAGTTGAAGCCTTCCCCTTCCTGGTTCCCATAGGTACTAAGGAGAGTGGAGTCAATGTCAAAAAGCATGAATTCCGGCTTTTTGAAGGAATAAATGACCTTACGCAGTTCGCGAATGATCAGGTTCAGCTGATCCAGGGAATCCTGGTCCATCCGATTGAAAAACCGAGACAGGGTGGGCTGCGATGCCAGGGTATCCTTTTCCAAAATGGCGGTCATGACGGGTTCATTGGTCAGTTCATCTGCGCAGTTATCTTCAAAATAGGCACAGATGACCTGATAAATCACCTGCAGCAGGTTTGCGCCATCTTTGTGGATACGAAAGGATGCGGTATCATTGGTTTTGAAAAGGCGGTTAATGAGTTTGACAGCGCCAATCTTAAACAGGAATTCTTTGAAAAGAAGAAGTCCTGCATCGGAAGACAGATCGCCTCCATCAAAATTTATTTTCAGATACTTATTGCTTTCTAATACGGTGTCGTTTAAAATAGTCATTAAGGACTTCTCCTTTGTTTTTATTTGGCTTTGACACCTAAATTTTAACAAAGCTGAAGTTCTTTTTCTATAAAAATTTCTTCATCTGTTAAGTGAAAGTAGGAAATATCAAAAATATCAGCAACTATGCAGCATTGACCGCAGTGAAGTGAATTATCATGAATAATTCAGG
>NZ_JAJEQX010000087.1 GCF_020687545.1 Ruminococcus turbiniformis | reverse complement strand
GGGGATGCGGACGAAATCCTGGACCAAATGAGGTCATTAATAGGAGGAGGTCACGCACATGTATTCCTACGAAGACAGGTTAAGAGCCGTAAAGCTCTATATCCAATACGAGAAGAGTTATGCATCAGTTTATAGAGAACTTGGATATCCTCCATCTTCTCATTCGATAAAGCTCTGGTATAAAGAGTATGAGCAGAACGGCGATCTGCATAAATCATACAATAAAACTAACAAATATAGTGAAGAACAGCGCCGGACCGCCATTCAGTACTATGTTGAGCATGGCCGGAGCAAATCTAGAACAGTTAAAGCTCTCGGGTATCCCACCCGGCAGCAATTAACAGAATGGATAAAACAAGATCTGCCGGACGAGGTGCGGCCTTGCACTAACAGCCAATCTTTGGTACATTTATCGAAAGAGCAGAAAGAACAGGCCGCCATCGAATTATGTACCAGAGATGGAAGCGCACAGGAGATTGCTGATAAATATAATGTAAGCCGATATTCTGTGTATAACTGGGCCTGGGATCTTCTCGGGAAAGGAAACGTATCACCCATGCCCAAAAAGAAGCGAGATACTAAGGTCGCAACTACGGATGAAATTAATTCCCTGAAGAAGGAAATCGAACAACTTCACAGCGAGGCTGAAGAGCTTCAGCGACAGGTTTATCGACTCCGGCTTGAAAAAGATGTACTCGAGAAAGCAGCCGAAATCATAAAAAAAGATGAGGGCGTCAGTCTTGATAAGCTGACCAATCGGGAAAAAGCAATCGTGATTGGCGCCCTTCGCAATAATTATAAACTCCATGAATTACTGGATGTCTTCCACATGGCCAAGAGCAGCTATTGTTATCATCAAGCAGCTTTAAAGGTTCCGGATAAATATAGCAAACTTCGCAAGAAGATCCAAACGGTGTTCGATAACTCCTCAGGCAGATATGGTTATCGTCGCATTCATAGTTCTCTCAAAAGCGAGAAAATCATCGTTTCGGAAAAGGTAGTCCGTCGGATCATGAAAGAAGATAAACTTACTGTCCTTAGTATAAAACGAAAGAAATATAACTCATACAAGGGAGAGATAACACCTGCAGTACCGAACGTAATTAAGCGCGATTTTCATGCCGAACAGCCAAATATGAAGTGGCTGACAGATATCACTGAGTTTCACATACCGGCAGGAAAGATCTATCTATCCCCGATTATAGATTGTTTTGATGGTCTTCCTGTTTCATGGACAATCGGAACGTCACCAGATGCCGCGCTCGTTAATACTATGCTTGATAATGCTATCGGCACCCTAAAGGAAAATGAACACCCAATCGTCCATAGTGATCGAGGAGCACACTACCGCTGGCCAGGCTGGATCGAGAGAATGGAAAACGCAGGATTAACCAGATCTATGTCAAGAAAAGGGTGCTCTCCTGATAACTCCGCTTGCGAAGGTTTCTTTGGCCGCCTTAAAAATGAAATGTTTTATGGTCGCTCATGGAGAGATGTTACTATCGAGGAGTTTATCAAGATTCTCGATGAATATATACACTGGTACGCAGAAAAAAGAATTAAGCTTTCCCTCGGAGGGTTGAGTCCAATTCAATACCGACAGAGCCAAGGACTTATAGCAGCATGATAAATGGGGATAACGGAGGATTAATGGTCCAAGAAAATGTCCGCATCCCC
>NZ_JAJEQX010000086.1 GCF_020687545.1 Ruminococcus turbiniformis | reverse complement strand
GTATGTGTCAAGTAATCGTTGGCACTTTTTCTTATTTTTTAATGTCAGTTTATTTATCTTATTTTCAGATAATTCGATCTGGACTTTATCTGATCATTTTATATTTCTTTTTAACAGAATGCTCTTGCAAAGGCTTTTCTCGATGCTGTCCGCATTGCGTCCAAAAGTGGCATATGATGCGTAATCGTCTCTACATACGGATTCCCTTTTCCATCTTTCTTTGGCGCTCTCGCCGCGCTCAGCGTTTTGATGATTTCTTCCATCTGCATGGTGAATACGAATCCATCCGTATACCGTTCGATTGTACCGATCAGTTCCCTGTTCTCTTTCCGGTACAGGGCTTTCGCCATGTTATTCGCCCCATGCACGGACCATCTCATCCTCCGGTGCTTCATCCGCATGGTGATCGCCGTACAGTTCTGGTTCTCCTGCACTCCCATATTCTTATACACGATCCCCTCCGGTGCTTCAGGCAGCTCAATCCCTCTTTCCCGGTACGGGATCAATCCCTCCCGGTTATTCCCCAGATACTTGTATAGTTCCCTTGCATTCCTGCTCCCTTTTTCTTTCGGATCATCACTCTCTATGCTGTCGGCATAGACCTGGATATATTCCAGCATTTCATCTACTTTCTTCTGCTCCAGAAGTTCTTTGATCTGTTCCTGGGCTTCTGTATCCCGGATCTTCTTTTTGATCTCCTTATAGATGTGGAACCGGTCCAGCTGGAAGAGGGCATCCGGATCATAGATCTCTTTAATCCAGCTTCCTCCATCTCCGTTTAGAATCCGCCGGCCAATCTCATCTGCATCGTAAATCTTTTCGATCAGCGCCTCCCGTTTTTGATGGAACCGGCTGCTTTTTTCCATTCCGACCAACATCTTCTTATTCACCAGGCGGCTTCTTTTCGGGCTGTCTTTGTCCCATCCTTCATACATCGTGAAAACCTTCAGCTCCTGTTTTGGCGCCTTCTTATGCCCGGAATCCTGCATCCTTAGCCATACGCCATCCATTTCTTCGAAAAGAATCCCGACTGCCTTTTCTCCTTCTGCCTGGTCTGCTTCCATCTGCTTTACCGCGTAGTCCTCTTCTTCGCTGATTCGTTCCCCCAGCTCCTGGATTAGGTTCCAGACACCTCCATGGCTGATCGTCTGTCCGCAGGTATCACTGATCACTTCTGCGCTGACACGATATGGGGATTCCGTTACAGTCAGTGCAATCTTTTCTGCAAGATTGGTAGAGATCAGCCCGATCTTCTCCATCTGCATCGCCTGATCCAGAAGGTAAATATGGGCAATCCTTCCGTCCTCCTGTGCTGTCCGGTAGACTCTTCGGGAATAGGTCACTTCCCCATATACGGTTTTGATCGAAGTTTCCCGTTTCCCTTTGTCTCTGTATAACTTTTTGTCTCTCTCTTTGGCCAGCTCATCATCGTAGTTTTCCAGAATGACCTGGGTGATCATCCTGCCCAACTCACAGACATACGCAAAAACTTTCTGCTCCAGGGTCTTGAAAGATACCAGCTTTTCTTCTACAATAGATTTCATCATACAGTCTCCTTTACGTGTTTTATTTCGCAACTAACATCATAAAGAAAAACTGTATGATTGGGAAGTAGGGATTTTCTCTGCTTCCCTTTTTATTTAGGAAGAATTCCTATCTTTGCCAATAATAATTATACACTAACT
>NZ_JAJEQX010000085.1 GCF_020687545.1 Ruminococcus turbiniformis | reverse complement strand
ATGATGTCGGGGTCAAAAGCCTTAGAAATAGAATCTTGAAAATTTAATATTTTACAGTAAATGCAAGCTTTTTTGCCTTTCACGAGTTATACTAAAAATAGTTTTTGAAAGGTGGTATGCTTCATGTCTTTTAAAACAAATGATTGCCAACAGTTATCCTTCGATGACAGTTTTATAACTCTGACGGAACGAGAAAGAAAAGCTTTAGAAAAATCTTGGGCAAAAATCTTCGCCGATGAAATCTTTCCTGCGATAGATGAAGAACGTTTTTCTGTTTTGTATAGTGATAAAGCCTCCAGACCTAATGCACCTGTAAATGTTATTATTGGTGCGCTTATCATTAAGGAACTTTTTGATTATTCTGACGATGAAATCGTTGAGAATCTGATGCTTGATCTCCACCTTCAATACGCATTGCATACCACAAGCTTTGTAGAACAGCCGATTTCAGACAAAACTCTGACTCGTTTCCGTAAAAGATGCTATGACTATGAGACACTCCATGGTGTGGACTTATACCACGACTGTGTAAAAGATCTCAGCGGTAAAATCGCTAAGATAATGAAACTGAATGGACGCATACGCCGTATGGATTCCATTATGATAGAATCCAACATTCGTTTCCTGAGCCGTATGGAACTGATCTACACCTGTATATCCAAACTGGTTGTTTATCTTACAAAGAAACAGCCAGATATGGTTTCTGAACCACTTAAGCATTATGCAGACCCGAATGATTATAACCGTATCTTCTATCATCAGAGAAATGATGATATGGAAACAACTATTCAAACCTTGTTGACAGACAGCGACTGTTTGCTGGAACTGTGCAAAACAGATTTTGAAGAAACAACGGAATACCAACTTTTTGTCAGATGCCTTTCTGACCAGACAGTTGTTGAAAATGATAAACGTCGTCTGAGAACCAAGGAAGATGGCACTATGAATTCATTAGCACTTCAAAACCCGTCTGATCCAGATGCCACATATAGAAATAAATCCGGTAAGCACTACAGGGGTTATACCGCCAACATTGAGGAAACAGTAGGGAAAAATGGCTCTGTAGTGACGAATTATCAGTTTGATAAAAACACGCATACGGACAGTCACTTTCTTCAGGAATCACTTTCAGCAATGGAAAAATCTGAAGAAGAGATCATTCTGGTTACTGATGGCGGTTATGACGGTCAGGATAACATAGCTCTCGCGAAAGAGAAGAACGTAAAACTGGTAACTACCGCACTGATTGGCAAAGAAGCCCCGGATGCTTTGGCTGACTTCGAATTCAATGACGATGGAACCCGTCTTCTGAAATGTGCGGCAGGTCATGAGCCGGTAAGCCAGTCTTATACCAAAACAACAAGACAATGCAGAGTTTCATTTGACCGAAACCATTGTGTCGGCTGTCCTTATCAGGATCAGTGCCGCCCCAAGATTTATAAAAAAGTTGCCACTTTTATTACCTCAAAAAATGCATCCAACCGAGCAAAAAGCCAGAGATATATGCAAAGTGAGGAATTCAGCAATTTAGCAAGGTTGAGAAATGGTGTAGAAACTATTCCGGCCAATATCCGAAAGAATTATCATCTCGATAAACTTCCAAGAGGTAAACAAAGGGGTAAATTTTTCTTCGGCAGCAAAATAGCCGCTTTAAATTTCAGGAAACTCTTCGGATTCCGAAAGGGTTTAGGAAACTATGCTCAGAATCCGGTATTAGCGTAGATATAAGCCAGAAGTGCACTAATGATTCTCAGTTCATGAAGCCTCTTATGGTATATATACTGTAAAATATTAAATTTTCAAGGTTCATGCGGAGATTCAAACATAGAAAACACTATGTTTTGACCCCGACATCAT
>NZ_JAJEQX010000084.1 GCF_020687545.1 Ruminococcus turbiniformis | reverse complement strand
GGTAGTGTCAAAACTACCTTCGTTTTTTATTGTAAAAGTTACGTTTTACCTTGATTTTTCGGAGGTTTGCAAATAAAAAGAGCATTGACCTCCCTTTTCTGGTATAATGTCAATCGCCAAACCAACCTTATACAAAAGGAGCCAACGCTCATGGACATTATACTTTATCTTCTCACCATTATTCAATACCTTTATCAGTTGAATTGCTGGTTATTAAATTTTATCTGCAGATACATCCCGCTCAAGCAGTGGACGTTTGATGACTCTCATTCCCCCAAATACCAGAAGTACAAGATTGATGAACTTCCTTTGATTACGGATTTCCGTCAGGACTGGACCTATAAGGAACTGATTCCTTACTTCGATAAGCGTTACCGCAAGAAGATCCACCCCATCAACCGACAGTCCGAATGTGACATCCCGGAAGAATGTTCCTGTCCCCGTTGTCAGGCTCCAAAACCCTATCTTTACAAGAACAACGGCTCCAAAGGACAACTTTCCTGCAAAGTCTGTGACGCAAAGTTCTCTCAGCAAGATAACCGCTTTTCTGCCATAAAACTTCGCTGTCCCCACTGCGGGAATACTCTTGTCCCGAAGAAAGACCGGAAGTTCTTTGTCTTGCATAAGTGCGTAAACCCGAAATGCCCTTACTATCTCCATAACCTTAAAAAAGTGGAGCCAGAACATCTCAATGAGGCTTACGGAAAAAATAAATACAAGCTCCATTACATCTACCGTGAATTCACTGTAGATTTCTTCCGCATGGATTTAAACTCCCTTCCAAAAAATGCTTCTTCCCTGAAGTTCAGCCGGCATAACGCCCATGTCATGGGGCTCTGTCTGACTCTCCATGTAAATCTTGGTCTCTCCCTGCGCAAGACTTCTCAGGCTCTCAAAGACCTTTACAACATCCGGATCTCCCATCAGCAAGTCGCCAACTATGCCAGGACTGCCGCCCTTGTCATCAAGCCTTTCGTTGACAACTATGATTACAAGACCGGAACCACCTTTATCGCCGATGAAACCTATATCAAAGTCCGCGGGATCAAAGGATACATCTGGTTCATCATGGATGCGGTATCCCGCTCCATTCTTGGCTATCAGGTCTCTGATAACCGCGGGGTAGGTCCCTGCATCCTTGCTATGCGCATGGCTTTCCGTAAGTTAAAGCAGCTTCCGGAAAACTTCCGCTTTATCGCCGATGGATACAGCGCCTATCCACTTGCGGCACAGCAGTTCTTCCTCCAATTCGGTGAGAAGTTCCGTTTTGATATCACTCAGGTCATCGGGCTTACGAACGAGGACGAAGTCTCCAAAGAGTTCCGGCCTTTCAAACAGATGATCGAGCGTCTCAACCGTACATTTAAAGCCTCCTACCGCATAACCTGCGGCTATGACAACTATGAGGGTGCCAGCTACAATGTCTCCCTCTGGGTCGCTTATTATAACTTCCTCAGACCGCATCAGCACAACCACTATCGTGTTCTCAATAAAGTAGAGCATCTGGAAAATGCCGACAACATGCCGGGCAAGTGGCAGCTGCTTATCTTTCTCGGGCAACAGACCATCCTGCAGATGCAGAAGTCTCAAGCAGAAGAATCAGTCTGTTCCTAGATTCAGAGCCGGAGATAACAACTCAGCCATCCCGGAGGGATTTACCCTTGATGGCACGCAAAAACAATGCTACAATGCTGTGATCCAGACGGAGAAACCAGCCTGTTCCTGAGTTCTTCGCCGTCGATAAGGCACTCAGAGCATTGCTTTTGTGTGCTGTCAAGGGTGGCGTAAGTTGCCATCAAACATCATATCTGCAATTTTCAAGGTTCAATCTGAGCCTATTTCTTAGACTTTATTTTTTCATAACTCATTTGACACTACC
>NZ_JAJEQX010000083.1 GCF_020687545.1 Ruminococcus turbiniformis | reverse complement strand
TCTGTATTGATTATATCATATATCACTAAATATTACTAGATAATAAAATAAGAAATTTGACAAAAAAAGTACAGGCTTTATGCGGCCTGCAAGTATTTTTCTTATTCTTCAACTGTCAAACTCCCGAGTTCTGCAGATACGGTTATTATCTCCCGGCAGGGAAATTGTATTCTTAAAAGAATATGTTATAATCCTTTAAGGACAGAGTGTCTAAAAGACGACTTTTGTAATCAAAATAACATTCAGCTAAGGAGTGAAATTTATGAAATTTGTGGCAGATACACATTCGCATACGCTTGCAAGCGGACATGCGTACAGTACCATCAGAGAAATGGCAGCAGCAGCGAAGGCCAGAGGATTAGAAGCGCTTGCGCTGACAGAACACGCGCCTGAGATGCCGGGTACGTGCGGTATTTTTTATTTTCAGAACCTTGATGTGGTTCCAAGACAGGCAGAAGGCATACGGCTTCTTATGGGAGCGGAAGTCAATATCATGAATCCGGATGGACATATCGATCTTCCGGAGGAAACCTGCCGGGAACTGGATATTGTTGTGGCAAGCATTCATCTCCCATGTTATGGCCGGGAACATACACCGGAAGAGAACACAAGAGCCTATGTGGCAGCGATGAAAAATCCGTATATCAACATCATCGGGCATCCGGATGACGGACGTTTCCCGTTTGACTATGAAGTGATTGTAAAAACAGCGAAAGAGACCGGAACATTGCTGGAAATAAATAATTCATCTATGAGGCCTCAGAGCAGCCGTAAGGGAACAAGGGAGAATATTCTGACCATGCTGGATCTTTGTAAGCAGTACGATGTACCGGTGACGACAGGAAGCGACGCCCACGTGGATGCGGATGCCGGTAATTTTTCAAACGTGGAAAAGATCCTTGATTACTGCGGGTTCCCGGAAGAACTGGTTGTTACGACAGACTTTGAGAAGCTGAAACCATACCTGAATCTCTACAAAAGACTGTAGAATATACATAAAACGCTACAAAGTGGTAGACTGTAAAAGTTTAATGTGTTAAAATATAAAAACAGTCTGGAGCAAGAGGCGAAAATACAGCTGTACTTCAGAAACATTTATGCCGCAGGCTTGAAAAGGAGACAGGGTATTATGAGTAAAAAAATAAGGACAGAGGCCGTAGACTATCTTTTTAAGGCGATACTCAGTCTGGAAAATAAAGAAGAATGCTATTTGTTTTTCGAGGATATCTGTACTATCAACGAACTGCTTTCACTGTCGCAGAGGTTCGAAGTGGCAAAGATGCTCAGAGAGCAGAAAACTTATCTGGAAATTGCGGAAAAAACCGGCGCATCTACCGCTACCATCAGCAGGGTGAACCGTTCTTTGAATTACGGAAACGACGGATATGACATGGTATTTGAGAGAATTAATGAAAAAAACGAAGAATAGAAGAGGAAACAAAGGGGACTGTCGAGAATAACAGTCCCCTTTTACAGTAAAAAGTTTTGGAGGGCTCTTCTGCCTGCGTTATGATGTCATGGAAAAGAATATACGATTATTGTACAGGGCAAAAACTAATATAGATTATTTCCCGATAAATTTTATTTTGCAGAATGATGTTCTTTATTATGTGGATTATGAATGTAATGATTATATGGATGAATGGAATTTTGAAAACTGGGGGATCAAATACTGGTCTAAGACGCCGGAATTTATTAAATATGCAGAAGAACACTCAAAATAATGGAAACTTATTGAGAAAAACCGACTTCCATCCTGCTTTTGACAACCCCTTTTATGTGTCCGATTGTACCAAGCCGCTAGTGCGGCGGCTAGCCCTAAGTACATGAAACCACAACTTTTTCAAAAAAAAGTAGCAGTTTTTGAATATATGTTGTATTGTTGAGTTACCACACACACCAATCAACCTAT
>NZ_JAJEQX010000082.1 GCF_020687545.1 Ruminococcus turbiniformis | reverse complement strand
CTGGTAGTGTCAAATACTACCTGTTTTTTTGTTTCAAAATATAATAAAAACCTTGATTATAAGGGAAATCTGCAATAAAAAGAGCACTGACCTCCCTTTTTTGGTATAATGTCTATCGCCAAACAAACCTTACACACGAAAGGAGCCAATGCTCATGGACATTATACAATACTTACTCTATGTTATTCAATATCTCTACCAGCAAAATTGCTGGTTAATCAACTTCATCTGCAGATATATACCACTTAAGCAGTGGGCTTTCGACGATTCCCATTCTCCCAAATATCAGAAGTTCAAAGTGGACGAACTTCCAAAAGTCCAGATCATCCAGCATGAATGGGACTGGCGTCTCCTGATCCCTTACTTTGATCGCCGCTACGGTGTTCAGATAAAACCCGTCTCCCGGCGTAAGGAATGCGACATCCCCGAAGACTGCTTCTGCCCTTCCTGTGGCGCTCCGCAGCCTTATCTTTACCGAAATAACGGTAAAGCCGGACAGCTGAAATGCAAGGTATGCAATACAAATTTTTCGCCAGATGAAAACCGCTTCGCCAGGCAATTCACCCTGCGGTGCCCTCACTGTGGCAAGGCACTCGTTGCCAAAAAAGAACGGAAGCACTTTATCATCCACAAGTGCATCAACCTAAAATGCCCCTACTATCTCCACAACCTTAAGAAAGTGGACAGGGCCGATCTGGAAGAAAGATACGGAAAAAATAAATATAAACTTCACTATATCTACCGTCAGTTCACGATAGATTTTTTCAGCATGGATGTAAGTACCCTTCCTAAGAACGCTTCTTCCCTGAAATTCAGTAAGCATAACGCACACGTTATGTCCCTGTGTCTGACGCTGCATATCAACCTTGGCCTGTCACTGCGCAAAACCAGCCAGGCACTGAAAGATCTCTATAACATCCAGATCTCTCATCAGCAGATCGCCAACTACTGCAAGACCGCGGCCACCTGCATCAAACCCTTCGTCGATCAGTATCCCTATCGCAAAGGAGAAGCCTTTGTGGCCGATGAAACCTACATCAAAGTCCGCGGCATAAAAACCTACGTCTGGCTGATCATGAACGCCGCCTGCCGTTCCATCATCGGTTACCAGGTGTCCGATAACCGCGGGGTCGGGCCCTGTATCCTTGCCATGCGCATGGCCTTCCAGGGGCTTAAGAAACTCCCTGAAAACTTTAAATTTATCGCTGATGGCTACAGCGCCTATCCGCTTGCCGCCATGGAATCCACAAAGAAGTTTGGCAAGGACTTTACCTTCCAGATCACCCAGGTGATCGGACTTACCAACGACGATGCTGTATCTAAGGAACACCGTCCTTTCAAACAGATCGTAGAACGACTGAACCGGACCTATAAGGCTTCTTACCGGAAAACAAACGGCTTCGACAACATCGAAGGTGCCAACTATGACCTGGCTCTCTGGGTTGCCTACTACAACTTCCTGCGCCCGCACAAACACAATAAATACAAAGTTCTTAACGAAGTGGAAATGCTCCAGGGTGCTGACAACATGCCGGGCAAGTGGCAGCTGCTTATCTTCCTTGGCCAACAAACCATCCTGAACATGCAGAAAACCGGAACTGCTGGATCGGATCGGAGCTGTTGTCAATAGAACCGTGGAATACCGGAGCAGGCGGCGCAGCCGGCTGTGAGGATATGCCGCGAAAGTCTATTGACATAAGGCTCACGGATGATCCTGTTTGGCAGAAAAGGGGCAAGTGCGCCCTTTTCCTGCCTTCCGGCGAGGACGGGTTCGGGCAGAGCCCGATAATGGGTCAAGGGACTGGTCCCTTGCGGGTTCTCAGGGCAGCGCCCTGAGCCTTCGGAGAACTTTTCGATGTCAATATCTGCAATTTTCAAGGTTCTGCTGAGCCTGATTTTTTCGGCTCAGTTTTTCATAGATCACTTGACACTACCT
>NZ_JAJEQX010000081.1 GCF_020687545.1 Ruminococcus turbiniformis | reverse complement strand
GATCTGGCACCTTGGAGTGAAAAACTCCAATCTATCAAAAATCGCATGTGAATTATAGTGAATTACTCCAACTCGCAAAGGGCTGGGGTAATTTTGTATCTGACCGCATTAATATTTGGCGCTTACGGAATATCTGACACCGATGATATCAATTACTGCCCAAAATGCGGCGAAAAGATATATACCTGGAAAGGTAACGGAGAGGCGGTATGCGATGAGTGCGGTTTTCGGTTTGCAGTGATCGAATGCGAGGAAGAAGCAACGGAGGAGTGAATATTGAAGATGAGATATAATGGCATTACAGTATGTGTTTTGCCAGAAAATGCACATTGTAAGGCTGATACGTCATGCAGAAGCCCACTAGATCTTGATGAGTGCCCTTTGGAATATGAGGAATGTTCAGGAGACTGTTATTATTATAGCGAAGATGAGATAGGAAATGAGAAGGATAGCTGTGATTGATAGGAGGCAAGCAATGACACCGGAATTTGCAAAAGGACTTTTATCTAAATATAAGGGAGAAGGTTCCGTGATTTATCCGTTTTTAAAAGAAGAAATAAGTACATATGGGTATACAGATGAAGAACTCCCTTTTCCCGCAGAATTTCTCTTTTTGGAAGGTGATTACCTGAGATATTACCTGGATATCTTTGAGAGGAATATCCCCTGCCGTACAATCCTGGATATAGGCTGCCAATATGGATTCCAGTCCTATATATTTGAAGATTTCGATTATACTGGGGTAGATTGTATTCAGCACAAATGGTTCAGGGACAAGGGAAATTATATCCGTGGGTATTTCTGGGATCTGGACATCGATCTGAAGGACAAAATCGTAATATCCAATATGTCCCTTGGTTACTTTAATAATTGGGGGCATGGTATTACAGATGAAATGCTTGCGGAGATATTAAGCCAATGCAGATGGCTGTATATCGCTGCTACCCCGGAGCTGATGGCATTAGTTAAGCCATATTTCCGTACATGCAAATATTTTGAAACTGGTGAGTTTCCCAGAGCGTTTTTTGGGAAAGAGCCAGAACATCGGGAAGAAGCAAAAAGTGAAACAGTATGTTGAATCTCAGCCAACGCAGAAAAGGAAACGCGGGAGGCCCTATTCATCCCACACCAATCTCTGATGGATTGGAATGGGCTTCTGCGGCAAAGTGACAAAATTTTGCGAAAAAAGGCCGCCAAAAAGCAGCCTTTTCTTTATGGCATCAGTAGTCCACCTGGGTGTTCCATTCCGGGTTGTTGAGAATTTCTCTCGCCTTTTTGAGCACTATGGTGGCAAGATTCAGAACGCAAAATTCTGTACTCGTTATTATGGTTGCTCCTCCAACCTGATGGCGCAATTTTTCATGTCCGGTTTCCATGAGGATGATGCAGTCATCATCTGCAACACATTCCTGCAGTCCATCAAGGAACATGTCGTGAACTACTCCAAGCGACTTTTGTCGATTTGGAGCTTCAGGAGGCAAACTGCGCCTCCCGGGGCGGACACACGCCCCCTAACCCCTCATCGGGGCTTACTTTTCAGGCCGCCGCTTTTGCTGGCGGCCTGTTTCTCTTTTTGTAGGTATCGTCCCTGCTTTCCCATACCATGCGCAGCTGCATGCGTTTTTCCTGGCGGTAAAAATGGCGGACTTTCCCGACATCGCTTCGATGGCGTTGGTAATGTTTTACCGGGGGCTTCTGCTTTTTATGCAGGATCTGTTCTCCTGTAATAACAGAAACAGCGCTGCAGAGATATGCCATATCCACCCCGTCAAATGCATGAGGATATGCCTTCCGCAGAATGTTCCCTGCTCCGTTGATGTCAGCGTTGATGAACTTCCCTTCCCTTGATAGATACATACCGCGCTTCGCCCGCTGCCCGGAGAAAACAGCAGCACCTGTATCATCCTTTCCATAGACGGGGATTTCGTTCAGATCCAGAAGGCTTGCCTTACTGGTATAGCTTTCCTCCTGTTCTGCAACCGGCATCCCATACTGGCATCCCACCACTTTCAGGATGAACAGAAACCGTTCACAGGGAATCGTGACGAAGTTCTGGTTATTGGCCTTGCCGATGTTTATTCCCTGCTTCGTACCTATATTGTAGCCGACAACGATGACTTCAATCTGATGCT
>NZ_JAJEQX010000080.1 GCF_020687545.1 Ruminococcus turbiniformis | reverse complement strand
TTCCAGAAGAAGCATTGCTCCCAACATTGGTCACGCCGGATTTTCCTTATATTCATAAGGAATTATTGAAAAGCGGCGTAACATTAAAGCTGTTATGGCAGGAGTATGTTGATACCTGCCGGGATGCCGGAAAACCGCCATACGGCTACTCCCAATACTGCAAGTTATATCAGGATTATGTTTCAAAAAATAAGCTTACCATGCATATCCAGCATAAACCTGGTGACAAACTGATGGTCGATTGGGCCGGGACCGCGCTGCCCCTTTATGATAAGATCTCTGGGAACAGCAGCAAGGTTTATCTGTTTGTAGCGACGCTGCCTTTCAGCATGTACTGCTATGCGCAGGCATGCCGTACCATGAAAGAGGAGGACTGGATCAATGCGCATATCGCTATGTATGAGTTCTTCGGCGGTGTCACCAGGATCCTGACCCCGGATAATCTGAAGGTTGGGATCCTCAGCAACAGAAAATACGAGGATCCAGTCGTAAACCGCTCTTACCAGGAGCTTGCGGATCACTATCACACTGCATTGCTTCCCGCCCGGGTATTGGCCCCGCGTGATAAAGCAGCTGTAGAAGGGAGTGTTGGGAATCTGACTTCCCACATCATTGCCCGTCTGCGGAACCGGAAATTTTTTGACATCCATACCATGAATGCAGCGATCCGAAAGGAACTGAATCGGTTCAATGAGGCTCCTTTCCAGAAAAAAGACGGTTCCCGTCACTCTGTATTTCTGGAAGAGGAACTTCCCTTTTTACAGCCGCTTCCCAGATATCCATATGAGTTTGCCCAATGGAAATCCGCTACCGTTCAGCTGAACTACCACATTGCCATAGATTTTCAGAACTATTCGGTCCCTTATGAGTATGTGCGCAAGAAAGTGGATGTCCGGTACACCAAGAGCAGCATTGAGGTTTATTACAAAGGGAATCGGATCTGCAGCCACAAACGTCTTTATGGACGCCGCGGGCAGTATTCCACGATCCCGGAGCACATGCCTGTCAACCATCAGCTGTACAGTGAATGGGATAAGGCAAGGTTCCTTAAGTGGGCATCTGGTATCGGTGAGTCAACCCATCAGGTGATCCAGGGGATCTTTGATTCCTACCGGATCGAAGAGCAGGCTTATAAGGGTTGCCTGTCTCTCCTGAAACTGGCTGATAAATATACTCCGGAAAGATTGGAACATGCCTGCAAAGCAGCTTTGGAGCGGATCCCCAGCCCGCGTTATAAGAATATCCGCCTGATCCTGGAATCCGGCAATGACAAGGCTGCTGGCCCATCAAACCAATCCTCTGAGGCTATCCATGACGAAAGCTATGCCCTGGTCCGTGGAGCTTCTTATTACGGAGGTGGCAGCCATGAAAAATGATACGGTGAAAAAGTTAAAGTCCATGAGGCTGCCTGCCTTTGCGGAAGCTTATGAAAAACAGATCGACCAGGAAGCTGAATACGGCTCCATGTCCTTCCATGAACGTCTCATGCTGTTGGTTGATGCGGAATACGATTCCCGGCATAATAACAATATCAAAAGATTGATCAAGAACGCGAAGTTCTCTGACTCATCTGCATTTCTTGGAAACATTGATTATCTGCCGGACCGGCACCTGAACCGGGATCTTCTGGAGAGCCTGGCGGATAATGACTACATCCGCCAAGGGCTGAATGTCATCCTGATCGGGGCTACAGGTACCGGCAAAAGCTTTATTGCTAATGCACTGGGAGTCAACGCCTGCCAATCCGGATATAAGACCAGATATATCCGTCTGCCGGAACTGTTCAGCGAACTGGAAGCAGCGAGGATACAGGGAAAATATCATCAAGTGATGAAGCAGTTTCAAAAGCTTCCACTTGTGATTCTTGATGAATTCCTTTTGATCCCTGCTTCCGAGCAGGAGCAAAGGGATCTGTTGGAACTGATGGAATACCGCTGCGGCCAGGTCTCCACCATCTTCTGTTCCCAGTTCATGCCGGAAGGCTGGCATGAAAGATTAGGAGGCAGTGCCCTTGCCGATTCCATCCTTGACCGTATCATCCCATCTGCCTATACCATGCGGATTGACGGGGATGTTTCAATGCGGCAAAGGAAAAGGATGATCAAAAACTAAATCATCCTACTGGGAGCCACGACACGGGTCATGGCTCCCACCATCGGACGAGTGGCTCTCGATAACGGATTCCA
>NZ_JAJEQX010000007.1 GCF_020687545.1 Ruminococcus turbiniformis | reverse complement strand
GACGAAAGGAAGCCTGGAGACAGGCAGGCAGGCGGACATCATCGCCGTGAAGGGCAACCCGCTCGAAGACGTGTCTGTTTTAAAAGACGTGTACTTCGTTATGAAAAACGGACATACTTATAAAAATCAGATCTAACCTAATTATATTGTTATCCTTTCCCAAAACCCCCGGCGGAACTGTTGCACTCCGCCGGGGGTTTTATCATTTCCGCGGGATTCTATCATTTCTGCAATGTAAAAAAACCTGACGACGTCAGGCTTTTTTCTGAGGGCATACCGCCTTCCCCCACAGAGAAGAAGGCGGATTTTATGATTTAACAATGCAACCGCTGCCGTTCGCAGCAGACTGCAATATGGCATCGCCATAACTTAACTGCACAATTTAACTGCACAGCTGCGTACTTCCGCAATTATTTGCAGGACTCGCACTCCTGAGCCGCGATTCTTCCTCTCGCGCATGTCACTTCGATCTCAACCTTCGCTCCCATCGGGATTGCTCCTACCTGAATGCAGGAACGCACCGGATACGGCTCCTCTACAAACTGAGAATATGCCTCATTAACCGCTGCAAAGTCGTTGATATCTGCAAGATAGATTGTTGTTCTCACAACATCTTTGAATGTAAGATCAGCTGCCTCAAGAAGAGCGCCGATGTTCTTCATGGACTGCTCAGCCTGTCCCTTTGCGTCCTCAGTCTCGATCTTTCCCGTAGCCGGGTTGATCGGAAGCTGGCCTGAGAATAATACAAGTCCGTCAAGGCAAAGTCCCGGTGAGTAAGCGCCGATCGCCTTCGGAGCGTTATCTGATGTGATTACTGTCTGAAAACTCATGTGTGATTCCTCCCTTTCAAAATCTTTCTGTAGAAAGGATAACACTAAAATCAGCAAAATGTCAATAAATTTTTTATTAATTTGATAAAATTTATATCACTCTACTTATCATTTCTGCAGAAACGCTTCCCGTTCAAAACCTTTCCCAAAGTTTCTCCGCTTCTTTCTCCGCCTCGTACAGTACCTTTTCTTCGTCCAATCCGACTGCCTCACCGTCTTTTGCCACGGTCTTCCCTCCGCAGATTGTAAGCCGGACATTGCTTCCGTTCATGCCGAAGAGCATATGGGCGTCAATATTATCCTCCGCAACCGGAGCCGGCGCATTATATTTTACAACAAACCTGTTTTTACAACCCCTCTTGACCTTTCGTTTTTCCTCCTCTATAATTATTACATTAGTAGGAATAAACCACGGAACATTTTCCCACGGAGGCAGAATATGGCTTTTCCAGTCCATTTTTTATTATGTAATTTTATAATCATCCTCATTTTTGGAGGCATACTGCTTTTTAAAAAAGTTTTTGAAAAATATATTACGCCTGTCAGCCAGTACCGCATATGGTATCTCTTCCTGCTTGCCCTCGTTCTTCCCTTTTCTCCCTTTGGCGCGATAAGCCCGGCTCAGCTTATTTCCTGTATATCCGCGCTGTTTTACCGGGCCCGGACAGATTTTTCTTCCTTTGCTGCCCCGGATCTCTCAAGCCCGTCCGTGGCTGCACAGCTCGGGTTATCCGATCTCGCCGTGGCTGCGGAACGCGGTTCCTTTTCCTCTCTCATTCCTGTATTGTGCGCAGTCTGGGGCATCGGCTGTGTCACTGCCCTGCTGTACTTTTTATACAGCGTGTACCGTATCCACAGTATCCGTATATCTTCCTGCCCTGTTACAGCCGAAACCGAACCAGAACTGTATAAAGTATACCGCTCATGTACTGACAGCCTGAAAATCCGGCGCAGTATAGCGCTCTATGCATCCTGCGGCATATCAAGCCCTGTCTCCTACGGACTGTTTCGTCCGACTGTCATTATTCCTCAGGATATGGACATCGTACTTTCTGAAGAAGATATCCGCTTTATCTTTCTGCACGAACTGCAGCACTACAGACAAAAAGATGCGCTGTGGAACTATTTAGCCTGCATTCTCCAGACTGTCTACTGGTTTAATCCTCTGGTCTGGTACGGATTCTCCCTGATGCGCCGGGACAGGGAATTTGCCTGTGACCACTCTGTCATTCAGACAGAAGGGAAGGAACAGGCCGCGGCGTACGGCTGCACTCTCATACGCTATATTGAAAGACTTCACAGAAACACTTTTTTCTCTCCGCTGTCCGGCCTGGGAGGCAGAAAACCTGTCATTGCGCAGCGCATAAAAAAAATTGCCGGCTACAAGACCGAAACCCGGGCGACAAAGGCACGCGGTATCTGCGTCCTTCTTCTCGCGGCGTTACTTGTGTATGCCGCAAGCCCGCTTCTGACCGCTTACGCTTCTTCGGACAGCACATATGATTTTGCCGGGAAAAATGTGGAAACAATTGACCTTTCCTCCTATTTTCACGGAACAGACGGCAGTTTTGTCCTGTATGATATGTCTGAAGATCTCTATCAGATCTATAATATGGAGCAGAGTACCATACGTATATCGCCTGATTCCACTTTTAAAATATACAGCGCGCTGTTTGCTCTCGAGGAAGGCGTCATCTCACCGGATGTTTCCGCTCTGGCCTGGGACGGTACACAGTATCCTTTCGATACCTGGAACGCAGACCAGACACTTTCAACCGCGATGTACAATTCAGTAAACTGGTATTTTCAAAGTCTGGACAGCCAGATCGGATATTTTGCGCTGTCTGAGTGGTACAGCCGCATTTCCTATGGAAACTGTGATTTAAGTGGAGGAATCAGCGATTACTGGGCTGAATCTACTCTTAAGATTTCGCCGGTTGAACAGGTCATTCTTCTGGCCCGGCTTTTGCGAAATGAATGGGACCTTTCTCCCGAAAACATACAGGCTGTCAAAGACGCCATGTTCATCTGTGATACCCCCGCCGGGAAGCTCTACGGCAAAACCGGGACCGGTATGTCCGAAGGCGAAAACTCTAACGGATGGTTTGTAGGTTTTCTTGAGAACGACGGACATACACGGTGCTTTGCCCTGAATCTGCGAGGATCGGAAAACGCGTCCGGAAGCGCCGCCGCCGAAACAGTTATAAATATTCTGACAGACGGATTGTTCTGATTCCAAATTCCCAAGTACGGTACCGCTCAAACAACTGCAAAAACACAAAAGCGCGACCGAAAAGATAGATATAACAGCCTCTCTCCATACATGGACATTCTCAACGGTGTCCGGGTTAATCCCCGGGGAGCTGCCGCCTAATTCCAGTAAAGATATGCTCGTAAAGACAACGCCAATGATAAATACAATCCACCCGGCGCAGCTACAGAAGCAGAGACAGTTTCTTATATTCCATTGAACGGCGTAAATCCATTATTCAAAAGTTTGAAGATATGAATTGCCAGGGCAAAATAATCTGTTTCTTTCGTAAATATATCAAGAGGAGTCTTTTCATACGCACATTTTGCGTCCATCGGATGTTTCGCAATATGATCGTAGCATTTGTCGTCTTCACCGAGAACTTGGGGTGCCGCCGGAGATTCTTACAGTACCGGTATTATCTGAACCTAAAGAATATTCCGCCGCATCCTTCTGAATGCATGAACTGGCGTCAAAGTTATAACTATGGTCTTTTAAATTAAGCACCTAAAAAGCAGCCTCTCCATCACCTGGTTGAAGCTGCTTTTATTCTATCTGTCATTTTTCCTACGGTTTACAACTAAGGCATATCCCTACCATTCAGGGGTGCTGTCCGGGCAGTGCCTCACAACGATCGCCGCACGCATCTCCACAAAACATCCACAGATCCTGCACATACCGCTTAACAAATGGTCGCATTCTCTGCACTTTGACAGTCTGCGCTCATACTCCTCTTCCGGTGTCCTGTCCTCTTCGGGAAGATTTGAAATATAGACATACATATTGCGGAAATACTCTTTTTCAGTCAAGTCTCTCAGGAGACATTTCCGACAGCCCCTGTACCATTCATTTTCCATGAATATCTTACCTCAGTTCAAGATGCAGGACGCTGCATGCAGGAATGGTAAACCGGATCCCTTTTTCCGTGATCCAAGTCCCGTCGAAGGCTTCCACCGTCACATGATCCGGCATATCAAAGGTATTCATTGCATGCATTTCTTCTGTAATGATCTCGCCCTTTACCGATGTAATATTTCTGTCCACAATCGTCGTTTCTATATCATAGCTTTCCCCAATAGAAAGGTTTGTCATCGTAAGATGAATCGTGCCGTCCGGTGCAACGGATACAGACTCTGTCAGATTCGGCACCTGCCATTCTTCTTCTTCTCCGATCTGTTTTGTCTCAATACTGCTTTCCACAAGTTCTGCATCCTGATGATATTTATAGATATCAAAAACATGGTATGTAGGCGTCTTTATCATCTTCTCTCCTTCGGTGAGTATCACAGCCTGGAGTACATTGACGATCTGCGCCAGGTTTGCCATCTTCACACGGTCACTGTGTTTATTAAATATATTCAGTGTGATGCCCGCTACCAGCGCATCCCGCATCGTGTTCTGCTGATAAAGGAATCCAGGATTTGTACCCGGCTCGCATGTGTACCATGTTCCCCACTCATCCACGATCATACCGATTTTTTTCTCAGGATCATACTCATCCATAATCGCGCCGTGTCTGCGAATAAGCTCATCCATATACACTGCCTTGTTCAGTGTCTTATACCAGCTTTTTTCGTCAAATTCTGTTGAGCTTCCTTTGATTTCAATTCCTTCCGGATATACATAATAATGGAGAGAAAGGCCGTCCATAAAGCCATGCTGTTCTTCTGATGTTCTCCGGAAGCAGGTAGCAAGGACCTCCTTCGTCCAGTCATAATCCTCATGGGGTGCTCCGCAGCAAATCCTCTGAATGTGCTGTTTACTGTTGTAATCACGCACAAAAGTCTGGTATCTCCGATACTCATTCGCATAGTAATCCGGATTCATGTTTCCTCCGCATCCCCAGTTTTCATTTCCGATGCCAAAGAAATCAACCCTCCACGGATCGCTGTGACCGTTTTTCTTTCTAAGTTCAGACATCGGAGATACACCGTCAAATGTCATATATTCAATCCATTCAGACATTTCCCTGATTGTTCCGCTTCCCAGGTTTCCGTTAATGTATGTTTCACATCCGAGCTGACGGCAGAGTTCAAAATATTCGTGGGTTCCGAAGCTGTTGTCTTCCACCACGCCGCCCCAGTTTGTATTGATCATCTTTTTTCGCGCATCCACAGGACCTATCCCATCCATCCAGTGATACTCGTCCGCAAAGCATCCGCCGGGCCACCGGAGTACGGGAACCCGTATCCGCTTCAGCGCTTCGACTACATCGGATCTCATTCCGTTCACGTTTTCTATGGACGAATCCTTTCCCACATAAATACCTTCGTAAATACATCTCCCGAGATGCTCGGAAAAATGTCCGTATATTTCTCTGCTGATCCTGCTCAGTTTCCTGTTTGGATCGATCACCATTCTCGTCATTTCAAATTTCTCCTTCCTCTGGTTCATACTGCCTGAACACTTTTATGAGCAGTAACGATTTCACATAAGCACAGGCAGAAAATCCGCCCACCATCATAAAAATCCAGACACTTTTTGCAAAGATCATAAGTATGATCACAACTGCAGAGATCAAGGTCAGCAAGATTGTCTCTTTCAGATTAAATACAGCCAAGATCACTGCATTTTTTACTGTTTTCAAAACAGTATTATCAAATCTGGCAGTTAATGCAAACACATAGAGAAGTGAAAAGATACAGATAACCACAAATACTCCCGTGATCACGAGCATCACCTGATCAGATGTAGAAAATCCCGACTTTCCCTGCCAGAACTTTACGCCAAATACAAGGACTGCTCCTGCCAAAAAATATAATATTGATAAAAGAAACGACTGCCTGAAATTATTTTTAAATGCCTTAAAAAAGGGTTTAAATATATATCCGCCCTCATGTCTCGCCTCACGCATGGTAATCGTGTAAAGAGCACTGATGGCCGGACCGATCGTAATGACCGGCACGCAGCATATAATAAACAGAATGTTCAATATCATAAAATCAGCGACCGTAGTTAAAAAAGCAATGACAGGGCTGTCAAGATTAATCTTCATAGCTTTCTCCATTCTTAAGTTCCGCTTACTTTCTTCTGAATTCCGACCGGACAGGAAACATACCTGTCAGTTCCTCACTTCTCAGGTCAGGCTGAGAAAAGCCGGCGTATATCGTATAGTGTTTTCCCCCTGTAATACGATCTCCTTTTTCGTCTACAACAGTAAACGCTTTCTTAGGGATGTTTACAAGGAGTGTTCTGCATTCTCCTCGGTGGAGCCACACTCTCTGAAATCCGCACAGCTGGGGGTTAGGAACCGAATACACAGAATCCTCGCACTTGATATAAATCTGTAATACTTCACAAATGTCTCTTTCCCCTGTATTTTTCACCTGAACAGATACATCTGCTCCTGTTTCTGTCTCCGACACTACCATTGAATCAACTTCCGCTTTTCCATAAGTCAGTCCATACCCGAAAGGATACTGGGCTTTTCCTTTCATATACCGGTAAGTCCGTCCCTCCATAGAATAATCTTCAAACGGAGGAAGCTCCTCCAGCGTTTCATAAAAGGTCACAGGAAGTTTTCCTGAAGGAGATTCTTTTCCGAACAGAATCTCCGCCACGGCATTTCCTCCGCAGGCGCCAGGATACCAAAGCTGCAGGATTGCTTTAAAATGTTTATTGGCAAAGCTCATATCAATATCACTGCCGGCCAGCATACAAAGGACGACTGGTTTTCCTGTCTTTGCCACTGCTTCCATCAGCCTACGCTGACAGAGTGGAAGCTGAAGATCCTCTTTGTCACCGGATGCATAGCTGTTCCCTGTATCCCCTTCTTCTCCTTCCAGAGTCTCATCCAGGCCAAGACAAAGGATTACTACATCACTGTTTTCCGCTACGGTTACAGCCTCTGCAATGCGATCCATGTCACGGGCAAGAGCCTCTGTTTTATCCCGGAAAAGGTCACTTCCCTGGGAGTAAAAGATGCGTATTCCATCTCCCGCACAGTTTCTGATTCCTTCCAGGACTGTCACATATTCCGATGATGTCCCGTGATAATTCCCAATCAAAGCCGCCCTGCTGTCCGCATTTGGTCCAATCACACCAATTGTCTTTATCTCTTCTTTTTTCAATGGCAAGATCCCGTTTTCATTTTTCAGAAGGACGATGCTCTCCAAGGCCGCTCTATGTGCTATTCGGAGATGTTCCTCACATTCCACCTTTGTGTATGGTATTTTATCATATTCACTTCCGTCAAAAAGCCCCAGTAAAAATCGGGTTGTAAACAACCGTACAGCCGCCTCAGTGATGGCTTCCTCGGTTACCATGCCATGATAATACGCATTCAGGATATGAAGATATGTATTTCCGCAGTTCAGATCACACCCTGCGTTCAGAGCCATTGCTGCGGATTCCATAGGAGTCCCTGTAACCATATGATTCTCATGGAAATCCCGGATTGCCCAGCAGTCAGAGACAAAATGACCTTCGAATCCCCATTCGTTCCTCAGTTTGTTTTTGATCAGTGTTGTACTGCCGCAGCATGGCTCTCCGTTTACACGGTTATACGCTCCCATAACTGCCTCTACATGTGCTTCTTTCACAAGAGCCTTGAAAGCGGGCAGGTAGGTCTCTTCCAAGTCCTTCTGAGACACTTCGGCGTCAAATTCATGACGCAGTGCCTCCGGACCGGAATGTACAGCAAAATGTTTCGCACAGGCAGCCGCCTTCATGGTATCTCCGTCTCCCTGAAGTCCTTCCACATAAGCTCTGCCCAGCGTTGCAGTCAAATATGGATCTTCCCCGTATGTTTCATGACCTCTGCCCCAGCGGGGATCACGAAAAATATTCACATTAGGGGACCAAAAGGTAAGTCCTTTGTAAATGTCCCTGTCTCCATGTGAGGAGGCGGCATTATATTTTGCTCTCCCCTCCACAGCTATGACATTCGCCACTTCCCTGATCAATTCTTCATCAAAGGACGCTGCCATCCCGATTGCCTGTGGGAATACAGTGGCAGTACCGGCTCTTGCCACTCCGTGAAGTCCTTCATTCCACCAGTTATATTCCGGGATACTAAGTCTTGGGATTCCCGGTGAGTTATACCTGAGCTGAGAAGCCTTCTCTTCTGTCGTCATTTTTGAGACCAGTTCCTGCGCTCTTTTTCTCGCTTCTTTTCTGTCCATCCTCTATCCTCCGATTATTATTATTATTCTTTTACGCCTCCTAAAGTAAGTCCTGTTACGAAGTATCTCTGCAAGAAAGGATAAATGCAAATGATCGGAAGCATCGTCAGTATCGAGGCCGCTGCCCGCACAGTTTCCGGTGTAACGGATCCTGCCGCGTTTTTCATAGCTTCAGCTGACGATCCCTGGCTTGTCACAGAAGATAGGAGCTTCATCAGTTCGTACTGCAGGGTAGTCAGGCCAGAATTCATCCTGTTGTACAGCATGGCATCGAACCATGAATTCCACTGTCCTACCGCCACAAAGAGAGCAACCGTAGCATAGACAGGCTTACACAGCGGTGAAATTATTTTTGTAAAGATTGTAAAATACCCCGCGCCATCCAGCTGCGCTGATTCTTCCAGACTATCCGGAAGTCCGTTCATATATGTACGGATCACAAGCATGTTGAATGCACTGATCATCCCCGGTATCACATACACCCAGAAGCTGTTAGTCAGGCCAAGGCTTTTATATAGCAAGAAAGTGGGGATCATACCGCCATTCACATACATTGTGATCACCCAGAAAAGAGACAGCTGCTTTTTAAATAAAAATCTTTTTCTGCTGACAATAAAAGCCAGTATGGCATTGGCAAGGAGTGCCGTAACCGTTCCAAGTACAGTACGTGCTACAGTGATATAGGCACCTGTGATCAGATTGTCTTTCTGCAAAACTGTGATAAAATTTTGCAGTGTCCATTTTCTTGGCCAAAGATATATTCCCCCTCTGAGTGCATCCGTCCCGTCATTAAACGCAATCGCCAGTGTATTAAGGATCGGATACAGCGTAATAATAAGAAACAGGACCATAAAGATCGTATTGCACACTGTAAATGCTTTGTCCGCGGGCGATATTTTTATTTTCTTTTTTGTTTTCATTTTCACCCCTCCTTAGAACAGTCTCTCATCGCCGTTTCGTTTGGCGATCTGGTTTGCAATCACGATCAGGACAATACTTACAACACTCTTAAAGATACCGGCCGCAGTACCGATAGAGAAGTCACCCTGACTGATGCCCCAGTTCAGCACATAGATATCTATCGTCTGGGATACGCTCTGGACCAGTCCGTTTCCTAACAGATACTGTATCTCAAATCCTGCATTCAGTACGTTACCCACATTCATGAGAAGAAGAATCATGATTGTCGGCCTGATTCCCGGAAGCGTCACGTGCTTGATCTTCGCCCATCTTCCCGCTCCGTCTATAGCTGCCGCTTCGTAAAGCGACGGATCAATTGATGTAATGGCTGCAAGGTATATAATGGCGTTCCACCCTGTCTCCTTCCATACATTCGCAAACGCAACAATAGGCCAGAAATACTCCTTATGGGCAAAGAAATTAATGGGCCGATCAATAATGTTCAGATTGACCAACAGTTCATTCACGATTCCTGTTCCCGACAACGCGTCATGAATAATCCCTGTTACGATGATCCATGAAAGAAAATGCGGAAGGTAAGAAATCGTTTGAACCGTCTTTTTCCCTATGGCATTGCGTACTTCATTAAGAAGAATAGCAAATACGATTGCTGTAATAAATGTCACTACCAGATTAAGTACACCCATAGCAAGTGTGTTTCGTATCACCCGAAGAAATGTCGCGTCCGAAAAGAGCTGCTGAAATTTCTCAAGACCTACAAACTTGGAGTGAAAAAGTCCGTCAATCGGACGGTAATTTTGAAAAGCCATCAGCCAGCCGCCCAGCGGAAGATAGTAAAAAATAATACCGTAGATCAGAATGACTCCGGACCAGATCAGGAGGGCCTTCTGGCGTTTGGCTTCCTTCCAGCTGAAGTGGATCTTCGGCTCTGCCAATACTGCTTTTTTTCTCTTTGTTCCAAAAGACATACGTTCACCTCATTTCTCAAACAGGCAGATAAGCCCCGCAGCATATCTGCCTGTTTCATCCTTCCCTATCTTATTCAAATTTGGCTGACTCTTCCATTCTACGGTCCAGTTCAGCCTGCATCTCATCAAGGAATGCCTTCGGATCACATCCTTCATATGCATCCATGTATGTATTCCATTCTCCTTCGAAATCATCTGCCATGACAACTCTCGGAAGATATTCATGCTTTATCTCGCCCATTTTTGTCCATGCCACACCCCCCGGTGTGCTTGTAGTCATGGAATTAGAGAAAGAATACATAGGATACCATGGGCCGGGAGCCTCGTTTGTTCCGAGCATTTCCACATATGTCTCAACACCATAAGCCTTAAAGCATTTCTGCACAGCGGAATTCAGACTGTCAAAGAATTCTCCTGGCTGCTCATCCGGCCAGTTTGCATTGATTCCATCATCGCTGGTTCCTTTATATGACGGAAAATAAGAATAGGAACAGAGGTGTGATGCTTTGTATGCCGTATCTGCAGCCTGAGTTCTCTGCTCTTCTGTCCGATAGAACATACCGTTTTCATCCACTTCATAGTCTACTCCCTCTTCACCCCAGAAGCGGAGGTTATGGATATCCTGTTCGAGCAGGTCATCTATAAATTGGAGTGCACCTTCTACATCCTCACAGCTCGTTGTAATTGCAAGGCCGGATCCTACATTCAAAGCTCCGCCGGAAGTGTGCCACTGATTTTTGATTCCCTCATCAATGGTGATCGGAAGCGGCACATAACTGCATCCCTTCTCGTCAAGTCCCTGCTGTTTCAGGGAATCATTTACACTGTACGCAAAGTTCCACCACTGGTCCACCATTCCCAGCACACGCCCAGTGGAAAGCTTTGCAATATACTCATCATATGTCTGTGTAAATGATTCGGGATCTACATAGCCTTTCTGGTACTCATCATTCAGTTTCTGGAAATACCTCTTCGCAGTATCTGTCGTATTATAGTCGATGATCTTCAGTTCATCCGGGTCAACAATCACAGATCCGTCGTTCGGATAGCCGGCAAGGAACTGCGGCGGATTCTCCAGGCAGTAGTATCTCCAGTCCTCACACAGGATTGTGTAGGCAATATTGTCTGTTCCATCCTCCATTGTCGGATTGGCTTCGATATAACTCTCCAGAAGATCGAAGTACTCGTCCAGTGTATTCACTTCCGGATATCCGGCCCACTCCAGTACTCTCGTCTGGATCCAGAACGCCTCGTCATTGTGGGTTGTAGCCTTCTCTTCTCCTTTGATATTCTGAAACTGCTGGATCCAGTAAATATGTCCGTCATCCTGTCTCAACTTGTTCCATTCTTCATCGGAATAGTAAGCTTTAATATTGGGGTAATCATCCAGATAATCATCCAGTGGCACAAGTGCACCTGCCTCATAGAGCTGCCCCATGGCGTCTCCGCCGTCAATAAAATCCGGATACTCGCCCCCGGCGATCAGGGTACCTACTGCCTCAGAAGCCGTCTGACCGGTAAGCCATGTCTCATCCACTTTTGCGCCTGTCTTTTCTGCGATGATCTGCTGAATATCATTATCGTCATTGATCTCTGCTCCGGGAACTGCAAAGAAAGCTGTAAATTCTTTGACCCCGTCCTCATTCTTGCTGCTTTCACCTCCACTGCATCCGGTAAAAAGTGAAACCGCAAGTGCAGATACCAGCAGCATTCCCGTTACTCTTCTTGCTTTCATATTTTTCCTCCCTTGTATTTGATAACTTTATTTTAGCGGAACGCCAATCAAAAAAAATCGGATAAAGTATACCAAAAAACAGGATAAATTATAGAATTTCACTCTCATAGATCTTTTATTCTTTTCTCTCAGCCCGGGTCTTCGCCTGTTTACGGAATTTAGCCGGCGTACAGCCTTTTGCCGAAATAAATCGGTTCACAAAATAGTCCAGATCATGGTACCCCACCATCTCGGCTATCTGATATATTTTCTTGTCTGTCCGCAGAAGCAGCTGGCACGCCTGTTCAATCCTGTAGTTATTTAGATAATCCTTAAATGACTGTCCGAATTTTTTTCTGAAAAGCTGCCCCAGATATGCTCCGTTCAGGTAATATTTCTCACCAAGCTCTTTAAGCGTAAGATTCTCCGCATACCTCTCCCGGATTTCTTTCTCTATTTTCCCAAGTATTCCCCTCGAGGAATCTTTCCGCATCTGTGCCAGATAATCCCCATATTCGCATGCGACCCTGCACAGATGCGCTTTACTCCCCCGTAGGATTCCCTTTTCAAAAGTGCCTTCACTTATCATCCTCAATATCTCTTCCTGGTTTACGCTGTCATCTAGTTCCGATGCCAGATGCAGGAGCTGAAAAAGGAGATAATTAATATTCAGGCGCATCACATCGCCAGCAATCCCTCTCTGCTTCATCTCCTCATAAAAGCTGTCAACCGCTTTCATAATCTCCGTATGATTGTTCTGTTCAATGGCATTCAAAAGAATATCAAGACTTTTCTTACAAAGCATAATCCCGCTTGTATGAATCTGCATTTCCTCCTCATAATAATAAATTGCCTTTTTCTCCCTGAATCCCTGGAAAGATCTTAACATTCTCGTTGTACTGTATGATTTTGCAATTTCCTCCAGATTTTTTACTTCTTTTCCCACGAGCATAATCACCGGAAGTCCTAGTATTTCTCTCAGATACTTCATAAAATCACCCAGATAATCTTTAATATCTGTAGATTCATACATATATCCGCATAAAACAAAGCCAACATCATAAACTTTTTCCTGTATGGAGACATCCATCACACAATGGGCGCTGTCATCCTGAAGATAATCCACACAGGCTTTATACAGCTGTTTCTGATTTGCCCGCTTTACAGTATCTTCACATTCGTCCTCGTAATCATCTCCATCGACCAGGATTTCAACATATCTCACCCGTTCTGACAAATACATATGCTGTCTGACATACTCAAACGTCAGCGGATCAAATCTTCCCTGGATGATAGAAATCAGTTTTCCGGCAAGATATGCATTTTCCAGTTTTTTTGTTTCTCTGTCTTTCTCAAGCTCTATATCTTTCATTCCTCTAACTTTACGAAGAGCCTGTATCAGTTTTTCTTTTTCCACCGGCTTCAGTATATAATCCGTACATGCATACTTGATTGCCTCCTGGGCATACTGAAAATCAGCATATCCGCTCAGAATAATGAAATAAACATCCTGGAATTTTTCAGACTCGCGCAAAGCGCGCAGAAGTTCCAGACCGTCTATGACTGGCATTTTGATATCTGCAAGAACAAGATCTGCGTCATGATCCTGCAGAAAGTGAAGTGCCTCTTCTCCGTCCGGAGCTGATCCCACGATCTTAAAGCCCTCCTCTTCCCAGTCTATCAGCTCTTTCATTCCTCGAAGTATAAATGGTTCATCATCTACTAACAGTACTTTCAGCATCTTATCACCTTTTCTAACTTTCTATAAACGGCAGGCGTATCAGAACTGTCACACCGGTTCCTTCTTCCCCGCTTAATTCAAAGTGCACCCTGTCATGTGACATCATTTTCAGTCTCAGGCAGGCATTAATGACTCCCACTCCTTTTTCATTCTCCAGAAGCTCTATACTTGCATTCTCCATCTTTTGCCGCATACTGTTAATCTCATTTTCCGTCATTCCTTCCCCTGTATCTTCTACTTCAATACACATTTTCTCATTTTCTCTGTACACACGGATAAATACCCAGCCCGGTACAGTTTTTTTCTCTATTCCATGCACACATGCATTTTCAGCAAATGTCACAATCGTCAGTTTCGGAATTTTCTGATGCTGGCATTCGTCTTCCACATCCAGCTCATATGACAGCCTTGTTCCAAATCGGTACTGCTGAAGATCCATATAATTTCTGACTATATCCATCTCCTGTCCGACCTCAATGATATCTTCACCCCAGTCCACATATTGTCTTTGCATAACAGCAAGCTTTTCTACCATTTCTGCAGTAGTTTTTTCCTTTTTTATCACGCTGTGCATCCGTATACTCTCAAGTACATTAAACAGAAAATGAGGATTAATCTGACTTCTCAGCGCAAGGAGTTCTGCCTTCTGCCTTGCTACTGTCATCTCCTGTTCGTGTATCTTGTTTTTGTAAACAATCTTCACCAAAGTTTTGATACGGGAAGCCATCCGGTTGTAGTTTCTCATCAGGTCACCGATTTCGTCTTTTGCAGCAACATCTTCGATCTCAATCAGATTTTCATCCTCCGTATTTCTGAAAATACTGCTCAATTTACTGATCCGGGCAGTCAACGAACGGTTTAAAAGGAGTACCATGAGCAGTGGGAAAAGGATATTAATCAAAAAAAGAAGAACCAGTATAGGAAGTCTCTCCGCCAGTTTGCCTGTAAGATTTGTTTCCGGCCGCAATACACAGACCTCCAGCTCTGCGCCGTAAATATTACTTATCTTCGAATATTCCACGTCGCCGGAAAATGAAAAGTTCGCAAACGGATCTCCGATGTTTTCACCGCCGCGATTTGAAAATATGATTTTCCCTTCATGGCATATATATACAGGCATATCATAATTCAGATTTTGAAGGTCTCTGTTTATAGTACTATAATCCATTTCAAGCTTAAGCATCTTTTCCGATTGACCACCTCCATAATAGTTCATCTTACTCAGAAAATAGACATGCCTTTCCGGATCCATAACTGCCCCGGGTATATCCGGCTCATACGCAAAATAGAGCATCTGTTCCGTATTTTTTTCACTCAGATCCTGATACCATTCACTTCCTTTGATCAAATCCAGACTTCTAACTGTACCACCACTCACAATTGTTTCATTATCTGTATACAGTGTTATTACTGAACTGCCTGTCATATCCGCACTCTGGAGGAGTGTATCTTTGAAGAACTGTTGATAATGGACAACGTAATCAAATGGAGCTTCATACTTTGTCTCAAGAAAATCATTGATATACTGGCTTGTATAAATGCTTTTTGTCACTTTTGAAACAGTGTCCACATCGTAAAAAATCTGATAGCTGACTGCATCCGCGATATCTTCCATCTCGGATCTGAGCAGCTGTGCTTCTGTATGCAGAACCGTATATATGATCACCCCGTCTGTCAGTGTGATTGGCAGAAGCATACAGAATATGTATATAAAGATCATCTTTTTCCGGATTGAAAAATTATCGATCTGTCTCATGAATTTTTCCAGTATCGACCGCATTTCTTTCCCGCTCCTTTATAAATGACAGGACCTGAAGTCGGTCTGTCTTTTTGTTTTTATGCGTCAATAATCCCCCAATAAGAAGGTTTAACATTGTAGTCGTCATCAAACGGAAGCGGCATCTGCGGTCTGCTTCCATCGGCTCCACCGCCCACAAAAGAAACATCCTGGAGCCACGAAGCTCCGTCATGAGTTCCCCAGAATGTAACTCCTGTGATATTAATCCCGTCTTCTTTATCAAGACCATAAATTGTTTGAAACAGTTCTCTGTACCGTTCCCCTTCTCTATTCAATTCTAACTCCCGGTCCGATCCATCGTAACCTCTGCTTGACTGCAGATCAAATTCCGTGAACTGAATTTCCTCTACGATGGATGAGTACGCACGCACAGCTTCCGCCAGCTGTTCCACAGACGGAAAGTCCATATGATAGTGAGCCTGCATTCCCATTCCATCGATCCGTGCACCTTCTGTCTCTCTGATCTGTCTGAGTAAAATACAAATTTTATCTCTTTTTACCGGATCTGCGTCATTGTAATCATTGTAAAAAAGCTTGACATCCCGCGGGGCATAGCGATTCGCAAAGACAAACGCCTGAGTAATATAGCTGATATCCCCCTGGAAAACATTATACCATCCAGTATTTTTTCCGTTGCATGTATAACGCACAGCACCCGGATTCCAATCCGGATCAAAGTCGTCTGGCTCAATCTGTTCATTTACTACATCCCATGCGTATATAATGCCCCGGTATGGACTTCCGGCTCCGTCATAATGTTCGATCACTTCCCGGATATAATTTTCAAGGCGCTTCATCATCCTATCTCTGCACACATATGGTCTCCGGATATCATATTTCTCCCGAAAAAACCAGTCCGGAGTCTGAGAATGCCATACAAGTACATGACCTCTTACCCGTATCGGATCATCCGTATTTTTCTCATTATAAATTTTTATATAATCCATAATTTTATCCGCTCTGCTGAAATCAAGAATTAAAACTGGATCATCATTACATATTCTTTCTTCAGAATCAACTCTGAACGCAGGCTTATCTCCTAGGATTATTTCAGGTTTCATTTCATTTTCACATGTAATGCTGTTATAGTGCGTTGTTACAAGATTCATGATCTTCTCGTCATTCAGCATATCGGACATGATCGCAGCTCCAGCTTTTCCACTAATTGCAGATTTCTGCGCAAGACGTTCTTTTATCGGCATTATATTATTCATTTTGCTCCTCCTGATTTTCATAATTTAGTCTAAATAATATAAATTATAAATTAAAATTCAGAAACAAAACTATGGATAAATACAGAAAAAAACCCGACAAATTAAATAAATTTGATCTTATTAATCTATTTCAAAATGCACGAGAATCTCGTCAAGGCGCCTAATCGGATTGATAATACTAGTAAAAAAATCCATTTTCTACTCCATCTAAATAATAACATTTCAACATAATAAGGTCATTCCTTATCAACATAGATTCAAATATTTCAGGATTGTCCTTAATATTATAATCAAATCTGTTTCCTTCATTTACATCATAGTAAATTGTAAAATGTCGATTACTGGTCTCATTGAAATAGAAGTTCCCTGAAGCAGTATTCATTGTTGAGATTACTTTCACGTCTCGGCCATACTGCAGATATAAAAATCCGGCAACCATACAGAGGATTACAGTTATTACAATGATGCGTTTTTTCACAGTCTCCACTCCCGGATAGTGTTCGTATACAAATACTATTATTGAGCCAATTTTACGCTAATAATAATTACATAACAACACAAATTTTAATAGAAAGCGATATGCCGGGATGATTAATTACGACAAGCTGTGGGAAACGATGAAGTCAAAAGTCCGCAATCTTCCTTCCGTAGCTGTCCAGCACCACCATAGCTGTCTGCCGGTGATATTCCTGATGTTCCATCAGGAAAAACTGTCTGCCGTCTATAATAGTATCGTCCGCCGCCATCCAGTTCCCGCCATAACCGTCGATCTGATAATCCCTGGTATCCAGTGAGATCAGCGCCCCGGAGGGCTGCAGCCGGATATAGCCCGTGATTCTCCGGGGATATTCTTCATTCACATAGAAACAGGACAGTTCCCCATTCTGATTGACAACCAGGACGTCACTGACTTCCCTAATCCCTTCCACTTTTTTCCATATATCACTGACCGTTTCATTTTGCCCAATTTTTTCCATATGGATCATCCGGTACAGTTCGATCCGAACCTGCAGTTTCTGGGCCTGAACTTCCTCATATGACTTATGCCAAAGTTCTTTCCCCGCGGTCATGTTATTTACACGGTAGAGTGCCGCCTGATTATGCATCATAGGATTCCTCCTCAATGTCATTCAGATACTCCTGAAGATTAAAGGAGTAATAATATTTATCCTCGATCAGCTGCAGTTTCTCAATGAGTGTCGCCAAGAAGGAGGAACATGATGAGTAAATATATTCCTGGTAACCAGAAGCATCTTACCCTTAATCTCCTGTTCTCTCAATCTCTCCACTTGAACTATTGTCTCAATAGTATCATGCCCCAAAGCTCCCTTTACACGTTCAAAATCCCCGAGATTTTCTCTCAACATCCTATTTTCATTCCAAAGTTCCTCTACACGAGCCGTAAGAGAATTAACCTTGATCCATGCTCTCTCATATGACCTCTGCATATCACTAAATCTTCTGGAAAGATCGAGATAAGCCCGGTAGACTGACCGCAATACCGTTACAATCTTCTTGATCAACGGCTTTGCTTTTTTCTCCCGGTAGGATTTTCCTGTTTCTAGAGTTCCCGCCTCCGGCAATACCTCATTTGGATCAGAAGAATATTTTTCTGCAAATCGTTCCATATCTTTTACCATAGGCGCAATCTCTGTCAGCTTTTTCTCATATTGATCTGCCTGTTTATCAGCCTCTTCCCAATTTTCATGTGCAGAGGATATTTCTCGTTCAATATTTTGCAACTGATCAAGCCATTCTTCATTGACCTCCTGCATAGTGGCATTATGCTCCTCCAAATCCGCTTTCTGTTTTTCAAGCGTAGCCACTTCCTTCGCCCGCTCTTGTTTTTCAAAATCCAACAGAGACAAGTGCTTTTCATGTGTGCCTTTCTGCTCCCATTCGATCCCATGCTCCAGCATAATTGAGGCAAGCTGCTGCTTTTCAGCCGCCACCCACTGATTTAACTCTGTCTCCATTCTTGTACCGCCTTTAAAACCGAGTGCCGACAATGCCTGTTTCAAAGACACCCTTGTATCCAATCCACGCTTACTTCCAGTTGTATATAGTACAAAATCTATATGCAGGTGCGGTGTTGCCTCATCCATATGGAGGTTTCCGCTCCCATATCATTTTTATTTCCAATCTGACGGATTATCTCATGAAATGGTTTTTCCTGCTTTACATTATACCTTTCAAGTGCCTCATCAAATAATTCATGGTATATTTCTTGAATATCCTGATTGCAGTATTCCACATTCCAGTGACTCCGTTTCGGATCCGTATTCTTTGCATGGAATTTTCTACTGTTGTGGTTGACAGAGCCTTGCCCTGTTATAAAGCTGATTGTCCTCTTCAATAACTCTCCTTTCTCCCTTTTCCATGAATCAGCACTGTATTCTCTTCCGGCCGGTAATCTGCCATATCCAGAGCGGAAAGTTCTCCCACCCGAAGCCCCAGACAGAAAAGCAGCTCGATTATACATATATTCCGGACAGCCAGTCTTTCTTTATATTCTGACCGGGCCTGCTGATACTGGAAAGTAGCCGCCAGGATCAGCTCTTTAATCTCTTCCCTGGATAAGGTCCTGGGCAATGTCCTTGGCAACTGAAATTTTCTGGCCGTGAACCGGAAGAAAATCTCATTTAAGTTCAAAACCATTCTGAGATAATCACAATACTGCTGAATGGAAACATATTTTCTGCGGATAGAACGGGGTACTAATTCTATCTCATTCTGCATATAAAAAAATATTCATAGATGCTCCGGTCATTGATATCTCCGTAATGCCGTCTTTCCAGCCACCTAGAAAAATTCTGCAGGTCATTTTTATAGGAATACAGGGTATTGGATGACAAGTTTCTCTGCACAAAAAGCATATCAATAAAGTCCTGGATCAGGACTTCCTGTTGTTCCTTATTATATTCCATAGGCTCCTCCATTTTTCTCCTATCTATTCATACAATTCCAATGATACCTTCTTATCCTTTTACTGTCCGGGGAGGGTGTCTGCAGAAAAATCCCGGAGGCTTCCGTTCCCGCTGTCTGTCCATATCATACCTCATATAAATTATAGTGTATGGATGGCCGAAAAAAAGGACCCTGCACTGTCTTTTCAAAGGCAGTACAAAGTCCTTTCCCTTCTTTTTTCTCTTATGCCAGTCCCTTTTCCTCTAACCAGTTATCCAGAGTCCTTTTTCCTCTTTTCATCTTAAGGGTCCGGATCTGGAACTCCAGAATGGTCAGCAGGGTAAAGACGATCCACAAAACGGTCAGGAATATTACGGCTTCCTGAATACTTTCTCCTCCTGATATGGTACTTCGGAAGGCTTCCACCGTATAAGTGAACGGTACCCAGTCATGAAGGTAAGGGACAAAGCTTCCGGACAGTTCCAGGGGGTAGGTTCCCACAGAACCTGCCAGCTGGATCACCATAAATACCAGCATCAGGAAACTTCCCACTTTGCCAAAAATATTGGTAAAGAAATACATCACAGACATAAAGGCCACCGAAGCCAGACAGGCTACCGCCAGGGTTTTCCCCATTTCCACCGGCTCAAAACCGTCACACAGATGAAGCATAAAGATCATCACCGCTGCCTGGAGCAGGGCAATCAGATACAGTACCGATGCCTTGCTTCCCCACCAGGCCAGACCGGATTTCAGCTTTCCGCTGTACTTTGTCAGCGGATACATAAGACTAAAGGCAATACAGCCTACCCAAAGTGCCACAGACATCATATAGGGGGCCATGGCATGGCCGTTATTTTCTACCCTGGTGATCTGTGTTTCTTTTGTTTCCACAGGAGCTGCAAACATATCCGCCGTATCTTCTCCTTTATTCGTATCCCGGATCTGTTTTGCCCCCTCTGCCAGACTGTCTTTTAAAGTCCTAGTTCCTTCCGCCAGCTGTTCAATCCCGGATCCAAGAGTTTTACTTCCATCATGAAGCTGGGAAGCTCCGCTGCTGATCTGGGAGGCTCCGTCCTCCAGCTGTACCGCTCCTCCAAGAAGAGCCTGATTGTTTGCAGTAAGCTGGCCGGTTCCCTGGGACAACTTGCTGGTTCCGGCTACCAAGGTATCCATACCCGCCGAAAGAGTTCCTGCTCCCTGAGAAAGGGTCTGGGCTCCTGTCTTCAGACTTCCAGTTCCCTGTTTCAGATCCTTTGCTCCCTGGGACAGCTGTTCCACTCCCTGGGAAAGAGCCGGAAGCTGTCCCTGCATTTCCTGTACTCCTTTATCCAGATCAGAACTCCCCTGTACCAGACGGCCAAATCCCTCATCCAGCTGCCCGGCTCCCTGTACCAGTGCTTCCGTTCCCTGTGTCTTCAGTACTCCGGCTCCATCCTTTGCACTCTGGATTCCGCCGGCAAGTGCAGGTGCCGCCTCAGTCAGCTGTTCTACTCCCCGGTTCACTTCTCCACTTCCCTGGGTAAGACGGTCAGCACCTTCCCTCAGCTGAGACAGGCTGTCTCCAACCTGTGTGCCGATTCCGCTCTTCAGCTGCTCCATGCCGCTGTCCACTCCTGCCAGATACTGTTCTCCGGCTGTTTCTGTCTGAGCAGACAACTGTCCCAGACCTTCTGATAATGCCTGAAGATCCTTTACCACACTGCTCAGGTCTGTAGAATTTTCCCCGGTCAAACCGGCCCCGGTCATATCCCGGGCCTGCCGGGCTGCCTCTGCCATGGTCTGCTGATCCTGAGACAGGGCGGCACTGCTGTTCCCAAGAGCCTGAGAAGCTTCCTGGAGACGGCTTCCCGCCTCATTGACTGCATCGGCGTTTTGCTGTGCAACTGCCACTGCCTCCCAGGCAACGGATGCCACTGCATCTATATCTCCTGAATCAATTGCCTGCTGCAAGGAATCACTTAAATAAGAGGCGTCTGTACTTTCCACACCTCCCAGATTTTCTGCCGCAGCCTGGGCTGCCTCTGCCTGGTTTCCGGCTTCCTGGGCATTCCCCTCTAAAGTATCGCCCAGTTGGTCCCCACTTCCTGTTTCCTGGGACATGCTCTCCGTTCCCTGAATCCCCGCAAGGAGCTGATCGGCACTGGACTTTAACTGGTCCGCGTCCTCTTTCACAGAGTCAAAAACCTGTTTTCCTCCATCCTGCAGCTGTCCGTTTACCTGATCAATACTGGCAGAAATGCCGGGGACTGCCTGTTCTTCCAGAAGCTTCATTCCCTGGGAAAGCTGAGCTGCCCCTTCATAAACCTCATTTGTACCTTCCTGAAGTTTCTGTGTCTGCCCGGGAAGCTGGGATGCTGCACTGTTCAGCTGATCCAGTCCTTCCTGTAAAGATGCAAGACCCCTGTCTGTCTGTTCAGCTCCTGCCTTCAGACTTTTGCTTCCCTCTCCCGCTGTTTTGACACCTGCGGCAAGCTGGGAAGACCCCTGGGATAATGCCCGGACTCCCTGAGAAAGTCCCGGGATCTTTCCTTCTAACTGTCCCATGCCCTCTTCCAGGGACTGGGCTCCTGCATCCAGGCTTTCACTTCCGCCGGCAAGATCTTTTGCCCCGCTGTCCAGGGTTTTCGTCCCCTTGTTCAGTTCACTGGCCCCATCCTGAAGTTCACGTGCTCCCTTGTCTGCGGCTGTTACTCCATCTGTATAAGTCTTTAGTCCCTCTTCCAGGGTCTGACTGCCATCTCTGAATACCAGAGTACTATCTGCCAGAACCTGTAAATTCTCTTCGATCTGTTCATTTCCTGAGGCAAGTTCCCGGGTTCCCTCCTGGAGCTTCCCGGAACCATCTGCCGCTTCCTCCATTCCGTCCCCGGCCTTACCGATCTGTTCAAAAACCGCTTCTGCATAAGTGCGGGTAACTTCTTCCCGGACAGAACTCTGGATTTTCTCCATAGCTGTCTCGCTCATCTTAGAAGCAATGTAATTGGTACCCGGGTTTGTTTCATAAGAAAGTTCCATTTTTTCAGGTTTTTCCCGGGTAAGGGTGGCTGCATTGGCTGAAAAATCCTCCGGTATGGTAATGACCATATAATAACTTCCGTCTTTCAGCCCCTGCCGGGCCCTTTCCTTATCTGTAAAAGAAAAATTCAGAGAACTGTCCTCTTTCAGATTCTCCACCATTTCTTTTCCTATGTTTAATGTTTCTCCCTCATATTCTACCGGTTTATCCTCATTCACCACAGCCACGGGCAATTTGTCCATATTGCCATAAGGGTCCCACATGGATCCCAGAAAAAGGGTGGTATAAATGGTAGGAATTGCAATAATCGCAACAATAACTACCAACATGAGTTTATTACTCAGTAGCTTTTTCCACTCTAGTTTCAGCATTCTCCTGTCTCCTTTCTGTCTGCGCAACTAGTTATAGTTTAATAGATACTATGTTGATTATTTACACATACTGCATTATACTAGGGTTATAAATACCTTACAACCGACAACAATCCTTCGTTGCGTCTATTAATAGACAAAATGTCTATTTAGTGTCTATGGTTTATAATTTTTTTATATTTTCGAAAGGAGAAATCTATGAAAGAAAAAACTGACCGGAGAATCCGCAAAACAAAAGCCCAGCTTCGAGCCGGGCTTGCAAAACTTATGCAGGAAAAAAGTATTAAAGAAATTACTGTAAAAGAACTGGTAGAGGAAGTGGATATCAACCGTTCTACTTTCTATCTCCATTATACGGATATTTTCAATATGCTTTCCACCATTGAAGAAGAACTGCTGGAAGAGATCCGCCAGACCATTCAGAATCATCCGGTCAGTCCCTTTAACGAATCCAGCTTTCCTTTTATTGAGGATATTTTTCATATCCTGGCAGAAAACAAAGATATCTGCAACGCCTTGCTGGGGCCAAACGGGGATATCGCGTTTATCCATCGCATTGAAAATCTGATTTCCACCCACAGTCTTAACGTACTGCGCCGGACTTTTCCGGACACTATTGAAGACCTGAAATATTCCTATTCTTTCTGTCTTTCCGGCTGCATCGGTCTGGTGAAAACCTGGCTAACATCCGATACCGATGAAACGCCTCAATATATGGCCCAGCTCACCTTCCGGCTGATCATGAACGCCCTCCGTCATATGTATCCTGATAACACGCCCTCACAGACACCTCTGTCAGGTTCCAAAAGCCCTCTGCCGGAATAGATCCGGCAGACACTTCTTCAGGATCTGTGTCTGACCGGGATTTTTATTGCTTTTCCAGAGCTTTCTGATACTCTTCCTTCAGTTCTTTGATTTTTTCCTCCTTTTCCCTGTCATAAAGCTGATTGTCCTCTTCAATAACTCTCCTTTCTCCCTTGTCGGGTAGTAATCAGCGCCGGATACGGCGCATAAGCTTTGTTACTTTCGTCGAAAGTAACGCAAAAGCACTTTTGACAGCCGTTCCGTCCATCAAAAGCTGCCTTTGCACCCTGCCGGGGGTGCAAGACGTCCGGTGGACGTCTGCTCTGCACCGACCGAAGCGGAGCGTAGACCTTTCCCGCCCTACGGACGGGGCTGCAGTTCCCGCCGCTTGCATCCGAGGTCATCGTCTTTCGGATCGCAGAGACTACATTCGCCACAGTATTTTCCGCCCGTTTTACAAGCCAGATTAGCGTCTGCATTTCTGCCTCGCTCAACTCCACATTCCCGAAAACCTCATTGAGCATGGCTCTTGTCTGTAATAGACAGGCGCGTGCCATGCTCCTGTCTTATATCATCAAAAGAATCTCTACCAACGGAAACTGTCGGGTATTCCCCGCCTTTCCAGATATTCCTGCCGGGCTTTCTCCCGCTCGTCAGCTGTTGGCGCAGTCTTAGACTTCCCATATAATTCATGCAACACCATTGCATCTAATTTCTTCTCCAATCCTACCTTTATCTCATCTACATGGCTGTCGTCCTCCATCAGATGATAGTGGATCAGTTGCACAAACAATTCCTGCGCTGAACAATCGTGATTTCGTTGTGTGGACAGGGCATTTCGTGTCCCTCCTTTCGCTAATTGGTGGATGGGGTGGCGTTTTACCACCTCATTTTGGGCAGAAAAAAAGCAGGATACCTTTTTCAGATTTCCTGCTCGGTGTGCCGCTGTGTGAGCGGCGGGTATTTAGTTGTAAAAGTTCGGGACAAGTTGACCCGATGTAAAGCTAACAAACTGAAATTTGACTTGCCTATTTTCTTAAAATCTCATGTGGAGCTTCTATTTCATTTGCCAAGGTATGCTCTGTTAATTCTGACATCAATTTCAATTTTTTATTAATCAATGGTCGCATACAATTAGGAACATGTTCCTGATGCGCTCTGTGGATTGCTACACATTCCTTACAGTTTCCGTGATAACGACAGGCTTTCAGGCAAGGACAGTGATCTTTGTCTTTATACTCCTTACGAAATTCCGCTGCAAATTCTTCTTGCAGTCTCAGCCCCTCGACACGGTTTCCCTTATGAAATTCTACCATTGCATCCAGTTCTTTCTGGTTCCCTTCAATCTTCATGTTATTATAGCGCCTCCATTTCAACTATTCCTCATTTTCTGATAAATTACGATTTATTGCTGACTTTATTATACTTTATTGCCTATCGAAAAGATAGCATATTTTATGAAACTTGTCGGCTGGGAACAGCTTGCAACGCAAGGTGTCCCCAGATGGCAAGTCCACAAAAGGGTAGCTGGCGGCAGCCAGCGCAGGGGAAGCGTAGCGTCCCCTGTATGATTTGGAGTAGACCATGACTGCGAAAAATCACAGCCCTCCGGCAAGGAGCCTTCGGAGAACGCAATGCACTAACCTTTGGGTGGTGTATAATTGCGCCCTATCCGAGTTCTGGGATAGGGCGCATTATCCGAGATATTCAACTATCCGAGGAAATTTTCAAATAGTGGCTATATATAAGGATTTCAAAGAAATTTCCTCGGATAATCTTTCTCTACATGATACAGTTAAAGTCACCAAAGAAAACAGGAGGCTTTAACCATGAGACAAAAAAACAAATGAAAACAAATCAACATCTTGTGTGTATCAGGAACTGAATCCAGAGATCCAGCCTGTAGATTGCTTCTGCATCACCTGCCAATTCCATCAGTTTTTTATGAGACAGGCTGTACACAATCTCTGCCTGCTGATATCTAAGATATTTTCTTCTTAGCCTACGTGCTGTCTCCATTACTTCGCTGCGTTTCTGATCATTATAGTATCTGTCTTCAGTTTTCATTGCTTTGATCCTCCATTCTTGATTCTGACCACCACTGATGTTTTCTGACAGCATCAAAAAAGGGCACTTTTTGAAAGTTCATCTTTCAAAAAGTGCCCTAAGCAATCTGTTTTGCCTGAAATGGACGAGCGACAACTTCTTACAATACGTCATAATAATTCGTATTCGCTTTGGCTTTTGTTGTCAAATTGTTGTCAAAATGAATTTTTGCTGTCAAACCTGAAGGTCATTTCTTATCCTTAGTACAGCTTCGCACCCGCCGGGATACTGTCATCCAGCATCAGCAGATTCAGTCCTTCGTGTCCGTCGTACTCATACACCGCACTGATCAGCATACCCTCAGAGTCGATGCCCATCATCTTCCTCGGCGGCAGATTTGTAATCGCCACACAGGTCTTTCCGACCAGCTCTTCCGGCTCGTAATACTCGTGAATCCCGCTTAAAATCGTGCGTTTCCGGTCTGTTCCGTCGTTCAGTGTGAACTTCAGAAGCTTCTTACTCTTCGGAACTGCCTCGCATGCTTCCACCTTTACAACCCGGAAATCGGACTTGCTGAAGGTGTCAAAATCAATGGCATCCTCGAACAGCGGCTCGACTTTCACCTTGGAAAGATCGATCTTCACAGCCGGCTCGGACTCTTCTTTCTTGTCCGTCTTTTTACCTTCGGCTCCGCCGATGCTCTTCATTGTCGGGAACAGGAGCACATCTCTTATAGCCGCGCTGTCTGTGAGCAGCATACACATTCTGTCGATGCCGAATCCGATTCCTCCTGTAGGCGGCATACCGATCTCCAGCGCATTTAAGAAGTCCTCATCCGTTGTGTTTGCCTCCTCATCGCCCTGCGCGAGCTGCTCTTCCTGCGCCTTAAATCTCTCTCTCTGGTCAATCGGGTCGTTGAGCTCAGAGTACGCGTTCGCCATCTCCCATCCGTTCATGAAGAACTCAAAACGCTCCACATAATCCGGATTCTCCGGTTTCTTCTTCGTAAGCGGTGAGATCTCAATCGGGTGATCCGTCACAAATGTCGGCTGAATCAGATGCTCCTCCGCGAACTCCTCGAAAAACAGGGAAAGGATATCTCCCTTCTTATGACGCTCCTCGAACTCCACGTGATGCTCCTTCGCAAGTTCACGGGCCTGCTCCAGAGTCTCCACTTCATTCCAGTCAACACCGGCATATTTCTTTACCGCGTCAACCATTGTAATACGCTCAAACGGCTTGCCGAGATCCATCTCGACTCCGTTATATACAATCTTCGTTGTACCGAGAACTTCCAGCGCCACATGGCGGTACAGGTTCTCTGTCAGATCCATCATTCCGTTGTAATCCGTATATGCCTGATAGAGCTCCATCAGAGTGAACTCCGGATTGTGTCTTGTATCAAGTCCCTCGTTTCTGAACACGCGGCCGATCTCGTATACTTTTTCAAGGCCGCCGACAATCAGTCTCTTCAGATAAAGTTCAAGTGAAATACGCAGCTTGAAATCCTCGTCAAGCGCATTAAAATGCGTCTCAAACGGTCTCGCCGCAGCACCGCCCGCATTGCTCACAAGCATCGGCGTCTCCACTTCCATAAATCCCTGTCCGTCAAGGTATCTGCGGATCGCGCTCAGGATCTTTGAACGCTTGATAAATGTATCCTTAACTTCAGGATTCATTATCAGATCCACATATCTCTGACGATAGCGCATATCCGTATTCGTCAGGCCGTGGAACTTCTCCGGAAGAATCTGAAGGCTCTTTGAGAGAAGGGTCACACGGGATGCATGAACAGAAATCTCGCCTGTCTTTGTGCGGAAAACTTCACCTTCGATTCCGATCACATCGCCCACGTCAAGTTTTTTAAATTCTTTATAATTCTCCTCGCCCACGCTGTCTCTTGCCACATAGGACTGAATATTGCCTTTGAGATCCTGTACATTGCAGAAAGATGCCTTTCCCATTACACGTTTCGACATCATGCGCCCTGCAATCGATACTTTTGCTCCTTCCAGATCGTCATAGTTGTCCTTGATCTCCTGGCTGTGGTGCGACTGCTCGTATTTCGTGATGACAAACGGGTCTTTCCCGTTCTGCTGAAGCTCCGCCAGTTTCTCGCGGCGTACTTTTCTGAGCTGATTCAGATCCTGCTCCTGTCCGTTCTTCTGCTCCTGTGCCAATGCTTTTTCTCCTTCCTCATTCCCTGTACAGGCGAATTCAGACCTCTTTTTCCAAGAGGTCTGCATGCTTTCACAATGTAACTCGACTTACCTTCTGTCTATTTTGAGCGGCTGATCTCAAGCACTTTGTACTGGATATCTCCCGCCTGTGTCTCCACATTCACAGTCTCTCCGACTTTCTTTCCCATCAAAGCCTGACCTACCGGAGATTCATTGGAGATCTTTCCCTCAAGGCTGTTTGCCTCGGTTGATCCTACGATCTTAAATTCCATCTCCTCGTCATATGTGATGTCAAACACCTTAACTGTACATCCGACATTAATCTTGTCAAAATCGACTTCATCTTCCACGACAACTTCTGCGTTCTTCAGAATCCCTTCCAGCTCCTCGATCCGTGCCTCAATGTCTCTCTGCTCGTCCTTCGCCGCATCATATTCTGCATTCTCGGACAGGTCTCCCTGCTCTCTCGCTTCTTTGATCTTTGCCGCTACTTCTTTCCTTTTGACTACTTTGAGATCTTCAAGTTCATCCTCAAGTGCCTTCAATCCGGCATAAGTAAGTAATCTTTTCTTTGCCTCTGCCATGGTTACGCTCCCTTTCTGTTTCTTACGTTTTTCTATTTTTTCAGAGCCTTTTTCCGGCCCTCTATGCTGTCAATAAAGTCTATTTCGCAATTTCAATATTATAACCAAACTCTACAATGATGTCAAGAGATTTTCCAGCTCCTGAACAGACTCTACACTGTTAATCTGATCCCTCAGACGGGACGCTCCCGGGATTCCTTTCGTGTACCACGCCACGTGCTTCCGCATCTCGCGGATACCGGAATATTCCCCCTTATATTCCAGCTGCAGGCGGGCGTGCCTGAGCATCATTTCCCGCAGTGTCTCCCTGTCCGGCCTGGGCGGAATCTCCCCTGTCTCTTCATATGAAATCATCTCGGAAAAGATCCACGGATTTCCCTGGGCGCCCCTTGCGATCATGACGCCGTCACAGCCAGTCATCCGCACCAGTTCTTCCGCTTTCTTCGGGGACGTCACATCTCCGTTTCCAATCACCGGGATAGACACTGCCTCCTTTACCTGACGGATGATATCCCAGTCGGCTTTCCCGCTGTAGTACTGTTCTCTTGTCCGGCCATGCACCGCCACTGCCGCCGCGCCGGCCTCCTCAATAATCCGGGCGATCTCAACCGCATTCACATGGTCATCGTCAAACCCTTTCCTTATCTTCACTGTAACAGGCTTTTCAATCGCCTTCACAATCGCGCTCACGATCTCATACACCAGCTTCGGCTCCTTCATAAGCGCAGAACCCTCGCCGTTTCTGACCACTTTCGGCACCGGACACCCCATGTTAATATCAAGAATTGCAAAGGGCCGCTCTTCAATTCTTTTTGCCATCTCGCTCATGATCTTCGGATCCGATCCGAAAAGCTGAAGTGAGACCGGCTGCTCGTCCGGATGAATCTCAAGAAGCTGCTCTGTGTTTCGGTTATTGTAGTAAATCGCCTTTGCGCTCACCATCTCCATGCACAGGAGTCCCGCTCCCTGTTCGCGGCACAGCAGACGAAATGGCAGGTCTGTAACGCCTGCCATGGGTCCGAGTATATATCTGTTTTCAAGTTCAACGTTTCCTATTTTCAAGTGCTTCATATTTTATTCCGTCATTTCTCCTTCATCCTGTCGTAGATCAGCCGCAGGCCGTTCAGTGTAAGCTGCGGATCATACAGATTGATGCAGTCTGTCTCCTGCGCGATGATCTTTCCCAGCCCTCCGGTTGCGATTACATAGGCATCGCTGTATCCGGACTCTTCTTTCATCCGCCGGACAATGTACTCCGTCTGGCCGATCGCCCCGAACACAAGACCTCCCTGCATTCCCGATACCGTCTCTCTGGCAAGGATGGAATCCGGCTTTTCGATCTGAATCGCGGGCAGCATGGCCGCTCCGCCCCAGAGCGAGCGTCCCGCAGTTTCGATTCCCGGCGCGATAATGCACGCCTCCAGCGTGCGATCCGGCCCTACAAGGTCGTACGTCGTCGCTGTACCGAAATCAATGACAATCGCTGCTCCCTTTGCAATATCATATCCTGCCACTGCATTTACAATCCGGTCCGGCCCTGTTCTGGACGGATTTTCCGTGACCACACGGATACCCGTGTCTGTCTGCGCCGATACGATGAGCGGAGTTACGTCCAGATATTTGATAATTCCGCTTGTCAGGGAATGCATAATATCCGGCACCACCGACGCGATAATCACCGCTTCAATCTCCTGCGGGTCAATGGACCTGTGTTCCAGTATGCCGCAGATCGTAAATCCGTATTCATCGGATGTACGCGGTTTGTTCGTCGTCATACGGAACATTCCCTTTAAGACTTCCCGGTCAAACACGCCCAGCGTAATATTCGTATTTCCCACATCTATTGTCAGCAGCATTGTGATCCCCCCGTTTAAATGCCCCGGGCATTTTATTTTCTTCAGATAAGCATCTTTATAATAAGTATTTTCATCGTTTAAATTCCTTTTAATAATATCAGGGAGAATGAAGTGCCGTCAACTGCTGATTTTCAGGTGGGATACCATACTGATTTTTCAGGTAGAATACCGGCTCTTGTATAAGACAGATTTATATGCTATTCTGTTCTCACGGGAAAGTATATTTTTATTCACACAATGTATCATTAACTGCCATCAAAGCATATACGGCAGTTCCTGTTTCTCATGCCTGAATTCCAGGCAGTATTCGCAGAGGAAAAACAGACAGAATATCAACCAGTAAAACGCAGCAGTCCAGATCTGCAGCATTCGCAGAACTCTGTCGCTGCAAAAGAAAGCAGGAATTCGCGGAATACCTTGGACAGTCAGCGCAGATGTGCTAAGATAAAAAGAGACAGCTGTCCGCTGCAATATCGGTGTTTCCCCTTTCCTGCCGGAAAGCCAGTTCAGGAAAGGAGAAAAATTATGGCGAAAACAAAAGATAACTTTATTATGCTTCCCACTGTCGATGTATGCTTCAAAGCACTGATGAGCAACCCGAAGGTGAGAAAAGGATTTATTGCAGCGCTCCTGAAAAAAGACCCGAAGACGATAAAAAAGACACACCTTATGCCGACAGTCCTTCACCGCAATTATCCGGATGATAAACTGGGAATCCTGGATGTCCGCGTAATGATGGAAGACGGAACACAGCTTGATATGGAAATGCAGGTGGCATATTTTGAATACTGGGACGCACGAGTTCTGTTCTATCTGAGCAAAATATTTTCTGACCAGCTCAGAGAAGGCGAACCTTACGAGAAATTGAAGAAGTGTATCCATGTAAGCATTCTTGACTTCATTCATTTTGAAGATGAACAAGAGTGCTATCACACGATCAGTCTCTGTAATGAACAGACAGGGAAAAAGTATACCGATCTGATAGAAATTCAGATACTGGAGCTGAAAAAAATTCCGGATCAGAAATTTCAGACAGAAGACGAGATTATCAGCTGGATGCGCTTCCTCAGAGGGAAAACCCGAAAGGAGTTTGAGGATATGGCAAAAACTGACGAATATATTGAAGAGGCCTATGAAGAATTAAAAAAACTGAGCGCAGATGAACGCGTAAAACTGGAATACGATGCCCGGGAACGCGCCATACGGGATTATAATTCTCAGATGGGAAGCGCGCTGAAGCGCGGAATGGAAAGAGGGATCCGGAAAGGTCTGGAACAAGGCCTGGAGCAGGGACTTGCACAGGGACTGGAGCAGGGCCAGAAAATCACAGCACTTAACCTCAAAAAAATGGGAATGTCTGAGGAACAGATCGCACAGGCTGTTGGCAGAAATGTGGAAGAAGTAACACAGTGGATTCAAGGGATGTAACCTGTAATTTACCCGGAGGGAACATCGCCAAATAAATCCGCACGGAAGTGGGGAACATCCCTCGGGGACACGCTCTCGCTCGGGACGAACGCAGCGGTATCTAAGCGCGCAAAACACGCGCGCAAGTACCGGCGTTCTTTACGGTCCCCTGCGGAATTCCCCACTTCCGCGCTGGGCTGCTTCCATTCGGTTGTTCTCCCCGGAAAATTATTAAAGCCCCTCTTCTAAACCATGCAATTTGGGCAGCACGTGGATACAGTCCAGCCGCGAGGAGGGTGTTGGTTTCACCCCGTAAAGCAGCGCCGGCACCTGGTGCGCGTTCTTTGCGCACCTATGTACCGCTGTGCTGCGTCCCGAACGAAAGTATCAGAACCTCTTAATCTTCCTCGTCGTCGTTTTCTCGAACTCTTCCTCCCGCACAATCAGGCTGTAGATCTTTTTCTGCGGCGCTGCCGTGCGGTTGTACTCATCAATTACGTTCTGAAGCTCGCTCTTCACGTCTTTGATTCGTTTCTTCTTCACATAGTCCTGATCCGGATAGATCTCTGCCTCGATCACACCGCCTTTCTCACGGACGAGTACTTCTCCCACAAGCCGGTTCGAGCTGAGCGCGTTTTCGAGTTCTTCCGGAGAGACATTCTCTCCGTTTTTTGTGATAATGAGATTTTTCTTTCTTCCGGTCAGATAGACGAATCCTTCCTCGTCTACATAGCCCAGATCCCCGGTCTTAAGCCAGCCGTCCTCCAGCGTCTCGGCCGTTTCCTCCGGCATCTTGTAATATCCCTGCATGACGCTGCTGCCCTTTACCCACAACTCTCCGTCCACGGTCTTTGCCTCACAGTTGGGCACAAGCTGGCCGACAGAATCGCTGCGGATATTCCAGCTCTGGGAAATGCTGATTACCGGCGAGCACTCTGTCATGCCGTATCCCTGCTGGATTGTGATGTCATATTTTTTAAACATCTCAATGTATTTCGGATCCAGATACGCTCCGCCGCTGCAGATCGTATGGAACTGTTTGCCAAACACCTGGTTTTTCACAATTTTGGCCGGGAGAAGCGACGCCTCTTCCAGTTTTTTCGCAAGTGTCTCGATCATGAGCGGAACCATCAGAATCATTTCCGGCTTAAAGAGCTTGATATTCTTTGCCACGCGGATGAGAGAATCATTGATGCAGATCACTGCTCCCAGCGATACCCCCTTTAAGATATCCATACTCAGGCAGTACGCGTGGTGGATCGGGAGAACCGTCATGATCACGATCCGCTCCGGGATCTTCATATCAAGGCACGTTGCGTTCTCTGCGACATTTCTCTGCGTCAGCATTACACCTTTGCTCTTTCCTGTTGTGCCGGATGTAAACATAATCGTGCAGAGCTGATCCGGCTGCGGCATATATTCAAAGCCGCCTCTGTTTTCTTCCAGAAGCTTCCGGAACGAGCGGACGTCGCTGCTGTCTTCCGCCTGCTGCATGGAGATCACTGTCTTAAGCTTTGGACAGCGCTCTTTTGCAATAGCCGCCACATCTTTTCTCACTTCGTCATACACAAGAACCGTCGAATCAGAACGGTCGATCAGATCACACACATCCTCTGCCGGGAGATTGACGTCAAGCGGCACAATGACGCTGCCGCTGTTTACCGTACCGAAGTAAGCGACCAGCCATGCATAGGATGTCGCGCCGATTACCGCGATATGGCTTCCCTGCTCTCCCAGAGCCTTCAGTACATTGGAAAAGCTCTCGCTGTCTTCTTTTAACTGCGTATATGTTTTTGATTCAATTTCATTTTTACCAATCTTATAGCGGATCGCGTCCTCCGGCCCGTACTTCTTTTCCGTGTTGACCAGAATCTCGCGGACAGTGCTGCAAAGCATATTTTTCCCAATCCTTTCTCTCCGTCAGTTTTATGCCGGACTTTTACATTATCTCTTTTTCTTTTACCCGGAACTGTTACATCAGCTTCTCAAGATAGTCGACAGCCTCCTGAACCGTGCGGATATTTGCCGCCTCTGTCTGCTCGACTTCCACGTCAAACTCATCCTCGATCTCCCCGAGCATACTCATAAAGTCAAAGGATGTGAATCCCAGATCCTCCATAAAACGGGACTCCGGATGGATGTTCTCCGGTTCCACTTCCACATAGTTGCAGATAATATTTACCAATTTTTCAAACATAACTGTTCTCCTTCTTTCCTGAATTCTGTCTGCGCCTGCGGTTTCACCGTACCTTTTTACCCGTACCTTTTCCCCAGGCAAAGTCCGTATCGCTGTTACACAAGCTTTATAATCTCGCCGATAGTCAGATCCGGATTCTCCGCGCCTTTGAACATGATCTTGCAGAGGTAATAATACAGATACTCAAGTTCTTCCCTTGAAACCGCCTTGATCTGATGCTCGAAGTTAAAGTCCAGTCCGTTGTCCTCCGGGCGGTGCATAACGGTCAGATACATTCCCTGGGGACAGATGCCGTTTGGATACCATTTTGTCTTGTAGCGGATGTCTCCCAGTTTGTCCAGACCTTTCTCTTTAAGCGTCATCGGCTGATATGTAAGAGAGATCGGCTCATATCCGAGACCTGCCTGGGGCTGCGGATATGTTTTCGCGCGATACGCAAAATACGCGGTCGGATCATAATTTGCATGGCGGAAATACTCGTTCTGCTTGTCGCGGATCGCATAGACCGCGTCGATAAACTTCATATCCTCTGAAAAGATTGTGCGGAACGGGAAGGAATGGATTCTCGTACCGCCGGACTTCTTCTCCTTAAGAGTCGCGCGCCTTGCGATTGTGGTAGTCACAGACACATCCTCAAAGCCGTTCATTTTCTGGTAATATGTACGCAGTCCCATGAGCAGGAGACATGCAAGGGAGACATGATATTTCTCGCAGAAATCCATCAGTCTCTTCGTCGGCTCCTCCTCCAGATGGAAGATATCAAGCGCGGACTTTGTATCATCTGTCACACAGAACGCTGATCTGAGCTCCGGGTTTTTGAACATCTCGCGCATGGACTCAAGTTTTCCTGTCCCGTGGAGATCATTGTAAATCGGTTCGCCCTTCTCAATCTCCTTCTGGAAATACTCTGCGTCTCTTTTCTGCGCCTTGCTTCCCGCCTCATACGCAAAATCACGTTCAAGCTGTTCGATATATGACTCCATGTTCTTCGGATAGGGCACACCCTCGTACTTCTCACTGCAGTAGAGCTCAATGATATCTTTCAGGAAACAGATCAGTGACTGTGCATCCACGATCATATGGTTTCCGAGGAAATAAACGCCGTTGAAACCATCCGGCATTTTGATCATGACAACGCGGGTCAGTTCGGAGTCTGTCATCTTAAACGGAACAGCCGTCCATTTCTGCATCACAGCTTCCGCCTCTTCCATTGTGCCGTTTGAAAAATCCGCGAACTCGATATCCTTATCCTCCGGATCTGTCACGTACTGATACCATGTGCCTTCCCTGTCCTTCGCAAAACGGACACGCATTGCTTCATTTCTCTCGTACGCCTTGTTGATGGATTTCTTTAACAGATCCCAGTCAAGCTCCACCTCGATTGTCAGGCTTGTGCCGATGTTGAGGACTGCCATGTTCGGGCAGTGCGGCGCATAGTAGAGATGGAATTTCTGTGCGACAGTCAGCGGATACACTTTGTGTCCTTTTCTTGTTTTCATCATTTCATTATTCCTCCGATAAATGAATCCAGGGCCTTCTCATATCCTTCCGTATCCTTGTAATAGCTCTCTCCGTGGCCCGCATCTTTTACGATCAGCTTCGTCTTGGATGAAGCGCAGTTTTCATAAATTTCATCACACATCCGGCACGGCACGAATACATCCTTTTCCCCGTGGATGAACAGGAACGGCACTTCCGCCTTTCTCACTTCTCTTGCTGCATTGCACTCATCCAGCCCGTATCCCGCGTTTCTTTTATTCAGCTTATCTGCAATCTGAATCATCGGAAATGCAGGAAGATGATACATGGAGTGAAGGACGTGGGTAAACACATCCTTTGCGGATGTGAACGCGCAGTCAGATACAATGCCCTTCACCTGGGGCGGAAGTTTAAGGCCGCTCATCATACAAACGGTAGCTCCTCCCATGGAGTTGCCGTGAAGAAGAATCTGTACATCCTCCCCGGCCTTTTCGGTCATCCACCTGATCCACTCCATCCCGTCGAGCCGGTCCATCGTGCCAAAACCAATATAGGTTCCCTCGCTCTGGCCGTGTGCCCTCTCATCGATGAGAAGCATCCGGAATCCGTGTCTTAAGTAATAGTAAGCGAGACTGCCGTAGTCATTGAGTCCCTGGCTTGTGTAACCGTGGAAACAGATAACCGCTTTATCTCCGCCGTCTCCCTCGAAATATGTACCGTGAAGTTTCAGCCCGTCATGCGAAGTAATCCACACGTCCTCGTGAGGCTCATTCATCATCCAGTCGCGGCGTTCATGCATCAGCGGAAAATATTTTTCCCAGTCAACGCCGGACATCTTTATCGTTCTCTCTGTCTTCGCATTATAGCGTTTCATCGTCCTTCTGTAGAAATACGCCGTGCCGCCGGCCTCAGCCGCTGCCGCGATTCCGAGAAGCGCCGCCGCGCCCTTCAGTAATTTGCTCATCTTTATTCACCCGCTTTTATTTTCTCTTGCTGTTGATCAGGTCTTTGAGTTTCAGCGCCTTGTCAATATTCCCTTCCACTTTCAGTTTTCCAAGCGTAACCGCAAGAATCGGATCTGTCTTCCCGTCTGCGATCTTGAACAGCGTCTCCGCCGTACACGTAAACATCACGTCACGGTCAAAATACTCATAAGGCTCAACATGCAGCTCTCCGTCTTTTACCTCAGCGTAGAAAATTCCTTCCGCCTCACCGGTAATATTGAACTGGTATGCCAGATGCTCATGAATGTCGCTCACATCCGCGCCCATCAGCATTCCCTTTACTTTTGAAAACATCTCTGCGTAGGTCATAATATCCTCCTTTTCGACTGCCTTTGTCGTTTTTCGACCGGCAGTCATATCTAATACTCTGTAAGCGTAACACTATTTCGACCGACGGTCAATCGTCTTTCCTGTCAAATTACGGTTAAGTTTATTCTGTTTTTTTGTGAAGTTTTTCTGTTGGTTCTCCAAGAGCAGATATGCTATACTGTGAAATGACTCTTACTAATTTTTGACTCACTACAGAAGGACGATGCACCATGACAAATCAGACAAAGCAGCCGAAATATGACCGGATTCTGAACGCACTCCAGGAGCTGCTCGAAAGCAAGAAGATCCAGACAATCTCTGTCAGTGAAATCGCGCAGACAGCCGGTATCGGGAAAGGAAGCATTTACTACTATTTTCCGTCCAAAGACGCCATTCTGGACGCGCTGGTTGAGCGCAGCTACGAAAAGCCCATTCAGACGGCCAAGTCACTCGCCGGACAGACTGAAATCTCCCCGTTTACACGGATGGCGATGATCTTCCAGGCATGCAGGAATTCGTCCACCGAGTTCGTCAGATCCCAGGACAGTTCCGAATCCGGAGCACAGGAAAAGGCTTTTCTTCATCAGAAATATATCAATCATATTATTACAGAGCTTAAACCTGCTCTCGCGGAGATCATCCGGCAGGGAATCGAAGCGGGTGAAATCAGCTTTGACGACCCGGAGTCCCTCGCAGAGATTGTCCTGATTGTACTCACTGTCAAGATGGGAAACATGCTTGCCCCATCGTCAAAGGAGGAGATCGACAGGACAATCAGCGCACTCATTTCCCTTCTGGAGAAAGGGACGGACAATCCGCCGGGATCACTGAACTTTCTGATCTCGTAAATCACCGGAAGTGCCAAAAGGCACATTCCGGGATTGTAAGCGGTCGCCAAGGCCTCGGGCAAGCCCGGGCTTATGAGCGTCGCCTGTACAAAAAAGCGCATCCCAGGTTTCCCTGGAAATGCGCTTTTTTCCGTCCCCGATATGTATTTTCCTTTAATCTCAGCCTGCGATCACCGTGTATCCTTTCCGGAACACCTCGCCCGGCGCTGTTCTGACAACATTCGGCTTCTCAGACAGTTCCCTGTCAAATCCCACGTCATCACATCTTCCCATCCATGGTTCCAGACAGACAAACGGAGCGTCCTTCACCGACCAGATTCCGAAATTCGGGAATCCGGGACACCTCATCCCCACATACGGTGTGCCGTCCTTTCTGCAGATCCAGACTTCCTCAATCTGGCCTCCGTCAAAAATCAGAGCATCTTTCTCAAACATTTCCTCCGTGAGCGGGCATGTCCCGTTATCCAGTGCAAGTGTATATGTTCTGGATGTGTCTGCTGCGCCCTCCGCCGGGTTAAGCAGAATATATTCCAGAGATTCTTTTCCCGGGAACTTCAGCATATAATCGCTTTTTTTCTCCTCCTGCTCCGCAAATCGGAACGCCGGGTGTCCGCCGATTGTAAAATACATATCGCTGCTGCCGGTATTATGGACTTCCCACTCTACATTCAGGCACGCTTCTTCCAGAGTATATGTCACAACAAGCTCGAAAGAATACGGATAAACTTCTCTTGTCTCCTCACTCGACGAAAGGAGGAACGACACTTTTTTCTCTGTCTCACAGACACATGTGAATCTGCTGTCCCGCGCAAATCCATGCTGGGATGTGGGATACTGGGTTCCATCGATCAGCACGGTATTCCGGTACGTCTTTCCCACATTTGGGAAGAGAACCGGCGAATGGCGCTTCCAGTATTTCGGATCCGCCTCCCAGAGAAGATCCGCTCCCCTGTTCCGGTCATAGATGCGCGTCACCTCAGCTCCTGCTTCCGCAATCTCTACAAAAAGCCTGTCGTTTTCCAGCTTCATAATCGTTCCTCCCTTTCTGTACTTTCGTACTTTCTCCGTTGTCCGGCATCTTCTGTGCCGCCTTTACCTTTCAGATGTCTCCTGCCGTACATCCAAGAGTCTTGTTACTCCTGCTCTACCTGAACACATTCATCAATCAGATAATCGGTCACAATATCTCTGAGAATCGTAGCTCTCACTGCGGATTCTCCCACGCTTTCCAGATACTGATCCACATCCTCCGCGCCATTCTCTTCCGCATACTCTTCGATTTTCTCCTGGTACTCTTCCTCTGTGAGGTCCAGCCCCTCCTTCTCGGCGATCAGCTTCACTGCCTCGTCGAAAATTGCCGTTCTCTGCGCGATCTCCTCGATCCGGGCATTAAAATCTTCCTCTGTCGTCTGGAGATACGTTGTCAGCAGTCCTTCCATGTCTGTGCCGTACATCTCTGCCAGCTGTTCGTAGGAATCCGTAAGGCTTGCCGCATACTCATCCACCACGTCTTCGGGGTAGGACTTGATCTCCAGGCTGTCAAGAAGCGTTGTCTGGACAGAGCTCGCCAGCTCGGAATGTGCGCTCTCCTCTGACTGAGACTCCAGCAGATCTCTCATCTCCTGCCTGAACTCATCCACGTTCTCGGACTCAGTGCTGTTCGACTGTACCCACTCGTCCGTCAGCTCAGGAACTGTCTCTGTATAGATGCCGTTGAGCACGATATGAAAATCAGCAACCTTTCCGGCCATCTCTTCTGCGTAGGTGTCCGGAAACTGCACTGTAATGTCAAATTCCTCCCCGGTCTGGTGTCCGACTATCTGATCCTCAAATCCCTGATAATCTCCGTTTGCTCCGATAAAACTGCCGCTTCCAAGCTCCAGATCCGCTCCTGTGGCAGAACCGCCGTCAAACGCTGTCCCGTCCACATACCCTGTATAGTCAATATTGACAATATCGCCGGACTGAGCCGCCCTGTCCGTGATCTCGGAACGCTCCGCGGTCGCCGCCACACGGCTCTCCACAAGCTGCTCTACCTGATCGTCAGTGATCTCCACTGTCGCCGCTGCCGGCTGGGGAACTTCCAGCCCTTTGTACTGCGGTACTGTCACATACTCGTTGGACAGCTCACTGCTGCATCCCATCAGGTTTCCTGCTGCAAGCACGGCAGCCGCAGCCGCCGTAATAAGTTTCATTTTCTTTGTGTTCATGTTGTTTCCTCTTCTCCTCTTTATTTTTCTTTTCTTCCGTCCTTTACAGAAGCGGCGACAAAAGTCTTGAAAACTGTTCTTTTCCTTTAATCACGAGACTTCTCTCGTCGTAAACCTTTCTTGTCACGTGAGTACACTGCGTCATATCATTCTCGAATGCCCTCTCCAGGCGCTGCACTGTACGCTCGCTGTAGATCACAGCATTCACCTCGAAATTCAGGCCAAAACTCCGGATGTCCATATTCGCCGTGCCGACACAGGCCACCATTCCGTCCACGCAGAGCGTCTTCGCGTGAAGAAATCCGTTGTTATATACATAACATTTCGCTCCTGCGGCCACCATATCCCCGATGTAGGAATACGTCGCCCAGTAGACAAACGGATGATCCGGCTTGCACGGCACCATAATGCGTACGTCGATACCTGAACGGCAGGCAATCTTCAGCGCGTCCAGAATCGATTCGTCCGGTATAAAATACGGCGTCTGGATATAGACATGATCCTTTGCTCTGTGGATCAGCCTGAGATAGTTGTCATGAATCGTTTTCGTCTGAGAGTCCGGTCCGCTGGAAATGATCTGCACCGGGTCTCTCCCGTTTCTCGTATACTGCGGGATCTCAAAAAGTCTGTCGTAAAGGAACAGATTTTCCTTTGCCGCATAATTCCAGTCCAGCACGAAACGGACAGCCAGCGAAGTCACAGCCGCCCCCTCTATACAGAGATGCGTGTCTCTCCAGTATCCGAACTTCTTGTCTCTTCCCAGATATTCGCGCCCCACATTGAATCCGCCGACAAAGCCGATCCTTCCGTCAATCACTACGATCTTCCTGTGATTCCGGTAGTTGACGCGAAGCTGAAGCTGTCCCAGGAGCGCAGGGAAAAATTCCGCCACCTGAATGCCTTCTCTCTCCAGCCGCTCCCAGTCTCTGTTTTTCATTGTGCGGCATCCCATGCTGTCAAAGAGCACGCGTACCTCTACGCCCTCTCTTACTTTTTCAATCAGGACTTTCTCAATCTCCTGCCACAGCTCATCGTTGCGGATAATATAATACTGCAGATGGATGTACCGCTTTGCCTGTCTCATCTCCTCAATCAGGGCCCGAAATTTTGCCTTGCCGTCTGTATAAATTCGGATATCATTGTTATCTGTCAGAACCGCTTCCCCCGCTTCCAGATTATACAGGATCAAGTCCTGGAATCTGGCCATCTCCGGATTGGCAAGGCGAAGCCGCTTGTGATAGATCGTCTCCTCCTGCCTGCGCACGGCATACTTCAGTTCTCCTTCGATCTCCTTTGCCTTAAACATCCGGCTCTTGTGGAAATCCTGGCCGATGATCAGGTAAAGTATAAATCCGAGTATCGGTATGAAATAAAGCAGAAGCAGCCATGTCCACACAGTCTGGGGTGATCTTCTCTGAAAGAATACAATGATCAGCGCGAAGATAATATTGATGATCGTGATATTGTCCATGATGAAATCATAGACTATCACCACTCCGTTCCAAATTGTCTCTGCCATAAAATAGTAACTCCTTAGTCCAATCGGGCAAAAAACGCCACTATGCACAGTATAACTGTTTTTTCTGTGAAAAGCAAACCCTCTTGCACTTGACTTCAAACAATGTTACAATACTACATGCAAATCAGAGGATTTAGGAGGTTGTTAGGGTGAATACAGTTACAATCGTTTTGCTCGTCATCCTGGTGGTACTGATCGGAGTATGCATCGGATTATATATCTTCGGGAGAAGAGCCGAGAAGAAACAGGCTGAACAGCAGGAACAGATGGAAGCAGCCGCACAGACAATGAGCATGCTCGTCATCGACAAAAAGCGGATGCGTCTGAAAGAAGCCGGACTTCCGCCCGTTGTACTCGAAAGCACACCGAAGTACTTAAGACGCACGAAAGTTCCGATTGTCAAAGCCAAAGTCGGTCCCAGAATCATGACACTGATGTGTGACGCAAAAGTGTTTGAGGTTCTCCCTGTCAAAAAGGAAGTAAAAGTTGTAGTGAGCGGCATTTACATAACAGGGCTCAAGAGCGTGCGCGGCGGATCGATCGAACAGCCGCAGAAAAAGAAAGGATTTTTTGCGCGTCTCAGAGACAGGAATTCGTAGGAAATCCAGACAAAACCCGATCCAAAAGAGGGAGCTTTACCGGTTTTCGATAAAGCTCCCTCTTTATTTATTCATTTTCATTTCTGTTTTCCGCCTGACTGAGGCTTACCCTCCACGGACGGGGGCGCCTTTTATAAGTCCTCCCGTTGGAAACTTACGCCCCCGGCGAGAGCCTCGCCTCGCTCTTGGGGACTATATTCATTCTGATCTCGCAGTCCGCCATGGGCTCATGGTTGACATCCAGCTCGTAGTCCACCTGAACTCCGATATTATCGTCCTCAACATTTATTTCCATATTTTTCGTGTTGACTCCGATCAGCATCTGCCCGTACGGAGTCCGGTAATAGGTGAGATTCTTCTTATTCTTCTCAAAAATCATATGGGAATTCAGGACACCGCTCTTCATGATCTCAACGCTGTCCAAACCGCTGATCTTAATCTTGTTTTTAATGGTGCCGCCCCTGCCCTCAAGCACCTCATCGTACAGAATATAGTGCTTTCCGTTGCGGCAGTAATAACTTGCCGGAGTGACGACTTCGATCACGTCATCTCCGGACTCATACTGACCCGCAGGCTCTTCGAGTATCCCGATATGTTTTCCGGAGATACTGACCAGTACATCTTTCGTCATTTTCTCACTCCGCTGCTAAAACTCTTCAATATTTACCACATTGGTGGTCGGCACGTCAAACGGCATTACCGTGTTCGCAAACTTCCGGAACTTCTCCGCAGCATCGCTCACATAGAAGGAATATCTGCTGTGCTGCACTGTCTCACCGTCATTTTCCATATCCATCTCACGGAGAAGTTTTTTCAGATCCATCGCTGTCTCGTAAGCCGGGTTGACGATCTGAATCCGATCCCCCATGTACTCCCGGATCTTAGACCGCAGAAGCGGATAGTGCGTACATCCGAGTATCATGGCGTCGATATCCGTATTCCGCATGGATTCCAGATAATACTCGATCACTTCCCGGGTCACGACGTGCTCCTTGAATCCCTCCTCGACAAGAGGGACAAACAGAGGACAGGCCTTCTCAATCACTTCGACATCCGGAGCCATCCCGTGGATAATCTTTGTGTACATCCCGCTCTGAACCGTGGCGTCTGTCCCGACAACTCCGACCTTGCGGTTTTTCGTCGCCTCGACGGCAGCCCGTGCTCCGGGGATTACCACTCCCATAACGGGAATGTCAAACTCATCCCGCACCGCATCAAGCGCCAGGGCGCTGGCAGTGTTGCACGCGATAACGATTGCCTTCACATCTTTTGTTTTTAAAAAACGAATAATCTGCTCCGAAAACCGGATAATCGTGTTCTGAGATTTGCTTCCGTAAGGGACACGGGCCGTGTCCCCGAAATATACTATATTTTCGTTCGGGAGCTGACGGGAAATCTCTCTCGCCACCGTCAGCCCGCCGACTCCGGAATCAAACACGCCGACCGGCGCTGTCTTCCTGTTCTCCATATCCACGTCTGCTCCCCAATATTCCTTGCTCCGTTCTCCCCCGCGCCGGCATCTTTCCCGGCGGCTCTCTGTCTTTGATCAGAGAGCCAGTGTTTTTGCTACATTGTACTGATACTGGGAGATCGTCTTCTTCATGCTGAGAGCTTCGTCGATGTCGAAGTCCACGTATTTTCCGTCTTTGTATCCGACTACGCGGTTTGTCTTACCCTGGCAGAGAAGATCCACAGCCATCGCTCCCATGATGGATGCGTAAACTCTGTCCTTACATGTGGGGCTTCCGCCGCGCTGCATGTGTCCGAGGATTGTCGCTCTCGTCTCGATTCCGGTTGCTTCCTCGATTCTCTTTGCCATATTGATGGAATCTCCGATTCCCTCTGCATTGATGATGATATAGTTTTTCTTGCCGCGCTTTTTGTTTGCCATGATATCATCGATAATTTCCTGCTCGTTGAAATCATGTTCCTCAGGCATGAGGATATGCTCTGCACCGTTTGCGATACCGCACCAGAGAGCAAGATAACCCGCGTCACGTCCCATAACCTCGATGATACTGCATCTCTCGTGAGATGTGGATGTATCGCGGACTTTATCGATCGCTTCCATCGCCGTATTTACCGCTGTATCAAAACCGATTGTGTAGTCTGTACATCCGATATCCAGGTCGATGGTTCCCGGAATACCGATTGTGTTTACTCCCAGGTTCGCCAGCTTCTGCGCTCCCGCAAAGGAACCGTCTCCGCCGATGACCACAAGGCCGTCGATGCCGTATTTCTTGCAGATTGCAGCCGCTTTCTGCTGTCCTTCCTCTGTTCTCATCGCCTGGCAGCGCGCTGTCTGAAGGAATGTGCCGCCGCGCTGAATTGTATCTGAAACATCACGGGCGGAAAGATCAATAATCTCCTCTCTCAGAAGTCCGTGATAACCTCTGCGGATTCCGCGGACTTTAAGCCCTTTTGACAGAGCCGTACGCACGACCGCACGGATCGCTGCATTCATTCCCGGCGCGTCGCCCCCGCTTGTGAGAACGCCGACTGTACGGATTCTGTCTTCAATCTCATCCAGGTATTTTTCCTTATCCATCATATTCTCTGCCATATTTTCTCCACCTTTCTCCAACTCCGATAACTGTCAGGTCTGTAATAAACCATAGAAACTAACAATTCCGACAATATTTTATCGTATTTAGAAATGGTTTTCAATAGCTTTTTCCACCACTTTTACCCGGCTCTCCCCGAAATGATTCATCAGTCTGCCCAATATCTGCGGGCTCACTGAAATGTTTCTGTTCCGCGGCAGACGCTTGATTGCGCGCTCCTTCGCACAGTAAATCACAACCTCGTCCTCGCCCTCGGAATCAGCCAGATAGCCGTATACGATCTGCTCCTCGTCGAGGAAGGACGCCTTGTCCGGGAACTGGATCCACAGCTCCCTCTTCGTCTTCTCGAACGGAATCACCTTCTCGCAGATCAGCTTGCTCGCTTTCTCTTCCTCCTCGGAGACACGTCCGCGGATAAACACCTTGCTGTCCTGTTCAAGATACTCCCTGTTTTTCTCGTAGTCTCTCGGGAACACGACAACTTCCACCGTACCCGCCAGATCCTCCAGCGTGACGAAGGCCATCATCTGGTTCGTCTTTGTGTGCTTGACCGTCTTATCCGTAATCATCCCGCCGACGATCTCCTTTGCCCCGTCATGCACTTTCGTCCGTCCGCTCTCTTCGTCAGGCTGGAAGTCCAGTGTCGTGGCAGTAATGACTTTCTTCCATTTCTCCTCATACTCATCCAGCGGGTGTCCGCTGATATAGATACCGAGCACCTCTTTTTCAAACGCAAGGAGATTCTCCTTCGCATATTCGCCCACATCGGGCAGTTTGATCTGGAACTCGCTTTTCTGCTCCTCACCTACGAGGTCAAAGAGGCTCATCTGGCCTGTCATGGAATACTTCTTCTCCTGATTCACATGCTCCACGATCTGGATATAAATGCTCATGAACTGTTTTCTCGTTCCGCCCAGCGTATCCAGCGCCCCCGCCTTGATCAGGTTCTCGATGATCCTCTTATTCAGAATTTCCTTTGCGGACAGGCGGGTGATGAAGTCTTCCAGGTTTTTAAACGGGCCGTACTCATCCCGGTCTTCGATGATCGCCTGCACGACGGGCCGGCCGATGCTCTTGATCGCGGCCAGTCCGTACCGGATATTCCTCCCGTCTACCGAGAAGTCCGCCTCTCCCCTGTTGATATCCGGGGGCAGAATCTGAATGTCCATCTGCCGGCACGCATAAATATACTCCGAGACTTTGGACGGGTTGTCAATGACAGACGTCATCAGCGCCGCCATAAATTCCACCGGATAGTAATATTTCAGCCACGCAGTCTGGTAGGATACAACCGCATACGCAGCCGCATGGGACTTGTTGAACGCATATTTTGCGAAGTCGATCATCTCATCATAGATCTTGTTCGCCGTCTTCTCGTCGATTCCGTTTTTGATACACCCCGGCACGTTTGTCTTCTCGTCACCGTAGACAAAGATCTGCCGCTCTTTCTGCATCACGTCCCCCTTTTTCTTGGACATGGCTCTCCGCAGAAGATCGCTTCTTCCCAGCGTGTATCCTGCCAGATCCCGGACGATCTGCATAACCTGCTCCTGGTACACGATACACCCGTAAGTCGGCGCCAGGATGGGCTCAAGCTGGGGGCAGTCGTAGGTGATCGATGCCGCGTCGTTCTTTCCCCTGATATACTGGGGAATGAAGTCCATCGGGCCCGGACGGTACAGGGCGATGCCGGCGATGATGTCCTCCAGACTGTGGGGCTTTAACTCCTTCATGAAGCTTTTCATTCCGCTGCTCTCGATCTGGAAGATACCGTCCGTCTTTCCGGTTCCGATATAGTCCATGACCGCCTGATCATTATAGTCGATCTTTTCCATGTCAATATCCGGGTCTTTCTTCCGGGCCATCTCCACTGCGTTCTGAATCACGGTCAGCGTCCGAAGCCCCAGGAAGTCCATCTTGAGGAGTCCCAGCTCCTCAAGTGTCGTCATGGTAAACTGCGTCGTGATCGTTCCGTCCGCCGCCCTTGAAAGCGGCACATACTCGTCCACAGATTTCTGGCTGATAACTACGCCCGCCGCATGCATGGAACTGTGTCTCGGAAGCCCTTCCAGACGCTTCGCCATGTCGATGAGCTGTTTTACCTGCTCGTCCGTCTCGTACGTTTTTCTCAGCTCCGGATTCTCCACAAGCGCTTTGTCAATCGTTATATTCAGCTCCTGGGGAATCATCTTCGCGATGGAATCCACAAACGCGTAGGGCAGATCCATCACGCGGCCCACGTCACGTATCACTCCGCGGGCTGCCAGCGTACCGAACGTCACGATCTGCACAACCCGGTCTTTTCCGTACTTTCTCACCACATAGTCGATCACTTCCTGCCTCCGCTCAAAGCAGAAGTCCACGTCGATATCAGGCATGGTCACACGCTCCGGGTTCAGGAAACGCTCAAAGAGAAGCTGATACTGGATCGGATCAATAGTCGTGATCCCGAGACAGTAGGAGACGATGCTCCCGGCCGCCGATCCTCTTCCCGGCCCCACGGCGATTCCGTGATCCTTCGCGTATTTGATAAAGTCCCAGACAATCAGGAAGTAATCCACATATCCCATATTGCGGATCGTGTTCAGCTCGTACTCGAGCCGGTCTTTGAGCTCCTGCGGGGGATTTTCATACCGCTTCGCAAACCCGTCCCAGCAGAGCCGGTTCAGATATTCCCAGGAAGTCAGCCCGTCCGGGACATCATATTTCGGCAGCTTCGTCACTCCGAACTCGATCTCCACGGAACACCGGTCGGCAATCTTCTGCGTGTTGTCCAGCGCCTGCAGCGCGAAAGGAAAAAGCTTCTCCATCTCCTCCGGCGACTTCACATAGTACTGTCCGCCCTCATAGCGCATCCGGTTCTCGTCTGCGAGCTTCTTTCCCGTCTGTATGCACAGAAGGATATCATGAGCCCGGGCGTCCTCTGCATAAGTGTAGTGAACGTCATTGGTCGCCACCAGCTCGATGCCGGTCTCCTGTGACATCTTCATAAGCTGCTGGTTCACAAGCGTCTGATCCGGCAGCCCGTGGTCCTGAAGTTCCAGGAAATAATTGTTCTCCCCGAAGATATCTCTGTACTCAAGAGCTGTCTTCTTCGCCTCGTCATAGAGTCCCTTCACAAGATATCTCTGCACCTCTCCGGCAAGGCAGGCGCTTAAGGCAATGATTCCACTGTGGTACTCCCTCAGAATCTCCTTGTCCACACGGGGCCGGTAATAGTATCCCTCCACAAATCCTTTTGATACAATCTTCATCAGATTGGCATAGCCCTCGTTGTTCTCCGCCAGAAGCACGAGATGGTAGTAGCGGTCCTCCCCGCCTGTCACTTCCCGGTCAAACCTGGAATTCGGCGCGACATACACCTCGCAGCCGAGAATCGGTTTGATCCCCTGCCTGCGCGCCTCTCTGTAAAAATCGATCACGCCGTACATGACGCCGTGATCCGTAATCGCCGCACTGTTCATCCCCAGCTCTTTTACCCTGGAGACGTACTCTTTTATTTTATTCGATCCATCCAGAAGACTGTATTCCGTATGGACGTGCAAATGTACAAAACTCATTCTTCACCTCTGTCTGAATCACGGAAGTACCCAAGGGCACATTCCGGGATTGTAAGCGGTCGCCAAGGTCCCGGGCAAGCCCGACTTTGGCTCGTCGCCTGAACAAAAAGGGCTGCTCCCTTCGGAACCGCCCCACAAGTTTCCTCCGTTCTCTTCTGCAGGAAAATGCTACTCTTTCCTTCCGAGCATAAACCGGATCAGCTTATCCGTATCCTCTTTCTCATACGTGACGATTTCCAGCTCCGGAATCTCGCCGTTTGAAAAGACACTCGCCATAGAGACATACTGAGACAGTTTTGACTTCAGATTCAGCCTGTCTCCCTCTCCTGTCACAAGCTCTACCTTGCCCCTGCATGTGTCGATCACTCTGAAAAGGCCCTCTACATCTGTGATATTCTGAACTTTCATAAGATATTCCTCCTGACTGCCCATGAAACGAATGTGTTCTCGTAGCTTAGCGTCAGTGTACAAGAGGCAACACGCTCCAAACCGCGTAATTTCGGCGATTTTCTGTGTTATCCTCAATCGGCGTACGTCCAGTACGCCTCTATCGTCTGCCTTGAAAATCACCGAAATTGCTGCGGTTGGAGTCTTCGAGTCGTGAAGGTACTGATTTGGGGGCCTTCAAGGCACTTGATCGACGCGTACAGAGACGTACGCGGAGGGAAAGTAACGCAGAAGGAGCCCAAATCAGCCCTTCAGCGACCGTATTGTCCCTTGTACACTGACGCTATGCTGCCCGCATAACACAATTATAGCCTATTTGATCCGGATTGCAAGTATCTGTTCCCGCTCGTGATCGATCCTGATTTTCTTCTCTTTGAGGAGTCTGCCGACAGCGCGCTTGAATGCCGCTTTGCTCATGCCGAACTCCGTGCTGATGCGCTCCGGGTCCGCCTTGTCCGTAAACGGAAGTATCCCGCCGTTCTTTTCAATTTTATTCATGATCTTCTCTGCGTCTGCGTCCATCTGCTCCGGGATCTTTCCCCTGACGCTCAGATCCAGCTTGCCGTCTTCCTTTACCGCCGTCACTCTTGCCTCGATCTCCTGTCCCGGGGTAATCCTGCCATAGATTTCCCTTCGCGGGATCAGTGCGGAATAGCAGTTGTCCACGGCTACAAACGCGCCGAAATTCTGGCTCACTTCATAAACCGTTCCCTTTACCGTATCGTCTTTTCTGTAAGGCGAGTCTGTCCGCAGAAGCGGATAAATCTTCATCGTCGCGCACAGCCTGCCGCTCTTGTCGATATAGAGGCTTACAAGACACCGGTCGCCCTTCTGCACTTTCCACGTCTGCTCTTTGAAGGGAAGCAGAAGATCTTTCTCCAGTCCCCAGTCAAGAAACGCTCCCACACGTCCCACGTCCGCCACGTCAAGCACAGCGAGTTTCCCGAGCGTCAGCTTCGGCTCGTTTGTCGTGGCAATGAGACGGTCGGAAGAATCTTTGTACAGAAAGACCTCCACCGGATCTCCCGGCTCAAGCCCCTCCGGAACCTGCTTTTTCGGAAGGAGCACTCTCTCCTCCTCACTGCCCAGATACATGCCGAAATCCACCTTTTTCACTGCGGTCAGCACCTGTTTTTCTCCCAGTTTCATATGAATTTATATCTCCTTTCAGGCTCAGACCCGTCACATGTCAAAAAGGTTCATCTGATGCCAGTTTTCTTCTCTTTTCTTTCTCGCCGCGTTCTCAGAGGCGGCCAGTCCTTCCGGAAGCTCTTCCAGAAACTCCGACGGTTCTTTCGCTGCGGTCAGGATCAGCTCTTCTTTCGCCCGTGTCATTCCCACGTAGAACAGCCGCCGCTCCTCCTCTGTGTCCGCCGGATGGCTCTCGCTCTCCAGAGGGATCGATCCCTGATCCGCTCCGTAGATAAACACCGCAGGGAACTCCAGCCCCTTGGAACCGTGAAGCGTCATGACCGTGACAGCCCCGGACACATATTTCTTGTCCTGACAGCGCTTCAGGTCACTCTCCACGCCCAGTCCGACCGTCTGAAGGAACTCCGGCATACTCCGGTAAAACACCGTCATCTGCAGAAGCTTTTTCACGTCGGGATCGTCTGTAAATCCCATATCTTCCGCCCACTGTTTTATAAACCGCTCCGGCTTCTGTTTTCTGTAAAGCGGCAGGTATTTTTCCGCGGCGTTTCTCACCGCTTCCGCCGCCATCGGGCTCCACTCAAGCTCCCAGAGGCCGGAAGCGCACTCGCGGGCCAGTTCTTCCCATATATTTCCCTCCCGTATCGAAGTGCTGATTTCCAGCAGACGGAAAAATCTCAGACTGTTCTGCACACGTTCCGCATTCAGGAAGTCTTCCCTTCCCGCCATAATATACGGGATGCTTTCCTTTTTCAGGCACCGCTCCACAATCTCCGCCTGATGATGGGTCCGGCAGAGTACGGCAATCTCGTCGAAAGACCTGATCTTCCTCTCTCCCGACTCCCATGCCGCTTCCTGAGCTTCCAGCATGCCGATTCCTCCGGTCATGCGCCCGATCTCTTTGGCGATAAAGACCGCCTCGCCGCCGGAGCTCTCCGAACGCACGATCCGCACCGGCACATTGTCCGGACAGTTCGGATGAAGTCTGCTCTCTGCTCCGCCGGAAATCACAGCCTCTGCAGCGCGCAGAATCTGGGGCGATGACCGGTAGTTTTCCTTCAGCGTGATCAGTTCCAGATCATCATACTCCATTTTCAGCCGGTCAAAGCACGCAGCGTCTGCCCCGCGGAATCCGTAGATCGACTGATCCGGATCTCCGATCACGAACAGCTCTCTTCCCGCGCCGCTCCACAGCCGGATCAGTTCCAGCTGAACCGGATTGATATCCTGAAACTCATCTGTCAGAAGATAGCGGAAGCGTTTCTCCCATCCGTCCGGCACCTGCCCGATCCGGATGCGTTCCGCTGTTCTCAGAAGAAGATCATCAAAGTCCAGAAGCCCTGCCTTCCGCTTTCTCTCCTCGTACCGGTCCACAGTCTGCTGCCAGAGTATATCATCCCCGCCGCCCGGTTCTGTCATTCCCGATTTCATGCCCGTTTTTGTCATCCCTGATTTTCTGCGGGATACAGATTCCAGAAATTCTCCGGTCTTCATGGAAAGCCTCGTCTCCTCCAGAGCCTCCTCTGCAAAGGCTTTCTGCTCTCCGCTGTCAATCAATGAGAACTCTTCCCCGAGTTCTTTGAGGAAATTCATGCAGACAGCGTGGAATGTCCCGATCTGGAGCGATCTTCCGATCGTCTTTTTCCCGGTTTCTCGGATAAGGCGTTCGCGCATCTCGGCCGCCGCCTGATTCGTAAAAGTCACTGCCGTGATCTCTCCCGGACGGACCTTCCGGTATTCCAGAAGATATCGCAGCCTGGATATGAGCGTCTTCGTCTTTCCCGTGCCCGGCCCTGCCTTGACGGCAATGTGGGGAGACGTACACCGGACGGCATATTCCTGCTCCGGATTCAGCCCTGAGAACATTCCGGCATCTCTTTCCGTATCCGCTCCGTCACCCCTTCCATGTTCTGCTTCGACATTCCTTCCATGTTCCGCCTCAGCGTTCCTTTCAGACTTTGCTTCGGAATTTCCTTCCTGTTCCGCCTCAGCGATCCTTTCAAATTTTGCCTCAGCGGTCCTTTCAGATTTCACCCCGGCACCTTCTCCGGGATCCGTTTCTTCTCGTGCCGCCTTCTTTCCGACGGATACTTTCGTTTCCGGAACGCCGATCATGTCAAAGAAGCTCATCTGCCCCTCGGTATTGTGGAGTTCTTCCGCGCTGAACAGACGGATCACACCGTACTCTCCGTCAAATCCCGGAATCCGCTCGACCTTTCCTTCCCGCAGCCGCTCAATCCCCTCGGCAATGCGCTCTGACGCGGCTTTTCGTATCTCGTCCGCCGGAATTGTCCTTAAAATCTCGAACTCCGGCCCCAGTTCCTGTACCATCCGCTCGTATTCCCGCTGCACTTTCACACTCGCGGCAGAATGCCCGACACAGGCTCCGATCACCTCCGGGAGAGGCACAAGGCTCTCAAAGGGCTTGGCATTTTCCCTTACATACCCTTCCGCACGGTCTGAGAGTTCCTCAACCCGGTGGGAAACTCCCACCGTGATTTTCCGTCCGCACACCGGGCATTTTCCGCCGTATTTCATCGTCTCCGCCGGAGTCAGACAGAGGTTGCATTTCCGGTGTCCGTCCATATGATATTTTCCCTCTTCCGGGAAAAACTCGATCGTTCCGTACAGTCCTTTTCCGGTCTGAATCGCGTCCGAAAGTCCCTGATACGACATGGGAATATCGAGCAGATTCGCCTCCCGGCCGAGTTTTGCCGGCGAATGGGCGTCCGAGTTGGAGATCAGCTGATACCGGTCAAGCGCTGACACTCTCCAGTTCATTGGCGGATCAGAGGACAGCCCGGTCTCCATCGCATGGATATGCGGCGTCAGATCCTCAAAGCACTCTTCCACTGTGTCAAACCCTGAGAATGCGCCGAACAGGGAAAAATGAGGCGTCCAGATGTGAGCGGGCACATACACCGACCCGGGCGATATCTCAAGGGTAATCTCCAGCAGATCGCGGCAGTCGAGTCCGAGAATCGGGCGTCCGTCCGAGTGGATATTTCCGATCTGTTCCAGCCGGGCTGAAATTTTCTGCGCATCTTCCAGTCCCGGAAGAAGAATCAGGCTGTGAACCTTGCGCACTCTGCCGTTTTTCTTGTATATGGAACTGATCTCTCCAGAGACAACGAATCTCGGGCGGATCTCCCCGGGTATGGCTCCGCCGATCCGGTACTCGTCTTTCAGAACATAGAGCCCGTCCTCCGCCGGCGTAAGCTTTTCGGAGAGTTCCTCCCTCCATGCGGGATGGGTAAAATCCCCTGTCCCGACGATATGAATCCCTTTCTTTCTCGCCCACAGATCCAGATGCTCCGGCGTACAGTCTTTGCTCGTGGCTCTTGAGTATCTGGAGTGGATATGCAAATCTGCTATGTACATATAAAATCACCTGTCCTCCGCGTTCCCTCTATGATACCACAAACAGGGGGCGGCAGACAATATCACAGTTCATTCACGCGGATTTACACAGATATTTCCGGCCATCTGACCCGTGCCGCAATCTTTCTGTGCCGCGGGAGGGAGGCGATCACTTCCTTTCCCGCGCTCAGGTAAATGCGGTACACATCCTCTGCAGCCCGGGCATCCTCACCGGAGTTTTCTCCCCCGTTTCTCGCGAACGCGGCTTCTGTCACAAGACGCACAAGGCGCTCTGCCTCCTCCCCGGAAATGCATGCGATCTCTTCGGAGAGCCTCTGCGGGAACGCCTCTTCCTGTCCGTCAAAATCCGTCAGAATCCCCGCATAGTGGATGAGCTCCATCATCCTTCCGAACACCGGTCTTACTCCGCCGTTTTTAAGAAGGCGCTCCCATCTTTTTGCCCTGCGGATATGCAGAACATACAGAACAGCTCCAAGCGCTGCCAAAGCCGCAGCTGCCAGCAGAACTTTCCCCCATACCGTATCGGGAATCAGTTTTCCGACTGCGTTTCCAATCCTCTCTCCGGCTGATGTGAGTATCCGCTCCGCCGGGTCTGTGCCGCTTCCGCTCTGCTCCCCGCCGGCCTGCTCTTCCTGCTCATCCGCCTGCGCATCTTCTGCCTGTGTCCCGTCCGAATCACTCCAGCCGCTCTCCGAACGTATCGTGTCGTACACAGAGCTGTCAAATCCCGGATAGTGCGCGGCCTCCCCGGCAGCGGACGGAGTGACCTCCACCGGAGTCCATCCGTAGTTCTCAAGGAAAATCTCCGGCCATGCGTGTGCCGCCTCGTCTGTCACCACCGCACGGTACAGTCCGTTTTCCTGCTGCTCAAAATCCGACGGGGAAAGGACGTACCCCGCCGCGTATCTGGCAGGGACTCCATACATCCGGTACATCAGCGCCGCCGCCGAGGCAAAATGCTGACAGTATCCCTGTCCGCTCTCAAAAAGAAAATATTCCACCGGGTCCTGGTTGAACCGGAACATCCCCGGCGTCATCGTATATTCCGCCCTGCTGTTCAGCGTATGCAGGATAAATGACGTGACATGGCTTAAGTCCTCCTGTGGATTCTCCCTGCACAGCTCTGCAAGCCGCGGAGTCTCTCCGGCATCAAATTCTGTATATGCCTCCTGTGCCACAGCCATGTAGGCGTCCTTAAGCTCACGGTATGAATTTCCGGTGGATTCATATTCGGCCGAAAGCTGATCCCAGTCCGGTTTCATATCCGCCTGCTCATAATACCGGAACTCATACCCGACCGCTCCCAGTGAAAGTTGTCCGGAATTCGTCCATATCCCGTAATACGGCTGATACCACTGTGTCTCCGACCGGTCCAGCTCCACCACTGTCATCTGCCGGATCTCATCCTCTGTATTCTGCATCCAGTTCATGGAAAAATAGAGGGAGCTGTACATTCCCGGAATCCAGTCGCTCCAGCTTCCCCAGTGCAGATACTGTTCCTCCATGCGGTCAAAGAGTTCTTCATCTGTATTCGGAAGCCACTCTCCGTCCGTGTAACTGCCTCCGCTGAAGCCCTTCAGGTACAGCGTCTCCGAAGGTTCTTCCGTAACCCACACTTCCAGCTTCTCCTCGCCCGCCGGGTACCGGTTGCCTCTGCTGATTGTTCCGCTGGCCGGGCTGTCGGCATTCCCGTCGAACCGCCGCACAGTTCTCTGCAGCATTCCCTCTGCGTCATATACTCTGTCGTAAAACCAGTCGGCATTGGCACTCACAGCCACAAGCGCTGCGGCAAAAAGCGCCGCAGTAAGCGCCAGTGCCCCCGCGTTTCTTCTGCCTCCTGCCGCCTGCGTCTGCCGGATCCAGAACACTGTCTGAAACACGCACATAGCGAAGACGGACGGTGTCATTATCTCCGCCCCAAGCAGCGGTCCGGAGAGAAACAAAACAGTAACCGCTGCATATACCGGCCAGAACAGATGCAGTCCGTACAGAAGAACAGATAAAAGCACGGTCAGGGCAGGCAGAATCAGAAGAAACGCCGTTTCTGTCCCTGCCGCACTCCCCGCTGCAGTTCCGGCCGCCGCTTCTGTATCCCCGGCAGTTCCCGCAATGCTTCCGGCAATATACTCCAGCCCCTGAACAGCCGGTTCCCTCAAAAAGAAAAACAGCGCCGCCGTTCCCCCGAAGAGAAGAAGCAGCGCCGGCGCCATCCATTTTTTCCGTCTCAGCGAGATCTGCCACAGAAGAAGAGACAGCACGGCCGCAGCCGCAAAAAGATACCACGCGCCTGTTCCGCTTCCGCTGACAGACATGAGAAAAATAAGGACGCAGGCAGTTCCTGTCATCTGGAACACCGGCGCCATCCACTGCTCCGTTTTTCTTTTTCTTCTTTCCGCTGTCTTTTTCATCGCTTACCACCTGATAACCTGCTGTTATCTACAGATAAAGTGTAACCCGCTCCAGTTCCTCCTCATAAAGATCCGGCGAGAAACAAAACACCGTTTCGTTTCCCCGCATCAGCCTCAGACTCCCGTCCAGAATATACCCCGGCTCCGCCCCGGCGCTGTTTCCTGTATGCGCCCGGCTCCCGCTGTATACCTGACTCTTTTCTTTCTTCGCGCGGCTTCTGCTGTATGCCCGGCTCTTTTCTTTCTTCGCCCGGTTTGCTTCTGACACCGTATTTTCTGCTTCCTCTCCGTCCCGGTTTTCCCTCCAGGCGGCGGCGTCGTCCGCAAACAGTTCGCAGAGCATCCGTTTGGCACTGTCATCATCCGAAATCCAATAGGACGACGGTTTCCCTGCCGGAGTTGTCCATCTTACAGTCACACTGCTTCCGTTTTCCGCCAGACCGCATAAAAGTGCGTACAGAATCTCGTAGAACGCGTCCGGAATCATCTCTCCGGAATCCTTTTTCCCCCACGGATCAAGCCTGAGCTCTGTGTGCCGTTCCGGTTCCGGCTCATACTCTCTGACCCAGAGCGTATCTGTCCGGGCGCTCTGTTTCCAGTGTATGGCTCTGCTGGAGTCTCCCTCTCTGTATTCTCTGAGAAACTTCACGTCTCCGTACTCTGCCGCCTTTCCGTCTCTTCCCGTATTCTCTCCGCCCCGGCTCAGCCCCGGATACGGCTCCTCAAAGACAATATTCGCCCTTCTCTTTACCGGAAAGACAACCACATCCACCGCGCCGTCAAACGATCCTTTTGCACCGAAGAGGGACAACGGGTCGTACACTTTCATTTCCTCCGGCTCCGCCTTCAGGACACCGCAGTGAGGCGTGTGTACAGGGACAAGGATCCGGATGCGGCTCTCTGCGCTGATATTCCCGGTAAATCTTTCGGTTTTTCCCCTCTTCTCTCCTCTGTATCTCACCTTCATGCGGATGGTGAACCTGGCAGCGGATATCTTCCTTCTGTTCTCAACATCAACCGGAATTCCGCATCCGGCTCCTCTCTCAGCCTCCACAACCGTGCCCGCGGGCGCAGCAAAGACTCCGCCCCTCAGATACCGCGACACAATCAGCATCACAAAGAACGCCATAACCTGCGCCACAGCCAGTACCATGAACGGAAACAGCCTGTACATCCCCGCGATATACCACGCTGCTGCCATGACAATGATATATACCGCTTTCTTCATCGCATCTTTTCTCCCAGAGGCGGCCTCTCCACTGACTCTGTAATATCCTGTATAATGTCCTCTTTCGTCACATTTTCCATCTCTGCACCGCCGTTCAGGGAAATGCGGTGTCTTATAATATAGGGGAACTGTTCCGCCACATCCCCGGGCGTGACATAATCCCGCCCGTTAAGCCACGCCGCCGCCCGGGAAAGTCTCACAAGGGCGATCGTTGCCCTGGGGCTGCCGCCGCGAAGCAGACGGCTGTGCTCTCTTGTCGCTCTGACAAGGCTGACAATATACCGGTACACGGAGTCTTTGATATACACTTCGCATATTTCTCTCTGGATATCAAGAAGCTCCTTCCTTTCCAGCACCGGTCTGACACTGTGAAGTCTGTCCTCATATCCGATCCCCTTTGCCAGGTTCAGCTCACTTTCACGATCCGGATATCCGATCGACAGGGACATCATGAACCGGTCCACCTGAGCTTCCGGAAGCCGCTGCGTGCCGGCTGCTCCGGACGGATTCTGCGTTGCTATAACAAAGAAGGGAACCGGCACTTCCCGGGTCACGCCCTCCACCGTCACTTTTCTCTCCTCCATTACCTCCAGAAGAGCAGACTGTGTCTTCGGCGAAGTACGGTTCAGCTCGTCCGCCAGAAGCAGGTTGCAGAAGACATTTCCCTCCTGATATACGAATTTCTCTTCTTCCCTCCGGTAAACAGAGAATCCCGTCAGATCCGACGGGAGCACATCCGGAGTAAACTGGATTCTCCGGAAATCCAGGCTCATCGACCGGGAAAAGGCGAGCGCAAGCGTCGTCTTCCCCACGCCCGGGATATCCTCCAGAAGGACGTGTCCGTTGGCGAGAATCGCCAGCATAATCTCCCGGATCTCGCGGCTTTTGCCGAAGATCACCCCGCCGACCTGTTCCATTGCGTTTAATATTTTATCTCTCTCTGCGTCCAAAATCCGTCCCTCCGAATTACTGAAGACTATTCCTGTTTTCCGTTTCTGATGCGTTCCTGATGAACACATACTCTTTCTCCGTCGACAGGCGTTCCTCGAACCGGTATCCGAGACGGTCAAAACCCCGGATTTCCTCCGGCTCCTCCACCTGATTCTCCGCCAGGAACCGCACCATCTCTCCTCTCGCCATCTTGGCGAAGGTACCTTTCTGTTTCACTTTCCCGTCCACCAGATCGGCGAATACGCATGTCAGATATGTATCCTCCGGCTGCAGATATTTCTCCACGCAGCGTGAGTACTCTTTTGACGCCAGATTCAGAATCAGATGATCTCCGTCCGTGACTTCCCGGTAAATGAGATCGCCCCAGAACCGGTACAGATCCCCCTCATCCGACGCCTTCGCCTGCATCTCCAGCCGGTACGGAGCCACCCCGTCAAAAGGTTTCAGCACACCGTAAAATCCCGACAGGATCCGAAGATGCCCCCGTATATAGTCCGTCTCCGCGCCTCCGAACACAGCGGGCGCCATATACTGGTACTGAATCCCCTCGTAAGAGATCACCGCCGGGGTCAGCCCCCGCGTAAGATTCATCTCCTGAAATCTCCGGTAATTCTGCTCCGCAATCCTGTCATTGCATTTCCATAAACTCTGTGCCTCTCCCGGCGTAAGGCGGCGCATCCATTCAAGGAGCTCCTTCGTTTTATCCAGAAATACCGGCAATCCCTCCGGCGCAAGTGTGTCTGTATCCGTATTCATTTTCTTTGCAGGTGATATGATAATTCGCATCCTGTACTCTCCATTTTCCGCATCAGCTTTCTCCGCAGACCTGCCGCTGTTTTCCGATTATTCCAGAATCCGGAAGATTCCTTCTGCCACTCCGTCCTCCTCATTGGACGAAACGATCCGGTCAGCCGCGGCACGACAGTCCGGCGACGCATTTGCCACCGCAAACCCGATCCCCGCAAGTTTTAAAAGACCGATATCGTTGTGGGCGTCCCCAAACGCCGCCAGCTCTTCCCGCTTCAGTCCCAGATGCTCCAGAAGAAACAGCGCCGCATTTTCCTTCCCCGCGTCTTTGTGGGCGATCTCGAGAAGCTGGGGAACGGACGATGTGAGATACACATCGCTCACATTTTCCGCGATCTTTATCCACAGTTCCTTTTTAAGCGGTTCGCTCTTCGCAACAACGTCAATGCTGTCCAGTTCATTCTTATGCTGCCTGATAAACTCTCTCATATCTTCCACGGGTTCCCTCGTCCCCTGTATGTAGCCAATGGCCCGGGGCGAAGCTCCAAAGCGGACCGGATCTTCCACATACTCCCTCTGGGCGTAGGGCTTTCCGTCTACAAACGCCTCAAACGGCACATCGTACTCTGCCGTCTGCGCGAGGATCTCTTCCGCCGACTTTTGCGTCATCCTGCGCCGCATCAGACGCGCGCCTGTCTTAAGATCACAGACCGCCGCACCGTTCGACGTAATGGCATAGCGCACCCCCGGCACAGAAAGGACTTCTGCCGGAAGCGAATCATAAGACCGTCCGCTGGCAACCGCGATGCAGATTCCTTCGGCCGCGGCCTGCTCCAGCGCTTCTCTGTTTCTCTTACTTAACTTTCCCTGTCTGTTCAGCGTCGTGCCGTCCAGATCGAGGGCAATGCATCTGATCTTCATCATCTGTCCTCATATTCCGAGACGCTCGAACATCTCCCGGAATTCTATCGCCTCTTCCATCGTATTATGCCATCCGAACCGCTTTAAGTCCACACGGCATCCGTCATTCGTCCGCTCCACTTCCACGCCCTCCGACTCCAGAAGCCGTCTCTGCATGTCGTCTGTCTCAAAGGACGCCGCACCGCTTAAAAATCCCCTTCCGTTTACCACCCTGTGGGCGGGAATCCCGTCGCCCAAACGCCCACGGTTCAGCGCATACCCCACCTGACGGGCATTTTTCGGCTTTCCGCAGAGAAGGGCGATCTGTCCGTAGGAGGCCGCCTTTCCGCAGGGGATCGCCCGGCAGACAATGGCCGCCCTTTTATAAAAATCAAAGCTCATTTCTGATATATTCCTCTGTCGTCCGCATAATCTTCCGCAGATTTTCAAGGTCTTTCATCACGTCTCCCGTCTCCAGAATCTCCTCCGCCTGGGAAACGGCGCTGTAAAACACCTGCTCCATCTTCTCCTGAGACCCTTTCACGCCCTTCGGAAATCCTCCGTATGCCACGGGGACAACCTCATATCCGTTCCGGGATGCAATCCTTCTGCTTTTCCTGCTGCTTTTGTTCAGCTTCCTCTGCTTTCACAGATGCTGCCTCTGCCCGGGCCTCCTCTGGCTGAGCCGGCTTTATAAATGTCTCATCCGTCTTTCTCGTATCCGGCCGGGTATATCCGGCCTCCATCGTCAGACATTTCTTCGGACACACGTTCACGCAGCTTGAGCACTGTACGCAGTCAAACCGCCGGATCGTCCATGTTCCCGCCCTGCGGTCCACCCGGATTGCCTGTGACGGGCAGGAGCGCATGCACAGCCCGCAGCAGATACAGTCTTCCATATGAATCTCCACATGTCCCCTCATCCGCTCCGGATATACGGCGGGCTCGAAAGGATACGACGTGGTCGCCGGCTTCTGAAACAGATTCTTAAGCGCTCTTCCGGCAAATGTCAGAACTTTCCTCTTGCTCATATGCTCTATCTCCATTCCGCCGCCCTCTTTCAGACGGCACTGTCTTGTCGCACACTGTCAGCCTGTGCCTTCTTCCTGTGTTCCTCTCTACCGCTCCGTGCAGCTCACACACGGATCGATTGTCAGAATCAGAAGCGGTACATCCGCAAGCTGGCAGCCTTTTAATGTCTCCACCATGGGCGGGATATTGCTCGTTGTGGGGGTGCGCAGCCGGAACCGTTCAAGGAATTTCTTCCCGCTTCCCTTCACATAGTAAACCGCCTCGCCCCTGGGCTGCTCGATCCGCATGAAAAACTCTCCCGACGGATTGCCCTTGACCGGGACACTGATGTCCCCTTCCGGGATCTTTCCGATGGCTTCCCGGATCAGATCAAAGGACTGGAAGAGCTCTTTTATCCGGACCTCGCATCTCGCGTAGGAATCGCCGTCTTTTGATGTAACCGGCTCCACCGTCAGGTTCGGATAGGCCGCGTAGCCAAGCAGACGCGCGTCATACTCCTCGCCGCTTGCCCTCAGCATGGGCCCCACCGCGCCGAGCTCAATCGCTCTCTCCCGGCTTAATACACCGACTCCCTTCAGACGGCTCTGTACCGTATAGTCTTCAAGGAAGGTATCCGCAACCGGCCTCATCTCCTTCTCAAGATCTTTCACTGCCTCAAGAATACCGTTTAACATGGTGCTGTCCATATCTTTCTGGACTCCGCCTACGCAGTTGACAGAATGGATGATCCTTCCGCCGGTCGTCTCGTCGAACATATCAAGGATCTTCTCCCTGAGTCTCCAGCTCTCCATGAAAAGGCTTTCAAATCCCATAGCGTCTGCCAGAAGCCCGAGCCAGAGAAGATGGCTGTGTACACGGCTCATCTCCATCCAGATGACTCTTAAGAACTTGGCCCGGTCCGGCACCTCGATTCCCATAACCTGCTCCACGGACTCACAGTAACCCAGGCCGTGGCCACAGCTGCAGATGCCGCACACACGCTCCGCGATATATACATACTGTTTAAAATCTCTTTTTTCCACAAGTTTTTCAAGCCCTCTGTGGATGTAGCCGATGCTTGGCACCGCGCCCACCACCGTCTCATCCTCCAGCACAAGATCCAGATGAACCGGCTCCGGCAGGACAGGATGCTGCGGGCCGAAAGGTACAATACTTCTCTTTGCCATAATCCCTACTCCTTTGTCTTAAACGGCGCCGTCTCGTCGATCCGGTACAGCCGGTCGCGGTAATCCGGGCGTATGTTCACAATCTTCACGCCGAAAAGCTGAGCCGCCTCGTTCTCCTGCAGGAACGCGCACGGATAAATCTGCGTGATGCTCGCAATCTCTTCCTCTTCAGCCACATTCAGCCGGAGGGTCACCATCTCATAGTCCTTACAGAAGGAATAGCTCATCTCATATCCTCCCTCCACCGAGACCGCGCAGATCTGCACGAGCCGCCACTGATCTGTCTTCATCTTCACGACCGCCGGGAAAAAATCCGCCATCGCGGTCTCTTTTATCTCACTTTGATATGCCATGTGCGCCGCCTCCGTTCTTTTTATGTTCGGCCTGTTTCTCATCCAGAATCTCAAGCGCCTTTACCACGCCGTCGATGATAGACTCCGGCCGGGCCGCGCATCCGGGCACATACACATCGACCGGGATCACGGTGTCGATCCCGCCCCTGATATTGTAGCACTCTTTGAAAACGCCGCCTGTGCAGGCACATATACCCACCGCGACGACAACTTTCGGCTCCGGCATCTGGCTGTATATCTGTTTTACCACACTTTCCGTCTGACTGTTCACTCCTCCGGTGATCAGCAGAATATCCGCCTGAAACGGATCGCCCGTATTGATAATCCCGAAACGCTCAATATCGTATTTCGGAGTCAGGCAGTCAAGCACTTCTATGTCGCATCCGTTACAGCTGCTCGCGTCGTAGTGGAGCAGCCACGGTGATTTTGATACTTTGTTCATCTTTATCTGCCTCCAGTCATTTGATCAGCATCAGGATCAGAATATTTATCCCGCCCGCCACTAAAGTTACAATCCAGCAGCTGTAGAGCAGTGTCTTCCACTTTACTCTCGCACACGCATTGTCCCAGAGGATCTCCAGGAAATAAATCACCGCACAGGCAAGAATGGCTGCAATCCAGCTCCACCACGTACTGTTGACAATAAACAGGCAGAAAATTCCAAGCAGGAGCACAGTCTCATAATATTCCGCAATCGTCATCACCGCAAGGGTCGTTCCCGACATCTCTGTCGTAAGCCCTTTTACCATCTCCTGATGGGCATGATGGCTTGTTGACAGATCAAACGGCGATTTTCTGAACTTGATCGCCGATGTAAACATAAATCCAACCAGAAGTCCGGGCATCCAGAGCACCGCGCTTGTATCCGCCTGAATAATGTCTGCTACCTGGAACGATCCCGTCGTCAGATAAAATCCCACTGCTACAAGAAGGGTCAGCGGCTCGTAGGCCATCATCTGAAGCATCTCCCGGCTTGCCCCCATATTCGCATAGGGCGAGGAATCGCTGGACGCCGCCATAATAAGAAACATATCCGCGGTGCTTAAAATGAAAAGCACCATCAGAAGATCCGCTCCCGCAAAAAGCATTGCCCCGGCAATCACAAGAATCACAAGATAGCTCATATTCAGAAGAAGCTGCACATTATTGACAGCAATCATTTCCTTGGAAAACAGCTTTCCCAGGTCATAGAACGGCTGGAGCAGCCCCGGCCCTTTTCTTCTCTGCATTCTGGCGCTGATGATCCTGTCAATGCCGTCCAGCAGCGCTCCGAGGAAGGGAGCAAGCACAATGTACGCAATCACAAATCCCACATTCATCACAGCGCACCTCCTATCACAAGACAGAACCCGAGCACAAGCACCGCGGCAGCCGCGATGATCGATGGAATCCTTAAGTGCCGTCTGCCGAACTCAAACCGGAGATACCAGTTGCTCAAATACAGGTGCTCTTTCTCCCCGTAGCTGTTCGTAAAGTAACGGTTGTCTCCCTCGTTGATTCCGTTCATATAGATCGGCACAAGCTCTCTGTGTGATCTCCGGCTGATAAAGAACATAACCACCGGAACAATAAAGATCGAAACAAGCATGATCGCCATTGTCTCAAGCACGCTCATGGCGAGCACATCCGTGGAATTTCCGAACAGTTCCCGCACAATCGGATTGACGATCCACATCGCCACAAAGGGCAGAAGCAGGCACAGAAGCAGCATGACCGCCGCGTGGAAAAACATGGACACATACTCGTCTTTTCGCGTCACATCCTTCACCGTCTCCCGGGGGATGTGGAAGCAGAGAAGCTTAGCCAGCCATTTCGTCCAGTAAAACATCGTCGTAGCACTTCCATATGCAATAAAGAGCACGAGAATGAAGTTTCCCGAATCCACAAAGGCTTTCAGAGCGACCCACTTGGAGATGAGCATTCCAAAAGGCGCCAGATACATTCCCGCGATTCCGATTCCCATAATATAAGCAAGCTTCGGCACCCGGATAATCAGCCCGTGCATGTCCTCAATATCTCTTGAACCAAGCGTATTCTCTGTCGCGCCTACTGACTGGAAAAGCATGGACTTGCTCACTGAATGGAAAATCATAAGGAAGATGGCCGCCCAGACCGTCTCCTCCACGCCGATGCCTGCGCATCCTACGATCAGCCCCAGATTTGAGACTGTGGAGAAGGCCAGCACTTTCTTTCCGTCGTTCTGCGCAATCGCCATCATACTCGCCATAATAAAGGTCAGTCCGCCGATGCTGGACACGATAATCCCCGTCAGATTGCCCTCAAATGCCGGTGAAAGACGGATCAGCAGGTAAACGCCCGCTTTCACCATGGTCGCGCTGTGAAGCAGCGCGCTGGACGGAGTCGGAGCCACCATCGCCCCGAGAAGCCACGTGGAAAACGGAAGCTGCGCCGATTTGGTAAGCCCGGCAAGCGCCAGGCACAGAAGGGGCACTTCTCCGCCCACACTCAGTACATCAAGCAGCTGAACCGTACCGTTCATGTATGCCATCCAGGCGATACCCGCCGCGAATCCAAGTCCGCCCAGAAGGTTCATCCACAGGGCGCAGAAGCTGTTGTTCACCGCCTCCTCTGTCTTCGTATATCCGATCATAAGGAACGAAATCACACTCGTAATCTCCCAGAAGAAATACATCCAGATCAGGCTCTGCGAGAACACAAGCCCGAACATTGCTCCCAGGAACAGAAACAGCATGGAGAAAAAGAAGGGCTGCCGGTCCTTCACATCTTTGTGGTGCTCATGATATCCCTTCATATATCCCACTGTGTAAATACAGATAAAACCGCCGATAAACGCGATGATGATGCACATCAGAATCGTCATCCAGTCCACCGTCATGTGCGGCCCCTCCGGCAGTTCCACTGTAAACTCTGTGTACAGAAGAAGCGCTGTCTGTCCCACAGAGAGAAGAACAGGCAGTACCCGTTTGTATTTTACGCTCATGTACACGATCAGGCACATGAGAAAAATGTCCCCGGCTGTCATCAGATGATCTACTGTCTCTGTAGATTGATAGAGCATCCATGTCTGCGCCCCTCCGCTGATCCACGAAACGATAAATACCACCGTGGCGGTCATCACAATGCCGGCCCCCGCGTACACGAGATACCCTCTTGTCTTTGAATCACGGACAAAGGGAAACAGCACCGCCAAAACAACCGGAATTCCTATCAGAAACGGTATCATTGTCATAGTATTTCGTCCCTTTCCTCTAAATTTTTGAAATTTTAACCCCATTATCTGTTATAATCCTGATTTTCTTTTTTTACAATACTTAAAATTTGAATTTTAACAGTTTTAAAGCGGAAAATTGTGGTAGAATGTACTCTGTATATCAGACAGCGCCAGGGTACAGACGGCAATCCGGCCAATGAAGAGCCGGTTTTGAGTTTCCTGTACGCCGGCGCCGGAGCAGGAGGACAGACAATGCATGAACTTTCCGTCACAGAACACCTTCTCGACTACTGCCTGAAAACCGCCGAAAAGCAGCACGCGGCGCGGATCCGTGTTATCCGCCTGTGCGTCGGCCGCCTGGGCGGCATCGTCCCCGAGTGCATCCAGGTCTACCTGGACATGCTCGCGGAGGGAACGATCGCGGAAGGCGCGCGGATTGAAGCCGAATTTCTTCCCGTGAAAGTCCGCTGCCGGGACTGCGGCCGCGAGGGAGAGATCACACCGCACCGGCTTGCATGCCCGCACTGCGGCAGTCTGCGCCTTCAGATCCTCTCGGGAAAAGAATTTTACATAAAAAGCATGGAGGTAGATATCGATGGAGATCAAAGTACTGCATCAGCTGATGGACTGGAATGAAGATGTAAGCCAGGAGGTGAAGGATACGCTGGCCGCTCACCGCATCTGCATGGTCAATGTGATGGGAAGCCCGGGCGCGGGAAAGACAAGTCTGATCACTGCCCTCATCGAAGCGCTGAAACCAAACTTCCGGATCGGCGTCATCGAAGGAGATATCGCCGGGCAGGTGGACGCTGAAAGAATCGCAAAGCTCGGGATTCCGGCAGTGCAGCTTAACACGGACGGCGCCTGCCATATCGAGGCCATGAGCATCCGGGCGATCCTGCCGGAGCTTCCCCTGGACGACCTGGACGTCATATTTGTGGAAAATATCGGGAACCTCGTCTGCCCCGCCGAATTCCGGATCGGAGAGTCCTTAAGGCTTACCATCCTGAGCATTCCGGAGGGGGATGACAAGGTGGAAAAATATCCGCTCATGTTCACGGACACAGACTGCCTTGTGCTGAACAAGTATGACATGCTCGCGTACTTTGACTTTGACGAACAGAGAGTCCGCGCCAACTATGAGGCCGTCAACCCGGAGGCTCCGCTTTTCTGCTTAAGCAGCCGGGACGGACAGGGGGTTGACGCGCTCGCCGCTTTCATTGAGGAGAAAATCAGGAGCTGCGTATGAATTTGAGTTCTGACAAAAAGAACACTAAACAGGAAGAACGTAAAAACGAAACATACGTCCGCTTCCGCGCGGAGGGGATCGTACAGGGCGTAGGCTTCCGCCCCTTTCTCCACCGTCTTGCCGGGGAGCTTAACATCCGCGGATGGGTCCGCAACACATCCTCCGGCCTGGACGGAGAACTTGCCGGAACCGGACAGGCGCTGGATGCCTTTGTGCGCCGGATCCGCCTGTCGCCTCCTCCCGCCGCTGTGGTGGAAAACGTGGAACTCTCCCCCTGTCCGCCTCCGGAAGACCGGGAAAAAGCACGGCAGTTTGAGACTTTCACAATCCGCGAAAGCCGCATCAGCGACGGCTTCACGCTCATCTCCCCGGACATCGGTATCTGCCCGGAATGCGAGGCAGAGCTTAAGGATAAGTCCGACCGGAGGTACCGCTATCCTTTTATCAACTGTACGAACTGCGGGCCCAGATACACGATTATTGAGTCCCTTCCCTACGACAGAAAGAATACTGTCATGAAAGGATTCGCCATGTGTAAAAAGTGCAGCGCCGAGTACAGTGATATCCGCGACCGGAGGTACCACGCCCAGCCCGACTGCTGCCCGAAATGCGGGCCGCAGGTATTCTATGTGGATGCAGGAACCGCGGAAGCCTGTATGCTTGCAGGGGCTCAGGGATTCTGTACAGGCGCCGGAAGGAAAGCGTTCTCAGCGGCGGTCAGAGAGCAGAATGTTTTTGCGCGGGCGCAGGGTGTATTAAAAAAAGGCGGCATCCTTGCCGTAAAGGGAATCGGCGGCATCCATCTGGCCTGCGACGCCATGAATCCGGAGGCGGTAAAACGGCTGCGCGCCGGAAAGCACCGCCCCGAAAAGCCTCTCGCCGTCATGTGCGGCACCCTCGAAGCGGCGCGGAGAATGTGCCGCATTTCCGAAGAAGAGGAGCGGCTCCTGCAAAGCCCCGCACGCCCCATTGTCCTTCTGGCCAAAAAGGACAAAAACGCATATCCGGAGTTAAGTTTCAGTCCCCGGCTCGGCGTCATGCTCCCCTACACACCGCTTCACCTCCTTCTGACTGATCAGACATTCGGCGGCCCCGATATCCTTGTCATGACAAGCGGCAATCTTCCGGGCTGCCCGGTTCTGACCGGCAATCAGGCGGCGGTGCAGGCGCTCTCCCGGACAGCCGACGGCTTCCTTTTTCACAACCGGAAGATTCAAAACCGGTGCGATGACTCGCTTGTCTCTGTGTTGGGAGCGCGGACTTATTTTCTGCGGAAAAGCCGCGGGTATACTCCGAGTCCCATCCGGCTTCCCTTTGACGCAGACGGGATCTTCGCCATGGGAGCAGAACAAAAAGCGTCCTTCGCGCTCGGCCGGGGCAGGCTCGCTTTCATAAGCCCGTATATCGGCGATTTGAAAAACGCCGAGACGCTGGCCCACTACAGCGAGGCGCTGGACACATACCGACGGCTGTTCCGCATCAGGCCTTCCATGTACGTGTGCGATCTCCACCCCGACTACCTTTCCACCCGGGAGGCAGAGCACGCTGCGAAAGAAAGCGCGTTTCCGATCCTGCACGTTCAGCACCACTGGGCGCATATGGCCTCCTGCATGACCGACAACGGCGTGGATACCGCCTGTTTCGGAATCATCTGGGACGGAACAGGCCTCGGAACCGACGGCACGGTCTGGGGAGGGGAATTTTTAACAGGAGATCTTCAGCGCTTTTCCCGGGACGGCTCCATACGCCCCATCTGTCTGGCGGGCGGAGACCAGGCCGCCAAAGAGATCGGACGCATTGCGCTGGCGCTTGTCCGGGATGCGGCAGGACTGACCGGTTTCTCTGCCGGTTCTCCAGACGCTGTACGGGCAGAGGTTCTAACGGAGAAGATTTCAACAAAGGAGACTGCACCGTGCGAAGCTGCGCCGTGCGAAAATCTGCTGCAGAAAATTCCGCTTCCAGAGAGCGAGTGTCTCCTGCTCAGCCGTCTGCTCGACTCCGGAACATGTCCACGCGCCTCCAGTATCGGGCGGCTCTTCGACGGCATCTGCGCACTGATACTGAACCGGAGAGAGGTGACTTACGAAGGGGAAGGCGCCGCGCTTGTCGAAGCTTTATCCCCTGCTGAGACAGCCGACGAACTCCCGGGCGGCGCAGACTCGCTTAAAGAGTTGTCCTATCCGGTGACATTTTATACGGAGAACGGCGTAAGATACTTCGACACCCGCCCCCTCATCACGGAAATATTACGTGACATGGACCGGCAGCAGAATTCCGGAGAAACTGCGCTTCGCTTTATGGCGACGCTGTGCTGTATGGCGCTTGAGCAATGTATAACCCTAAACCCTAAGCGACTGCCCGTCGTTCTCTCGGGCGGCGTATTTCAGAACCGTTTTCTCCTGTCGGGAATCACGGCTCTGCTTGAAAAGAACGGCTTTTCCGTATACACGCACCGGCAGGTATCCCCAAACGACGAAGGCATCAGCCTCGGCCAGCTCGGGATTGCACAGAAAATCAGATTGCAGGAAATCAGAATGCAGGAAATCAGAACAAGGAAGGAGTGACCAGTCATGTGTCTGGCAATGCCAATGAAAATCAACAGAATCGAAGGAACCTCGGCAGAGTGTGAAGCGGGCGGTCTTACCCAGAACGTCCGCATCGACTTCATTCCTGATGCCTTCCCCGGCGATTACGTGATGGTTCACGCCGGCTTCGCCATCCAGAAAATGTCAGAAAAAGAAGCCCTGGAAAACATCGCGCTTCTGGAGGAATTAAAAGATGCTCTCTGAAGAATATTTCAAAAACCCGCAGGACGTCCCCGAAATCTTAAGAAAGATTGAGCACTGTGCAGATCAGACAGGGCCGATCCGCCTGATGGAAGTATGCGGCACCCACACAATGGCCATCGCCAGAAGCGGCATCAAAAGCCTGCTGCCCCCATCCGTGGAGCTGCTCTCCGGCCCCGGCTGTCCTGTATGCGTCACCCCGGCCAATGTTATCGATATGATTCTTGAACTGTCCCGCGATCCCCGGATTCTCATCGCATGTTACGGCGATCTGCTCCGCGTCCCCGGCTCATCAGCGCCACGCAGCCTGATAACCGAGAAAGCATCCGGCGCAAATGTCGCCGCCGTCTACTCTCCGGTGGACGCCATCCGCCTGGCGGAAGCGCACCCGGAACTGGAAGTTGTCTTCCTCGGCGTGGGATTCGAGACTACCGCACCGGGCACCGCGGCCTGCATCCTGGAAGCCGCCGCCCTTGACCTTAAGAACTTCTCCGTCCTGTGCCTTTTAAAACAGACAGAGCCCGCTCTCCGCGCGCTCATTGAGGCGCCCGACTTTCTTGTAAACGGTTTTCTCTGTCCCGGACATGTGGCCGCCATCACAGGGTCTGACCGTTTCTCATTTCTCCCGGAAGACTACGAGCTGCCGGGCGTGGTGAGCGGTTTTGAGCCGGCGGATCTGCTCGTCGCCATCCTTAAGCTTGCCTCCATGATCGCGGAAAAACGTCCCTCACTGGTCAACGAATATACAAGGCTTGTCCGCCCGGAGGGAAATCCGGCCGCGCTCGCTCTCATGGACAGAGTATTCTGTCCCGCGGACTGTGAATGGAGAGGACTTGGCCGCATCAACGGAAGCGGCTATGAAATCCGCCCGGAATATGCCCCGTGGGATGCTGTCCCGAAGTTCGGTCTGCATGTTCCAACGCCCCGCGAGATCCCGGGATGCCGCTGTGCCCAGGTGATACGCGGTGTCCTCTCACCCGAGCAGTGCCCTCTCTTTGGCACCGTATGTACTCCCGGAAGTCCGACCGGACCCTGTATGGTGTCCGGCGAAGGCGCATGCGCCGCTGCGTTTGCCTACGGTTCGTGACATCGGTTCAGGTTCTGCCGCGTCATCCGCCTGCCGCGTTATTTGCTCTGCCGCGTCATTGACTTTGCCGGCATTTGATATCTGCGAAAAAGAAAGAAGGAAACACTATGACAAATGACAGAATTACACTCGACTACGGAAGCGGAGGCCAGAAAACCGCAGAGCTGATCGACTCTCTTCTGCTGCCCGCCTTTGACAATCCCGCCCTGTCCCCGCTCGGCGACGGAGCGGTTGTGGAAGGTCAGCCAAAACTGGTTTTCTCCACTGACAGTTTCGTAGTATCCCCATGGAAATTCCCGGGAGGGGATATCGGAAAGCTCTCCGTCTGCGGCACGGTAAATGATCTGTGTATGGCGGGCGGAGTTCCGAAATACTTAAGCCTTTCCTTCATAATAGAAGAAGGGTTTCTCTTCTCTGATCTTCGCCGGATCATCTCCTCCATCGCGGAGGAGGCAGAAACAGCCGGCATCACTGTCGTCACCGGAGATACAAAAGTGGTGGAAGCAGGGCACGGCGACGGGATCTACATCAATACCTCCGGCATCGGATTTCATATGACAGATCTTCCCGGGAGAACAGCGATCCGGCCCGGAGATCACATTCTGCTAAGCGGAAGCGCAGGCTGCCACGGTGCCGCTGTCATGGCCGCCAGAACTGGGATGCTGAACGAAAACAGTCCGCTCATCTCAGACTGTATGCCGCTTCACAGACTTTCCGCTGCCTCTCTCGGTATCGGAGGAATCCGCATCATGAGAGATCCGACGCGCGGCGGCGTTGCAACCACTCTCTGTGAATTTGCAGACGGCATGCCGTTTTCCATCGAACTGAACAGCTCCGACATCCCCATCGATCCCCCCGTTGAGACTGTGTGCGGACTGCTTGGGCTCGACCCGCTCTACTGCGCGTGCGAAGGACGGATGCTCATCGTCTGCGCCCCGGAAAAAAGTGAGCCGATCCTGGACGCACTGCACAAAATCCCCGGAGGAGAAAACGCATCCCGCATCGGCACTGTCACAGATGAGATGCCCGGCAAAGTCCTCCTGCGCACCTCCATCGGAGGCCGCCGAATCCTGTCCCGCTTAAGCGGCATCCAGCTGCCGAGGATATGTTAACACCAGTTCACTTGTCTGTGCAGAGGCGGACTGATTTATGCTTGCATAAGAATCAGGCAGCCTCTGTGCAGGCAAAGGGAGCGCCTTCTCATGAACAAAGTAGCGGCGCAGCCGCGATCAGCACGTCAGTGCGGCTTTGTGAATGGCGCGGGTGAACGGGTGGTGATTTGTTACAGTTCGCACTCCGTATATGCAGCAGACCTGGCATCGTCATGCTTGCATGTAAGATCGCCAGGGCGGCTGCATATACGAGAGACAACTCGTACCCGGCGCACTCATAAGCAGTCCCGTCATACAGTCCAATCACCGAAAGTGCAAAAGGGACTGCGCATGTGGGCGCTGGGGAGGAGTGCGAACAGCCTTCCCTCACTTGTCTGTGCAGAGGCAGACTGATTTATGCTTGCATAAGAATCAGGCAGCCTCTGTACAGCTTCCACATCCTGACTTCTTTTCCTTGAAATGCCACTTTCACTGATGTATAATTGATTAAAGATTTATTAATTAAGGAGTTAATCATGAACAGTGAGCTGAAAGAACAGTTTTTTACATCAATCGTACATTTCCGGAAACTGGAATCCGCCCTGTCGTCCGAATGTGAGATGCAGATGAACGAGATGGTCATCTTAAACAGCATCGCCGGCACGTGCTGCCGGGAATGTCCATGCATGAATCTGGACGTCCCCATGATGCAGAAGAAGCTGAACATCTCCAAGCCCGCCATTTCCTACATACTGAACACACTGGAAAAGAAGAAATACATTGTCCGGGAAATTGACCCGAAAGACCGTCGCAAAGTCTCCATCAGCGCGACGCCCGAGGGAAAAGCCGCGGCCAAACACTCGATGCAGAAATACGACGAACTGCTCACTGCTCTTCTGACAAGTTTCGGAGAGGACAATATGCGTCAGCTCATACAGCTCATCGACGTTCTGGATGACCTGTACGAGTCACGGAATAAATAGTCAAAAATCCGCCCAGGCTGTGAACCGATTATTCTAAATCATATCACAGTCCGGACGGTTTTTCTGTTTTGAAATTACTCTTATCTTCAGACGGCATACTCGCCGTGTTTTCTTCTCTCTACCGACACACGGATTTCCCCGCCGTCCGCGGTCACGACAAGTTCGTCTTCCGGCAACGGCTTCTCATCAAGAATACAGTCTGCCACCGCATTCTGGAGCATGGACTGAACGGCCCGCTTAAGCGGCCTTGCGCCGTATGCGGGATCGAAGCCTTTCTCCGCAAGAAGCTCGGACGCACTCTTGTCTACGTGGATATAAACTCCCTGTTTTTCCATTCTCTCTGTCAGCCTGTTTACCTGAATATCCGCGATTCTGCGCACGTCTTCCTTTCCAAGCGGATGGAATACGATCACCTCATCCAGACGGTTGATAAACTCCGGGCGGAACGTCATTTTCACCGCTTCCATAACGCGCGCGCGGATGTTGTCTTCCCGGCGCTCTTCCTCGCTCCTGTCACTGACGGCAAATCCAAGAGAACTCTTTCCGGTAATCTCACGCGCCCCGATGTTGGACGTCATAACGATAATCGTATTTTTGAAGCTCACGGTGCGCCCCTGAGAATCCGTAAGCCGCCCGTCGTCGAGGATCTGAAGCAGGGCGTTCCACACATCCGGATGGGCCTTCTCGATCTCGTCAAAAAGGATGATGCTGTAAGGCTTTTTCCGGACAAGCTCTGTCAGCTGTCCTCCCTCTTCATAGCCCACGTATCCCGGCGGTGAACCGACCAGTTTCGACACGGTATACTGCTCCATATATTCCGACATGTCGAGGCGGATCATGGCATTCTCATCGTGGAACATTGCCTCAGCCATAGCGCGGCACAGCTCTGTTTTTCCGACTCCGGTGGGGCCCAGAAACAGGAAAGATCCCGTTGGTCTCTCCGGGTCCGCCACTCCGGTGCGCCCTCTTCGTATGGCGCGCGCCACCGCCGCCACCGCATCGCCCTGCCCGATGACACGGGAATGCAGTGTGTCTTCCAGAGAGCGCAGTTTTCTTGCCTCATCCTCTGTGAGCATGGTAACCGGAATCCCGGTCCAGGAAGACACTACTTCCGCAATATCCTCCGCCTCCACACGGCTGCACTGTTCTTTCTGCCAGCGCGCCTGTTTGTCCGCCAGCTCTCTTACAAGCTCATTCTGTCTGTCACGAAGGACGGCTGCCCGCTCATATTCCTGGATTTCCGCGGCATGTTTCTTCTCTTTTCTTACCCTTCTTATCTCCTCCTCAAGTGCCGTAAGATACGGAGGAGTCGTCAGACCTCTCGTCTTGATTCTCGACGCGGCTTCATCCATCAGGTCAACCGCCTTGTCCGGCAGGAACCGGTCCTGTATGTACCGTACCGAAAGTTCCACCGCCGCTCGCACTGCTTCGTCCGAAATGGAAAGTCCGTGAAATGCTTCGTATTTTCCTTTCAGCCCCATCAGAATCCGCACCGCGTCTTCCTGATCCGGCTCTTCCACGTCCACCGGCTGGAAACGGCGTTCAAAGGCAGCGTCTTTCTCAATATGCCTGCGGTACTCTTTCAGCGTGGTCGCGCCGATCACCTGAAGGCCGCCCCGGGCAAGCACGGGCTTCAAGATATTGGCGGCGTCCATCGTCTCGCTGGCTCCCGCTCCCGCGCCCATAATCATATGAAGCTCGTCGATAAAAAGAATCACATCTCCGTCTGCTTCGGCTTCCTCGAGGAAATTTTTCATTCTCTCTTCAAAATCCCCTCGGAATCTTGCCCCGGAGAGCATTCCGACAAGATCCAGTGATACAATCCGCTTTGTCCTTAAATTGGCGGGGATTCTTCCGTCCGCAATCCGCTGCGCGAGCCCTTCCACAACAGCGGTCTTTCCTACGCCCGGCTCCCCGGTCAGAACCGGATTATTCTTCGTCCGGCGGGAGAGAATCTGAACGATCCGCTCTATCACATTCTCCCTGCCGATCACCGGGTCAAAGGCTCCCTCGCGGGCCTTTTCCGTGATATCTGTCCCGTACTTTTCCATGACAGATATTTCCTGTTCCTCATCATCCGAAACGTCCGGGCTGTCTTCATTTCTGCCCTGAACGTTTCTCCGGGACATGTTCTCCGCTCTGCTCTGAGCATTTCTCCGGGACGTGTTTCCGTTTCCGCTCCGGGGGCTTCTGTGTACAGTTTTCTCCTCTCTGCTCTGCGGATCACCGTACACATTTCCGAAAGGAATCCCCTCTGCCCCCGGCAGGGCCTCCCCGTCTTCCGTTGCGCTGTCTTCCGGCGCGCCGTATTCGCTCACTCCGGGGACTTTATCATGCTCTTCTGTCACTTCGGGAAGGGCCGAACTGTTTCCGCCCAGGTAGCGGCGTATCTCCTCCGGATCCGCTTCAAGCGAAATCATAAGCTGAGAGGCCGCACACTCCCCCGCATCCAGAATCCCCGTAAGCAGGTCTTCCGGTTCAACATGATTATGCCCGCGGGCTTTCGCTCTCCGCTCCGCAATGTGGAGCACCTGCTCCGCCTCTTCTGATATCTGGACGGCATGGAAGTTTCCGTCGGCTTTCGCATCCATATCATACTGATGCAGGTATTCTTCGATGATCTCTTTGTCCAGTCCGTTTCTCCTGAGCGCCGCGCCCGCTTCTCCCCGTTCCCGGGACAGCGCCCAGAGAAGGTGCTCACTTCCGATAAACCCGTGCTTCATACGGGTCACAAAACGCAGCGCGGACTGAAACAGTTTCATCGATCTCTGACTGAACAGATTCAGATTAATTTCCATGTGCGCACACCTCCCTTTCTATCACCGCAATATCATCCCTGAGTCTGGCTGCTTCCTCATAATCCTCCTGCTCGGCCGCCTCGGTCAGGCGCGCTTTCAGCGCCTTAAGCTTTCTCCGGTTAATAAGTCCCGGCACTGCAAGCTCCGGAAATGCACGGTCGCCAAGCCTTCTCGGCTCCTGCTTTCCCGGCCACCAGCCTGTATAACTTTTAAACTCCTCCGTCTTTCCCGCCGCTGACGCCTGCTGCCACATTTTATCAAGACAGCCCGCGCAGACAGGCACCTGATAGACGGTTCCCATCCAGTTTATGTAAAACACCCGATCCACATGATCTCTGCCGCAGAATTGACATTTCATATTGATTCACCTCTTTATACTCCAATATCGCCGGCAGATACTCCGGCGTATTTCAAAACTTAATAGTTAAGTTTTTAATAATATAGTATAAAATTTTTAAAATGTCAATAGTCTGCGCAGTTCAGATTTGTCCGGCATCAGTATATTCCGACAGTCGCCGCAGGGCTGAACTGTTACGATAGTGTCTGAAATTTTCACGTAAACTTGCCATTTCCATACATTTGCTCTAAACTATTTTATGTGTTTGTTTTCAAAATCAGCGGCACAGGATAAATTTTCAGCTTTTAAGGCACCGTAATATCAGTCCGTGCGGAAATACTATAAGAAACCAGTGAAAGGAGAAAGAAAAAATGTCAGACAAGTCACCGGAACAGAAAATCATTTTAAGCGCCGACAGCACATGCGATCTGGACGCTGAGCTGAAAGAGCGCTATCACGTACATTATTTTCCGCTCCACATTATTCTGAACGAGAAAGACTATATGGACAATGTAGATATCACCCCGGAGGAAGTCTATCAGGAATATTACGACCACAAAGTCCTGCCGAAGACATCCGCCGTAAATGTTGAAGAATACATCGAGCATTTCCGCCCCTGGGTGGAGGCCGGCTGTGAAGTCATCCACATCAACCTGGGACACGCTCTTTCCAGTTCCTACCAGAACTGCTGTATCGCCGCGTCCGAACTCGGGCACGTTCATGTGGTGGACAGCTGCAGCCTCTCCACAGGCACCGGACTTCTCGTCGTTGCGGCGGGAAAAATGATCGCGGAAGGACTTGATGCGGAGACGATCGCGGAAAAGCTTCGCAAACGCGCTTCCAACATCCACGCAAGCTTCGTCCTCGACACCCTCACCTTCCTCCACGCAGGCGGACGCTGCTCTTCCCTTGCGGCGCTGGGCGCAAACATGCTGAAGCTCAAGCCATGCATCGAGGTAAATAACCATGACGGAAGCATGGGCGTTGGGAAGAAATACCGGGGTTCCCTGGACAAAGTGCTCGTAAAATATGTAAAAGACCAGCTTTCCAAATATGCGGACATTGATACGGATCTTCTCTTTATCACTCACTCCGGGATTTCTCAGGAGTACATCGACGCAGTGAAAAAGACAGTCGACGAGACAATGAAGTTCAAAGAGATTCACATCACAAAGGCAAGCTGTACCATTTCCTGCCACTGCGGGCCGAATACACTGGGAATTCTTTTTGAGACAAAATGAGAATGCTGTGCGAACATAAAGGAGAAACCGAAAGATGAATGCGAAACCGGTATTTCACGGAAGTGATATCGAAAAAATCTGCGAATACTACCATTTAAAAAAGGAAGAGATCGTAAACTTTGCCGCCAACGTCAATCCGCTGGGGCTCTCGGAAGAGGTGAAGTCCGGGATCGCGGCGCGCCTCGACCTGCTCTCGTCCTACCCGGACCGGGAATACACATCCCTCCGGGAAACGATTTCTAAATACTGCGGCATCCCGGCCGAGTTTATCCTGCCGGGAAACGGCTCCAGCGAACTGATCTCACTGCTGATCGAGACCCGGAACCCAAAGCGGACGCTTATCCTCGGCCCCACATACTCCGAGTATTCCAGAGAGCTCTCCTTCTCCGGGAGCACACAGGAATACTATCACCTTAAGGAAACGGAGAATTTCGAACCGGATGTGGACGATCTGTGCCGCACGCTTGACCGCGGATACGATTTCCTCATCATGTGCAATCCGAACAATCCGACCTCGTCGGCCGTCAAACAGTCCGATCTCCTCCTCATCCTCGATCATTGCGCAAAGCGCGGCATCTTTGTCATGATCGACGAAACGTATGTGGAGTTCGCTCCGGATATCAGTGAGATAACCGCTGTTCCCCTTACCCGGAAGTATGAGAATCTTATGGTCCTGCGCGGGGTATCCAAGTTTTTTGCGGCGCCGGGACTTCGCCTCGGCTACGGAATCACCGGAAATCACAGGTTCTTAAAAGAGATGCGTGAAAAACAGGTCCCCTGGTCGTTAAACAGTATCGGCGCATACGCGGGGGAGCTGATGCTCAAAGACAGCAGCTACATCCGCCGCACCCGGGATCTCATTCTCCCGGAGCGCGAACGCATGTATCAGACCGTGCTGCAGACGCCGGATTACAAGACCTACCGCCCGTACGCCAACTTTCTGCTGGTGCGCATTATGCGGAAGGGGATGACGTCGGCGGATCTGTTTGAGAAATGCATCCGGAGGGGGCTGATGATCCGGGACTGCTCGTCGTTTCAGTGTCTTGACGGAGAGTACGTCAGATTCTGCGTGATGCGGCCGGAGGATAACAGCCGCCTGTTAACTGTATTGGGGACGTAGTGAAATTTAATTCTGCTACGTCCCCAATTGAAGTTCAGTGTGTCCCAAACTGGAATTCACCCTGTCCCTTTTTTACTCTCTTTTTCTTCTTAAATCAGCAGTTTTCCCCGTAAAACCGCCGGATCGCCTCCGCAATAAATGCCGAAATCCCCGCTCCGTACTGACGGTCTGTCTCTTCTGAAAGTTTTTCCCCTTTCAGATACTCATTCGCCATGTCAAGGAGGAGCGCCCGGGCATTTTCAAGATGAAAAAGTTTCTTATAGTTTACTGCCAGTTTTTCCACTGCCGCTTCTGCTTCATCCATATCTTCTGACCGCATTGCATCGGCAAACTGACGGTAAATCCTCTCATTTTCCTCCTGCTGCGGCATGAAGTCTTCTGTATTTCCGGACGCTTCAAGGCTGGCCTTCAATGCACGATCCTTCCCGCTGTACCATCGATTCAGCTGTATCTGCACTTTCTCATCCTTCAGGTTTTCATCTACTGTTTCACGAAATGCTTCCATACTGCCATACTGTTCTGCAAAAGATTCTTTCTGCTCTTTTGACGCTGCCGCTATCATATGGCTGATCACATCTGCCCTGTCTTTTTCGCTGAATGCCTCAAAATTCAGCACGTGTTCTCCCTGTATCACATCTGTAATAAGAGAAATGAGCCCGTTCAGACGGTTCCTTTTTCTGATCAGGCACTCTTTCTGTTCGGCGAGAAGCTTTTTCCTGTCATAGCCGGGTGCTTCCAGCATCTTTTTTATATCCCCGAGAGGGAGATCCAGTTCCCTGCAGAACATGATCTCCTGCAGTTTTTCAAGAGACCTTCTGTCATAAAGACGATATCCGGCCTCTGTGACCTTGGCGGGACGCAGCAGACCGATTTCATCATAATAACGAAGCGTCCGGATACTGATCCCCGTGAGATCTGATACTTCTTTCACTGTTTTCATATCTTTACAGCCTCCTTTCGCTTCTTATCCTAAAGCATTACGCCGCGTGAGAGTCAACAGAGAAAAAAGAGGAAAGCAAACTGCCTTCCTCTCCTGTAATTCTCTGTCACTTTCTGCCGCTTTTTCCAATTGATGCCCGAAAACCCGAATACCTTATCAGCAGATCTCTGCGCCTGACGGCATCTCCTTCTCCGGCACCACAAGCGCCAGATTTCCATCCGCATCCTCTGCGCAGAGCAGCATTCCCTCAGACACAACGCCTGCAAGCTTCGCCGGCTTTAAGTTTACAAGAACCATCACCTTCTTGCCGACCATTTCCTCCGGCTTATAGTGTGCCTTGATGCCGGATACAATCTGTTTAACCTGGCTTCCGATCTTCACCTGGGAACAGAGAAGCTTTTTCGACTTCTTCACTTCCTCGCAGGCAATGATCTCGCCTACCTGGAACTGCATTGCAGAAAACTGGTCATACGTGATCTCCGGCTTTGCCTCAATATCGATCACATCCGCCTCTTCTGCCGCGTCATCTCCGCTCTCTTCTTTGTGCGGGTGCAGCTCCTCTACCTTTTTCATCACTTCCTCGATATCGAGACGCTGGAAAAGAATCTCCGGTTTCTCTGTCACATGTCCGTCGCCAAGCTGCTCGAGGATCTTTCTGCTCGTAGACGGCATGAAGGATTCCAGAAGCCGCGCGCCCACGGAAATGCCCTGGATCAGATTCCAGAGAACGGTCTCAAGGCGGTCTTTCTTCGCCTCTTCCTTTGCCAGAATCCACGGTGTTGTCTCATCAATATATTTGTTGCAGCGCTTAAACAGGTTGAAAATCTCCGTGATCGCATCCGCAACTCTCAACTCATTCATCTTCACATCCACAGCCTTCGGCGTATTTTCCATAACCGCCTTCAGATCTGCGTCAACCTCTTCCGCAGCTCCTTTGTCAGATACCGTGCCGCCGAAATATTTGTTCGTCATGGATACAGTACGGTTTACAAGGTTTCCGAGCGTATTCGCCAGGTCGGAATTCAGGCGCTCTACCATCAGTTCCCATGTGATAACTCCGTCATTTTCAAAAGGCATCTCGTGAAGAACGAAATAGCGCACCGCGTCCACACCGAAGAAATCGACAAGCTCATCCGCATAAAGCACATTTCCCTTGGATTTGCTCATCTTGCCGTCCCCCTGTAAAAGCCACGGATGGCCAAACACCTGCTTCGGCAGCGGAAGGCCCAGCGCCATAAGGAAAATCGGCCAGTAAATCGTATGGAAACGGATAATATCCTTACCGATCAGGTGAAGGTCTGCCGGCCACAGCTTCCCAAACTGTTCTGTGCTGTTTCCGTCTGCGTCATATCCGATTCCGGTAATGTAGTTGGTCAGGGCATCCAGCCACACATAGACCACGTGTTTGTCGTCAAAATCAACCGGAATTCCCCATTTGAAAGATGTCCTCGACACACACAGATCCTGAAGTCCGGGCAGGAGGAAGTTGTTCATCATCTCATTTTTTCTCGATACCGGCTGGATAAACTCCGGATGGCTGTTAATGTGCTCGATCAGGCGGTCCGCATATTTGCTCATCTTGAAGAAATATGCCTCCTCCTTCGCCGGCTGCACCTCACGCCCGCAGTCCGGACATTTGCCGTCCACAAGCTGAGACTCTGTGAAGAACGACTCGCACGGCGTGCAGTACATTCCCTCATAATATCCTTTGTAAATATCTCCCTGATCGTAGAGTTTCTTGAAGATCTTCTGAACCTGTTTCTCGTGATCTGCGTCCGTCGTGCGGATAAACTTGTCGTAAGACGTATCCATCAGATCCCAGATCCGTTTGATCTCTGTTGAAACGTTGTCCACAAACTCCTTCGGCGTGATTCCCGCCTCGTCCGCCTTCAGCTCGATCTTCTGTCCGTGCTCATCCGTACCTGTCTGGAAGAACACATCGTAGCCCTGGCTTCTCTTGTAGCGGGCAATCGCATCTGCCAGCACGATCTCGTAAGTGTTGCCGATATGCGGCTTTCCGGATGTGTACGCGATCGCGGTTGTAATGTAATACTTTGGTTTCTGATTCTGATTTTCTGACATAACTACCTCCTTCGGGGACGTACTCATTTTCAATTCTGCTACGTCCCCAATTGAATTTCAGTGTGTCCCAAATCGGGATTCACCCTGTCCCTTTTTGCGCTTTGCTCTGTCCCGAAACAAATCACCGGAAGTGCCTGGCGGCACATTCCGGGATTGTAAGCGGTCGCCAAGTCCTCGGGCAAGCCCGGGCTTTGGCTCGTCGCCCGTACAAAAAAACCGTCTCCTTAATGCATAACGCAAATTAAGAAGACGGTTCTGTACCGTGTTACCACTTCTCTTCATCTTATCCTCGCGGAAAAAGACCTCAGCAGGTGCCTGTCAGCACCTCTCCGCTGTAACGGGCGGACCCATCGCAGCCTTACTGCCGCCGCAGTTCGGTGCGCTGCTCGGAAGCCATGTTCATCTGCTGTCCATTCATCCCTCTCAGCCTGGAGCCTCTTAAGACAGAAAACGGGAATCCCGTCCTGTATCCGTCTCAGACTGTTGAAACACTCCGTGGGAATTCTCTGTAAAACTTCCGGCAGACTACTCTCTTCGTCATTGCTTTTTTCTTTATCTTTAAAAAGGTTAGCACACCGCCGGAGGAATGTCAAGGAGGTTCCTCTTTTCAACCCGCTCCAATCCTGCTATGATATTTTGAGAAAACAGTTCACCCGAAACCGGAGGATTAAGATTGAACATGAAACAGTCACAGATCACTTACTGGTGCCACTCCATCATCCGCTCCCAGGTAAAGGAAGGCGGATTCTACATCGACGCCACAATGGGGAAAGGCAATGACACGCTGTTTCTCTGCCAGCTGGCCGGAGAACACGGAAGTGTGTATGCCTTTGACATTCAGGAGGCTGCATTTGCAGCAGCTGAAAAACTTCTCGAAAGTCACGGATACGGATACATCCGCCATACCGCCCCTGTATGCCCGGAATTTTCAGATTCCAGTGTTCCTCTGAATTCAGAAAACAGCAGCTTGGCTCAGGGAAACATTTATCTGATAAAGGACGGCCACGAAAATATGGACCGCTATTTCACCCCTGAAACCGCCGATCTCGTCTGCTTTAACTTCGGCTATCTCCCCGGCGGGGACCACCGGATCGCCACAAAACCCCAGACAAGCATAACCGCAATTGCAAAGGGACTGAAGATCCTCAAAAGCGGCGGCATGATGAGCCTGTGCATCTACAGCGGCGGCGATACGGGATTTGCGGAAAAGGACGCGGTCCTTCAATATTTAAAAATGCTTCCCGCAAGAGAATACACCGTCATAGTGAATGAATATTACAACCGGGAAAACCGCCCGCCGCTTCCGGTATTCATATTTAAACGATAGCAGCAAATTCCGTATGCAGGGAAGTCACTGCCCACGCTTTATAACAATATCTTCCATAAATTCCGGAAGGTACTCCCGGCAGATATCTTCCCGCACGATTGCGTCGCCGCCGTAGAGCATATACACCTTTGCATCTGTTTCACTGTTAAGCACCATCGGCTTTCCATTGACCTTTGCGCACAGGTCGATCGCTTTCTGCGGGATAACCGGCCTGAGCCGCCGAATCTCATAACGGCGCTCTTCGTCCGCCCAGCCCGCCCATTCTGTCTGCCCGCCGAACTGGTTTCCATCCATCTGGATCCAGTAGTACACTGCGTTTTCCGTAATGGTATAATCGTTCAGGCATTTCAGGTAATGGCTGTAAAACCAGCTGTATTCTGTTCCCGCAATCCGCTTGTCCTTTCGCTCTTCCAGAATCTCTCTGTAGCTTTTCAGTCCAAGCAGATAATCCGTCGACACATTGAAATATGTAGCAAGCAGGATCAGCACCTGCGTATCCGGCCGGCGCTCTTTCTCGTATCTCTGAACGGATTTTACGGAAATATTCAGCCGCTCGGCAAGCTTCTCCTGGCTTAATCCCGCCGCAGTTCTCAGTTCTCTCACCCTGGAACCAAATGTCTCCATAAACGCATCTCTCCTTTTCTCTGTTCTGCGCCCATTATAGCGCAGCAGGTGAGGAAATCATAGAGACAGTTGTGTCGGGTGGTTTGTATTTTCAGTTCAGATTCCTGCATACCCCTCCACGATTTCTCTTACCTTCCCCGTCACATAACTGCTGCCGCCCAGCTGCTTTACATCCTCCACCATCCCGACGACCGCGATCGGCTTTTCTGCTGCATCGATCGTCTCACAGATAAACCATCCCCTCTCGATCCCTTCGGTGTCATCCTGACTTTCCTTGATCTCCGCAGTCCCGGTCTTTCCAAGCATGGTGACTCCGTCGATCTTCGCGCTCGCCCCGGTTCCGGTCGGGTCTTCCACGACCTGGATCAGATCATTCTTCACGGTCTCGGCTGTGGCGGCACTGACCACCTGCTCTTTCCAGATCTGAGGCGTATATCCTTCCTCGAGCTCAAGCACCGGCAGAATCATATTTCCGCCGTTGACAAACATAGAGTACATGGACAGCAGATGAACCGGATTGACAAGGAGCCGGCCCTGTCCGTAGCCTGTATCTGCCAGCTGGATGTCGGAATCAATATTCCCGTCGTCGTCATAAGTGGACTGCTGAAGACTCAGCGCAAACGGAAGTTCTTCGCCGAAGCCCATTTTCCCGAAATAGTCTTTCATCACATCCCCGCCGATATTGAGCGCCGCCCGGGCAAAATAAATATTGTCAGAGTAAACGAGTGCGTTTCTCAGATTTACTTCAGTGCCGTAATCTGTCAGCGTAGTTACATAGTAGTCTCCCCAGCCCGCGTCAGCCTGCCAGCTCAGCCCTACATATCCCAGGTTCTCATCCGGGATAATCCGTCCGCTCTCTACTCCCACTGCCGCCGTGATTCCTTTAAATGTGGACCCCGGAACCCAGGTGCTCTGGAAGCGGCTGTTGAGCGGCATGTCTTCCGAGCTGTTCAGTTCATTCCACCGCGTATCCGAAAGCCCCATGACAAACTCGTTCGGATCGTATCCGGGCGCGCTCACAAGCGCAAGCACCTCGCCAGTCAGCGGATTCATGGCTGCGGCAGTTCCTCTGTCTGATGCGAACTGTTCATACGCAGTCTGCTGAACGGAGGAATCGATCGTCACATAGATGTCCTCGCCGTCATGCGCCTCCTGCGAGACAAGTGTTTCGATCACTTTTCCCGCGCTGTTTACCACATTGACAGCAATCCCGTCCACCGCCCGCAGTCTGTCTTCAAAAGCTGCCTCCAGTCCGGACTTCCCGATCACGCTGGTTGAAGTATATCCTTCTGTCTGCTTTTCCTCCAGTTCTTCGGCAGTGATGGACTGAACATATCCGGTCAGATGGCCGGCCGCCTCACCGAGAGGATAGACTCTGGCCTCCGCATCGCTGATCAGCACTCCGGCTATCTGAAGAAGCTGCTCCTCCTTCTCTGTGTCATCCTTTGGGATCTGCTTCAACGGCACGAAAGTATCGTCCTGCACATAGGATGCATTCAGGGCGGCACTGATGGATTCTGCGCTGATCTCGAGAATTTCCGCAATCTTCTGAATATCCGCCTCCCGGTTCTCGCTCATCTTCCCCGGCACAAGGCCAACCTGCGAGACAGTTCCCTGAGATGCAAGGATGTTTCCGTTTCTGTCATAGATCGTCCCGCGTTTCGCGCTGACTGTGTCCAGAGAAACCCGGTAATCCGTCAGAAGCGACGGGAAGATCAGCGTAGAGTCCCAGTCAATGCGGTAATCGCTGTCCCCGTTTTTCACAAGTGTCATCTGGTTCTTAAACTCCAGCGCTCCGGCCGCTGTATTCATCGACGTAGTGTATGTGACAGTCTCCGTGTCTTCCCGGGACGGATTCTCCTCCTCCGGAATGTCAACCTTAATGTCGGATGCGCCGATTCCTTCGTAAATATTCTGGTTTCTGCTGACAAAGTCCTCCTCGCTGATCTCATTTTGCGAGTCGCTGCTCAGGAAACCGTACATCTGACCATACTCTCCGGCGTTCAGCAGTTCAAAATATTCCCGGACCGTATCTTCCGCCGCAGGGCGATTCAGAAAAATATTCCACACAAGAATTCCGGCCGCCGCGCATAAGAAAACCACGCCGGCGGATACACCGATAATCAGTGCGACTCTGTGGTTTCCTCTCCGGCGTCCTTTTCTTTTTCTCAAATGCTCTTTTCGCGTAGTCATGAAAACCTCCTTACAAATCCCCAGTAAACTTTCACAGAGCTATCAGGTTTCTTTTATTTGATATTACATTTGTAGGATTAATTTGTCAACTACTTTTCCTGTACAAAAAAGCCGAGGCCTACAGCCTCGACTTAAAATCTTCATATCCGAAAGTTCTCACCATCTCACACGTCCCGTCCTCTTTCTCCAGCACAATATCCGGAAGTTTCATGCCGTTGAACGTGTTTGTTTTGACCATCGTGTAGATCGCCATGTCCTGAAATTCCAGCCGGTCCCCGATCTGAATCGGCTTTTCAAACGAATAGTCTCCGATCACATCCCCCGCCAGACAGGTCGGGCCCGCAAGCCGGTAAATATACGGGCGGATGTATCCTTCGCCGTTCTGTGCATCCGTTTCCGGATTCCCCGCGTCTCTGAGCGGCGGCCGGTAAGGCATCTCCAGCACATCCGGCATATGGCACGCCGCCGATGTATCAAGGATCGCGATTTTCATGCCGTTGTCCACAATCTCCAGAACTTCCGTGAGAAGGACGCCCGCATTTAAGGCGATCGCCTCCCCCGGTTCCAGATAGATCTCCAGATCATAGGTCTCTTTCATGTGACGGATACATTTTTTCAAAAGTTCCCTGTCATAATCCGCCCGGGTAATGTGGTGTCCGCCGCCGAAATTCAGCCATTTCATCCGCTTTAAATACGGCCCGAACTTCTCCTCCACCTCATCCAGCGTCACCGCCAGATCATCGGCGTTCTGTTCGCAGAGCGTGTGAAAATGCAGCCCGTCCAGACCGGAGATGTCCTCCTCCGACATCTCTTCGCAGAACCGTTTAAGCGTTGTACCGAGTCTGGAATAAGGCGCGCACGGATCATAGATCGCATGGCCTTCCTGCGTGGAACACTCCGGGTTGATGCGAAGCCCCGCACTTCTCCCTGCTTTTCTGACCTGATCTCTGTATTTCTTAAACTGTGCCGGGGAGTTGAACACGATATGACCGCACATGCGCAGAATCTCCGGCATCTCTTCCTCCCGGTAGGCGGGCGAGAAGATATGGTTTTCTTTTCCCATCTCCTCGTACCCGAGCCTTGCTTCATACAGTCCGCTGGCCGTCGCTCCGTCCAGATATTCCCCGATCATCGGATAGACACGGTACATGGAGAAGGCTTTCTGCGCCAGCAGGATACGGCATCCTGTCTCTTCACGTATTTCCCGGAGTATCTCAAGATTTTCCCTTAACTTCTGCTCCTGCACTACATAGCACGGAGTTCTCAGCTTCTCTCTGTTCACGCTCTGTCCCTTTCTTTTCTAGATCTATACTACACTTTTCTTTCTTGCGCTTTCCCTTTTCGCGATCTTGTTCTTTCTGCAGCTTTTGCCTTTCCCTACTCTACCAGCTCCGGATCTTCGCTGATCTTCCACGGAAGCCCCCACTTGTTGAGCGCATCCATGAACGGATCCGGATCGAATTCTTCCATATTATATACGCCCGGTTTCTTCCATGTTCCGGTCATCACCATCATGGCGCCGATCATGGCCGGAACGCCCGTCGTGTATGCGACTGCCTGGGAGCCCACCTCTTTATAGCACTCCTGATGATCGCATGTATTATATATGTAGAGTTTCTTCTCCTGCCCATCCTTCTTTCCGATAAAAATACATCCGATATTCGTCTTTCCCTTTGTTCTCGGGCCAAGCGAGGACGGATCCGGAAGGACTGCTTTTAAGAACTGCAGCGGCACGATCTCGCGTCCCTCATACATGATCGGTTCGATGGACGTCATTCCCACGTCTTCGAGGCAGCGCAGATGTGTCAGATAGCTCTCCCCGAATGTCATAAAGAAACGGATTCGTTTGATTCCCGGAATATTGAGAGCCAGCGATTCGATCTCCTCATGGTGAAGCAGATACATGTCCTTCTCCCCGATCTCCGGGAAATTGTATACTCTTTTGATCTCCATCGGCTCTGTCTCTACCCAGCGGCCGTCTTCCCAGTAGGATCCCTTCGCGGAAACTTCGCGGATATTGATCTCCGGATTGAAATTCGTCGCAAACGGATACCCGTGATCGCCTGCATTGCAGTCCAGTATATCAATATAGTTGATTTCGTCAAAATAATGTTTCAGCGCATATGCAGAAAATACACTTGTCACGCCCGGGTCGAATCCGCTTCCGAGAAGAGCGGTAAGCCCCGCCTTTTCAAATCGCTCCCGATACGCCCACTGCCATTTGTACTCGAATTTCGCCGTATCCTCCGGCTCATAGTTGGCGGTATCAATGTAGTGCACTCCCGCTGCCAGACATGCGTCCATGATCGTCAGATCCTGATACGGCAGCGCCAGATTAAGCACAACTTCCGGCTGCTCCTTTTTAATCAGCGCAGTCAGCTCCTCCACATTATCCGCGTCCACCTGCGCGGTTGTGATTTTTGTCGCTGTTGTCCCCTGAAGTTTCTCTTTGAGCGCATCACACTTTGACACTGTTCTGCTGGCGATACACAGCTCAGAAAACACCTCGCTGTTCTGACAGATCTTGTGAATTGCCACGCTGGCCACACCTCCGCAGCCGATTACCATTACTTTTCCCATCTTACTTGCTCCTTTCTTTTATCTCAATTTCGGTTTACAATCGCGATCAGCATCTCCCGGATAATCTTGCACGCCACGGCCGTGGACGCCCCGGTCGGATCGCAGGGCGGGCACAGTTCATTGACGTCGCACCCGATCAGGTTTGCTCTCCCGCACACTTTTGTCACTGCATCCATCACAGACAGAAAGTCTGCTCCGCCCGGCTCCGGAGTACCCGTCCCCGGAAATACCGACGGGTCCATCACATCCAGGTCCACGGAGAAATACACCGGCGCACTGCCGATCTTTTCCAGTGTCTCCTCGAGTCCGTCAAGCCGGAACGGGTGAAAATCCGTGTGGCCGCTCTTCGCCCACTCGAACTCTTCGCGCTCCCCCGAGCGGATGCCGAACTGGTGGATCTTTCCGTCCCCAAGTATTTCCCAGCATCTTCTCATAACGCAGGCGTGGGAGAGTTCGACCCCCAGATAGTCCTGCCGAAGATCCGTGTGCGCATCAAAATGTATGATGTGCATATCCGGATATTTCTCTGCGGCGGCGCGTACGCTTCCGAGCGTCACCAGGTGCTCCCCGCCGATCATAAACGGCAGCTTCCCGTCTTTTAAAATCTCCTCCGCGCACTCGCGGATCTGTTCCAGTACCCGCTCGGAGCTTCCGATAGCCAGCTCCAGATCTCCGCAGTCATACACTGTATCTTCTGTCAATTCTTTGTCCTGATACGGGCTGTATATCTCGAGCCCGTATGAGTCGTTCCGGATGGCCTGTCCCGCGAACCGGGTTCCCGGCCGGAACGACGTCGTCGAATCATAGGGCGCTCCGAAGAGAACGACCGACGCATCTTGATACTCTGCGTCGCACCCGATATAATTTACTGTATTTTTCTGCATTTACGGCCTCCCCTTATTTTCCACGTCTTCCAGAAGCTCCTCCACATACGCCGGGAGCGCAAACACGCCCGCGTGAAGCCTCGGCTCGTAATATTTGGTATGGATTCCTTTCAGTTTCCAGCCCACCTTGTCCAGATCATCCAGCGGGTGGTATTTCTTCGAGGCGAAGCCGAAGAGCCAGTGGCCCGACGGATAGGACGGAATATGTGCCTGGTACACGCGGCAGATCGGAAATGTCTCCAGTATTCTCCGGTGCATCCGCTGGCACTGAAAAGCTTCTTCCGTATAGAACGGGCTTTCATTCTGATTGATCATGATGCCGTCCTCATGGAGCGCATTAAAGCAGTTTCCGTAAAATTCCTTTGTGAACAGCCCCTCTCCTGCGCCGAACGGGTTCGGGGAGTCGATGATAATCAGATCATACGCATCTCCCTTGGAACGGATAAACCGCAGTCCGTCTTCGTGAAAGATATGGACTCTCTCGTCAGTCAAACTGTTGGCGATCTCCGGGATATATTTCCGGCACACTTCCACAAGAAGCGGATCCGGCTCCACGACGTCAATCTTCTCAATTGTATCATACTTGATCAGCTCCCGCACAACGCCGCCGTCTCCGCCTCCCACAACGAGCACTTCCCGCACATCCGGGTGCACCGCCATGGGGACGTGGGTGATCATCTCATGATAGATAAATTCATCCCGCTCTGTGAGCATCAGATCCCCGTCCACCACAAGGATCTTCCCGAAATCTTTCGATTCCAGCACATCGATCCGCTGCACCTCACTCTGGGCGCTGAACAGCTGTTCTTCGATGCGGATGGACAGCTTCACGCCGTCCGTATGTATATCTGAAAACCACATTTCCATCGGATGCTCTCTCCTTTCTTTTATATCCTGTTCTCTATATCTTATTCTCTATATCCTGTTCTCTATATCCGCTTCTCTTACGGCCTCTCCGTCAGCACGTTGAGCCGCTCGATCTTTTCATCTTCCGGCCCGGTCATGGAACAGCCTTTCTCCTTCGCATAATCGATATAGTCTATGATCTCGTCCGTGATCTCCTCCCCCGGCGCCAGCACCGGAATCCCCGGCGGATAGCACATGACGAACTCGGAACAGATCCGGCCTTTCGTCTCGTGAAGGGGCAGAGACTCCTTTTCCGCATAGAAGGAATCCTGGGGCGTCATGACAACCTTCGGCGCAATGTACTCCTGCGTAAGCATTCCGGTTTTGTCCTTTTTATATCTTCTCTTCAGATCCGCCAGCGCGGTCACAAGGCGCTCCACCTCCCGCTTCCGGTCGCCGATAGACAGATAGGCAAGGATATTTCCCAGATCCCCGAACTCGATCTGAATATCGTACTCGTCGCGGAGGATGTCATACACCTCGATTCCCGCAAGCCCGATATCCAGCGTGTGAATGGACAGTTTCGTCGGGTCGAAGTCATAGATACTGTCTCCGTTGATCATCTCTCTGCCGAACGCATAGTAATCTCCGATCTGGTTGATCTCCATTCTGGCATACTCTGCCAGCTCTGTTACCATTTTAAACGACTCCTCTCCGCGAAGAGCCAGGTTCCGGCGGGAAATATCCAGGCTGGAGAGAAGCAGATAGGATCCGCTTGTCGTCTGGGTCAGATTGATAATCTGGCGGATGTAGCCCGGCTGCATCCCTTTTCCGATCAGCAGAAAGGAACTCTGTGTCAGGCTTCCGCCTGATTTGTGCATACTCACAGACGCGATATCCGCCCCGGCTTCCATAGCCGACACGGGCAGATCTTTTCCAAAATAAAAATGTGTGCCGTGGGCTTCGTCCGCGAGAACTTTCATTCCGTGTTCGTGGGCGAGCTTTACGATCGCCTTAAGATCGGAACAGACTCCGTAATACGTCGGATTATTGACAAACACCGCCACCGCGTCCGGATTCTCCCGGATGGCACGCTCCACATCCTCCCTCTTCATTCCGAGAGAGATGCCGAGTCCCTGATCCACATCCGGATTCACATAGATCGGCTTCGCTCCGCAGAGCACCATGGCGTTGATTGCGCTCCGGTGCACGTTTCTCGGAAGGATGATCTTATCCCCTTTCTTGCAGCACGCCAGAACCATCGTCTGCACCGCCGAAGTGGTGCCGCCCACCATGAGAAACGCGTGGCTTGCGCCGAATGCGTCCGCCGCCAGTTCTTCCGCTTCCTTTATGACAGATACCGGATGGCAGAGATTGTCGAGCGGTTTCATAGAGTTTACATCGATGCTGACGCACCGCTCTCCGAGAAGTTCCGCCAGCTCCGGATTTCCTCTTCCGTGTTTATGTCCCGGCACGTCGAAGGGGACGACCCGGTTTCTCCTGAATTTCTCAAGCGCTTCGTAGATCGGCGCTCTCTTCTGTGATAATTTATCCATCTCAAACGACCTCCACTACAAAAAACAGGCTGAATGCACCGCATTCAGCCTGTGAGAAATATCGCGTTATGTTCTCGTTTTTCCGTAAGATCATAAGCCCGCACAGAGGCTTCTTTCTTACTTTCCGATATAATATAACAGATACTGGACGTAGAGTCTATATAGCAAATATTTTTACTTTTACTACTCTTATTGACCGTTTCACAAGTTGCGTATGCGTATGCACACCAGGGTTATAAAGTAACCAACTTATAAAATTTGAGCTTCTAACTCAATCAATAATGCAGCTTGACGCCGCGTAAAATATTTGCATGGAGAACGTTCCAAATACCTGCTTTCCATACACGGCTATGTTAACACATACAACCGCAGAATTCAAGTAATTTTTCACCGGATTCATACCCGAAGTCACGTCCGGGGCCCCCCTGCTGCCGGATGGCGCATCCGGTTTTCATCGAGCCCCCGCGCGCGGGAACCGGATATTCACCCGGAAGAGGTCTCCGTCCAGATACAGCTCAAACTCGCCGCCCTGCATTGTCGTCAGGCTTTTTGCGATGGAAAGGCCAAGCCCGCTTCCCTCTGTGCTTCTCGAAATATCGCCGCGTATGAATCTCTCGGTCAGCTCATCCGCAGAGATGTTGAGCTGCTGCTCTGATACATTTTTCAGTGAAAACTCCACATTTTTTTCATTCATCGTAAGATCCGCGTACACTCTGGTCCCCGGCATGGCGTATTTCGCCGCGTTTCCGAATATATTTTCAAGCACGCGCCACATACGTCTTCCGTCCACATGGATAACCGCCGGTTCCTCCGGGAGGCTTAAGACGACCTTCAGATTGCGGGCTGTAAACTTCTCCTCCAGTTCCCCGGACGACTGCTGCACCAGTTCCCGCAGATCCATATCCATATATTCGAGGGTAATGTTTCCGCTGCTCACTTTCGACGCTTCCACCACGTCCTCGGTCAGCGTCTTTAACCGCTGCGCCTTCGCCTCCAGGATGTCGAGATACCCCTGAATTTTCTCATCCGCTATGTCGGACCGCTTCAGGATATCCACATAATTTATAATAGAAGTCAGAGGCGTCTTAATATCATGAGAGACGTTCGTGATCAGATCCGTCTTCAGCCGCTCGCCTTTCATCGCCTCAGCCATCGCCTTGTTCAGGCCGCTTCCGATATCATTCACCCGCTCCGCCATCTCAAGGTCCGTGCCGCGAAGCTTCTCAAGGTCAATGCGGTATTCCAGATTTCCCGAGGCGATCTCCACAATCCCTTTTCTGATCCGCTCCTTTGCCATCGCACTGCTTAGGACATACCAGAATACCACCGCATCCGACGCAAGCGCGAGGACGAGCATCGGGACATTCCTTACAAGGATGGCAACGAACTGAAATGCCAGAAAACCGGCTGTAATCACCCCAGTTCTCACGGTTACGCTCCGGGCGCGCAGCACGTCTTTTGCGAACACGATCACCGCGCGGGTCAGACTCCCCTTCCAGACGGTCTTCGCGCGGATCCTCCGCACAAGGCTTAAATATCCCCAGAAAAAGCAGAGGAACGTAAACAGTCCGTAACCGAAGACAAATACAGTATCTGACACACTCAGCGAATTTGCAACTGCCGCATTATATACGGTATTCGTCCCGCTCATGTACTGGTCCGCATAGTAACTTGACGTCGTGGACAATGAGTCCGCAGAAACGATCCCCATTCCCCATAAAAGCCATGTCCCGGCTATCCAGACCGCGATCACGCATATGGCCGCAGGCTCGGTTTTCCACCGGTCAAATGCCGTCAGGTGAATCTCCCGGCTCTCCCCGTCCTCAGGCTGTCTGCCCGCTGTCACGGTAAGCCAGACAAGCGCGATCAGGAAAAGAAGCGCCCCCGCCGCCGTCAGTATAACCGCGGCTCTTAAAATCGGCACGTTCTCCTCATACCGCTCATTTCCTTCATAAAACAGATCCTGCACCGGATAGGATGTATCCACGGACACCGCCAGTATGCCGTTAAACTGTGAGCCGCCCATCTGGCTTCTTACCATCTCCCACTCGGTTGAGGCAGTAAGCGACATATTTGACTCATAGTCTTCCAGCTGAGGATAGATAACCAGATAGCGCACCGAATCACCGGATTTCATTTTCTCGATGTTCTCTTCCGCCCTGCTGTAGTCCGCGTATTCACTTCTGTTTGTAAACACCTGCCCCGTATTTTCGTCAACGAAGAGATAGGTCAGGTTCGTGTTTCCCTCTTTCAGATACTCCCAGCCGCTCTCATAGCTTAAGTAGTCCGAATAAATGTTGCTTAAGACGTAGCTGAGATCACTGTAAATATTCGAGAGCTGCCCGTTCAGCTTCTCCGAGGCATTGACCGCCTGAAGCAGGTTTTCGGCCCCGACGGGCGTCCCCTGTTCCTTCAGCGATTCCCCGTAGCTCCAGCAGTCTGTATAAAGCACATTTCCGTCCCGGTCAGAGATCGTCAGCCCGTATCCTCCCGAGGACGTGAGCCTGCCGCCTGCCAGTTCCTGCAGAAAACCGGCCTGGTTCTGATACTCTGTTTCAAACGAAGCGGTGAGCTCCCCGCTCTCAAAAAGATTTAAAAATTCTTCCAGATAATAATAGTAATAACTCCCGTCCGCACGCTGGCAGACAACGACATTGTTCTCATCATAGGACGAGCTGTTTCCGGTCATATATTCCCGGCTCCAGTCGACCAGCTCACCGACGGTATACTCAATTCCGGAGCGGTTGTCATCCACTGCCTCCGCACCTTCCGTATACTGGCCGTACTCTCTGATATCAATGACTTTATCCGGATTGTATGCTCCGTCTGTCTCAAAAAAGGCGGACAGCCTGAACTTCCGCAGCACTTCATATACGGAACCGTCCACTGCATTTTCAAAATCATCCGACTCCTCATAAGTCCCCTGTGAGAACATATCCGACGGATGGATCGATCCCGCCAGCGTAGCGGCCGAGACAAGCGCCGCCGCAAACACCGCTCCGCCAAGAACTCCGGCAATGAGCACCGCGGCTTTGGCCGAAGCCTTTCTGTACCAGTATGTCATATATTCTCCCCCTTTCACGATTTTTCAATCTTGTAGCCGACTCCCCATACAACCTTTAAGTATCTCGGATCTTTCGGATTGATCTCGATCTTTTCGCGGATATGCCGGATATGAACCGCCACAGTGTTGTCCGCGCCGATGGCCTCCTCGTTCCAGATCGATTCGTAAATCTGGCTGATGGAAAAGACCCGGCCCTGATTTTTCATGAGAAGCAGAAGAATATTGTATTCAATCGGCGTCAGCTTCACCGGTTCTCCGTCCACAGTGACTTCCTTTAAGTCGTCATTGATCTGGAGGCCGCCGACCTGATAGACCTTTTCCTGTTCGGTCTGCGCCGAACCGCCGAGCTGATTGTATCTTCGCAGCTGGGACTTCACACGGGCGATCAGCTCCAGCGGGCTGAACGGTTTCGTCACATAGTCGTCCGCGCCTACGTTGAGCCCGAGGATCTTATCCGCATCCTCTGACTTCGCTGACAGGATAATAATCGGTATGCTGTTTTTCTCCCGGATCTTAAGCGTCGCCCGGATTCCGTCAAGCTTCGGCATCATCACATCAAGAATCAGAAGATCGATCTTCTCTTTCTCAAGGACGCTCAGCGCCTCGATGCCGTCGTACGCCTTTAAAATATGGTATCCCTCCTGGGACAGATATATCTCAATCGCCTCCACGATCTCTTTGTCGTCGTCACATACAAGTATGTTATACACTTCAATCACCCCTTCAATTCTCTTTTGCCTCTCTATAGTATACATGATAAGGGGAAATTTTTAAGCGTGATTGGGGAAAATCTTATGATTTTATTAAGGTTGGGGCAGCGTGTTTAAAATTCAGTCTATCTTAAGATTTTCTCCTGTGTATATAAAAAATTGTCTGCTACTCTGACTTCTGAACAGGACAGGACGCTCAGGCATCACCTGTTAAAGCGTCATTTATTTTCTGTAAAAGGAGGGGCGGTACAATGAATATAATCACTGCATCTGATCTGAAAAAAGTATACCGGACAGGAGCGCTTGAGACCTGCGCACTGCGCGGAGTCAGTTTTACTGTCGAAGAGGGAACGTTTACTGCTGTTGTCGGATCGTCCGGCAGCGGGAAATCCACGCTTCTGAACATACTCGGCGCGCTGGATTCCCCCACAGAAGGCGATGTTATAATACGGGGAACCCGTCTTTCTGACATGTCCCGTGACGAGAAGGCCGTTTTCCGCCGGCGCAGCATTGGGTTTATCTTTCAGAATTTCAATCTCATTCCCGTGCTGAATGTGTACGACAACATCGTCCTTCCGCTGAAGCTGGACGGACAGGAGATCGACCGCGGCTTTATCCGGACGCTGCTTAAATCACTCGGACTGGCCGATAAAATACACCGGACTCCCGGCGCGCTCTCCGGAGGAGAACAGCAGCGTACAGCCATAGCAAGAGCGCTCGCATCCCGTCCCGCTGTCGTGCTCGCGGACGAACCCACAGGAAATCTTGACTCCCGGACTGGCGCGGAAGTGATGACGCTGATGCAGTCGCTTTCCCGAAAATTTCGCCAGACGCTTATCGTCGTCACGCACAGTGCGGATGTGGCGAGCATGGCGGACCGGATTATCCGAATCGAGGACGGACTGATTGTCCCCGGCAATGAACGTTTTCCTTCCGCTGACGTACTCTTCCGGAAAGGAGGCGAATCATTATGAAAATCCGCAGGAAAATCCCTCATACATCCGCAGTGCGTGAGCTCTCGGACACATATTACAGAGAGAACCGCCGTCAGAATCACGTCTTTATCGCTGCGGCCGCCATGTCCGTGTTTCTTCTCTACACAGCCTTCTCACTGGCATATGGGAAAATCCACTCTGACTGCCTGATTGACCTTCGCGGAATGGGAACCGCAGGCACAGCCGCTTTCGGCGATATATGGACAGGAGACCTTATATGGGTGGATCCGGTAGCCTACGAGAAAATGCTGAAACCGGCGTACACGGATATCGTCGGAAATTATCCGGAAAAGGAGGAGGAAATCATGCTGTCCGCAGACAGTCTTTCTCTCATGGGAATTGAAAATCCCTCCCCGGGTATGACCCTTGAAATGGATGTTCTCCCATCCGGGCGGGAAGACGGGGAACCGGTTTCCGTTTCTTTCATCTTAAGCGGGTATTATACCGACTACGCCGATGACTCCGTCAGGGAAGAAGAAGGATATGTTTCCCGCGCGTTTCTTGACCGTCTGGATATTCCGGTCTTTCCGGCGGATAAGGTGATGGCGGTAAGCGATCCCTCCCGGGAGCGGACAGATATTGAGACTATGCTGTATTCGGACCTTACGATGGAATATGAAGCCCAGCAGGTATTTGCGGAAAATCCGATGATTACCCAGAGTATTGAGGGAGTTTTCGGCAGTGTGCCGATTGCGGCAGGCTGCGGTATTCTCGTCATCCTGTGCGCTTTTCTGCTGATCTTCAACGTTGTCTCCATCACAATGGCAAGAAGCGTACAGCAGTACGGACTGCTTACGATACTCGGAGCCTCCGGACGACAGCTCTGTACCATCGCTTTCCGTCAGAATCTCCGTAATATCATAATCGGAATCTTTACCGGAAGCGCATGCGGACTCCTTTTTGTAAAACTGTTTCTCCCGTTCATACTTCAGAGACTTTTCATGAAAGGGCTCGGCAGAAGTGACGTATCCGCCTTTTATCCTCTCCTGCTGTGCGGGGCCGCAATACTTACCTTTGCAGTTGCGTTCACCGCTTCCGCTGCTGCCGTGAGGCGCGCAGTTAAAATGAACCCTGTCGAATCGGTCCGTTATACCGGTGTTTCCGCAGAATACACGTCTGCCATCAAAAAACAGTCCCGAACCGTCGGCCGTTTTCTCCTGCCCTCCCTTGCATGGCGGAATCTTTCCAGATCCCGGCGCAGGCTTTTTATCAGCCTTTTCTCGCTGCTGACCGGATGCGTCACTGCACTGTGCGCAGCCGTGATCATGACGGGAACGGATCTTACCAACAAGATCAAAGAGAATCCGGATTTTCAGTTCGGCATTCTCTCGGGAATCACCCGGTTTCCGGAGGATGTTCCGGTGAAAATCAACGACAGCACCCCGGTTCTCTCTCAGACACTTCTGGATTCGGTATTTGAGACAGACGGGATCGACCGGGACACATTTTCCATTGCGTCCGGCAGCTATGCGGTAATTGATTTTCAGACGGACGCCTCTCTGCTGCCCCGAAGAAAATCTCTGGACGCCCCGGAGACAGGCATCGCATTCGCGACGCTTCAGATCGTAAGTGATTCGTTTGTAAAAGAGCTGGAAAAATATGTGGATTCCTTCGGACTTTCCGTTGATATGGAAACTTTCCGGCAGGGAAACGGGTGCATCCTTCTGCACTACAACGAACTGTCGGAAGAGCTCATGCGCCAGGCCGGGGATGTGACGGGAATGCCTGTTCATTTCTATTATACCAACACTCTTTTCGCCATGTCCTCTGTCCGCAAAAGAGAACTGGCCATCATGCAGGGCCTCGGCCTGACTTCCGTTCAGCTTAAAAAAATGCTGTTTCTCGAGGGCATGGAATACTGGTTCATCCTCATGGCATCTGTGTCGGCCGTGGGAAGTGCAGTCATATGGGGGCTTGCAAAAGCGATACGGACCAAACTTTTTTATTTCCGTTTCTCTTACCCCTGGGAAACGCTGTGTATTCTTGCACTGACACTCGCCTCGGTCTGCGTGCTCTCTGCATGGATCATATACCGGCAGAACCGGGAGTTTGAGGGCGAACTTAAGAAAGGCGTCGGCTGACCATGAAGAAGTCCTTCTCCCCTGTCTCCCCGTCAATGCCTTCCCGCTCAACAGCAAAGCCTTCCCGTTCATAAAACTTTACGGCCCTTGCGTTCTTCTGATACACATTCAGCGTAAGATACTCTTTCTTCTCTTTGGCAAAATCAAGCAGCGCCTTCCCGATTCCTGCGGAGCGGGCGCTGCTTTTTACAAAGATTCCTTCTATATGATTTTCATTCAGACCGATGAATCCCGATACTTCGTTTTTCACCTCGTCAATATACACATACACTTCCGCCTCAAGGAGCAGCTCCTTTACCATAGGGAAATTGTTTTTCCAGTATTCCGCCGGAATAAAACCGTGCGCCTCCACGTTTGCATCCAGCCAGATCCGGGCGGTTTCGTCCAGATCCGCGCTGTTCATTTCTCTGATCATCGATGACTCTCCTCTCCTGTTTTTACATCCCGGCCGTTGTATCTCCTGTCTCTGTAAAAGGCAATCATTATAAACATAAGATACAGGACAATAATGGCGATTGCTCCCACAGCGGGAATCCTCTCGTCGGGCCGGAAATAATAGAGAACAACAATCACGTTGACTCCCGCACAACAGCCTGTCAGGCCTGTTGAAAGAGCATACCCCATCTCAGGCCCCACCGGGATATGCCATCCCGGGCGCTCTTTTCGGAAACTTTCGCCGGAAAACATGGACAGCACCCCCATCAGCGCTATAAGTACAAGTACTATTTTTCCTGCAAATCCGTTCGGTGTACCGTCACTCCCCCAGTGAACTGCAAGGGCTCCTTCTGTGCAGAAAATACCGATCAGGGTAAAGAGCACCCCGGTCAGCGCCAGTATAATCGAAATAATTTTCCAGAATCGCACCTGTGGCAGATAGTGTTTCATTTTTGAACCTCCTTCATTGCCGCCAGTTCCTTTGGGTTATTCTCGATTTTCATAATGCTTCTTTCCTCTCGTCTACAATCTTCATCCGGAGTCCCCGCCGTTCTGCCCTGACACTGTATTTCAGCTCATACTGCGCGTCTCCCCGTGCGAGTGCGTCTCTGATTTCCGCGATTTCTCTGCCGGCCTGTTCCTCATCAGCATACCATCCGAGAAATGTTTTCGGCTGTCCCCAGAAAGGATGAGCCTCCATACCGACTGCGGACAACGCGAAATGAGGAGAATCCTCCTTTTTCATGTACCGTGTCCCCAGGGGCACAGGCTCGACCTTATAGCAGGTGACAATCACATTTTCATGCGGGGAAATGATCGTTATTCTCCCATCCTGTCTGCTCCGTCCCGTGCTCTTTCCGGTCCCCATCAGATCGTCCAGAGAAACATCGAGCTTTCCGGAGATCTCCAGAAGCTTCTCCACTTCCGGATATCCCTTTCCCGCTTCCCATTTGGAAACGGCCTGGCGGCTCACCTCCAGCATCTCTGCCAGTTCCTCCTGCGATAAGTTTCTTTCTTTTCTGATCTTTTTCAAATTTTCTGAAAAACCCGCGCCCATCCGTCATACCTCCTGTCCTGTTCCGCTCTCTTCTGTATGTATGTTGCAGAAAGTCTGATCTTCCATGCTCCCTGCGCTCATATGGTAACAGGGACGGCGCTTTCTTTCTACCAACGGGTGGTTGCAGTCCTGCAACCTGAAGTGGCACATGCAGTTTTCTTCTCTCAATATACCCGATTTGTTTCCAGACTTCAAGAAAACTGTTCGCACTAAGAAAACTGATCTCACTCTCCGAAATATGTACGGATCGTCTGCATCCGTTCCACCTGTCCGACATGGAATGGGCATCTCGAGTCACAGTGTCCGCATCCGATGCAGTCCCCGGCTTTCTTTTCCAGATTTGCATAGTGGCTCTTCGCCAGCGCATCTCCGGCCAGCGCCAGATCGTAATATTTATTGATCAGCCCCACGTCAAGTCCTGCCGGGCACGGCTGACAGTGGTTGCAGTAGACGCAGACTCCCTCGGTTTCCTGCGGGGCGAACGTGCCGAGCACCGAGTAGTCTCTCTCTTCCGGCGCAGCATTTACAAATCCGAGGATCCTTCTTAAATCTTCCCGGTTCCGCACGCCGGGAACCACTGTTAAAACTCCCGGTTTGTCCAGCGCGTACTGGATACACTGATACTCTGTCAGCGCTCTGCCGAAGGGCGATGTCTTCGCGTTCAGAAGCTGGCCTCCGGAGAATGCTTTCATAACACAGATTCCCACGCCTTCCGCCTCGCAGCGCCGATAGAGACTCTGCCGCTCCGCCGCGCTCCCGACCGCATATTCGCTCTCATCCCGGTAGTCATAAGCCGGGTTAATGCTGAACATGAGCATATCGAGGATTCCCGCATCCATTGCCATATGCGCGATCTCCGGGGTGTGCGATGAGAGTCCCACATGCCGCACCACGCCCTGCTGTTTCAGTTCAAGAATATAGTCAAGAATTCCCCTGTCAAACACATGGCGCAGATCCGCCTCTTCATCGATGCAGTGGAGAAAACCGAAATCAATATAATCTGTTTTCAGCGCGCTCAACTGCCAGTCAACGGAACGCTTAATCTTATCCAGATTCGTCGTCCACCCGTATTTTCCGCCCTGATAGCTGGCGCCGAAATGAATCTGGAAAAAGACGTCCTTCCGGCGTCCTGCAAGCGCTCTTCCGAAAGCCGGGAAAGGCGCCGCATCCGCGGATGCCATGTCAAAATAGTTGACGCCGTTTTCAAGCGCCAGATTCATTGTCTCTTCAATCTCCTTCTCCCCGGCCATGCCGATCGAGCTGGTCCCGACTCCGATTACGCTGATCTGTTCGTCCCCGTGGGGAAGTTTTCGATATTCCATGTATAATCCCTCCTGCTGTTTTTCCAAATTCTTCCATTCCTGCATTTTTTCATGCCGTGTCTCTGCGTTTCTGATTCCTCTGCACAGCACTTTTCACAGTACCTTTATTATAGTTACAGCAGTATTACATGTCTAATACCCGTTTCTCATGACGGGAAATGCTTTCAGAGCATAAGTTTTTACTTTCTCCTGCAAATAAATTCACTGGCCAGCCAGATACCAATCACATCTATTATAATAATCGCAGCCGCAGCACCTGCGAACCAGGCCGGGAGGATTGCTTCTCCGAGCGCCATGACAAGGATAAGGAGATCCACCACAACAAATCCACACCCAAATGTACGGCACAGTTTTTTTCTGTCGTACTTCTCCTGTTCCTCCTTCGTTGCCACGTTATACCCGGCAATCAGGCTGCCGCCGTTTCCCGTCAGAAATACAATTGTCATAACCAGTAAAATAACGAAGATCACCCAAACCACCCAGTCCGGGCCGTGAGATATATCACTCAGCGTCATACAAACTCCTCCTTTTGCCCGTTTCACACGCAGCGCTCCCTGCTCCGCAGTTTTCTTTTTCTGATTATAGCACATCGAAGATGCGAAAAGAATGTTTTGCGGCCGCTCGGATTCTAAAATATCTGTAAATCCCCTGTGCCTGAAAGAAAATATTTGTTATAATGTCTTTATGATGCGGCGGGAACAATTACTGCAGAGCGCAGCGGCCGGGAAAGGCGGCGCAAAGATCAATTGGGAGGTTTATGCTGATATGCTGGAATACCGTTATGATACACAACTGCTGATCGAAGGAGAAGATCTGGACGAAGACAAGATCAGCAGCTACTTTAATGAACATTTTAAAGGGGACTGCCTGCTGGCTGTCGGCGACGAAGAGCTGATCAAGATTCATTACCACACGAACGAACCGTGGAAGGTGCTCGAATACTGTGCGTCCCTGGGAGAGATCTACGATATCGTTGTGGAAGATATGGACAGACAGTCCCGAGGCCTGAAAGGCTAACCGCTCAGAAGACGAATGCCATTCAAAAAACTGACAACCGAAAACTGACGACCGAATGGATAAAGGAGGGATTTCATGGATCCACGTACATTTCCGACAAAGGGCAATCTGATGCTGGCCAAGAACTCTCTGGCACTGGCCCGGCAGGGCTATGACCTGATGGATAAGAAACGCAATATTCTCATCCGGGAACTGATGGAACTGATCGACGAGGCCCGGAGCATACAGGAAGAGATCGACACGACGTTTACCTATGCCTACCAGTGTCTCCAGCGCGCGAATATTGAAAACGGCATCAGCAACGTAGAACTTCTGGCGTACACTGTGCCGATTGAAAACTCAATCACGATCCAGACGCGGAGCATCATGGGGACAGAGATCCCCCATGTAAAATATGTTCCGGATGCAGGGAAGCCGACGTACTCGTTCAGCACGACTCACGAATCCATCGACAAGGCACGGGAGGCGTTCCGGAAAGTAAAGGACCTGACCGTCAAGCTCTCCATGGTTGAGAATGCGGCATACCGCCTGGCTGCAAATATCAAGAAGACGCAGAAGCGCGCCAATGCGCTTCAGAACATCACGATTCCGATGTACTCCTCCCTTGTGTACACGATCACAAATGCTCTGGAGGAGAAGGAGCGCGAGGAATTTACCCGGCTCAAAGTCATCAAACGTATGAAAATGAACAAAGCATAGCTTAACGCAGACGGGGCGGCCAGACATGCCGCCCCGTTTCAGATATATTCCTTATATTCCGCCGTTTATACGAGGATCACGCTCTTCTCTCCCCGCTGTTCATATACGCTTTCAAACTGTTCTCTGTCATATCCCACAATTCCTGCAATCGGGTCCGCAATTACCACGAAATCTTCATCGTACCCGATCAGAACTGCTCCATGATCGTTGTTGCTCCACTCCACATATTCTCCGTCCGATGTATACCAGCCCTCCGTCTCATAGCGGTCTTCCATATTGATCGTCACCCACACGACGACCGGGATATCCATGCTCACCAGACTGTACAGCGTCTCCGGATCCTCTCCGGTCAGATCTACTGCTGTCAGGCTGCTGCCCGCATCGGCCAGATACGCGTCTGCGGCCGTTATAATCGCTTCTGTCCCGCACACATACCCTTCTTCCGTAAAAGGATCTCCCAGAAAATACTCGTTTAAGTCATTTCCGTATTTCACTCCGCTGACACTTTCATACACCTCATAGTCTTCCGTTGGAAGGTATACCGCCGCCATCGTAGTCTTATCCACATCATACCCGTAGTAGTTCAGCGCCATCGTAAGCGCTGTGATCTCACATCCGGTGGGAAGTTCCGGATTCTGAAAAATCTCCGGAAAGTCTTCAATGACATAGGAAGACGGAATCGCCTCCGAAGAACTGTCATCCAGATACAGTTCCAGGATTTCCGGGCTGTCTGTTTCGCCGTAGCTGCAGTCCGCCGTTCCTTCTGACATTTCTTCCGCTGTCCATTCCAGATTCTCCTCCGACGTTTCTTCTGTTTCTGTGCCGATTATACTTTCTGCCAGACCGACTGCACTGTTCACTGCGGCGCACCCGGTCACACTGGACGCGGCAAGCATTCCGGCAAGCACCCCTCCTCCTGCTCTGAGGATTATTTTCATTCTTGTTCATTCACTCCCTTTTATGCGCTCAATGCCGGCACATAAAGGTAAGAGGATCGAGGATAAAATATTTGAAAACTCAAACTTTCGCCTGTAAAATATTTCGCCCCTTATGTACCGACACTGCTATTTTAACAGCAAAGTATGCATATAATTTGACGAACGAATGAAAAGGCTGTGATAATTTTGTGAATCAGAACGCTGTCAGTTCTTCCACAAACCTGTCCGCCGGATGCTTGCGGATCTGTTCCGGTGTATCCAGCTGTATGATTTTTCCCTCTTCCATCACGAGGACGCGGTCTCCCAGCTTCATCGCCTCGCGGATATCATGCGTGATAAACACGACTGTCATGCGGAGGCGGTTCTGAAGCCTGAGCAGTTCCTCCTGCATGGATCGTTTTGTAATCTCATCCAGCGCCCCGAAGGGTTCGTCCATGAGAAGGATTCCTGCTTTCGCTGCCAGCGCTCTTGCAATTCCCACTCTCTGCTGCTGTCCTCCGGAAAGTTCATCCGGATACCGGTCCGCCACGGAAGCGTCCAGTCCGACCAGCTTAAGCAGCTTAAGCGCCTGCTCCCGGTTTTCCTCCCGGTTCTTCCTTCCGCTGATTACCGGGACGTAGGTAATATTTTTCTCTACAGTCATATGCGGGAACAGTCCCTTATTCTGGATAACGTAGCCGATTCTGCGGCGCAGCGCGATCAGATCCGCGGTTCCCACATCCTGCCCTTCCACATACACATGTCCGCTGTCCGGCGTCTGAAGCCCGTTGATCATGCGCAGCATCGTCGTCTTTCCGCATCCGGACCTTCCGATCACTGTAAGGAACTCGCCCTCCCCGACAGAAAAACTTACATCGTCCAGCACTTTCTGCTCTCCGAAACTCTTTGTCACATGTTCCAGTCGTATCATTTCCATTGTTTTGCTCTGCTTTCTCTGCTGATTATCTATCCTTCAATGAGCCCTGCCGAGATCAGAAATTCCTCCGCTACTTCGGCCTCACCCCTGCCTTCTTCCTCTACCTGATAGTTCAGTTCCGCCATCGCCTCGTCGGTCAGAATGCCGTTCATGAGTTCCAGCGTTTCCTGAAGCTTCGGATATTTTTCCAGGGCGTCCTGCCGCACTACGGTAGAGCAGTAGTAATCCACCTGATAATTTTTATCATCTTCCAGTACTTTTACATCATCCCGGCTGATCTGCGCGTCTGTCGTGTAACCGTTCGTCACATCGATATCCCCGTTTCGGAGCGCTTCATACTTCAGCCCGATATCAATATCCCTGATATCCTTAAATTCAAAACCGTACGCTTCCGACAGGCCGGGCAGGCCGTCCGCCCTCTCAATGTAGTCCGGGTTTCCGCCGAATGTCAGTTCACCTGACACTTCCGCCAGGTCAGAACACGTCTCAAGGCCGTACTCCTCCGCCGTATCTTCGCGAACAACGACAGCATATGTGTTATTCTGCCCGTACAGGCCGATCCATGTCATACCGTAGTTCTCTTCGTATTCTTTCTGAAGCTGCGTGAGCATTTCCTCTGCGCTCATGTCCCCTGTCTCGTGGCCGAGAACAAGAATCCATCCGCTCGACGTATACTCCGGATACAGATCGAACTCGCCCTGCTCCATCGCCGGCTGGATGTTGCTTGTACCCCCGCCGATTCCTTTTGTCAGCTCCACTTCATATCCCGCATTTTCCTCGATCAGCTTTTTCAGCATCTCGCCGAGGATAAACTGCTCCGTCATCGGTTTTGTGGCGATCTTCACCGGTTCATCCGCTGCCCCGTCTTCTCCGCTCTGTGCGCTGTCCTCTCCGGTTCCTGTGTTTTCTCCGCTCCCCGCGCAGCCTGCCATTCCAAGTACAAGCGCAAAGGTCAGCAGAAGTGCCGTAATCTGTCTTCTTTTCATCTTTTGTCTGTTCCTTTCCCCATTTTCATTCCTGATTTATTCCTGTCCGGTTTATCTTTTCCTGAGTTATTCCTGTCCGGTTCATCTTTTCCGGATTTGTCCCTGTTCCGGTTCATCTTTTCCGGATTTATCCCAGATGCAGTCTTTTCTTTATCCGTCTCTCCACGATTCCCAGAAGGAAGTCGCTGAGTATGGCGATCACTGCAATCAGGAGACTGCCGCTGAAAGTCATTGCCGTATCATAGATCGTAATCCCCCTGTAGATCGCCACTCCCAGGCCGCCCGCGCCGATAAACGACGCGATCGCTGCTGTCGAGATCGTCATGACGACCATGTTTCTGATGCCCGCCGTGATCACGCCCATGGCAAGCGGGAGACGTATTTTCAGCATGATCTGTGCCTGCGTGCTTCCCATTCCTTCCGCCGCGGAGATCACCTCCGGGCTCACTCCCGTAATCCCCGCATATGTGTTGCGCACCATCGGCATGATGCCGTACAGCGTAAGCGCCACAACTGCCGTCGGATTGCCGATTCCCAGAAACGGAATCAGCATGCCGAGCAGCGAGATCGAAGGGATCGTGTAAAGGATGTTGGCAGCCGTCAGCACCGACCCCGCCGCTTTTCTGTGTATTGATATCCATATGCCGAGCAGAAGTCCGATCACTCCGGCGCACACGATCGCCGTCAGCGACAGCGCGATATGAGCTCCGATCAGCTCAAGGAACCAGCTTCCTCTCTCCGCATAAAGACTTGTCACTTCCTGTATAAATTCCATCTTCTGTCCCTGTCCTGTCTGTTTCCCTCTCTGTTTACTCTTCCTCCATGGCCTCGCCGAGATAGAACACGCGGAAAAACATTTCCAATGATTCGAAAAGTTCTCTCTTTGTATTCTGAAGCTCCTTGATTTTCAGCACGCTCCCGATCTCATCGAAGAAAAAGTCTCCCTCTTCGTGGTCTACTTTGAGCTCAAGGTTTCCTTCCTCATCAAAGACGAGCATCAGGATGCCTCCCACGTCTTCCGTATAGAGCACGCACATGATCTTCAGCTCTTCTTTTATGCTTTCCGGCAGTGTATCAAACTCCGGATTCAGGTAAAATTTCTGTTCGTACGCATTGGCCGCGCAAAGTACAATCTCTTCATCCATAACTGTAAACTCCTCTTTTTCTCAATATGCTCCGCGTAATCCGCGCTTTCTGCGCCCGCTGCCTATACATAGCCGTACACGCCGCGCACGGACACCTCCCCCGCGCAGATCCTTTCCTCGGTTCCATCCTGGCGGCGCACGATCAGCTCGCCCTCCGGACTGATGCCAAGAGCATGGGCCTGATACTGCTCTTTTGTTCCCAGTATAAGCACGTCTCTGCCCCGGTTGACAAGCATGGAGCTGTATATCTCCATCAGCCCGGACAGATCCTCTGTCTCAAGAAATGTCTCATAGTTTTCTTCCAGCCGTCTCATCACCGCTGCAATCAAAGGCGCCCTCTTCACCGGGTGACCGCATTCCAGCCGCAGAGACGTGGCAGTCTCAGCGATTTCCTCCGGGAACTCTGTCATATTTACATTGATTCCCACTCCCACGGTCACGTGATTGATGTAATCGATCTGGCTGCTCATCTCCGTCAGGATACCGACCAGTTTTTTCCCATTAATAATAATGTCATTCGGCCACTTGATCTGCACGTCAACCGCTTCGCAGTCCATGATGCCCTGAGCCACGCTGCACGCCATCACAAGGGTAAGCATGGATGCCCGGTCGGGCTTAAACTCCGGGCGGAGCAGAACAGACATGTAGATGCTGCTGCCCGCGGGCGACTCCCACGTCCGGCCTCTGCGCCCCCGCCCCGCTGTCTGCCGGTCGGCCACGGCGAGAGTTCCGTGAGGTGCACCTGCGTCTCCCGCTTCCCTGATTCTCAGATTCGTCGAATCTGTCGAGTCATAATAGAAGACGTTCTTTCCCGCCCAGCGGGTCTTAATCAGACTCTGGAGTTCTTCCTTTGTCATCACATCCGGGCTGTCCAAGATGTGATATCCCTTGTTTCTCACCGCTTCCACCTGATATCCTTCTTCCTGAAGCTGGCGTATCACTTTCCAGACCGCGGTTCTCGAAACTCCGAATCTTTCACTTAACTGCTGCCCGGATACATAGTCATCCGACTCCCGGAGCATTTTCAAAATTTCTGATTTCATTATCGCCCTCTCCTCGCAGATCAGTTCTCATAAAATTCTTCTTTGCTGCAAAAGGTTATATCTGCTTTTCCGCCGCCATAACTTTGCATCGTTTTTTATAGCACGCAATTCCATATTTCAAAATATTTTGTACACCATCGTCCAGCAGCGCTTCTTCGTATTCTGCATCTTCTGCCTGTTCCAGAGCCGCATGACAGGCAGCTTCCAGGTCGCCGTCGTGAGCATATTTTACTTCAATAACAATTCCTGTATCACCTGTATCCGGCTCCACAAGAATATCTGCATATCCGCTCCCCGTTTCCCGGTTAGATGTAATCCCCCACCGTTCCTTAACTCCCAGAATACCAAGAAGTATTCCATGGTAAAAGTTTTCCTTCATTTCTTTTCTCACAAAAGTATCTCTGATGCTTATTGTTTTCCGCAAATACTCTGTGAAGATATTTTCAACACTTTCTGCTTCCCCGTTTTTCAGTGCTTCGCAGAAACGGTTCAGAGTTTCACCGTCTCCCATGACGTTCTCTTTGAAGAGTTCCATGATCTGCGTCACGAAAATATCCCTTATTTCCAGATTGGGGATGGCAAGGCTCATCTTCCTCCCCTCTGCTTTCCCACGCTGCGTCAGATACCCTGTCATATAAAGCAGGCTCCAGATATTTTCCGTCGTTTTGTACATCTCCGGATAAGTAAGCTCCTGATGAATTTCTTTTATAATTACCCCGCCGGCTACCAGTTCCTCTATTTCTCTTTTTGTCACAGCATTCTCTGATTTCCTTAAAAACTGTTTCACCGCATGGTTGTCACTTGTATTTATCCAGTAATTCTCCGGCTGTGCAGACAGATCCATTCTGATTCTGTCACAGTAATTCAGCACATCCCACGGGCAGAAAACATTCTCATTTCCAAACTGATAACCATCATACCACTTCTTTATCGTATCATAACACTCTGCCGCGCCGTAATATTCAAGAAGTTCTCTCACGTCATTTTCCGTAAAACCGAAATACTCATCGAAACGTTCGTCCGCAATTGTCATCACTTTTAAATTATTTAAACCGGTAAATATACTCTCCTTTGAAATCCGAAGACATCCTGTCAGGACCGCGAATTTCAGACTGCTGTTTGTCTTGAGAGCCTGTCCCAGCAAACTTCGGATAAGGGAAAGCATCTGTTCATAATACCCGTTTTCAAATGCTCTCGCCAGAGGCACATCATATTCATCAATCAGAAGAACAACTTTTTCCCCGAAATGTTTCTCAAGTAATTCTGACAGCATTCTCAGACTGTCACAAAATACCGCTTCATCCATATTATTGTCAAGCAGACTTAAGTATTCTGATTTATCATTTTTACTTAAGGCATCGCTTTCTGTAAGATACTGCACTTTTGAAGCAGCTCTTATTACAATCCGGACTGCCATGCGGAATGCCTTCTCGTAGGACAGTGCATCGATGCCTTTCAGAGATATGGAAATAACCGGATACTTTCCCATATACTCTTCACAGAGCGATTTTTCCTTTGAAATTTCCAGTCCGTCAAAAATACGTTTATTACTTTCCGGTGAGAAAAAATTCTCCAGCATCGTTATATTCAGCGATTTTCCAAACCTTCTGGGGCGTGTAAGAAGATTCACCTCTCCCCAGTTCTGAAGAAGCTCTCTTATAAGACCTGTTTTATCCACATAATAGAAATCATCGGTACGGAGTTTTTCAAAATCATCAATTCCAATGGGAAGCTTCTTTTTCTGCATCTCTTTTTCACTCCTCCTGGTTTCAATTCTGGTCTTTCTTCGGGTCACAGGTCTATTATACATCAAAATCGCAAATTCTCAACTGATGAATTTCTTGTGTGTCCGGCAGAAAGATGTTATAATCTATAATCAACTTTTATCGATATTAATCTTGTTTTTTAATTGTAAAGGGGGAGTCCATATGAATACGATCCAATTGGAATGCTTCGTCGCGGTGGCGGAACACTTGAATTTCTCCCGCGCGTCAGAAGAACTTAAGATCACCCAGCCGGCAGTCAGTCACCAGATTCAGTCTCTGGAAGAGGAGCTTGGCGTAAAGCTGTTCGTCCGCACGAGCAAGAGCGTAACCCTGACTCAGGAGGGATTTCTGTTTCTCCCTGACGCACAGCTCATATTGAAGACCGCCCTTTCCGCCAGAGAACGGCTGGGGACCCATGAGCATTTCGTCTCCTTCGACGTGGGCTGCCACAACCAGCTGGAATTAAGCCTCCTTCCCCCCGCGCTCAAGGCAATGTCAGAGGACTTTCCGCTGCTTCGCCCCTCCGTCCACCTCGTCCCCTTTCCTTCCATCATGGGGATGATCGAAAACCGGCAGATCCAGGCCGCGTTCGGCATAAAGGGCGTAAAAAAAAGAGGGCGCAGAAAAAGCTCCTCTCTTGCGTTTAAGGAGCTCTGTCCCGCTCCCATTGCCTGTGTCTGTTCTCCTGAGCATCCGCTGGCAAAGTATGAATCGCTCACGAAAAGCGACCTGACCGGGAGCATCATTGTCTGCTCGCCCCGCCAGATCGCTGACGAGATTTTCGCTCTTCAGAACGAGATCCTTGTCCGTCTCCTGCCGGCAGAGCGCTATTTTACCGAAAATATAGAAACGGCTCTGACCCTTGTCCGGGCTCAGATGGGGTACACTTTGTACCCCGACGTCATCCCGGCCAGACAGCCGGATCTCCGCTATATCCCGATTACGGACATTCCGCCGCTGTCTTTCGGGATCTGGTACCGGCCCGACAATGACAGTCCGGTGCTGAAAAAATTTCTGGGGGCTTTCCGGTGAGTCCAAAACCCGTTCCGGTTTGCCCCGCCCTCTTCTTATTCTATGTGGTATGCTTTTCTCTGCTTCCGGCTTTGCCGTGAGACTTCTCCCACAGCTTGTCCGCCGTCGGCTTCCACGCCTCGGCGTAAGGCTCGCACCGGTCACACAGGTCATCCGCGCTCTCCGGATCCTGGTAATCCGTATTCACTGCTCCGGTCTCTTTGACAAGCGCCCTTAATCTCTCCGGGTTCTCCAGCATCGGACATGGACGGAGGTGGTTGTCGTTGAACGGCTGATTGTCATGGTACGCCTGGAAGATCGGGCTTCTCAGAGCGTCAAGCAGCGAGCAGTCGTGGATGTTCACGTTAGAATAATGGATAAACACACACGGCTCCACATCGCCTTTCGCGTTAATGTGCAGATACCGTCTTCCTCCGGCGATACATCCGCCCACATATTCTCCGTCGTTCTGGAAGTCCATTCCGAAGATCGGCTTTGTCTGACGGAAACCGCGGATTCTGTGGTACATCGCTTCCCTCTGCGCCGGAGTCGGAAGCAGCTCTGCAACCGCGCCCTGTCCTACCGGCATATAGTGGAAATACCATACGAAGAGTGCTCCGCTCTCTATCATCATATCGTAAAATTCTTCACTGCTGACGTCCTCAAAGTTTTGGCTTGTATAGCAGACCGAGATTCCGAACGGAAGCTTATGCGCTTTCATCAGCTGCATTGCATGACGCACTTTCAGATACACGCCGTCGCCTCTGCGCCCGTCGTTCGCCTTTTCAAATCCTTCCAGACTTATAGCCGGAACGAAATTCCTGACCCGAAGCATCTCCTGACAGAACTCCTCATCGATCATGGTTCCGTTTGTAAACGCGAGGAACTCGCAGTCCGGATGCATCTCGCAGATTTTAAAGATATCTTTTCTGCGTACCGTCGGCTCACCGCCCGTATAGATGTACATGTATGTCCCCAGTTCTTTTCCCTGTCTGACGATCGAGTCGATGTCTTCCAGCGACAGGTTGAACTGATGGCCGTACTCTGCCGCCCAGCAGCCGGTGCAGTTTAAGTTGCACGCTGTCGTGGGATCAAGTAGAATCGCCCACGGGATATTGCAGTTGTATTTCTCCGCCATCTCATTCTGCGTCGCACTGCCCTTTAAGCTGGCATTGGTAATGAAATTCTGAAAGAAGGTTCTGCGCACACCCGGATCCAGCTCATAGAGCCGCAGGATCAGCTGATACCAGTTATTTTTTTCTTCGATGGATTTCCGGATCGCATTTCTCTGGCTTGAATACCAGTCCTTCGGCATCATCCGGTCCACGAACGCCATCAGCTTCGGTATATTTTCCTCCGGATTTCCCTCCAGATATTTCAACGCCTGAGTCACTGTAAATTCCCGCATTGTCTCTCTGATTGTTTTTCCCATTTGTATCTTCCGCCTTTCTCTTCTGCTTTTTATACGCGCATTTATGCCGCGCTTCTGTTCAGAATCTGCATAAATTCTTCCCCTGTGATTGTCTCTCTCTCGTACAGATAGCCGGCCAGTTCATCCAGCTTGTTTTTGTTATCCCTCAGAATTGTCATCGCTTTTTCATGCTGTCCTTTTACAAGTGCTACTACCTGTCTGTCAATCTCTGCCTGTGTCTCGGCAGAACAGCAAAGTGATGTGTCTCCGCCAAGATACTGGTTGTTCACTGTCTCCATGGCAACCATGTCAAAATCTTCGCTCATACCGTATCTTGTGATCATCGCTCTGGCAAGCTTTGTCGCCTGCTCGATGTCATTGGAAGCTCCCGTCGAAGCCGAGTGGAAGATCAGTTCTTCCGCAGCCCTTCCGCCGGTCAATGTGGCAATCTTGTTCTCCAGCTCTTCCTGGCTCATCAGATAGTGGTTGCCTTCCTCCACCTGCATTGTGTAGCCAAGCGCTCCCGATGTACGGGGAACGATCGTAATCTTCTGCACCGGTGCGGAGTTCGTCTGTTTTGCCGCCACGAGCGCATGGCCTATCTCATGGTATGCAACGACCTTCTTCTCCTGATCGGTAAGGATCGCGTTCTTTTTCTGATATCCCGCGATGACAACCTCAATGCTCTCCTCGAGATCTGCCTGCGTCACGTACCTGCGGTTCTCTCTTACCGCTTTCAGCGCCGCTTCATTTACGATATTCGCAAGCTCTGCTCCGGATGCTCCGGACGCCATTCTTGCAATGCTGCTGAAGTCTACGCTTTCGTCTGTCTTTACTTTCCTTGCGTGAACTTTCAGGATCTCCTCACGGCCTTTCAGATCCGGAAGTTCTACCGGCACTCTCCGGTCAAAACGTCCCGGACGGGTCAGTGCCGGATCCAGCGATTCGGGCCGGTTCGTCGCAGCCAGAATAATGACGCCGTTGTTGGACTCAAATCCGTCCATCTCGGTAAGCAGCTGGTTCAGCGTCTGCTCCCGCTCGTCGTTTCCGCCTACGCGGCCGTCACGTTTCTGTCCGATGGCATCGATCTCGTCGATAAATACGATACACGGCGCTTTTTCATTCGCCTGTTTGAACAGGTCACGGACTTTGGATGCACCCATTCCGACAAACATCTCCACGAACTCCGAACCTGACATCGAGAAAAACGGTACGTTCGCCTCGCCGGCAACTGCCTTGGCGAGCATCGTTTTTCCGGTTCCGGGAGGTCCCACAAGAAGGATACCTTTCGGCATGGATGCGCCGATTTCTTTATACTTTGAAGGATTGTGCAGATAATCCACAATCTCTGCGAGATTTTCCTTGGCCTCATCTTCCCCCGCCACATCAGAAAAGCGGATTCCTTCTGATGATTTCACATAAACCTTCGCGCTGCTCTTTCCGGTGCCGAATATCATTGAATTCGGTCCTCCGCTTGCCCTGCTCATGAGCTTTCTCGACATATACTGCCCGATTCCGACAAAAATCAAAATCGGAAGAATCCAATACAGAAGGAATGTAAGAAGCGGTGACGTCTGCTCTGTAATCTGCCCTGAAAATTTCGCGCCGCAATCATACAGCCGCTCTGTAAGCTGCGGGTCTTCCACCATCCCTGTCTTGTAAATCTCGTCTCCGTCTTTGTTTGTAAACAGTATCTCATTCTCCTGCCGGTCAATCTCTACCTGACCGATATCCTTCTGTTCTGTCATTTCCATAAAGGTTTCGTATCCGACCTGCTTTACCTGGCGTTCCGCCATCCACGGCATAAGCAGGAAGTTGAACAGAAGCAGCACAATCATTACAATTACATAATAATAAATCAGTGGTTTTCGTGGTTTTTTAACTTCTTGCATACTCGGTTCTCCATCCTTTTTTCGTCTTTCCTGTTATCTTTTCTATATCTGTACAGATGCCGCGTTCTCTTCGCTCCCGCCTTTTTTCTGTTCGGCAAGAGCCGTCATTGCAGAGATAACCGCCTGCTGTACAGACAGTGTCGCAAAGTCCATGGCAAACTCTGCATAGAGCATGTCGGCCTCCGCCTCATCCTCTTCCCTGCTGCAGTTCTCAGAATGGATGTCCTCGGCGATCTGCTGTTTCATCAGTTCCCCGATCTTCTCCCTGTAATCAAGCTGGGCGCGGCTTAATTTCTCCACAGCTTTTGAGCGGCAGGCTTTTGCCTTTTCTTCCAGAAGCAGCGTGCTTTCCGCATATTCTTCTTTTGCTTTCTTAAGTTCCGCACAGATTCTGTCTCTGTTCTCCTGTTCCAGAATGCGTATTCTGCCCTGAAGCTTTCCGTACTGTTCTTCCATTTCACACAGCTTTACGGCAAATACGCTTTCTCCGATACCCATACTCATGAATGAATAGCCTCCTTTCCGTGCCCTTGTTACCTCCTGTTTATTTATATAGCAGATGAATTTTTAAATTGCGACTCTCAAAATCGGAGATTTGTATTGACAAAATATAAATTATGTAAAAAATCCTGACAATTTCAGAATTTTGTAAAGACATACAGCCAAAAATATAAGTAGCAGATTTTTGTTTCTCCGGCTATATTGTAATTGCACGAGAAATTAACGAGGAGGATTTAATGAATGGACCGCATACAGATACTGGCAACATTAAACGAGTCATACCTTCCCCGGCTGGAGGTGCTTCTCACATCGATTTTCATAAACCAGCCGGACGATCCCGCAGACATCTGGCTGATGCACAGCGGAATCCCGGATGAGAAGTTTCAGCCCGCAGAAGCGCTCTGCCGAATGTACGGGTTCGGATTTTATCCGGTTGCCATCGGCACATCCGCCTTCAAAGGCGCTCCGATCAGCCGTCAGTATCCGCGCGAAATGTACTACCGTCTGCTTGCATCCCATCTGCTGCCGGACAGGGTTCACCGTATTATTTATCTGGATCCCGATATCCTCGTAATCAATTCTCTGAGGATGCTCTGGGAAACGGATATGAAAGGATGCCTTTTTGCCGCGGCCGCCCACACCGGAACGACAGAGCTTGCAAACAGCATCAACCAGCTCCGCCTCGGCACGGATCACAACTATTACAATTCCGGGGTTCTGCTCATGGATCTTGACAGAGGAAGAGAAGAGATCATTGCGGAAGATCCAAGCCGTGGCAGACCGGGTATATTCACAGATTCGGAATTCTGTACAAACATTACATGGCACTGACGGAGAAAATGAAAAAGCGGGCTTTGTCACAGGGGTAATCCTGTGGCAAAACCCGTTTCCTTTCACTGGTACTTTGATATTCACTGATACTTTGTCATTTACTGATACTGCGAGAGGGACAGTTTCCCGGTAATAATACGCTCCAACTGATACGCGAGCTTTTTCTCATCGATCTTCCGTCCGGCATACTGCAGCAGGACTCCGGTCATGCCGTATGCATAAAAGCACAGCAGCATTTCCGCATCGTCAACGCTGATCTCAAACCCCGGCGCCTTGTTCCGGGCCATCTGCCTGAGATATTTCATCACCGACTCAATCAGGATTCTCTCGATCTGAACCCACCGCTTTGAATCGCGCAGTTTTTCCAGTTTTATTTTATTATCACGCACAAAATTAAGATAAATCTGAACCGCATCCACTTCGTTTTCTGCCTCCATGCTCTGTTTCGCAAGGTTCTGGGCTGCCTGCCCGAACGCCCACTCAAGCACGTCCAGAATATCCCGGTAGTGATAGTAGAAAGTCTGTCTGGATATCTGACACTCTTCGATAAGTTTTGTAACTGTGATTTTATCCAGATCTTCTTTCTCCAGCATTTCGGTAAAGGTATCGGCAATCAGCGCTTTCATTTCTTCCCGCATTCTAAACACCTCATTCTGCATACATTGAAAGCATATTACACAAATATATTGCTATTTTAGTCCGCCTTTTCCGAAGTTGCAAGCAAAATTTTTTACACTTTCCCGCATACCGCAAAAGGAATTATTCGATTCCAAGCGTTGCCATCATAACAGCCTTAATCGTGTGCATCCGGTTTTCCGCCTCATCGAACACTTTTGACTGCACGGATTCAAACACTTCATCCGTAACTTCCATATCCTCAATGCCGAACCGTTCTCCCATCTCTTTCCCGATCGTTGTCTTCAGATCGTGGAATGCCGGCAGGCAGTGGAGGAAGATTGCCCCCTCTTTCGCGTTTGCCATCACTTCTTTCGTCACTTTATACGGAGAAAGTTCTTTAATCCTCTTCTCCCACACTTCATCTGGCTCGCCCATGGATACCCAGACGTCTGTGTAGATTACATCTGCATCCTTTGTTCCTTCCTTCACATCGGAAGTCAGTGTGATCGTCGCTCCGGACTCCTTCGCGTACTCCTGACACTGAGCCACAAGCTCCGCATTCGGGAAATACTCCTCTGTCGTACACGCGACAAAATCAAGGCCGAGCTTGGAGCACGCAACCATAAGAGAGTTTCCCATATTGAAGCGGGCGTCGCCCATGTAGACAAGCTTCAGGCCTTTCAGAGTGCCGAAATTCTCACGGATCGTCAGCATATCCGCAAGCATCTGAGTCGGATGATACTCGTTCGTCAGGCCGTTCCACACCGGAACTCCCGCGTATTTTGCCAGTTCCTCCACGATCTCCTGACCAAAGCCGCGGTACTCGATTCCGTTATACATTCTTCCGAGCACACGGGCTGTATCTTCGATGCTCTCCTTCTTCCCCATCTGGGAACCTGTCGGTCCGAGATAGGTCGATCCCATTCCCATATCGTGAGCAGCCACCTCAAACGCGCAGCGTGTCCTCGTGCTGTCTTTCTCAAAGATGAGCGCCACATTTTTTCCGCGGTAGTTGTCCACAGGCACCCCGTTTTTCTTCTTTTCCTTCACATCTGCGGCAAGATCAAGCAGATATGTAATCTCCTCCGGTGTAAAATCTTTCAGTGTAAGAAAATTCCTTCCTTTTAAGTTGATTGTATTCATTGTCATCCTTCCTTTCTGCTGCCGCCCGGCGGCTTCTCTTTTCAGCACTCACCCTGCCGTACCGGACGCAGGATAATTAACTGGATTTTTAAATCAGCGCATAAACTTTCACGAAACATGCTTATTATACAACACTTTTGCATAAAAATGCAATAGTTGTGCATAAATTTACATTTAGGTAAGTACAGCTTTGCGAATGGCGCGGACTGAACTGCTGCCTGTATTTTCCCCTCGCATCACAGACGTCTCTGACGGCTCACCTCGAACATAAGCACAGCCGCGGCAACTGCGGCGTTTAAAGACTCCGCCTTTCCGTACATGGGGATCCGGATCCGGCAGTCCGCGCACGCCGCGACTTCGTCCCTGAGTCCGTTCCCCTCGTTTCCTATAAGAAAGGCACAGGCACTTTTATAATCCTCTCTGTCGTACGCGTTCTTTCCCTCCAGGTGCGCCGCATACACTCTGAGCCCGCTCTGCTTCAGCTCTCCGATCGTTCCCACAAGATCGTCCACATACAGAAACGGTACACGGAACACCGCCCCCATAGTGGAGCGCGTCACTTTCGGATTGTAAACGTCCACGCAGTCGCGGCTGAGCACGATTCCCGTGGCTCCGGCTGCCTCGGCAGTCCGGAAAACCGTCCCCAGGTTTCCCGGATCCTGAAGATTATCCAGCACGAGTACATGTGCATGTTCCGGCTGTTCCCCCACCTGTTTCCCCGGCTTTTTCCCCAGGATGTCATCCATTCCGTATTCAAGCCGTTTCACAACGGCCAGAATCCCCTGGGGCGTCTTCGTGTCCGATATGTGCGCGAATACATTGTCGGCAAAAACCTCTGTGCGGCAGATTCCGCCCAGACTGTCCGCCTCCTCCCTGTGCTTCTGTACATAGCTCTCAGACAGGCAGATCCTTTCGACCCGTCCCTTCATTCTCCCGTCAGAAACCAGCTCTCCGACCATACGCGGCCCTTCTGCCACGAAAACGCCTGCCTCCTCCCGCGCACGGTTCTTTTTCATCAGCCTGACAAGTTCTTTCACCTGAGCGTTGGCTGTGCTTGTAATCATGATCTATTTCCTCCCGTTTTCCCATTTTTCCAGTTCTCATTTTATCTCCACTTCCCCGAATGCTTTCAGGAACTGTTTCTTTCCATATCCCGGAAATTCTGCCTCCACGGTTGTCCCGTCATCGGATACGAGCACGCCTTCCCCGTATTTCCGGTGTCGTACACGCACCTTTTTCTCTTCCGGCTGCTCCTTTTTCTTCCGGTTTTCCTGAATCTGACGCCTCATCTGCTGAAGGCCGTATCCTTTCTCCGAACTGCCTCCTGTCCCGGTCTCTCCGGAAATCAGATGCTCCGGAATCATTTTCAGATACCGGCTGTACTCTCCGGCCACCCCCGGCTCTCCCGGGTTCGTATACCATGAAAGCTCCAGCTCGTTTTTCGCCCTTGTCATCCCGACGAAAAAGAGCCGACGCTCTTCTTCCTCCTGCTCAAAACCGGTACAGCGGAGCGGAATCAGTCCCGGGTTCACACCGATGATAAACACCGTATCAAATTCCAGACCTTTGGAGGCGTGGAGGGTCATGAGTTTTACCGAGTCCGGCGCCTCGCCTGTTTCCCCGCCATCCACCGCGTTCTTATCCGCCGCGTTCTTTTCTCCCGCGTCGATTTTCATGCCGTAGAGCGCGGAACTGTTGATAAATTCCCGCATGCAGTCCATATATCTTTTTCCCGGCCCTTCCTCTAAGATCTGCCCGCAGTACGCGCAGACTTCTTCCAGAAATGCCAACGCCGTCTGCGCGTCCCGCCTGTACTCTGCGGACGTCGGATGCAGTGCCTCCCTCAGTCCGAACCAGTCAAAGAGCGCCTGTGCAGACGGGAACTCTTCCTCTTTCCCGGAGAACACACCGCAGGGGAACTCCTTCATCCGCCTGTACAGTTCTGACGTCTCCCGCCTGTCTTCCCTGACGATCTGTCCTGCCTTTTTCTTCGTACACTTTTCTCCGTACAAAGGATCAGCCAGCACTGCGATTCCGGTCTGCTCATCCATAGAGTTTACAGAGAAACGCAATACTTTCACCAGCCAGTCAAGAACAGGGATATCTTTCAGTGTTTCCTTCACAGACAGTTCATACGGAATACCGTGCCTCTCAAACACTTTCGCGAGAAGCTCCGACTGTCTCTGAAGCCGGTAAAACACCGCAATGTCGCGGTATGCGGTTCCGCTCTCATGCATCCCGCGTATCCGTTCTGCCAGATATTCCGCCTCCTGAAACGGATCGTAATGATTTTTCACGGTAATTGTCCCGCGGTTTTCCCTGTCCCCCTGTATTCCGGTTCCAAACTGAAGGAAACGGTTTGCCGCCTCCAGAATGGATGCGCCGGAACGGTAATTCACCGGGAGAGTCAGCTCTCTTGCTCCAAACCGGTGTTTCAGAAGAAAAAACATGTTGTCCCCTGTTCCCCTCCAGCTGTAGATCACCTGATTCGGGTCCCCAACTGCGAAAAGCTTCCCTCTGTGTTCCTCGTGTTCCTTATGTTCCTCGCCTTTCCCGGTTTGCCCCAGCAGCGCAGCCAGAAATTCCATCTGAAGCGCATCGCTGTCCTGCACCTCATCTACGATCACCCAGGCCGGACGCCAGACTCCATTTTCCGCTTCTGCATCCGCAGATCCGCCGCCCGGTGAGAGCAGTTCTGTGCTCACCCGAAGCAGATCGGAAAACGCCATCTTATTCTGCCGTTTCTTCTCCTTAAGAAGCAGTGGATACAGCGCGAACAGGTCATCTTTATACCGGCTTTCCGCCTTTCCGCTCTCATAAGCCCCGTATTCCTGTTCCAGCCGTTTTTTCAGCCGGTTTTTATATTTCACTTTCAGACCCCGGGACGTGATCAGTTCCAGTGCAAGATCAGTTTCTTCATCCGGGTCCATCACAGTAAACTCTTTTGTCCAGCCGGCGGTTTCCACAGAAAGTCTGTCTTTGAGCAGGCGCAGTGCCACACTGTGGAAGGTGCCGAACCCGTGTACCTGCTCCGGAGCAATCTCCCCTTCACAGCTCTTTTTCAGCCTGGCGATGATCTCATCCGCCGCCTTGTTCGTAAAAGTCAGCACCGCCATGTCTTCAAAAGGAATCTGCTTTTCCATATGCAGCCAGAGTACTTTGGCGATGAGCACTGTCGTCTTTCCGCTTCCCACATTGGCGTTCACCACACAGGCAGGGTTCTCATCGAGCACAGCCTCCTGCTGATAATGATTCAGTTGTCTCCACATGTCACGAAAGTCTGTCTTCATATCTTCTCCGGAGTTTTCCTCTGATCTTTTCCGCTCTGCCGCGGTCTTCGCTCACTCTCACTTCAATGCGCATATCCGACGGACATACTGCATGGTAACGTATCGTATTTTCCAGTCCGCGCACATTGTCCGGGTCCATAAGCCACTCCTCATAGAACGCGTTTCCCACGGTGAGAATCAGTCTGTGCCCGCTGACATCTGCCGCCTCAACTGTTCTCAGAAATGCGCCGCCGCTCTCCCCGCTTCTGATCACGGAATCGCAGAATTCCGCCCACTCTTCCGGCAGTTTGTAGAAAGAAAATCCTTTCTGAACAAACGGACGTGATTCCTCAATCTGTTTCTGTTCATACTCCGGCGGCTCACTCTCCTCCAGCAGGTTCTTCAGCCCCCAGAGCACCATCTTCTTATCCAGACTGTAATCTCCCACGCAAGCCGGACATCCGCTTTCGCACGGACATCCCTCAACCATACGGACGGCATTTGCAATAATCTGCGGCACAAGCTCGGATATCTTCTCCGAATATCCAAGACCTCCCTCATATTTGTCATAGATGAAGAGGGAGACTATCTGTTCCCTGCGCCCGTCCGGTATCGCGGCGTTGTTGGAGACAACCGCATCGATATCATCCCGGGCCGTCATCGTTGTCATCATGGCAGCATTTTTCAGGGCATAGCAGAGTCCCTCAAAATGGTCGTTCAGAACAAGCTCTCCGAGCCGGTTCGGCATAAGCAGGCTTCTGTATACGTCTGTCACATTTTCCGGAATCTCAATCCACGTACTCTCCGTGTCATAGTCTTTCTGAAGAGGCTGTGTCAGCTCCACGTATCCGAGATTCTGGTGGTTGTGGAACTGCAGCTTCTTAAACATGGAAACAATTTCATTGACATTGACATCTCCAAAGTGTACTGTCGTCCGTCCAACCGTCTCTTCATGGAATGCCTGGAGAATCCGTGTCTCTTCTGTTCCCGCAGGCACAGTATAGTAATTTCCCTCAAACGGCACCGCCTCAGCGGTTCTGCTGACGAGATCCAGTTTCAGCACTTCGTACAGCGTACCTTCATGCATGTAGACCGCGCCCGGATGAAGTTCATGATACGCCTGCGTCTCGTCCATTTCCGTAACTTCACGTCCCGGACCCGCCGCCTGTCTCACCCCGTCCGTAAACTCGACCTGTTCTTTTACGATCAGCTTAAATCTGGTTCTGTCCATATTCCGGAGACTGTAATCTCCCGCCGGAAATGCCGGACCTGACCATGAAAACCGCCCGGACAGGCTCTTTACTTCCTCCGCATTCAGAAGCACTGGAATCACTTCTCCCAGATCCGGAAACAGCGCAATATCATCCAGCGAAAGCGGCATCTCCGCCGCGGCCGCCCGGATATGTGCAAGCTGGATAAGCAGGTTGTCCGGATCTACGATTGCATTCTCGCTCCCCTGTGAGAAGAGCCACTCCGGATCAATGGCAATGTACTGGTCAAAAGGCTGGTTTTCCAGTATGAGATAATTGATACATCTGCCCTGTTCGCCCCTGCTCCGTCCGGCGCGCCCGGTCTGCTGCCAGAAGGAAGCACGCGTGCCGGGATAACCTACGATCACCGTGGAATCCAAATTTCCGATGTCAATTCCCAGTTCGAGCGCATTGGTGGACACCAGACCGGAGAGCTCCCCTTCTGCCATTTTTCTCTCAATCTCCCGCCGCTCTAAAGGAGTGTAGCCGCCCCGGTATCCGGCGATTTTCCCGCCGTCTCCCTTTCCGAGAAAACCTGCCGCATCCAGCCTGTCCCTCGATTCCTTTAAAATAACTTCCACATTTCTCCGGCTCCGCCCGAAAGCGATAAAATGGCGGTCTTCTTCCGTCAGTTCGGGAATCATTTCCGCAGCCACCGAGGACGCGGACCGTCTGCCATAGATTTTATCGTTGCTTCCTTTGATCTCCGGCGGCTGTATAATCCGGTACTCCTTCTCCGGCGCAGGCGAGCCGTCTCTGTCGATCAGCGCAAACTTCTCCCCGCAGATCCGTTCCGCCAGTTCCACCGGGTTCGCAATCGTAGCCGAACTGCACAAAAACTGCGGTTTCGAACGGTAATAACCGCACACCCGCTTCATCCTCCGGAAAATATTTGCCAGATGCGCGCCGAACGCGCCCCTGTAGCTGTGAAGCTCGTCAATCACCACGTACTTCAGATTCGTAAAGATAAAGTCAAACCCGTATTTGCTGTGGTTCGGCAGAAACGCTGCATTTAGCATCTCCGGATTTGTAAGTATGATGTTCGCACTCTTTCTGATCCGGCTGCGCTCTGCCTTCATTGTGTCCCCGTCATAGACGCCTGCGCAGATCTTTCCCTCCCCGAAATATTCAAGAAACGGCTGGAGCGCCCGGTACTGATCGCTCGCAAGTGCCTTTGTCGGATATACAAAAACCGCCCTCGTAAGCGGGTCTTCCAGCACCGCCTGAAGCACCGGGAGAAGGAACCCCAGCGTCTTCCCGCTCGCCGTGGAAGTCGTAATCACCACATTTTCTCCGCTGCGCGCCGCCTCAAACATCTCAGCCTGGTGGGTATAAAGCCGCGGTATGCCGTGTTCTGTCAGATATGTCTTCAGATCAGGGTGAAGCGCCTCCGGAAATTCCGAAAAGGACGCCGGGTGCGCAGGAAGTATTTTCCTGTATATGGTCAGATCACTGATGTCTTTTGATACAGGTTCTTTCATTGAATCATTCTCCGCCTCTCCATAAATCTTTTCAGTCTCTCAATAAATTTTTTCAATCTCGCCTTCAATCCCGTACTGTTCCCGGAAAGCCTGCAGGTCACCGCTGTTTTGAATCAGCATGACCTCCTCGAATCTTCCTGTTGAAATCTCCTTAAACCCGGCCACCTGCTCTCCGGTGCAGATGCTGCTGCGGACAGCCGGGACATGGGTGGAAGGATTGTAGGATTCGATGTGGTACGAATGTGTTTTCTTCTTCCTTCCGAACACAATATCACACACTCCTTTCTTTGTCAAAAACCCCTGCAGACATTGACTCGCAATCTCTGCAGGGGCTAAAACTTTTTTAATATTGCTGCTTGCTGCAACCTTTTAACTTTTCAGTTCAGAAAAGTCTTCTCTTCTTTCCGACAAGAACGGCTCCGATCACAGAAAGACTTGCGATAAGCATAACAGCTGTCGGAAGAATATTTCCTGTATCTCCGGTTTTCACAGCCTTGTTCGCTGTATTTGATGCACTGTTGTCTGTACCTGTCGTGCCTGCTGCTCCTGTTGTATTTCCTGTGTCTTCCGTATTGCCTGTCGTTCCGTTATTCTCATCTCCGCCGGCTGGTTTCTCAAGTTTCGGAACTACCATCTGCTCTTTCAGGATTTCGCCGCATACAGAACAGTGACTTCCTTCTGTCAGGCCCTCCTCCGTATAAGTCGGATCTACAGCCGGATCTATAACTACAGTGTGTCCCGGCGCTTCAATCGTTTCTGTCTTCGTAGTTTCACAGACAGTACATGTATAAAGCATCTGGCCGTCTTTTGTACAGGTCGCTTCTTCCAGAACGGTTCCTTCATCCCATGCATGCTCTGTCAGAACCGGAATCACTTCCTGCTCTTTCAGAATCACACCGCATACAGAACACTTGCTTCCTTCTGTCAGGCCCGTGTCTTTACATGTCGCATCTTTTCCCGGAATCACCTCCGGTGTATGACCTTTCTCATCTACAGCGACGGTCTTCGTCTCTTCACATCTCTTACAGGTATATTTTATCGCTCCTGCTTCTGTACAAGTTGCCTCGGATATAACCTCACCCTCATCCCAGTCATGTCCGAGAGGCTCCACAACATTCTGCTCAACAAGCGTTGTGCCGCATACCGCACATACACTGCCTTCCGTCAGACCGCTCTCTGTACAGGTCGGCTCCACTGCCGGAAGTGTTTTAGCTGTATGTTCCAGCTTATCGACAGCTTCCGTCTTCGTACCTCCGCATACAGAACATGTATATGTCATTTCACCAGTCTCTGTACAGGTCGGCTCTTTCGTAACTACACCTTCACCATAGCTATGATCCTTCATCGGAACCACTTCCTGCTTCACGATCACTTCGCCGCATACGGAACAGTGGCTTCCCTCCGTCAGTCCGGTCTTTGTGCAGGTCGCTTCCACTGCCGGATCTGTCACAACAGTGTGCTCTCCTGTCGCAGGAATTTCTTCGGTCTTTGTAGTCTTACATCTTTCACAGGTATATGTCTTCTCGCCTGCTTTTCCGCACGTCGCCTCTTTTGTCACAGTTCCATTGTCCCACTTATGTCCAAGTGCGGGAACTTCCTGCTGTGCTGTAAGCACTTCATGGCACACGGAGCAGTGGCTTCCCTCTGTCAGGCCCGGGTCCGTGCAGGTCGCTTCCACAGCCGGATCTGTCACAACAGTGTGCTCTCCTGTCGCAGGAATTTCTTCGGTCTTTGTAGTCTTACATCTTTCACAGGTATATGTCTTCTCGCCTGCTTTTCCGCACGTCGCCTCTTTTGTCACAGTTCCATTGTCCCACTTATGTCCAAGTGCGGGAACTTCCTGCTGTGCTGTAAGCACTTCATGGCACACGGAACAGTGGCTTCCCTCTGTCAGGCCCGGGTCCGTGCAGGTCGCTTCCACGGCTGGATCTGTCACAACAGTGTGCTTATGCTCTCCTGTCGGAGGAATCGTCTCTGTCTTTGTAGCCCCGCATCCTGCATATGTACATGTATAAGTCTTTACACCCTCTGTAGTCTCACCGGGTTCCGTTGTGATTTTGCCTTCATCCCATGTATGCTGAGTGACCGTTACTGTCTTCGCCGGAGTGATGCACATTTGTCCGTAAACCTCATAAACAGCAACATACTTTCCGGCATCGTCTGCACTGATATCAGTCTTTTCATATGTTTTTCCTGTGGCGCCTGAAATAGCCGATAATACACCGTTTTCAAGCTTATACCAGGAATAGCCTGTTATACTGTTTTCTATATACACTGGATTCAGGGTGATACTTAAGGCCTGTCCCTCATGCACTGTACGGCTTGTAACCGGGTAATTTTCAGCGTCCCATGGACCCAGGTCTGTACTAATTCTCTGCAGAGCAATCCCCGCTTCCAGTATGCCGTTCGGATCTGAAAGATTCGAGGGAAGCGTATAAGTTCCATCCTTTAATTTGAGTACGTTGGCTGCCTCATCATACTCCCACTGCGCACCAATCGTATATGTTCTTCCACGGTTTGTCTCTATGGTAACAGAGGTAAGCATACCGGCAAATCCCTGAAGAATATCCGGCACATTGTTCAGACTGTAAGTAACTGTCTTTCCGTCAATGGACATAGCTGTTACAGTCTGCTCCGCAGACGGCATTTCAATGGAAACAGTCCTCTGACCGTCTACTGCTTCACCCGGTGTTTTTATAGGATTGGCTGTAAGCCCAAATTCCTGTACCCAGTATTCAACTCCGTTGTAGGTGACATGACCAATGCCGACAGCATTAAAATTCCCCAGCATATTGCGCCGGTGTCCCTGCCCGGCAAAATCTTCATTGTCTTCCCGCCATGCAATGAAAACCGCTTCTGCTGATTCATAGCCATAGGCAATGTTCTCTCCCTTTCCGTTATAACCGGCAGGATATGCAGTAAAGCAGTCGCTTCCGTTCGGTCTTGTATGCGAATAATAGACAGCTATTTCCGCCGCCCTCTGCATAGCGACCTCCTCGAGAACCGGATCATACTGCAATTCAGACAGACCGTCATAGGAAATCTTGTTCTCATTGCTTTCATCCCACGCCCAGGCATCATCACCTGTTCGGAAATCATTGATCATTTCAAACATTGTCCTGGCTTCTGTCTGCCCGTACGTAACTGTTATTTCCTGCGTGTTGCCTTCCGCATCTGCTGCCGAAACGTCCATCGTAATTCCGGAAGTAACTAACAATACTACTGCTGCCGCATATGCAGTCAGCCTTTTAAGCCTCGCCCTCATAACGTCCTCCCAACATAAATTAATTTCTTTAAAAGACAAATACTGCCTTTTCCATTTTATTCCTAATTTTTCTTTATGTCAATTTGTCAGGAGAATAATCACACAATTTTTTTCCATTACTTCATACGCAAGCACGGCGTCTTCCGCCGCCTTTATCCGCTCATGTCTGACAGTACAGTATCCCATCTTCTCATACAGACAGCTTGCAGGCAGCGACGCATCCAGCACCGCACTGCTATATTTCTCACCAATTTCCCGTTCCAGTTCATGCATAATATACGTTCCGCATCCCTGATGCTGATGCTCAGGCATCACAAATACTCTTGTGATATGATGCCCGTTCAGAGTCCCTGTTCCGATAATCTTTCCACATGAACGCAGTACCCGCACATTTCCTTCCTGAATGTCTTTCTCTATCTGATCCCGCCTGTGAAGCAAGCAGAAAAATTCTACTACTCCGGACGGATAATACTGCGGATACACAGTCCGTATTGTTTCTGATACTAATTCTGTAATCTTATCTGTATCGTCTGTCACAGCTCTTTCATATCGCCACAGATATCCTTCACCGGTCACTGTCCAATACCTCCTGCATCACCGCAAAAAGCTCTTCTTCCGATCTCACCTCATACTCCGGCGCAGGTTTTCCATCCGGCCTTAAATTCCCTCTCCGGTTGATCCACACTGTCTTCCACCCGGCATTCATCGCTCCTTCGATATCCAGCTCATACGCATCACCGACAAACCACTTCTGCGCTTCTTCCGCTTTCATCCTGCGCGCCGCCAGATCAAAGATCGCCCGATCCGGCTTCGCCGCCCCGACTTCCGCCGAGATGAATACATTTTCGCGGGGAATCCACTGCTCCGCCTTCAGTCCCTTCACCTTGTCCCACTGATGCCCCGAAGGGCCGTTTGTGATAATCCCAAGCGGTGCCCGCCCGGAACACCACGCAAGAAGTTCTCTCATCAGGGGCGTCATATGGATATTCCTCTGCCGGTTCACATAAGCATACTGGAATCCGAGTGCATCTTCATCACTGATCTTTACACCAAATTCCTCAAACGCTTTCTGCATACGATAAATGTACATCTCTTCCATGGACATTTCCCCTGACATAGCCCTGGCAAACACCTGATTGCTGTATTTTCTCGATACCGGATAAAGTTCATCCGCCGGCACCGCCGCGTCCGGTCCGAAATATTCACTGTATGCCTCCTTAAAAGGCACTGTCTGGTCATACAGCGTATCATCCACGTCAAACAGAACCGCCTTTTTCATCGTCTTCACCTCCAGCCCGCTTCTCTTTTCATCCTACATCTGCTTTCTGACAACAGCATACTCATCGCCGTTTCTGTAATACGGACACTGGTAATACCTGTCCGACATAATACGCACATAGTCGTCTTCATCCATATTCATATCACACATGTATGCCCCGTACTCGTCATCATATATATAGAAGGCACACGTCTCACAGCTTACACGCTCTTTTCGTTTCATTCATGCTCACCTCTCTCGTTTTTACATATTTATAATACAAGAAGGAGCGCCCTCTGTAAACAAAGGCGCCCCTTCTGCAAAATCATTTTCTCACCACTGTTCCTGTTCCCACTTCAGGATCGTTCCCGTATTGGCATCAATCTCAAACTCGTATTCCGTTCTGTTGTAAAGGATATCTCCTTCATATATATACCAGCCGTCATCATATTCCAGCTCAATCGAGATATGCTGGGCCGTGGCTCCCGGCACTCTCTCGAGTGCGATATTCTGTGCTTCCTCCTGCGAGATCTGCACATCTGATCCGCCCATATTTCCCGTGCCGGACTGACTGTCTTCCGCCGTCTGACCGGCTGTTCCCTGATCCCCGGATGATGCCTGCGCACTGTTCTGGTCTGAAGATGAAGCCTGACTGCTGCTCTGGCCGTTTTCTGCTGTGCTCTGCTCCTGCGCATTCTTCAATTCATCAAGTTCCTGACGGAGCGAATCAATCTCAGCCTGCATCTCTTCCTCTGTTCTCCCTGATATATCTGAACCGCTTCCTGTTCCCGACGACTGGCTTCCCCGCGCTGCTCCGCAGCCTGTCATAAGCGCCGCAGCAAGCACCATCCCCGCAAGAGCCGTGAGGTATCTCTTTCTCATTTTTATGCTCCTCCTCTCCTTTATAATGAAGTAAATCAAGATTCTCTCTTTTTATACTGTCAGTATAAAAGCGGAAGATTAAAGGAAGATTAAAAAATGACAACGAATTTGCGGGGTTTGCAAGCTTTTTTGTTAATTGCCAGCAGCTTGCGCACCCGGCCCTTCAAATGATTCTCAATAGCTTGCAAATGTTCTTCCTTACCGGCATACTGCGGATTTGTTTGAAACAGGCTAAAGCCTAATATATACAAAAACCCCTGGAAAACATTCATTTTCCAGGGGTTAAGAGGCGCAGACGAGATTTGAACTCGTGCATCAGGGTGTTGCAGACCCACGCCTTACCACTTGGCTACTGCGCCATCACTTGTATCTTTTGTATTATACCTCAAAAAGTGTTCCGAGTCAAACAGAACTTACTGCTTTTTGACTGCTTTTTGATCATTTTGACCGTGTTCTCCCATCGCTTTTTAAGAGCGGGCTTTATGCCCGCTCTTCGCTCCATTCGACAACCTCGCCTGTATTTGCATCGATCTTAAAGTCATACTCTATCTGGTTATAGATGATATCTCCTTCATACATCATCCTGCCGTCATCCCGGTCAAGCTCGATTCTGATATCACTCTCTGCCGCGCCTTCCACTCTATCAAGGGCAATCCGGGTTGCCTCGTCAATACTCACGGCCGGCTCTGCTGTCTGGGAATTCTGCTGGCTCTGAGAAGTTCCGCTGTCTGCCTGAGAGCTGTCCTGTGCTGTCGTCTGTCCCTGGTCCGCGCTGTTCTGTGTTCCGTTATCAGCCGTTCCGGCATTCTGAATCTGCTCTGTCTCAGCACTTAGGATCGAGCCGTCCGATGCCTGTATTTCGTAGTCATACTCTGTCTGATTCGCGTCGAAACTGATCTCATAAATTTTTCTTCCGTCATCACTGTCCTCGGACACTTTGAGTCTCGATGTATCGGACTCACTTACGCCCGCGTCGTTTAATGCCGCCTCAAGCGCCGCGTCTCTTCCGATATCCGCTCCGCTTCCCGAGCACCCTGTAAATGCTCCAACTGCCATAACCGTAATCACTGCTGCAACTGCTAATTTTTTCATTGTCTTTTCTCCCTTCGTTTTCTGTCATTTATATTATTGTTTTTCTTTCGATGATATGACTATACCCCTGGAAGATTAAAAAAACATTAGAAATTCTCATTTTTTTCATTTTCGCCGGATTCGCCTCCATCCACAGGGAGTCTGAAGACAAACCTGCTGCCCTCACCCTCCCTGCTCTCTGCAGTGACACTTCCTCCGTGCGCTCTCACAATCCATCGTACCATGGAGAGTCCCAGTCCGGAGTGGCCGCTGTCCGTGCGGGATGAATCCGCCCGGTAAAACCGCTCCCATATATGCAGCAGCGTCTCTTCTGACATTCCGGTTCCGTGATCCGTCACGCTTCCGCACACAACATCCGCCTGTTTCACATCGCCGGCCCTCCGGACGTCCCCGCTGCCGTTTCCCGCTCCGTCAGCATCGCCGCTTCTCCGCTCTTCTGCATCGCCGTTCTCCCCGGCAAATGCCGGTTCTGCATACAGTTCCACTTCCACAATACCTCCGTCCCGGCTGTACCGCACTGCATTGGAGAGAAGATTGACAAGCAGGCGTATGTAAAGCGTCTCGTCTACTTTTGCATAAAGCTCCGGGCTGATCTTCGTCTTCACACGGATTCCGCGTCCATCCGCATCTGCAAGAATCTGCTGTTCCTCAGCCGTCATCTCCGTAAGCTCACTTATATTCAGCCATTCCCTGTGGATGGGCTGTCTGCCCTGATCCGCTCTCGACAGGAAGAGAAGCTGGGAAATCATATCCGACATTCCCTTCGCCTTTCTCTCAATCAGGCCGATCTGTTCTCTCTGATCTTTCGTCAGCGTGTCATCGGAAAGCAGCATGCCGCACTGCGCAAGTATGACGCTGACCGGTGTTCTCAGTTCATGGGAAGCATCGGATGTGAACTGCTGCTCTCTGCGGAATACCTCCTCCAGTTCTGAGAGCATATCGTCAAACGTCGCCGCAAGAACATAGATCTCATCCCGCTCTTTTTCATCCCCCTCTGTTATACCGATCCGGCGGGAAAGATCTGCGTCCGCGCGAATTTCCCGTACTGTCCGGGTGATCTTTCTCACCGGAAGCAGCGTTCTCCTCGTAAACCGGTAGCCGATAAATGCGATTGCCAGCACCATTACGGGAAGCAGTATCAGCGCGAAGCGGACCGTCACGGCGAAACTCTCCTCCGCGTCAGTGATGGATGTCACGCCGCGGACATACACTGTCTGTGTATCCGAAACAGCAACGGCCATGTCGTACACATACCACTCTCTATTTCCGTCCCGTATCGTCCTCATCTCACCGTCGGAGAATTCCGGCTGCTGAGAAAACCCGTGAGGCAGCCGCCCGTAGAGGAAATACATGTTGGTGTCGTACAGAGACAGATACACGTCGCCTGCAACCGAGTAGAAATCCGAATCCACTCTCAGCGCTTCGCTCCGGACCGAGATATCTTCCACACTCTCCTGTACACGCCGCTCCAGTTTTGCCTGTGTGGAAGTCAGCACCTCCCTGCTGCTCAGCGAAAACAGAATCGCCAGTGCCGCACATGTCAGAAGCAGCATGAAAAATGTATACATTAAAGTAAGTTTCAGCTTCAGAGAAATCCGTCTCATTTTTCCACCTTCAATACATATCCCGTTCCGCGCACTGTATGAATCAGCTTCGTCTCGTGCCCTTCGTCGATCTTTTTGCGCAGATACCGGATATAGACATCGATCACATTGGAACCGCCTGCATAATCAAAATTCCACAGGTGTTCCTCCAGCCGGTCTCTCGAGAGCACGATTCCCTCGTTCTGAACCATATACCGCAGAAGAGCAAACTCTTTTCCCGAGAGACGGATCTCCTTTCCTCCCCGCACAACCTGATGTGTATCCATATGCACTTCCAGATCCCCTACCCGGTAGCACGTCTTCGGCGTCTCGGCGGGCTTTCGCAGGAGCACCCTGATCCGCGCCAGCAGCTCCTCGAAGGCAAACGGCTTCACAAGATAATCGTTGGCTCCGGCGTCAAGTCCTCTGACCCGGTCCTCCACGCTGTCCTTTGCAGTGAGAAGAATCACCGGTGTCCCGTCGTTTCTGTCACGCATCTTTTTCAGCACAGTCAGGCCGTCCGCGCCCGGCATCATAATATCCAGCACAACAGCGTCATACTCGGCGCTCGCCAGATATTCCAGCGCTTCCTTCCCATTGAAGCAAGCGTCCACGCTGTAGTGTTCCGCCTCCAGTCTGGAGGCGAGAATCCGGTTCAAATCTTTTTCATCCTCCGCAATCAGAATTCTCATTTTCCCATCTCCCGTCTCAAAATTCTCCATGGCGTCAGCATACGGGGGAATACGCTCATTCCCGGTCCGCCGGCGCTAACCGATATATCATGCGCGCGTTTTATACGGAATAGCGCTTCAAAAGCCGGATATCCTTCTCCTCCATGCCGTCTGCAAACACAGTGTTCACCAGTTCGCATCCCTCCAGCCGTTCCTCATATCTCTGATCCGCCAGGATGCTCCAGCGCCCGGTTTTCAGTTCCAGGCCGTACACGATCTGATCCGCGCAGCAAAGAAGGATCTCTCCGTCATCGCTGAATTCAATCCCGGTCACACACCGGTCTCCAATCCGGAGCCTTTTCCGCTCCTTCCCGTTTTCCGGATCAGCCAGAATGATCTCCCCGTCTCCGAGCAGAACCGCTGTCAGCGTATGCCCTCTGTCAGAAGAAACATCTAAGATTATGTCATCCGGATACAGGCGCTTAATGTCTCTGAGATCTCCCGCGTGCCATTCTGCGTCCGTCTGCCATCCCGCACTCTCCGTATCCGAACTGCGCGTAGGGATTATTTCACCGGACATCATATCAACAGACAGTACGTTTCTTTCGTCTGTAAGCGCCGTTACATGCCGCTGTCCCCCATCCCATGTAACACTGCTGATCTCCTCGTCACACGGTTTTGACCAGAGCCGTATATTCTGTATAATATCCCAGAGCTCCAGCCTCTTTTCTTCCGTAAAAATCAGCGCTTTCTTTCCGTCCGGGCTGAACGGATCCTCCCAGATCTCATCCCGTTTCTCCCAGACACATTTCCCCGTCCGCAGATCCCACACCCGATCCGTGTGCTCGGGAGTATCGGCGGTGAGCAGCCGTTGGTCCGCGGTGAGCCGCATCCTGCGCACCTTCCGCCCGCTGCGGTTCAGAGTCTGTATCCTGACTCCGGTATCAGCGTTCCACACCGAGACATCCCCATCCAGAGACGCTGCCATAAGCCGCGTCCCGTCCGGACTGAAACTGATTCCGCCTACAATATCTCCGTGGGCATGTATCATATGAAGATTCTTTCCCGATACAGCGTCCCATATTCCGATTACGCCGCCGCAGTCCGCCGATGCAAGAAGTGTCCCTCCGGGCTGAAACTCCGCCCACTGCACGATCTCTTCATGCCCTCTGAGCACATGGACGCATCTGCCCTCCTTAAGACTCCAGATTCTCACCGTGTGATCCGCCGATGCGCTAGCCGCCAGCGACCCGTCTTCGTTCAGACTGATTCTGTGAATCCACTTTCTGTGTCCCTCGAAACGCTTCAGAAGATCCCCGCTCCCTGTATCCTCCCCGCTCCCGGCATCCCACAGGGCAAGGGTTCCATCCTCTCCCGCAGAGAGCAGCTTATGATCCGGTGTAAAACGCAGGTCCCTCACCGTCATTCCCGCGTATTTTTCCGGAACATCATGGGCGGGAAACGAACGCAGCAGTCTTCCTGTCCCGCTGTCCCATATCCTCACATATCCGTCGCTGCCTCCCGCAGCGATCCGGCTTCCATCCGTTGAGTATACACATACATCCATTCTTCCGCCGCGCCTTCGATCCCACACCTCTTCTTCCTGTTCAAGACTCAGCAGAAGCGTACCATTTCTTACATCGACCACATTTACCTTCCCGCTGTGTCTTCCGTATATCATCTGTCTTCGGTACGGATGCCAGCAGATATTCGATATCGTATCGTCAAAGGAAATCAGCCGTTCTGCCGGGTCAGCCGTACTCAGATCATCGCCCATATTGCAGGGAAAAATGCGGTGTACACTCTCATCTTCCATATCCCATACCTCCACTGTCCGGAAAGACGCAGCGGCCAGGAAGGCCGAATCCGGAGAAAATAAAAGTCCTGTCATAAAATCATCTCTGCTCATCTGAAGTCTTCTCAGCAACTGACACGTTGCCGTCTCCCACACGCAGACGCATCCGTCTTCCGATGCAGTCGCGAAGCACTTCCCGTCGGGAGAATGGCAGACCTTTGACACCCGGCTCTTATGGCCCGCGGGAAGCAGCGTCTCCGGATAGATCACGGCATCTGTAAAATCCGCCCGCTTTCCGCGGCTGTCGATAAAGGGGCCGAGTATCTGCCCTTTCAGATCAAGTCCGCGGAAATTCGTTCCCGCCAGATTCTGATCCCGGTACTTTATTATCTGCAGAACATTGTACAGCGGAATACGCACTTCATCGCCGGGCCGGTACCGGAGCAGATCCAAAACAGCATCCGACATCTCCTCATTCCCTTCCAGAAGCTCCGCTATAAATTGTATCGTTTCTTCCGAAATCACATAATTCAGCACATCCGGGATAACGCCCCGGGAATCGCTGTCCCCATGGCCTGATCCGATATGCCTTCTGAGATATTTGCTGCGGTCACAGGCTGCCGTACACACGCTGACAATATACGAAGCTGCCAGCGTATCTCTGTAATTCTGATGGGCGAACGCCCACTGTCCCCATCCGGAAAATACGTCCGGAAATGAGCGGAGATATTCTGCTGCCTGCGCAAATGTCAGCTCCTCAATGCCGGAAATATCTCCGATTCCCCTTCGAGCAAACCACCGTGCAGCAGCACTGTCCGCCTCCCCTCTCTTCTCTTCCCGAAACCGCTCTTCCCTCTGAAGATCCAGAAAATCTTCCACATACCGGTACATAACGTCCTCGCTCACAGTCAAACAGCGCTCCCTCTCCATTCTGTATGCAATATACGGAAGAAGAAAGTGCCCGGTATAGAGAGCCAGCGCAAGGTCTCTCTGTTCCTCCCCGCCGCCCTGCATGAAATATTTCGCCGCCAGACTTTCCATGTAATCCAGAATCAGATATGCTCTTTTCCCGTTTCTCTCATGGAACCGGAAATACAGGCTGTCTCTGTGCAGCGCCAGTTCTCTGTTCGTGTCTGCATAGACGGTCAGCATCATGGGAACAGACAACAGCTCTCCGAAACTCTCCGGCAGAGCAGAACCGTGGCGGATTAAGTACTGTTCTGTCTGTTCTCTGCTCAGCTTTTGCATTCGCAGAACCGGAATCCCGTAAAGACGGTATGTTCCGGTAATCTTCTGCCGTGACGCAATGACAATCCTGATATTTTCCTGTTCAAGAAGCCGCCCGATCTGCCGGGCCGCAGACATCCTGAAATCACTTCGTATCTCGTTGAAGCCGTCAAGGAGAACCCATCTGACACCAGTCCTAACACCAGTCCCTGAAGGTGCGGCCGCCTGCGCCTGCATCAACTCGTCCAACTGCATCAGCCGGTCCATCGCATTCGTCCGGTTCGTCATTTCCGCCCGGTTCACCGCTTCCGTCTGGCTCGCCGGCTCCGCCCCGTCCGCTCCGCCAAGCGGGATATAACTCACTCTCGCTCCGCTTTTCTCCAGCTCATCCGCGAAGCACCGCAGATAAGACGTCTTTCCCGTACCGCCCTCGCCGAGAATCTGCACTGCCCGTATCCCGGCGCTCGTCATGTACGCTTCCAGTTCCGTATATGTAATCCTTCTGCCTGCTTCATCCGCAGCCGCCGGCACGATTTCCCGATCTATTTCGTTTCCGGCATATCCCGGAACTTCCCGGACTCTCCGGAGCCGTCTGTTCCTTTCTGCCGCGTCTTCTTCTGACACAGTGCCGTCCGGTACCCAAACAGTATTCTTTCCTCTCTCAGACAAAATCTTTTCCAGCGCACGGCAGAATTCTGCTGTGTCGCGCAGAATCTCCTGCTCTGAAAACGCGTACACAACGCTTCTTTTTCCCTCAAAGTCCACGGAGTCCAGAAAAGCTTCCGACAGGTAAACCCAGAATATATTTCCCGTATCAATATCCACTGTAAAATAAACTGCCGGCGCGTCTGTCACCCGGTTTTTGACATAGGAAAGAAAGGCTGTCTCCAGCCTGTATACATATTTTCCCTTGTTTTTTCCTTTTTTCTCCGGCGTCATCCGCCCGGTCTTTTTGATCTGAACGATAAACTGTTTCCGCGGCACTCCATCCTCTGTGACAAGTTCAAAAAATCCGTCGTGATTCGGAGTCCTGTCATTTTCCCGGAAAAACGTCCTGATCCTGCGCCCCTCTTCCAGCTTTTCCGAGAGTATCCGGACCGCCCGGCTCTCGTCAAAAGCGCTCTCTGCGTGGCGGGATATTCCTTTCCTGTCTGTCATCGTATTCCGGTTCCTCTTTTCTGAATCTCCGTTTCATAGTTGTCTTTTCCCCGATCTTCTTACTATTGTAACACAATCGCGTCAGTGTACAAGGGACAAGCTTGACAGAACCTGGCGCTGATTATATGCTGATTATCAGAAATATCAGAAAAGGAGCCTGAAGCAGCTATGAATCATGAAATATCTTCGGAACTGATAAACTTTATCGAAAGCAGTCCGTCGTGCTTTCACGCCATTGACAATATAAAAAAGATCCTTCTTAAAAACGGTTTTACTGAACTCCGGGAAAATGAGAGATGGAGCATCGCCCCCGGAAGCTCCTGCTTTGTGACGAGAAACGCCTCATCCATCATCGCGTTTTCCGTTCCTGAAAAGGAGATGTCCGGCATGCGGATCATCGCCAGCCACAGCGATTCTCCCACCTTCAAAATCAAGGAGAACCCGGAGCTTGAATCCGCCGGGAACTGCATCCGGCTCAACGTGGAGCGCTACGGCGGCATGCTCTGCGCGCCCTGGTTTGACCGGCCGCTCTCTGTCGCCGGCCGCGTAATCACCAAAAATAAAGCAGACGGAACCTTTGACATCCGCCTGGTAAACGTGGACCGTGATCTCGTCCTGATCCCGAACCTTGCCATTCATATGAACCGGGAGGCGAACAACGGCTATAAGTACAACGCCCAGAAAGACCTCCTGCCTCTCTACGGCATGAGCGAATCAAAGGGTACCTTTATGAAAACCATAGCCGAAGCAGCCGGCGTAAAGGAATCGGACGTCCTCGGACACGACCTTTTCCTCTACAACAGGCAGAAAGGGAGCATCTGGGGCGCGTCGGAAGAGTTTATCTCCTGCAGCCGGCTGGACGATCTTCAGTGTGCATTCGCCTCTCTGAAGGGGTTCCTCGCGGGGCAGAAAGAACAGTACATGGGTGTGTATTGTGTCCTTGACAATGAAGAAGTCGGAAGCGGCACAAAGCAGGGCGCCGCTTCCACTTTCCTGTACGACACGCTGACGCGTATCCACGAATGCCTTCACTGCACGCGCGAGGATTACCTGATTCACCTGGCGGACAGTCTGATGATCTCTGCGGACAACGCGCATGCCGTTCACCCGAGCCATGCAGACAAAGCCGATCCTTCCAACCGCCCCTGCCTAAACGGAGGAATTGTGCTCAAGTTCAACGCGAACCAGAAGTACTGCACAGACGGTGTCTCCGCCGCCATGTTCCGGGATATCTGCGCCCGCGCAGGCGTGCCGGTCCAGACCTTTGCCAACCGCTCCGACATGGCCGGCGGCTCCACGCTCGGCAATATCTCGAATACGCAGGTCGCCCTCAACACAGTGGACATCGGTCTGCCCCAGCTCGCTATGCACTCTCCGTATGAGACTGCCGGTGCGGAAGATACCGGGTATCTGATCCGCGCCGCGAAAGAATTTTATTGCTAAAAATATGATTGTTCCGAAGGTTAAATTATTTCCTAAAGGTAAAATCCCCGGCGGAGTGCAACAGTTCCGCCGGGGATTTTGGGAAAGGATATCAATAAATTAGATTACGTCAAATTTTTATAAGTATGTCCGTTTTTCATAACGAAGTACACGTCTTTTAAAACAGACACGTCTTCGAGCGGGTTGCCCTTCACGGCGATGATGTCCGCCTGCCTGCCTGTCTCCAGGCTTCCTTTCGTC
>NZ_JAJEQX010000079.1 GCF_020687545.1 Ruminococcus turbiniformis | reverse complement strand
TGTATATTACGCGTAAGTAGAGCATTGTTCACGGATAAATTGATCACTTGTCACGGAGATTTAGATCACTGATCACGGAGACGAGATCACCGATTCTTACTTCCGTGTTTATCCAAAGACAACCGATAAGGTTTTATGATATCAGCTGCGGCAATGCCGCCTGAAGAATGATTTTAACATTCCCCAGAACGGCCTCCGCTTCAATGATATATTAGTGCCAGCATGGCCATTCGCCTTTGCAGGCCTTTCGTACCTTGATAAGATAATCGCGGAATTCCATCGGATCCCCGCCGTCATACTGAATCTCTGTAAACAGCTGATATGCCGGGCTATTATAGTAACGGCGTCCCAGATTTTCCAGGATGTCGCTGCGCAGAAGTTCTCCATGATCTTCGTCCATATGCTGGCTCAGCTGATACCTTGTACTGATACATTCCAGTTCAAGGTGCTGGATATCCTTCAGTAATTCATCGATCAACTCGCAGAGTGCGGTAACGGCTTCACAGGAATCAGCGCAGTTTACCTCATCCAATAGGTCATAGATGGTGTTATCAGCCATTGTCATTCACCCCGCTTCCTTCATCTGAAAATGCGTGGCGTTTTCTCATGGAGATGCGGCCTTTGACCGCAATGCTGTACTTATTGTTAATAATGCGGTCCAGGATACCTTCGGCGACGGCACTGCCTTCGTCTTCGGCCCGGTCACAGTCAATGCGATAATACCAGTCATCTACGTCATACTGGGTGCAGAGGATCAGCGCACCTTTCTGACTGCATGCATCGATCAGTTCCAGAAGATCATAAGCTTCCGATTCAGGAAGTGGCCGGAGAAGCCATTCGTCAATGATCAGCAGGTCAAACCTGGCATAGGCCTTTTTCACCTTGTTTTGTGTATTCAGGCTTTTGGCAACCGCATATTCATTCAGCAGATCCGGCATACGGACGTAGCGGACCTTATAGAGCTGCCTGCATGCGGCGACACCAAGCGCGTTTGCGATATAAGATTTTCCGGCACCTGTTGCTCCCTTCAGGACCACATGGTGGTTGTCACGGATATACGCACAAGTCGCAAGCTTTGTGATCAGCCCTTTATCCAGCTCACGGTCTTCATAGTATTCAATCGCTTCCACACATGCCTGGCTTTCACTGAGCCTGGCTTCATGGATCCGGCGCTGGATGGTGTTCTTCCTGCGTGAAACGTTTTCTGCGTCTATGAGAAGAGCCAGACGGTCCTCAAAGGAGAGCGCCTTATAACGCTGGGGTTCTTCCAATTGTGACTCCAATTCCCGGGCCATACCGGGAAGCCTCAGGGCACGCAGTTCTTTGACGGTTGAGAGGTCGATCATTTTTCATCGCCTCCTTCCCGGAACTGTTCTGCGCCACGGGTAAAGCCGCGGCTCCGGCGGTGATTCGTCCTTTGGATAGATGATGGGTCTGTTTTCCCATCTTTCTTTACCGGGGATTTCAGCAATGCCTGGATCCCGCGGATGGAAGGATCTCCACTGAACAAAAGGATTTGACGGCATGCTTCCTCGATCCGCTCGGATTTGTATCGGTCCGCATATTTTTTCAGGCTGACACAGGACTTAAAACCCTGCTCAGGAGCCTTTCCGGATTCCAGGAAGAAGCGGACGACTTTTTCTGTATTGGGGCCGACCGTGGATGCCCAGGACTGGAAATCATCTTTCGTGTAGGTAAGATACTGCCGATGGTTCTCCGGCATATGCGAGGTTATCACGACCGGGTCCCGCTTACGGCCGGCCTCTCTTGGATGGACAGCCACCCGGTTCCCGTGGAAGAATACTTCCACTGTATTGCGCGTGACACGGACGCTGACCGATTCCCCAATCAGGTCATATGGGACAGAATACTTGTTTAATCCGTCAGTTACGGTATAATCAAGAAGAACTGTCTGATCCGACCAGAGAGACGGTTCAAAGGGATTGGCAGGGAGCGGCTGCATGAATTCTTTTTCCTCATGGATATAAGCATCGCGGCGGTTCCCTTCCCGCTTTTTAAAGGCATAACCATTGAGCTCCTCCAGCTTTTCAGCAACTGCTTCTTTGGCATCGGCGAGGGAAAAGAAAGTTTCGTTCCGCAGTGCCGCCAGGATCCACGTAGACGCATAGGAGACACTGCCCTCGGCATGGCTCTTATCCTGTGGACGGCGAACGCGGGCAGGGACTACTGCGGTGCCATAGTGGTCTGCGAGTTCTGAAT
>NZ_JAJEQX010000078.1 GCF_020687545.1 Ruminococcus turbiniformis | reverse complement strand
GCCATCCTGCCAGATGAATGACAGCTAAACAAAGCAAACGCATTCCGTGCTGATGGAGCGTTGACTCCACAGCCGATGACCTGATGTTTTCAGGACATCTTACATAGAGTCATTCCAGCGCATACGCTGTTGACTATAGATTATTACTTTGACAACTTAATACCGGTCGTCATCCTGACCCTGGGCAATCCTTATCATGGAATCCACATGCTCCTTAAATGACATTGGATCTCCGCCATCATAGTAGATCCTCATGTACTCCTGGTACGCCAGGTTATCGTAATGCGGGGTATCCAGATCAGAAAGAATATCAGCTCCAGTGGTCCACTGATGTTCCGGATCAAGCTTCTGGCTCAATTCATATCTGGCCTTTACGGTCTCAGCTTTCAGATGCTGGATGTCTTTCACCATGGAGTCTACGAGTTCCAGGAAGGATTGGATCAGTTCGCAGTTATCAACATCGGGGCATTCGTCCCATGCGGTGTAATCATCCCGGATCATTTGCCATCACCATCCTCTCCGGATGTCTGGATCCCATGGCGTTTTCGCATGGAGACGTGGCCATCAATAAAAACGTCATAGGCGTTGTGGATGATCCTGTCCATGATCGCTTCGGAAATCGGGCTCCCTTCCGCTGATGCGGGGTCGAGCCTGCCATACCATTCGTCCGTATGATACTGGGAACAGAAGATCATGGATCCCTTCTGGCTTTTGATCCGTGCTTCCACAACCTCAAGCAGGTTATAGGATTCCTGCTGTACCAACGGGCGGATGAGCCATTCATCAAGGATGAGAAGATCCACTTTCAGGTAAGAAGCAATGGTTTTCCGGAATTCACCGGTGCCCTTAGCGACATTCAGTTCTTCCAGAAGCTCAGGAAGGCGTACGTAACGTACTTTTTTAAATTTTCTGCAGGCAGCATTGCCAAGTGCACATGCAATGTACGTCTTGCCGCTGCCGCAGGCACCACTCAGGATGATATGCCGCCCGTCATCGATATACTTGCAGGTGGAGAAGCGTGTCAGCTGCGTCTTGTCCAGCTTACGGTCCGGATGGTATTCGATCTCTTCCATACAAGCATTTGGCGCTGAAAATCCGGCATCACGGATGCATTTGGCGAGCTTATTGGCCTGGCGGCGGTTCCACTCTGCATCGACCAGGAGAGCGATCCGCTCCTCGAAGCCGAGACTGCTGTAGGTATCAGGATCGCTCAGCTGGGACTCCAGTTCTTTGGCCATGGCTGAGAACCGCATCTGCTTGAGGGTATCAATCGTTGACTGGTTGATCATATGTTTGCACCCCCTTTCCGGAAAGCATCAGCGCCTCGTGTGATCCCATGGCGGGTGCCATTTTTCGGCACAGGTGCTTCAGCGGCTTGATTGAGGGGAATCTTATCCTGTCCGTTTTTGAGAATGGTGAGGATGCTCCTCAGCGCAGGTGTCGATGAAAAGGCTAATGCACGTTCACAGGCGGCATCCACACGGGCAAGGCCATATCTGTCTGCAGCCTTCATAAGGCTTACACAGTATTTATAGCCCTGCTCCGGCTCCTTCCCGGCTTCCAGGAATTGACGGATCACTGCGGAAACAGAGGAGCCTGCCGACTCAGCCCATGAGAGGAAAGCGTCTTTGTTGTAAGAGAGGTATCTGCGGTGTGCTTCCGGCATATGTCCCGGCACCATAACAGCATCGCGCTGGGCCTTTTTTAAGCGCACATGGGAAGCAACGCGTCCGCCACGGAAGAACACTTCCACGGTATCTCTTGTAGTGCGGATGTCTACGGTCTCGCCGATCAGGTCAAAGGGCACCGAATAACGATTGAGGCCATCGGTGATCGTATAGTCGTTGTGGATCTTCGCTGTGCTCCATGTAGCCAGCTCGTACGGTGCGGGAGGAAGCGGATGCATAAAACTGCGTTCTTCCTCTTCATATGCCGTGTGGCGGTTCCCTTTCCGGGTCTTGAAAGACTTATTGTTCAGAGCCTCAAGCTTCTCTTTTACGGTGGCATAAGCCTCTTCAAAAGAGAGGAAGTGATAATTCCTGATGGCGGCAAGGATCCAGGTCGTGGCAAACTTCACGGAACCCTCTGCATTTGGTTTGTCGTCAGGAGCCTTTGGCCGGGCCGGGACAATCGCCGTATCGTAATGATCGGCCATTTCCTGGTAGGCTCTGGGAATGACGGTTTCATAACGGGTATTCTTGGTTACTCCGGTCTTGAGGTTATCCGGCACAACCAAACG
>NZ_JAJEQX010000077.1 GCF_020687545.1 Ruminococcus turbiniformis | reverse complement strand
GTGCCATCATCATTATAAGAATGACTTTGATCACCGACCATACCTCTCCGAGATCAGTGATCTGAATCTCCGTGAAAGGTGATCAGATTGACCGTGAAGGATGGTCAATTTATCTGAAATATACAAGGATATCGTAAACCGAAAGAAAATTACAGATACCATGATGCTTAAAAGTGTCCTGAGGTTTGTGTTTGACAACATCGGAAGCCCGCTTTCATCTAAGAAGATAGCGGACACAATGACTTCTGACGGACGGAAAATCGATACAAAAACAGTGGGGAAAATCGATTCCTCTGAAGTTGATTTTGTCGCTTCTGACGGAAAAACACACCTTGTCCTCCAAAGTTCCCCTGTGTTAGAATCATATCAGAAAGCTGCAGGAAAGGACGTAAGCAAAATGCCAGGCTATGTATTTAAAATAATGCTGGAGGATTCGCATCCTCCGGTTTGGCGCAGAGTGCTTGTGCCGGAAAAGATTACATTTTATGATCTTCACAGAGTTATACAGACAGTGTTCGGATGGGATGATGAGCATCTTCATTCATTTTCAATTCCTTCACAGCGTATTCAAATCGGGCAGAATGACGACGACTGGTCAGAGTATGATTATGAAGAAACAGAGACACTTCTGGAACAATTCATTTTGGGGCAGAAAAGTTTCCGCTATACATATGACTTCGGGGATGACTGGATCCATAAGATTACATTTGAGAAAGAAGATCCCGAATATTCCGGAAGAAGTCCTGTTCTGCTGAAAGTAAAAGGGGACAATTTTGAGGAGGATACAGGCGGAGTCTGGTTTGGAGATACACCTGAAAACAGACGGCCTTTAGATGCGGAAAAAGTAAAAGACAAGCTGAGGAGAATGAATTTCCCTAGGAGGGATGACCTGGCAGCGAAGCTGGAGGATCTGAACGCTCTGCAGGCTAAACTTCAGGATACATTAAAAAAGGTCGAGGACTTCTTTAGTCAGGATCTGGAATCCATGAGAACAGAACAACTGCAAAAAGCGCATGAGATCTCTCCTATGGCCGAGAAAGTGAACGCCTGGAAAAAGTTTGCTGACAGAGCAGGTGCAAAAACACTGAAATGTGTAAGAGGGAGCCGGACGAACGAACAGCTTTTACTGGATCTTAGTGAACAGGAACTGAAGGACTATTGCAAATATCTTCAGATTCCCGTCGTCTACTCATGGGGAAAGGAGAAGCTGGCAGGGACGCTGGCAAATACTTTCCGGGAGCATCCTGAGTACCTGATGTATGTATTCTTTGAGGATGAGTGGAAAGAACTAAAGTACCTGCGAAATCTGAACAGGAAAGAGATCAAATTCAGCGGGAAGGATCTGGATACGGTTATAAAAGCTCTGGCGCTGGGAATTATGCATGTAAATATCCCGGATGAGACAGAAGGCGCTGCGGCAGTCCTGGAACTGGCAGCTGATGGGGAAAATCTGTTCCCAGCTGTCACGCCCAAAGAGACCAGGGAACGCTACAGACATATCCGGAGCTTGTCCGATAAGCTGGGTGAAATGATTCTGTCATATGGAATGATAGAAATACACAGCATGCATACACTGTTTTGCAAAATTAATCAGGAAAATCCGGAGGAGGCAGATTTTTTCCGGTTCCTTTACTGGCACGCTCGCTTTAACAATATGCTTCAGACCGTTTATCTGGCAGACGGCACCTGTTTTGCGGTAATGGACGGGCTGGATCCGAGACGGATCTTTCAGGATATGACCAAGTATTCGGAAGGGATGGACTACAGGATCTTTACCCAAAATGAACTGTACGCAAACGCAAAGACTCCGCTTTATGTCTATCCGGAGCTGGAATCACTGTACTCAAGCCTGACCGGTTCCCTGCGTCTTCCTGTACCGTTTGCGGAGGAGCTTCTCACGGATATTTCTCATGGGATAATGGACGGCTGTACTCTGAAAGAAATTTTTGACAGTATCAGTGCATTGAATCTGGATGAGAAACCGCTGGATCTGACCTGTGAATTATGGGAGGCTGTTTCCGGCGTCATGCTTGTTTTCCCTGTCCCCATGTTAAAGGGGCGAAGCCGGACAGAATATGCGGCAATAAAGAAAATATCTCCGTGGGATATCCGGATGGCAGACGACGCTGCCTTTGAAAACACATCTGCCCTGCGGATGTGTAAATAACGGTCGCTCGTGACACACTGCACGGTTTAACTGTACCACCCTGCCGCTAATTCTGTACCATCTTACCGGTTGGCTGTACCAGCCGTTAAAGTTCTCCTTATAATGATTGTGGCACACC
>NZ_JAJEQX010000076.1 GCF_020687545.1 Ruminococcus turbiniformis | reverse complement strand
TATAATTCATTAGGAAAGTATCAGATTCAGAGCAGACACAAAAAGAGCAGTTCTAAGTAAAGTTGAACTGCTCTGAATGTGATTCTTTCCAATTGTACCAAGCTGCGGACGGGTCAGCCAGGATGTATATGGGAAAAGTATCTTTTCCGCTTGGTGAAAATGCTGTGGTCTTACAGAAATTCATCGATATAAAAAGACGGTTTTGGTATCCTTTCACGAAAGCTTTTTATAAAAGGGCATGCTTCGCAGACCTTCTTGCGGAGGCCTTTAAAAAAATATTCAGTGGTTAAGCGGCTTCTGTCAGGAAGGCCCATAGGTCCTTCCGATGCTCTGCATCCGGCAGCATCCACACTCCGGACAGATGCGGATGTCAATCTTCCATACTGCCTTTAAAAGTTCAGCTATGGAAAGATTGATATATTTGGCCCGGAAACGCTGATGCCCCTGAAGGGTAAAGATCAGTTTCAGGTTTTTGCTTTTTCCACGGTTATTCAAAAAGCCATAATACCGGATCTTTTGGAAACCGGGTGGGAGCACATGCATCAGATAGCGGCGGATGAACTCGATGTTTTTCAGAGTGATCACCCTGCGCGGTTCACCGGGCTTTTTCCCCCTGGCAGAAAAAGTGACCTGCTGTTCATCGACAGAAAGGATACGGCTGTTAGAAATGGCAATCTTGTGGGTATATCTTCCGAGATATTCCATCGCATTGCCAAATCCATGGAACGTTTCTTTTATGTAAGGGCACCATTCCTTTCCATAAAGGAGATTGCGGAATTCAGACCATTCATAGGAATTCCGGAGTTTATCACAGGAAGCGGAAAAAACCAGGCGGCTGTTTTTGTAAAACGAATCGAGCCCTGCAAGAAATTTCCCCTTGAATTTATCCCGGAGGACTTCCACCCGGAGAAAGAAGCTGTTTTTTACCTTCCGTATCTTATGGTCGCTGGTAAGCCCACCACCGGAAACAATGCAGTGCATATGGACATGGTAATGGATTTCCTGGTCCCAGGTGTGGAGCACCTGAATGATCCCGGGTGTTGCTCCGAGATGCTTTTTATCCGCAGAAAGTTCTAAAAGCGTTTCGGCGCAGCATCTGTGGAAGAAGCCATAGAGCAGCTGCTGGTTGCACAAGAACAACGCATTCAGTTCATGAGGAAGAGTGAATACCACATGGAAGTAGGGGGCATCTATGACTTCCGCCCTGCGTTTGTCCACCCAGATCTCCTTATTCACAGCCTGGCAGTTGGGACAGTTACGGTTGCGGCAGGAATTGTTGTGGACCTCGGTATGGCCGCAATCGGGACAGATGCTGACACTGCAGCCCAATGCGCCAGTCCTGCACCGAAGGATGGACATGGCAGCCTTTTTTCGGATGTCGGACGGAGGATAAACGGAACAGTATTCCTGCCATCCAAACTCGAAAATCTGTTGGATTTTACTTTGTGCCATAGATACCTCCCATCTTATCAAGGGGATTTATCACATCAGAAAAACGGGTGGCCGCCAAATGGACGTAGAGCATGGTAGATTCCAGGGATTTATGGCCTAAAAGTGCCTTGATAGTAAGCAGGTCAACTCCATTCTCATATAGATGTGTACCGAAGGCATGCCGGAAGGAGTGGCAGGTGATCCTTGTGGGCCAGCCAAGCCGTTCCTCATGCTTATGGATATGCCAGGAAAGATAATAGGTATTGATCGGTCTGTCAGAGACACGTTTCTGGGAGCCTGGAAAAAGCCAGCCTGTAGGCCTGCCGCATTGAAACCAATACTGTGTAAGCAGGTCCAGGGCATACCTGGACAGAGAGGCATAGCGGTCCTGCCGGGCTTTGGTATGGGAAATATGGATGCGCATGTTTTTTCTGTCAATATCCTCATAGCGCAGGCGGCACACTTCCCCGATACGCAGGCCGGAGGAATACATGAGTGCGCACATAGCCCTGGGCTTGATGTCGGGCATGGTGGAAATGAATTGGAAAGCTTCCTCCTGGGAGGGGACATAAGGGAGATAGGCATCAAACTTCCTCATGGGAAGCTGTGAGGGATCCCAGGGTTTGTGAAGGACATAGATGGTAAAAAAGCGGAGCTGAGAAATACAGGCGTTTAAAGTACGGTCAGAAAGATTCTTTTCTTTCTGCAGCCAGCGGATAAAGTCACGCAGTTCCGCCCAGGAAACATCTTCAGGCAGCTTGTGCAGAATATTGGAAAGATAGTCCAGATAAGAGCGGATATAAGTAGAATAAGATACGATGGTATGGTCAGTAAGACCCCGCAGAGAGATCATCTCTCGGAATTGTTTTAAATAATCGTCCATGATAGAACCTCCTAGTGGTAGATAAAACAAGTGATAACAGAGAAACCATCCATGATGGGGAGGAGGACGATAAAAATTTTTCGATATGTAGTTGTTGAGTTTGAAAATCCATGGTAAACTAAGCATAGCAGTTGGCGGTATAGGTTGATTGGTGTGTGTGGTAACTCAACAATACAACATATATTCAAAAACTGCTACTTTTTTTTGAAAAAGTTGTGGTTTCATGTACTTAGGGCTAGCCGCCGCACTAGCGGCTTGGTACAAT
>NZ_JAJEQX010000075.1 GCF_020687545.1 Ruminococcus turbiniformis | reverse complement strand
TGCAATTTGCGCCGAGCAGCGGCCACTGGTGCGTTTGCCAGCGGCCACTCGGCGGAGCACAACGGCCACCCTTATTAAGGCTTTTCGATAGGCTGAATGACAACAATGTAGTGCTTCGTTGCCCTCTTCATTATAGCGTTGGCCGATACCTCGTCATTCATGATCATCGCTTTCCAACTCCCAGGTTCACGCTGAGAACAGACAATGGTACTTTTGGATGCTTCAATGCGCTTTTCAAGGATTTCCATCAATACTTTGACTTCCCGTTCATCCATGATTGTATTTAACAAAAAATCGTCCAGGATCAGGAGTTGAAACCCAAGAATCTTTTTTATTTCACGCAGGTATTTTGTATAATCTGCAGATTTCGCAGCAACAAGGCGTTCCAATAATTCGCTGCAATGGCAATAATTAACGCGGTATTTTTCACAAGCAGCCACACCAAGGCTTTTAGCCAGGAACGTCTTACCGCTGTCTGATGGTCCAAGTATGCAGACATTCAGACCGTCTTCAATAAACTGGAGGGTTGACAATACTTTCGGTGCATCGGTCGGCTCATATCGCCGCTGGGAAGAGTCCCTGCACTGCGAGATATCACAAGGCGTGCCGATCAAATGGGCAGTCCGGAGCCGATTGTTAAAACGTTTTGTTGTTTTATCTTCGTATTCCGGTTTCAGAAGTGATGATACCATCTCCAGCCGATCCATGGTAAGAAAATCTGATGACCGGTAGAGTTCATCCAACTTGAGCGCCATCAGCGGGAGTCCGATCATGTTCATCTGTTCTTCCAGATCCATAAGCAGGGAATTAGCGTTTTTCATCATGACGCCCTCCCTTCTGTGCCTGTTCTACAAGGGACTGGCTTTTGGCCAGAAGGCGATTGATATCAGCAGATGCGGAACTCATGACATAAGCGCCTTTATTCTTTTCTTCATTCCTTTGCGAAATCTCAGTACTGTCAGTCAGTTCTTCGGCAATCGCAGGAACAGAGTTCTTAATAAAGGTATAGGTGACTTTATTCAGTCCAAGCGCCTGCCCGCAGCATTCTTCCAGCACTTTTTTTCCGTATCTCTTAGCAAAACCAAGTACGCCAACGCATTGTCGATAGGTCTGCACCTCATATTTCCTGCTGGAGAGGATGTGTTTTATCACCTCCACGGTATTGGGGCCAATCGTCATCGCTTTCTGTATAAAGTATGGACCATTCCATTCGGCCATTTCACGGCTGTTCCCAGGCAGGTGTTCTGGATTTGTGAGCCATTGACCTTTATATTTGGCTCTGGGCCATTCGCAAAGGAGATCGCCTGATAATGCACTGATCTGGATCAGTGTTGCAGTTGCCTTGATAAGTACCCGCTTATGTACGTATTGCCGGGGAACACTATAATACGCATTATCAAAACGGACATGGAAATCACTTGATACTTTGGCCTCTTTCCGTTCCATATAGTGATAAAAAGTAGAAGGCAGCGGCATCAACTCCCCTTTTTCTTCCTGCCAGCGATCATAGCGGCTATAGTCTCGGTTTTTCAGGTTCTGCTCGTTCAGTTCATCCAGCTTCTCCCATAAATCTGTGTTAAACTGTTCAAGGCTGAAGTACTGCCGCTCCTCCAGATCATGGAAAAATCCTTTTTCAAGAATGCCTACGGAGTTCTCTACCGAACTCTTAAATTTGGGCCGCCGTACTTTGGCTGGAAGGATCACAGTACCATTATGCTCGGCCCATTCAGCGTAATCCTTATTAAGCTCCGGCTCGATCCAGTCTTTATTGACCGTCACAGCCTGTTTACAGTTATCGCAAACGACAATGGCAGGAACGCCGCCAAAAAAGCGCAATGCATGATTGTTTACATCAATCCATTGAGGTTCCTTGGTAGAGAGCATCCCTTCTGCGTAAATGTACTGAGAATAGGGAAGCACTGCCACAAATACGACTATCGTACTGAGCTCTCCAGTCAGACGGTTGATCATAGAAAATGTTTTCCCTGCAAAGTCCACCTCCATTTTTTCGCCGATCACAGCATTGAAATGCAGTGTCTCATAGTTCTCCTCACGCCAAGACATATATCGGCCGCAAAACTGGCGATAGGAATAAAATTTTTTTTCTTCTGCCATGCATCGGTTTTTATACCGTCCCCAAAGAAACACCAGCGTCATGTTCTTCCGGCTGTTCATTTGCTTTTCCACTTCAGCAAAGTCGGGAAGCTCAAAGCTTAGATCTCGTCCATCCACTCCATCAGGATTTCTGCCATAGACCAGTTCCGCTATGCCATAGTTGGTAATCCCGGCAGGCAACGGATACGACAGTGATTCACACTGCTCAAACGCTTTCAGGAAATCGTTGACTCCTGATTTGCTTGCACCTATAGCTGCTGCAATCTGCCTGCCAGACATATGCAGGGCATAGTGCTTGATAATGATGTCTTTGTAATCGAGCATACATTACCTCCTCATAATGATGTATTTACCGCACCAGCGGTATTCTTCCATTATGAGGGATGGGGAGTCTTTAAATCAAAAGAAACCCTGGCCGCTCAGCTCCGCATTGCGGCCGTTTTGCTCCGCAAAACCGGCCGTAGTAGGCCGCTATTTGCA
>NZ_JAJEQX010000074.1 GCF_020687545.1 Ruminococcus turbiniformis | reverse complement strand
ATTTACCGCGCGTCCAGAAGCGCCGCTTTTCATCCAAAGGCGGTGTGCGGGCATTTTGGGAACCCGGCTTTAGCAAGCCGGTAAAGAAAAGTATCAAAGACGTGAAAAGCGTCACTTTAGCGTCATCCGATTTACCTCGGAGGGAAACCACAAGGGGGACAATAGCGTATCGGAAAAATCGCAAGTTGGGAAAACCATCTACCCACGACTGAGCGGCAAGACGCAACATTGTGAATGAGGAGCAAGGCTAAACTGCTTTAAGGGCAGTCCGAGGCGGGATACTCGACCCGACGGCGCAGGATGGTTGTATTCGCCGTATGTCATAGCGGAATGTGACAGGTAAACACAGACCGCACGATACTTATGACAGCCAGCCGCAGTAAGCGGAAAAGGACGAAAACCCACTACCGACATCACAATACGCTTTTCCCAAAGTGTCTAACTGGAGATTGCCTAAACCGGAACGCCGGAACTATCCGGCTATGCGTAATGCCGCAAGGCGATAAATTTCAAGGGGTAAAAACCCAAGAAAGATGACGCTGAATATCCGGCATGGCAACGGAGCCTCCGTAGTAGTCCGAGGGCGGGAAAGCCGTCTACATGGCGAAGGGAGGCAGGATGTCAACCAATTCATAAAAAGGAAAGGTGCGTGAGGCATTATGAGAAGTCCTGAAAATGTGTTGGAAAGCCTAAAATCCAAGGCGTGTAACAAGAGTTACAAGTACGAGCGGTTATACCGCAACCTGTACAATCCACAATTCTATCTGCTGGCATATCAGCGGATACAGGCGAAACCAGGCAACATGACAGCCGGAACAGACGGCAAAACCATTGACGGAATGGGAATGGCAAGGATAAACGCCCTCATTGAAAAGATGCGGGATTTTAGTTATCAGCCTAACCCGGCAAGGAGAACGTATATCCCGAAATCCAATGGGAAAATGCGTCCTCTGGGGATACCGTCATTCGACGATAAACTGATACAGGAGGTGGTGCGGCTCATCTTAGAGAGTATTTATGAGCCAACCTTTAGCGACTATTCCCACGGTTTCCGTATAAACAGAAGCTGTCATACGGCACTCAAATATGTGCAGAAATATTTTACGGGGACAAAGTGGTTCGTTGAGGGAGATATAAAGGGCTGTTTTGACAACGTAGACCATCATGTGTTGATTGCTATTTTGCGAAAGCGGATTGCAGATGAACATTTCATCGGTCTGCTCTGGAAGTTCTTGAAAGCTGGATATATGGAGGATTGGAATTATCACAATACTTATTCCGGCACTCCGCAAGGCTCCATCATCAGCCCTATCCTTGCAAACATCTACATGAACGAACTGGATAGCTATATGGCAGAGTATGCAGAGAAATTCAACTGCGGAAACCGCCGTAAAATCAATCCTGCGTTCAAGAAGAAGCTGGATGTCTGCCGGGGGAAAGAACAAAGGCTTAAAAGAAATCTCTCTAAAATGAGCGAGGAAGAAAAAGAGGGCTTAATTGCAGAAATCCGGGAACTGCGGCGTAGTCTGAAATCTATGCCGTATAGCGACCAGATGGACGATAGCTATAAACGGATTTGCTATATCCGATATGCCGATGATTTCTTAATTGGAGTTATCGGCAGCAAAGAGGACGCAGAACAGATTAAACAAGATGTAGGCTGCTTTATCCGGGACAAACTCCATCTGGAAATGTCCGAGGAAAAGACATTGATTACTCATGGACACGACGCTGCGAAGTTCTTGGGATATGAGGTCACAATCGCCAAAGGCGAACACAACAAAAAGACCAAAACCGGGGCTACCAGACGGGTAAACAATGGAAAAGTCTTACTTTATGTTCCCCATGATAAGTGGGTAAAACGACTGTTCTCCTACAATGCCCTCAAGATTAAATACGACAAACAAAATGGAAACAAAGAGGTTTGGGAACCTGTCCGGCGCACTCGCCTGTTGCACTTGGACGATTTGGAAATCCTAAACCAATACAACGCAGAAATCCGTGGATTGTATAACTACTACCGACTTGCAAACAACGTGTCTGTACTCAATAACTTCTACTATGTAATGAGATACAGTATGCTCAAAACCTTTGCTGGAAAATATCGGACACGAATCAGCAGAATTATCCGCAAGTACCGTCAAGGGAAAGATTTTGTTGTGGAGTATCCGAAGAAAAACGGCAAGGTGGGAAAAGTGCTGTTCTACAATGACGGTTTCCGCCGGAATACCAAAGTAGAAAGCGGAAATCCCGATATAGTAGCACGAGCCGTTGAGAATTATGGACGCAACAGCCTGATTAAAAGACTGCAAGCGAACCAATGCGAGTGGTGCGGCGCAGAAAATGTGCCGCTTGAAATACACCATGTACGAAAACTCAAAGATTTAAGTGGCAGAAAACAATGGGAAATCGCCATGATTGGGCGTAAGCGCAAGACAATGGCACTCTGCGTCTACTGTCACGATAAGTTACACGCTGGGAAATTAGACTGACATCTGGAGAGCCGGATACGCTGAGAGGTGTAAGTCCGGTTCGGAGGGGAGTTCTCGGAAACCTACCATAGCAATATGGCAAGGCGCCGGGTTCTTACCCTACTTGT
>NZ_JAJEQX010000073.1 GCF_020687545.1 Ruminococcus turbiniformis | reverse complement strand
TGTATATTACGATGAAAATGTACCCCTGTTCCGGAGGAACGGATACCGTAAGTCCGGGACTATGATACTGCGAGTCCGGAGCAGGGATACCGCACTTAAGTGACTACTACTTGCGAGTTTACTCGCTTAATGCAGGATCTAATCCATATACTTCCCGCATGGATCTGTAATTCGCCGGATCCGTCGGGACGATGTTGATCTTATATGCATCATGCTTGATGCGGTCCAGGATTGCTTCCGAGAGGGGACTATCATCACCACCAAGCTGATCATACCAACCATTGGAATCATACTGGGAACAGAAGATAGTAGATGACTTCCTGCGTCTCCTGTGGAGAAGCTCCAGAATGTCATGCTGTTCGGATTCTGTGGGTTTCAGCAGAAGCCATTCATCAATGATCAGCAGAATCGGGTTGGCGTATTTCCCTTGGACCTTTTTGTATGTGCCGTCATTACGAGCCATCTCTAGTTCCAGGAGCAGATCCGGCAGGCGAACATACTTCGTCTTGTAACGCTGTTTGCAGGCTTCCATCCCGAATGCGCATGCCAGATAGGTCTTCCCGCTCCCAGTAGCTCCGGTAATAAAGAGATTCCTGTGTTCTGTGATGTATTCACAGGTTGCAAGCCGCTCAATCAAAGAACGGTTCAGCTTGCGCCCGGAAGTATAGTTAATATCGCCAATGTATGCGTCCGGCTGGTCAAATCCGGCATTACGGATCAGACGCTTCAGGCTGTTGCTCTTGCGATTGCTATATTCGATATCCACCAGCATCCCGAAACGATCCTCAAAAGGAATCCCTTTCATCCTGGGGTCCTCCATCTGGGTGCGGAATGCATCTGACATAGAAGTCAGGCGCATTTCAATGAGTTTATCTATCGTGCTTTGTGTGGTCATGGTTCCTTACCTCCTGTAGTAATCCGCGCCTCTTGTAAGCGCATGGCTGTTCTTTGTTGGCTCTGTGTGGCTGCTTGTTGCTGCTCCCTTGTCCGGCATCTCCAGCTGATCGTTTCCGGTATCAAGGATGTTCTTGATACTCTTATAACTGGGAGTAGCCGTAAAAGAGAGCGCTTTCCGGCAGGCGGCTTCCAAACGGTCAACAGAATATTTGTCGGCCAGTTTCAAAAGCCCCATACAACTGCGGTAGGACTGCTGTTCTACACGCTTGGAGGTAAGGATCGCATCTACTACCTGACAGGTACTGGAGCCGATCCGCTCCGCCCATTTGCGGAAACGGTCACCGTTCCATTCCAGATACTGTTGGTGGGACTCCGGCATATGCTCTGTAACCGTACTGTATTGCCCTTTACGGCCATAAAGACGGCGATGGGACGCAATCCGGTTGTGATTGTAAAAAATCTCAACAGTTTTATCTGTAACCCGTACATCAACTTTGCGCTTTATATATTCATAAGGAACTGAGTATAGCATTCCGGCAAGGGATATGTGATAATTGAACTGAACGGTGGCTTGTTTCCATTCCGCCAGTTCATATGGGGTAGCAGGTAAAGGTGCCAGGAGTGGCAGTTCTTCGTCGCGGAAGATTTCATACCGGCTGCCCTCTTTCTTTTGGAAAGGGCGATGGCTGAAATCTTCCAGCTTCTGTCGGATTGCCCGGTTTAATTCATCGAGGGAAAAGAACTGCTCATTACGCAGGGCTGCAGTGATCCATGTGGAAATATTGCCTACACTGCCCTCGGCATTGGGTTTGTCCTTTGGAGCTCGGACACGGGCTGGAATAACCGCAGTGCCATAGTGCTCTGCCATCTCCTGATAGACAGCATTGATGCGCTGATCTTTCCAGCCCTTATTGTGCTCTACAGCAGTACGGCAGTTGTCCGGCACGAGAATCTTAGCAACACCGCCAAAGTATTCGTACATATGGACATGAGCAGTGATCCATGATGGCTGCTTTTCATCCATGAATGCTTCTACGTATGGGTACTGGCTGTAGGTCATGACTCCTACGAAAATGTGAGCATCCAGGATTTCGCCGGTATCCGGATCAATGATGTGTGCCGGATCTCCAGCCCAATCTACTTCAACCTGTTCTGCAGGTTTTCGATTGATATGCATAGTGGCACGGCGCTTCTGCTCATCCTGCTGGATGTAATAGCAGAACTGGGAATACATAAGCGGCTCATCTCCGGAGAGACGACATTCCTCAAGGTACTCTGTCCAGAGAAGCTTCTTATTTACTCCATTGCGGAGAAGTTCCTTGCGGATATGCTCGTAATCAGGCATCCGCTTTGATGTGGCAGGTTTTGCTTTCGAATCAGGAAAAAGCAGCCTGACAAGGACGGGATCTGTTAGTTTAGAATCCAGCGGCCATGAAAGGTTCTGCTCCCTTGCAGCTTTCAGCACCTTGTTGACAGTTGTTTTAGATGCATTGCAGCTGAGGGCAATGTTGGTTTGACTAAGACCTAATCCGGATAGCCGGATGATCTCGCGATACTTGGTCATAAACGATGACCTCCTTTGTAATGTATTTACGCTTCAAAGCGTATGGATACATTATAAAGAAAATCGGTATCCTTTGACCGGAATCACGGTATTCAATGCCCAGAATTGCGGTATCCATCAAAGCGGAATCACGGTACTGTGTTTCCGGAATGACGGTTCAGAATCGTCCAGAATACTCA
>NZ_JAJEQX010000072.1 GCF_020687545.1 Ruminococcus turbiniformis | reverse complement strand
TGCAGATTGCCAGCCAAAACGGCCACCTGTGCCATATTCGGCGGCCACTCTGTGACTTAAATGGCGGCCATCCAAGGACACATTAAACGGCCAAAATTCCCAGTTATAATATAATCATCTCCTGTTCAGGGGGAAATATCATAACTGGAGGTTCAATTATGGACTACAAAAGAGTATTGAGACTTCACTTTGTGAATCATCTCAGCGGCCGCGAGATTGCTGAGAGCTGCGGCGACTGCAGCAAAACAACTGTCAACGAGTTTCTGAAACGCTTCAGAGAGAACCCAGAGCTCTCGTATCCTTTACCGGCAGATGTCACGAACGAATACATTGAAAGCATTCTTTATAAAAAGCCTGGTGTATCAGCGAACCAGCTTCTCTACCGGGATTTTAACAAGGAAGCTGTCTATAAGGCTCTGGCCCGCAAAGGAGAGACCCTGAAGCATCTGTGGCAGAAATACAATGCTATAGGTGTCGTAGACGGAAAGAAGCCAATGAGCTATCGCCAGTACTGCAGACGTTACAGTGAATGGGCTGATTCCAAACAGCTGACCTTTCACATTCAACGTTATCCGGGCGTCAATCTCGAACTTGACTATGCAGGAAAGCAGCTTTACCTGCATAACCGTCGGAATCCGGAAGAGACCACAAAGGTCACCATCTTTATCGCTGCCCTCACTTACAGTGATTACTTTTATGCTGAAGGCATGACGGAATGCGATATCAGGAACTGGATCCGGGTCAACAATAACGCGCTGGCCTATTTTGGCGGCGTGACTCCAACGATTACCCCGGATAACTGCAAGGTGGCGGTTGCCCGGAACAAGGACTGGATCAGCCCTGTCCTGAATAAAGATTTTCAGGCATGGGCAGAACACAATAATACAGTTTTAACCCCTGCCAAAGTGAAATCGCCCCGCTGGAAACCAGTCGTGGAAGGCCACGTAAAGATTATTACCATGCACATCCTGGTGGACATGGAGGATATGATCTTTTATTCCCTGGATGATTTAAACCGCGTCCTGATGGAAAAGGTGGATGCTGAGAACCGAAAGCCCTTTGAAGGGCTCACTTATTCCCGGTACGACCTCTTTATAACAGAAGAAAAGGAGACCCTTCTGCCTCTTCCACCCAGCCGCTTCGAATACCTTGAACGAAAGACTGTTAAAGTAGCACAAGATTTCTCCTTCACCTTCGACAAGGTCCATTATAGCATGCCACGGAAATATCTGCGACAGGAACTTGAAATCCGGGCAGGCGAAAAAGAAATCTATGTCTATAACAAACACGGCGATCTCATCCGGACGCATAAGCGGAGCTACACGCCGAAAGACTGGGTGATCATCCCCTCAGATATGCCCGCTGAATACAAAGACTATGGCTATTGGACGGTACCTTATTTCCAGCAGAAAGCATCAGCTATCGGCCCCAGCACTCGTGCTTTGATTGATGCAGTGATCCAAAAATACGCTTATCCAGTGCAGTCGTTCCGAAGTTGTTTTGGCATCCTTCGTTATGCAGAAAAGTACTCGCCTGAAGCTCTGGAACGTTGCTGTAAAGACGCTGTTCTGGCAGGTAAATGCAACTACTCTTATATCTGCAATACGGTCTCTGCCTATCACAAGGAGCCATTGCAAAGTCCTGCACCACAGGACACGCACAAAGAATATGATGCAACAGCCATATCCGGCACTTACAAAGATGATGACAGCAAGTATTCCCTTAGGAATCTGCTGAGACGTCAGGAAACGGAGGCCGGTAATGAAGAATGATCCTACTACTGATATCTATGAAATGTTGGACACACTTTCGCTTCCAGTGGCTGCTCAACGCTTTATGGAACTGTCTAAAAGTCCGGAACTCGGCAGTTATACTGCTTTGCAGTTCGTTCGTGAAGTTTTGGAACCTCAGTACATAGAAACCCTCAACAATCGGTTTGAAACAAATCTGCGGCTCAGCAGCCTGATCAACAAAGGCGCTATGGCCGAGAATCTGAAAACTGGAAACGGACGCATCTATAATGATGCCACCGTTGAGCAGATCCTGAAATTTCATTTCGCTGAAAACCGGCAGAACGTCGGGATCTATGGAGTGACCGGTGCAGGCAAGTCCTACTTTCTTTCTGCCTGTTGTGTAGAAGCTTGCAGACGTAATTACCGTTGTAAGTTCGTAGACTATAGTGACCTGCTGGACGAACTGATCGTCCTCAACCGCCAGGAAGACCTGAACAAGTACCGCAAGAGAATCAGGTACTATGCACGGATCCAACTGCTGTTCATTGATGATTTTGCTATAAGCAGGTATTCAGAAGAAGGGATCAAGATCCTGTATCATCTCATAAAACTTCGGGATGACCTTGGCACCTCCACACTCTTCAGCTGTCAGTATTCTCCAGATGAGTGGGGAAACCAGCTGAGTGACGAGAAGGAATGCTACGGTAAGCTTGACGGAATCCGGCGCAGACTGACTACAGGATTTACTGTACTGATTGAGAAAGCATAGCTTTCTTCTGGAACAACGATCAATACTGATCAGTAGGGCGGAGTACCCTCTGCCCTGCTGATATCTCAGGCTGGCCGTTTAATATGGCCCTGACTGGCCGGGAAATGCGGCCCTGCTGGCCGCGGAAAGTGGCTGTTTGCA
>NZ_JAJEQX010000071.1 GCF_020687545.1 Ruminococcus turbiniformis | reverse complement strand
GTAAGCGCCAAATATTCCTGCGGATTTCCTGATCCCCAAGTTTTGCCTATAATTGTAGTCGATAGATATTTAGACTATTTCACTACAATTATGGAGGATAGGTTATGGCAGGTACTCGCAAAGCCCGGGTTCCGATGGCGGAACAGCTCCGGCTTATCAATGAATGCCGCCAGAGCGGCATGACAGATGCTGACTGGTGCCGTGAAAACGACATTGCAGTAAGCACTTTTTACAACTGGGTCAGCCGCTGCCGGAAAGCGGCAGCGGATCAGATCCCGGCAGCGAATTATGGTCATCTTGAGGTCCCCCGCCCGAAACAGGACGTGGTTCCCATTGACATTGTTCCGGATTCCATTCCGGAACAGCATACAGCATCACAGATGCAAAACCCGTACCTTGACAATTCACATACGATTGAAGTTGCTATGAAGGACATCACGATCCGCATCAGCAATAAGGCAGATCCTGCCCTGCTCACCAGGACATTCCGTCTGCTTCAGGAGTTCTCATGTTAGGGGATATCTCTGGACTTGAGAAGATCTACATTGTCTGCGGCTACACTGATATGCGGAAATCTATTGACGGACTCTGCGCCGTTATCGAAGACCAGCTTAAGATGGATCCCTCGTCCAGTGCTCTCTTCCTTTTCTGCGGAAGAAGACGGGACAGGATCAAAGCCTTGTTCCGGGAACCGGACGGCTTCGTTCTGATCTATAAGCGCTTATCTGTCCGCGGAGGCTATCAATGGCCCAGAAAGCAGTCAGAGGTGCGGAATCTTTCCTGGCGGGAGTTTGACTGGCTGATGTCAGGGATCGATATTGACCAGCCCAAAGCCCTCAAAGCAGAGTAAAAAATCATCTGGATCTCAGCAAAAATCCTGCACAGAAAAATCCGGAAATGCCTTGTAAATTCGGCATTTTTCAGGAGCCATTTCCCTTTAGTAAAAGCCCCGTTTCTGGTATAATAAAGGTATCAAATCCGAGGAGAGAAACGATGGCTTCCAGTGCGAAAGATATCCAGCTTCGCGAGCTGAAAGATACAGTATCACAACTGAAAACAATGGTATCTGAACAGACTGAGCTGATCAGATCTCTCCGTCTTATTATTGACGAAAAATCCAGTCACGAGAAAGCGCTTCAGGAACAGGTAGATTATCTGACCAAAAAGCTTTTCGGCTCATCCAGTGAAAGAAGATCCGATGACATTCCGGGACAACAGAATCTCTTCGATGAAGCAGAAATGGAACAGGATCCGTCGCTGCTGGAAGAAGAAACTGTGATCAAGGAACATACCCGTAAAAAGAAGGCAACCCATGAGGATCTTTTCAAAGGTCTGAAGGTTGAAAAAGTAGTGATCCCTCTTCCGGAAGAAGACCAGATCTGCCCGGTCTGCGGTACGCAGATGATCCTGATCGGCGAGGAGTATGTCCGCCGGGAACTGGAATTCATTCCTGCCACCTGTAAAGTGATCGAATACTACAGCCAGAGTTACGGATGCCCATCCTGCAAGGAAGGGCTCGGCGATACAGAAAAACCTGTGATCATAAAGTCTCAGGTTCCGGCAGCTCTGGTTGGAAAAGGTCCTGCCTCGGCTTCCACTGTTGCATGGACCATGTATCAGAAGTATGCCAATGGGCTTCCCCTTTACCGGCAGGAGAAAGACTGGAAGCAGTATGGGGCTCAGATCAGCCGGACCACTCTTGCCAACTGGATCATCTACTGTTCGCAGCACTATTTTCAGCCAATGTATGATTACTTCCACCGTGAGCTGCTGAAACGCAGCTTTGCAATGGCAGATGAAACCAGAGTTCAGGTATTGAACGAAGAAGGGCGCCGAGCCCAGACCCAATCATTCATGTGGCTGTTCCGAAGCGGCGAGGATGGGCTTCCGGAGATCATCCTGTATGGCTATTCCCCGACCAGGAGCGGCAGCCATGCAAAGGAGTTCCTGAAAGGCTACAGCGGATACCTGGAAACGGATGGCTATCAGGGATACAACAATCTTCCTGGGATCCGGCGCTGCTCCTGCTGGGCACATATCCGTCGATACTTTATCGATGCCGTTCCCAAAGGAAAGCAGTATGACTACAGCCAGCCGGCAGTGCAGGGAGTCCAGTATTGCAACCGGTTGTTCGCCATTGAGGACTCCATTAACAAAAAGTATCCCTGTGATTATGAAAAAAGGAAGCAACTGCGTCTCGAGAAGGAAAAACCTGTTCTGGAGGCTTTCTGGTCGTGGCTCGATCAGCAGAAGCCCGTCCGGAATACCCGGATGGATAAAGCAGTGAATTATATTCTCAACCGGCGTGATACGGCAGAGACCTATCTGGAAGACGGTCGCTGCAGCTTTACCAACAATCTCAGTGAAAATGCGATTCGTCCATTCGCAGTAGGCCGGAAGAACTGGCTGTTCAGCAATTCCGTGGACGGAGCGAATGCCAGCGCGGTAGTCTATACAATGGTTGAGATGGCAAAAGCACACGGGCTGAACATTTACGGATATCTTAAATTTCTGCTGGAGCACCGGCCAGATAAAGATATGACCGATGAACAGCTGGCAGATCTGGCACCTTGGAGTGAAAAACTCCAATCTATCAAAAATCGCATGTGAATTATAGTGAATTACTCCAACTCGCAAAGGGCTGGGGTAATTTTGTATCTGACCGCATTAATATTTGGCGCTTAC
>NZ_JAJEQX010000070.1 GCF_020687545.1 Ruminococcus turbiniformis | reverse complement strand
GTACACGCACAATAGCGAGTACCTCCCAAAATTAAGAGCCGCCTCACGGCAGCCCTGGTTATCAATTCTTTCGAATCCCGTCCGGTAGATTTGGTGACCACGGTAACAGCTCATCCAGAAAGGACCGGTTGGTATCTTCCATATGTTTCGGTATCTCTTCTAAGAGATATACGAAGTAATCATACGGTTTTAGGTTGTTTGCCTTTGCTGTTTCCGCAATGCTGTAGATGATTGCGGATGAATGGGCACCATTGATGGTGTCAATCATCTGCCAGTTCTTTTTGCCAATGCAGAAACCTCGGATGGCTCGTTCTGATGCGTTGTTGTCAATCGGAACTTCGCCATCTTCCAGAAATACCCGGAGGTATTTCTCCTGATTCAAGATATATGTGTATGCCTTTCGAAGCTGTCCGCTGGAGGGAACAGTTGGTTCCATTTTTTTGAGGTACACAAATAAGGCATCAACCAATGGTTTTATAACCAGTTGTCGCTGCATAAGTCTCTCATCAGGTGGGAGTTCTTGTAGTTTACCCTCTTCGCGATAGATTGCCTGTATCTGTTTCATTACCAGATAGGCGTTGGACTTCTTGCGCTGTTCTTTTGGAACAACGTTCATCGCCTCATCAAACTTTCTTCTGGCATGAACCCAGCAGCCTGCGATTCGCAGATCCTCGCGTTCCTTTTCCACTTTGTGGTAGACCTGATATCCATCCGTCACACAGATGCCGGAATAGTCCTTCAGGAATTCCCTTGGATGGGAGCTGTTGCGAGTTTTATGATAATCGTATAGGACGATCTGTTTGTCTTTGTACAGATGTCCTGAGCGATATACCCACATATAGCTCTTGGATCCGGCAGGACGCCCGTCTCTGTTTACCAAAACAGGTGTTTCATCTGCCTGGATCACATGGTAATCATACAGCTTTTGATGGAGATGATCGTACAAGACTGCCAGACAGCTTTCGCCCAGTCGGATCATCCAGTTGGCCATGTTTTGACGTGTGATGTTAAGACCATAACGGGAAAACTCCTGTTCCAGGCGATAGAGAGGAACAGCATTGACATACTTGCCATTCATAATCGCTGCAGCAAGTGTTGGAGATACCAGACTTCCGTGAAGTAATGCCTGCGGATGGTCTGCTTTTATGATTCGTCCATCTTTCTTGCTGGCATACACACCGACATGATGCTCATCTACTTCAACCTTGGCAGGAATGAAACGGTAGCGTTTGGAAATCGCATCCGGAAGCTGCTTCCAGCCATTTTTTCCAAACTCAGCCACTAATTCTTCCTCGGTCATGTAATGAGTGATAATGTTTACCGGAAGACCTGACAGATCAGCATCCTTCTTACCAACAGGCTTTGGCTTACGGGCTGGTTTTGGTTCCAAAGTTTCAGGCTCTTCAGCATCCAGATCAGATACTGCCTCAGCTTCGTTGAAGAAAACGATGGTTCCATCTATTTCCATGAAACAGATCTGACTGGCATCCTCCATCTTCTCAGAAGATCTGCCAAATCTGTTCTTATTGGAAAGAGTGATCTGCCCAATGAGGAGTTCTATTTTTTGGTTTAGATCCTGGACTTCTCCAGAAAGCTTATCGTTCTGTTCCTGAAGCTGGAGGAATAACTCTACGATAAAAGACTTATCCAATGTATTCAGTTGTTCTTCAGTGAATTTAAATGCCATCGTTCAGTCTCCCTTTTATTTCTGAAGTCATTATAGCAGAAAACAGGAGTTTGGGCGAATTCACCACGTATTGTTATTCGTCATTTTGACGGTGGATAACAATCATAAATATCTCAGAATTCATGAGATACTTATGACTGTTATCCACAGATTCTGCAAAAGATCCTTCTTTTGCAAAAAGAATTACTCTCACAGAAAACGCTTTTGTGGATAACTATTAAAAAAATTTTTTGTATCGTTTTTCAGTGTAAAAAACAGAAATTTTATTTTCTACGAATTGCACAATTACATTGTTTTTGGAGGATCTGTCAGTTCCGCGATTGGACGTTTTGCAACGATTTCTAATCCCTGCATCAGCCTGTGATATTGTTCGGGAGTAACTTCCAATGCTTCTTCTTTCGTGCGTGGCCAACTGAATCCGCCAACATTTAATCGCTTGTAAAGAAGCAGGAAACCATCTCCTTCCCAAACCAGTCCTTTGATTCTGTCGGTACGTTTGCCACAGAAAAGAAACAGGATGTTTTTCTGGAAAGGATCCAGTTCGAATTGATATTTAATAGTGGATGCTAAGCCGTCAATCCCACGCCTTAAATCGGTGTATCCTGTTGCGATAAAAATCTTGTCAAAACCAGTTGCATCATTCAGCATGTAAAAGGCCTCCGATCCTGCTTAGAAGTTCCGCAGAAGCAGTGTTTGAAATCTCTATCGAAAAGGAGTCCTTTCGAATGATCACATCTGGCCTGAATGCAGCTGATGATACGACGGATTGTTCAGGTAACCTTAATTCAACAAAATCAACTGATGGGTCTGCAGGTATACTTACAGATTTGACTGCTGGAGGTGAAGAAGACTCTATTGTAGAAATATAAGCCTCTTCACGTAGCCGGCGCTGCCAATAAAAGAATGACTTATCAGAAATACCATGTTCCCTACACCAGGCGGTTTTATTCATTCCGCTAGCAAGGCATTCTTTTATGATTTTAGCCCATTGTTCGCAGCGGACTTTGTGTGTGATTTTATCCATGAGATAGCCCTCCCTGAAAAACCTTAGTTTTTTTAGAGTAATTATCTCACAAAAACTAGCAAGCGACACGGTACCGGCTATCTACCATTTAC
>NZ_JAJEQX010000006.1 GCF_020687545.1 Ruminococcus turbiniformis | reverse complement strand
TCTGTATTGATTATATCATATATCACTAAATATTACTAGATAATAAAATAAGAAATTTGACAAAAAAAGTACAGGCTTTATGCGGCCTGCAAGTATTTTTCTTATTCTTCAACTGTCAAACTCCCGCGCAGCCAGTCATTGATTTTACTGGTCATTCATGGTAATATGAGCGTTGATGCATGGATTTTAAGCAACACGAAGAAGGAGATATTATAATGATCAGTGCAAACAATGTGACACTGCGCGTAGGAAAAAGAGCGCTTTTCGAAGATGTCAATATCAAATTTACAGAGGGAAACTGCTACGGACTGATCGGAGCGAACGGAGCGGGAAAGTCGACGTTTTTGAAGATCCTTTCCGGGCAGATTGAACCGACCAAAGGCGAGATCGCAATCACTCCGGGAGAACGTCTCTCGTTCCTTCAGCAGGACCATTTCAAGTACGACGAATATCCCGTGCTCGACACTGTGATTATGGGAAATGCCCGTCTGTACGAGATTATGAAGGAGAAGGAAGTCATCTATGCAAAGGAAGACTTCACGGACGAAGACGGAATCAAGGCAAGTGAGCTGGAGGCGGAATTTGCCACGATGAACGGCTGGGAGGCGGAGTCTGACGCCGCATCTCTCTTAAACGGACTGGGAATCGAGACAGAGCTTCACTATAAATATATGAAAGACCTGACAGGCCCGGAGAAAGTCAAAGTGCTTCTTGCACAGGCGCTGTTCGGCAATCCGGATATTCTTCTTCTGGACGAGCCGACCAACCATCTGGACCTGGACGCGATAGCCTGGCTGGAGGAGTTCCTGATTAATTTTGACAATACAGTCATTGTCGTATCCCATGACCGTTACTTCTTAAACAAAGTGTGTACGCAGATTGCGGATATCGATTACGGAAAGATCCAGCTCTACGCAGGAAACTATGATTTCTGGTATGAGTCCAGTCAGCTTCTGATCCGTCAGATGAAAGAGGCGAACAAGAAGAAAGAAGAAAAGATCAAGGAACTTCAGGAGTTTATCTCCCGGTTCAGCGCCAACGCTTCAAAGTCGAAGCAGGCGACATCGAGGAAACGTGCCCTTGAGAAGATCCAGCTCGACGAGATCAAGCCGTCCAGCAGAAAATATCCGTATATTGACTTCCGGCCGAACCGCGAGATCGGAAATGAAGTTCTCACTGTGGAGGGAATCTCCAAGACAATCGACGGGGAGAAAATTCTCGACAACATCAGTTTCACGCTGGGGCATGATGACAAGGTGGCTTTCGTGGGAAGCAATGAGCTGGCAAAGACCGTGCTCTTTAAGATACTGATCGGTGAGATGGAGCCGGATGAGGGAACGTACAAGTGGGGCGTGACGACTTCACAGGCTTACTTCCCGAAAGATTTCGGAGGAGAGTTTGACAGTGATTACAATATCACGGAATGGCTGACACAGTATTCAGAGGAAAAAGACGTGACATATGTGCGCGGATTCCTCGGAAGAATGCTCTTTTCCGGCGAGGACGGCGTGAAGAAGTTAAAAGTGCTCTCCGGAGGTGAAAAGGTGCGCTGCCTTCTCTCCAAGATGATGATCTCGGGCGCAAACGTCCTGATTCTCGACGAGCCGACGAACCATCTTGATATGGAGGCGATCACAGCGCTCAATAACGGAATGATCAAGTTCCCGGGCGTTCTTCTCTTTACGTCCAGAGACCATCAGATTGTGCAGACTACGGCGAACCGTATTATGGAGATCATTCCGGGCGGACATCTGATCGATAAGATCACGACTTACGATGAGTACCTGGAAAGCGACGAGATGGCGAGAAAGAGACAGTCCTACTCTGTACAGACAGAAGAAAATGACTAGTCAGAAAATGACTAGTTAAAATTAGGGCTTTTCTTTTTCCTGCAACTCTGCTATAATAAAAAAGCTGCGGACAGGAAGAACTGTCCGCAGCGGTTATGGGCAGCATCTGCTGCGCAAATTCAGAAAAAAGGAGACGTATCGAAGTGGTCATAACGGGGCGCACTCGAAATGCGTTTGCCCTCCGGGGCACGTGGGTTCGAATCCCACCGTCTCCGCTCATTTTTTATTCTGCGGGAAGCTTTGGAGTTTCAGAGCTTCCCGTTACTATTCTCTGAAAATGTTTCGATTTTCGCTCTCCCCGATTTTCTTGTTATGTTCGGGTTCACGAACCGGCAAAAAAGTTATATAATAGAGACGGCGGCGTGTTCTGGAGATGACGGCTGATCAGCTCTGCGCTGCCGGAAACTGGAAGGGATTCAACAGGAAAGAGGTTATTGAATATGGATATAAAAAAAGCAACGCTTGTACTGGAAGGCGGCGCAACGAGAGGGGTCTTTACATCCGGTGCACTGGACTGCCTGATGGGAAAGGATCTGTATTTTTCTCATGTGATCGGCGTGTCGGCCGGTTCGTGCAACGCAGTGGACTATGTGTCAAAGCAGCCGGGAAGGACGCGTGACTGCTTTATCCCGGCAGATAAAAACGACAGCTACATTTACGGACTCCGCAAGTTTGTGAAGGAAAAGAGCCTGATGAACATGGACCTGATCTTTGACAAATTTCCAAATGAGCTGTACCCGTTTGATTTTGACACGTATTTCAGCTCGGAGATTCACTGCGAGATTGTGACAACCAACTGCATCACGGGAAAGGCGGAATATATGACAGAGGAGAGCGACAGGGAGCGGCTGATGAAGATCTGCCGGGCATCATGCAGCATGCCGCTTCTGACGCCGATTGTGAACGTGGACGATACCCCCTATCTGGACGGAGGACTTGCGGATTCGGTTCCAATTGACAGGGCGCGTAAGTTCGGGAATGAGAAGATTGTGGTGATCCTTACAAAGAACAGAGGGTACCGCAAGAAAGTGCCGTCGTCCGCCATGCAGAAGCTGTACCGGAGAGCGTATAAATCTTATCCGAATCTCGTGCGCACTATACTCAGGCGGAGCTTTGAGTACAATAAGCTGATGAACCGTCTCGACCAGATGGAAAAGCGGGGAGAGATTTTCATCCTCAGGCCGCAGGTAAAACCGGTGTCAAGACTTGAGAAAAACCGGGAGAGTCTTCTGGCGTTCTATGAACACGGCTACAGCTACATGGAGAGGCAGATGGATAATCTTATGAAATATCTGGAAGAGGGCACCCCGGAAAAAGCATAAGATTTCTGAAAAGACCGGAGCAATATGAACAGGCGGGAAGCAATGAGATGCAGGCATATAAAGCCAAAGAAGACAAGCGGGGGAGGATCGTGGAAATGAAAAAATCTGAAATACTGGATTACGCACAGAACCGGGAACTGTCCTGGCTCAGATTCAATCAGAGAGTGCTTGAGGAGGCGCAGGATGAGAGCGTGCCTCTGATGGAGCGCATGAAATTTGTCGCCATCTTTACGAGTAATCTCGATGAGTTCTTTATGATCCGTGTGGGCAGTCTCTACGACATGGCTGCTGTGGATAATTCCAGGGTGGACGGAAGATCAGGCATGACACCGTCGCAGCAGCTTGAGGCGATCTACCAGGCGGTGGCGCCTCTGTACAAGGAGAGAGATAAAACTTATGCGGAGATTAAAAAACAGCTCCAGCCGTACGGGGTGTGCGGCCTTGATTTTAAAGAGCTGGAACAGCAGGAAAAGAAATATGTGAAAAGATATTTTAAGGAACAGGTGCTCCCGGTTCTTTCGCCCCAGATTGTGGACGCAAACCACCCGTTTCCCCATCTGCTGAGCAAAGAGATTTACGTTGTCGCGAATCTGAAGATGGGCAGCGACGTGATGCTCGGCATTGTGCCTGTGCCCCAGTATATTTCAGATATTCTTTATCTTCCGGGGCATGACATCCGGTATATCCGGATGGAAAAAGTGATTATGGAGTATCTGGAGCTGGTGTTTGACAAGTACCAGGTATCCCAGAAGAACTATGTCTGTGTGACGAGAAACGCGGATATCTCCCCGGACGACGAAGCCTATGCGGACAGCGATGACTTCCGCCATATTATGCAGGAGACGCTTCATAAGAGAAGAAGGATGGCAGTGGTCAGACTTGAAACTGCGTCCGGGCTCAATAAGGAAATGGAAAAATATTTCTGCGATCAGTTTAAGATCACCCCGGAGTGTATCTTCCGGACAAAGATGCCGATGAAGCTCGGGTTTATCTTCGCTATCGCTGACAAGCTTCCTGATGTGATGAAGCGCACGCTGACCGATGAACCTTTCACACCTCAGCCGTGTGCCTGTCTGGCGGACGGAAGGGTGATGGAACAGGTGAAGAAAAAGGACGTGCTCCTCTCTTATCCGTACGAGAGCATGGACCCGTTCCTTCAGATGATCCGGGAAGCCGCGTCAGATCCGGACGTTCTGACGATCAAGATTACGATCTACCGGCTGGCAAAGAAGGCGAGACTGGTGGAATATCTGTGCGCGGCGGCGGAGAACGGCAAGGAAGTGACCGTGCTCATCGAGCTGAGGGCACGTTTCGATGAGCAGAACAATATCGACTGGTCCGAGCGGATGGAGGAGGCCGGGTGCCGGGTACTTTATGGGTTTGAAGGATATAAAGTACACTCCAAAATCTGCCTGATTACATACAGAAACAGAAATGAGATCCGCTATATTACCCAGGTCGGTACAGGAAATTACAATGAAAAAACCGCGAAAATGTATACCGATTATTCGCTGATCACAGCGGATCAGAAGATCGGGGAGGACGCGGCGGTATTCTTTAAAAATATGTCTATCGGAAATCTCGACGGGGTCTACCATCATCTGATCGTATCGCCCACAAGCCTGAAGCAGAAGGTGCTCGCCCTGATGGATGAGGAGATTAAGAAGGGGGAGCGGGGGCGGATTATCATGAAGATGAATTCCGTCACAGATGTGGATTTTATCCGCAAGGCTTCCGAGGCGTCCTGCGCAGGGGTGAAAATTGATCTGATCGTGCGGGGAATCTGCTGCATTCTCCCGGAAGTGCCGGGGAGGACGGAGAATCTTCATGTGACAAGTATTGTGGGAAGATATCTGGAGCATCCGAGAGTGTTTGTTTTCGGCACGGGGAGAGAGGCGGAAGTCTACATCGGCTCTGCTGACATGATGACAAGAAATACGGAAAAAAGAGTGGAAGTGGCCTGCCCGATCTATGACGAAGAGATCAAAAGAAGACTGATGCATGACTTAAACGTCATGCTTGCGGATAATGTAAAGGCGAGACGGATGCTCTGCGACGGCACTTACACGAAAAAGGAAGCCGGCGAAAAGAGTATCAACGCGCAGGAGATTTTTATGAAGAATGCGCTGAACGCGAGAAGGCCGTCCGCGCCGGTGCGCAGGAAGGAAAAGGCGGCTCTGCTGCAGAGACTCCGCTCCATCTTCCGCAGACGCTAGCTCCGGTGTACAGGGGACAATCCGCTTCAAGCCGGACAGGAAGCGGAAAAGGAAATGAGAAAAAGCTGTAATTCAGCAAAAATCAGAAAAAGAGAGCGGCAGAATATGGCTGCCGGAATTTGCCAGGAGGACAGGAACAATGGGAAACTGTGAAGTGACAGGATTTGGAACGACAAAAGACGGAAAGGAAGCACGCCTTTATACTCTGGAAAACAAAAAGGGACTGAAGGCGTACGTGACAGACTATGGCGCGGCGCTCGTCCGCCTGTATGTTCCGGACAGAGAGGGAAACGAGTGCGATGTTGTGCTCGGCTACGATGATGTCTCGGGATATGAGAAGGGCACGGAGAGCCTCGGCGCTACGGTGGGCAGAAACGCAAACCGGATTGGCGGCGCGTCGTTCGAATTAAACGGCAGAGTCTACGAACTGGATAAGAATGACAACGGATGCAACAATCTGCACAGCGGAATGAATTTTTACAACAAGCGCATATGGGATGTGGAAAGCAGGACAGAGAATGAAGTCACGTTTGTCCTTCACAGCCCGGATCTGGATCAGGGATATCCGGGGGCCCTTGACATGCATGTGACTTATTCGCTCGACGAGGAGAATACCGTGAAGATCCGTTACGAGGCGGTGCCGGATCAGGATACGGTCATCAATATGACAAACCACAGCTATTTCAACTTAAACGGACATAAAAGCGGGAGCGTGCTGGAACATGAGGCAGTGATTTACTCAGACAGCTTTACGCCCACTGACAGCAAACTGATTCCGACCGGAGAGATCCGCAGTGTCGAAGGGACGCCTATGGATTTCCGGGAGAAGAAGGCGCTCGGGAAGGAGATCGGCGCGGACTACGAGCCGCTTCTCACTGCCGGGGGCTATGATCACAACTGGGTGTTGAAAAACGAAGGAAGATTTGATAAAGTAGCAGAAGTAACGTCAGAGGAGAGCGGAATTGTCATGGAAGTGTACACGGACCTTCCGGGCATTCAGATGTACACGGGAAACTTTCTTACCCATGAGGAGGGAAAGGACGGCGCGGTATACGGCGCGAGAAGCGCGCTGTGCCTGGAGACACAGTACTATCCGGATGCTGTCCATCATGATAATTTCCCCGGACCGGTGTGCAGAAAAGGCGAGAAATACGAGACGTGCACCGCGTACCGTTTCCTGACAAAATAGGATCAGACAGTAAAGGACAGAAGCAGACAGCGTTTTATGGGAAAATCATTATATATTGCGGAGAAGCCGAGTGTGGCGCAGGAATTCGCGAAGGCACTGAAGGTAAACACAAAGAGGAGAGACGGATATCTGGAGTCGGACAAGGCGGTCATTACGTGGTGCGTAGGCCATCTTGTGACGATGAGCTACCCGGAGGCGTACGATCCGGCGCTGAAGAAGTGGAGCCTGAACACGCTCCCCTTCATCCCGGATGAATTTAAATATGAGGTCATCCCCGGCGTGGCGAAGCAGTTTCAGATCGTCAGCTCTCTCTTAAACAGAGAGGATGTGGAACGGATCTACGTGTGTACCGACTCCGGGCGGGAAGGAGAATATATCTACCGCCTGGTTGAGCAGGAGGCGCACGTGACCGGAAAAGAGCGCCGCCGGGTCTGGATCGATTCTCAGACAGAGGAAGAAATTTTAAGAGGAATCCGGGAGGCAAAAGACCTTTCAGAGTATGACAGCCTGAGCGCGTCCGCCTACTTGAGGGCAAAAGAAGACTACCTTATGGGAATCAACTTTTCCCGGCTTCTGACGCTGAAATACGGCAACAGCATCTCAAACTATCTGAAGACAAAATATGCCGTCATCTCCGTGGGGCGCGTTATGACGTGCGTTCTCGGCATGGTGGTGAGACGGGAGAGGGAGATCCGTGAGTTCGTGAAGACGCCGTTCTACCGCGTGCTCTCCACGGTCGACGCATCGGGCCATTCCTTTGAGGGAGAGTGGAGAGCCGTACAGGGATCGAAATATTTTGAGTCTTTTGACCTGTACAAGGAAAACGGGTTTAAAGAAAAGGAAAAGGCGGAGGAGCTGATCCGGTACCTGACAGAAGAGAAGCCGGTCACATGCACTGTGGAGTCGGTGGAGAAGAAAAAGGAAAAGAAAAATCCGCCCCTTCTCTATAACCTGGCGGAGCTCCAGAACGACTGCTCGAAGCGCTTTAAGATCAGTCCGGATGAGACACTGCGCATTGTGCAGGAACTGTATGAAAAGAAACTGGTGACTTATCCGAGAACAGACGCCAGGGTACTTTCCACCGCGGTTGCAAAGGAGATCAGCCGGAACTTAAACGGGCTGTCGAAATATCTGATGGCGGCTCCGTATCTTCAGGATATTCTCGGATTCGGAAGCCATAAGACACTGGCAAAGACGAGATATGTAAATGACAAGCAGATCACAGACCACTATGCGATCATACCGACGGGACAGGGGCTGTCAGCGCTCAAATCCGTCTCCGCCACCTCACAGAGAGTGTATGATCTGATCGTGAGAAGATTCTTAAGCATTTTCTATCCCCCGGCCGTATACCAGAAGGTGGCCATCGTCTCGAAGATCCGGGGCGAAAGCTTCTTTTCCAGTTTCAAAGTGCTGGCGGAGGAGGGGTACCTGAAAGCAGCGGGAATCCCCCAGGGAAAACGTTCCGGGCGAACGGCAAAAGACGCTCCGGCCGAAGGAAGCGGACAGGAGGACATCGCAAAGCAGGATTCAGATGCAAAGGATGAGGCGGAAGGAACAGAGGAGCAGGCGCTCGACACCGGGCTTTTTGAAGTCATCAAGATGTTGAAAAAAGGGACAGTTCTCCCGGTGACATCGCTTGATATCAAAGAAGGAGAGACTTCACCGCCGAAAAGATATAATTCCGGTTCCATCATTCTTGCAATGGAAAATGCCGGACAGCTGATCGAGGACGAGGAACTGCGCGCCCAGATCAAGGGAAGCGGAATCGGAACAAGCGCGACCCGGGCGGAAATTTTGAAGAAGCTGATTCATATCCAGTATCTGAAACTGAATAAAAAAACGCAGATCATCACGCCCACTCTGCAGGGGGAGATGGTATATGACGTGGTAGACCATTCCATCAGTTCTCTCCTGAATCCGGAGCTTACGGCAAGCTGGGAGAAAGGGCTTACCTATGTGGCGGAGGGAAGCATTACGCCGGACGAATATATGCAGAAGCTGGACAGATTCGTCACTGTCCGCACAGAGGGCGTGAAAGGACTGAACAACCAGTACCAGTTAAGGGCCTGCTATGACAGAGCGGCAGGTTTTTATAAAAAAGGCCGTCAGACGGCAGAAAAGGAGTAAAATAAATGGAAGCATTGACAGTGAAAGAACTCTATACGCTTGATGAGACAATCGCGAAAGACATTTTCAGCGGAGTTACATATCCGTGGGAAGTCCTTCCGAAGATCAGCGCCTTTATCGTTGAGCTCGGAAATACGCTCAGCAGCGAGGAGTATGAGAAGCGTGGAGAGAACGTGTGGATCGCCCGGTCCGCAAAAGTGGCGCCGACAGCGTTCATCAACGGACCTGCGATTATCGGAAAAGACGCGGAAGTACGCCACTGTGCGTTTATCCGCGGGAATGCGATTGTCGGGGAAGGCGCGGTTGTCGGAAATTCTACGGAGCTTAAAAATGTAATCCTCTTTAACAAAGTACAGGTACCGCACTATAATTATGTTGGAGATTCCATTCTCGGATACAAGTCGCACATGGGCGCCGGCTCTATTACATCTAATGTAAAGTCTGATAAAAAACTGGTTGTTGTGAAGACGCCGGAGGGCAATATTGAGACCGGAATGAAAAAATTCGGCGCAATGCTCGGCGACGAAGTGGAAGTGGGCTGCGGAAGCGTTCTGAATCCGGGTACTGTGGTCGGAAGCCGCTCGAATATTTATCCGCTCTCCTCTGTGCGCGGCTTTGTTCCGGCGGGGAGCATATACAAGCGGCAGGGCGAAGTGGTAGAAAAGAGAGAAGACTGAAAAAGAAAAATTTTAAACAAAATTATTCACAGACAGGAGGGTGAAAAGATGTTGGATGACAACTTTGTGACAATGGAGATTGACAAGACGAAGCACATTGCGCTGGTGGCTCACGACGGAAAGAAAAAAGAGCTTGTGGACTGGTGCGACAGGAACAAGGAAGTATTAAAGGGGCATTTCCTCTGCGGCACGGGAACTACGGCGAGACTGATCGCGGAACGCACCGGTCTTCCGGTGAAAGGATTCTGCAGCGGACCGCTCGGCGGCGACCAGCAGATCGGCGCCAAAATCGTCGAGGGACAGATCGATTTCATGATCTTTCTGTGGGATCCGCTGGAGGCGCAGCCTCATGATCCGGACGTAAAGGCTCTTTTGAGAATTGCAGTCGTGTATGACATTCCGATTGCAAATAATCTCGCGACAGCGGACTTTATGCTGAACTCAAAATATATGGATGAAGTCTACAGCAGAAAGATCGAGAACTTCAACAAGACGATTCAGGACCGGGTAGAGCAGATGAAGTAAGTCTTAGGAAAGGCGATTCTTATGCAAGCATAAATCACCCTGCTCATTTCTGATGGCTGAACAGTTACAAAAAATGCAGAAAAGTACGGAAAGGAATTGACACGGGCATCCTGCCCGTGTTATTCTATATTCATCCGCTTTAATGCTTTAAAGCGCAACGGTTTAAAGCGTGACGCTTTAAAGCAAATTAGCAATATCGGAAAACCGTGAAAGTAGAGGAAGGAAAAATGGAGATCAAAATTATACTGCTGGTTATCTTTTTTGCTGTGATGGTGGGAGTCGGGATCTACTCCAGAAGGCATGTTACAAGTGTGGACGGCTTCGTGCTGGGCGGCCGCTCGGTCGGACCGTGGCTGACAGCTTTCGCTTACGGGACTTCCTATTTTTCCGCAGTTGTATTCGTCGGGTACGCCGGGCAGTTCGGCTGGAAATACGGCATTGCCAGCACATGGATCGGAATCGGAAACGCGCTCCTCGGAAGCCTTCTTGCGTGGGTGGTACTGGGGCGCAGGACAAAGGTTATGACACAGCATCTCGGCTCAAAGACAATGCCGGATTTCTTCGGGGAGCGCTATGACAGCAAGGCCCTGAAAATCGTGGCGTCTGTGATTGTCTTTGTGTTTCTGATTCCGTATACGGCATCTGTGTACAACGGCCTGTCCAGACTGTTCGGGATGGCGTTCAATATTCCGTATTCCTGGTGCGTGATCGCGATGGCTGTCTTTACCGCGCTGTATGTGATCCTGGGCGGATATATGGCGACCGCAATCAACGACTTTATCCAGGGAATTATTATGCTGATCGGCATCGTCGCCGTAATCGCCGCGGTATTAAACGGACAGGGCGGCTTTATGAATGCAATTTCGGAGATGGCGCAGATTCCAAGTGATGTGGCGATTACAGAAGGACAGCCGGGGGCGTTTACATCCTTCTTCGGACCGGACCCGTTAAACCTCCTCGGCGTTGTTGTGCTCACATCTCTCGGAACATGGGGACTGCCCCAGATGATCGGAAAGTTCTACGCGATCCGGGATGAGAAGTCCATCAATACGGGAACGGTAATATCTACGCTTTTTGCCATCGTAGTTTCCGGCGGCTGCTATTTTCTGGGCGGTTTCGGACGCCTGTTTGACGGCCCGGAGATCTACGATGCGGGCGGAGCGGTTGTGTATGACAGTATCATCCCGCATATGCTGTCGTCACTTCCGGATATTCTGATCGGTATCGTTGTTGTGCTTGTACTCTCGGCGTCCATGTCGACGCTGTCGTCACTTGTGCTGACATCCAGCTCTACAATGACGCTGGATCTTCTAAAGGACAATGTGATGAAAAACATGAGCGAGAAAAAACAGATCATTACAATGCAGCTTCTGATCGTTTTCTTTATCGTTGTGTCTGTGGTGATCGCACTTGACCCGCCGACCTTTATCGCGCAGCTTATGGGAATCTCCTGGGGCGCGCTGGCAGGAGCGTTTCTGGCTCCGTTTCTGTACGGGCTGTACTGGAAAGGCGTGACCCGCGCGGGTGTATGGGCCGGATTTATCGTGGGAGTGGGACTGACCGTATCCAATATGTTTATCGGATTCATCGAGTCGTCTATCAACGCGGGAGCCGCGGCCATGCTTGCAGGACTGATTGTCGTGCCCCTGGTCAGCCTGCTCTCTCCGAAACCTGACAGGGAAAAAGTGGATAAGATATTCGCATGTTATGATGAGAAAGTGACGATATCGAGGAAGAGATCGCTGCAGGAGTAGATATTGCCGGAAGCGGATCGCGATATCCCTCGCAGGCATCGTGATCCGCTTCCGACCGATCTCTTAGTTACAGTACAAGCGACGGAGCAGAGTACACCCTTGCCGCCAGCTCCTGATCAAGCAGATACAGGCTCTTCGGATCTGAGCCGAACAGTTCCATTTTCTTGACAAGATCATTTGCGTTTGTCTCTTCTTCGCCCTGTTCTTTTACAAACCAGTCGAGAAATTGCATGGTGCGGAAATCTTTCATATCATAGGCAGTGCCGTAGATATTGTTGATCAGTCCGGTCACATACTGCTCGTGAGCAAGTCCGGCTTTTAAGATATCCCTATGGCTGTCCGCCTTAAATTCCGGTTTTTCAATAGCATCGAATGTTACTTTTGCGTCATTATTCTGCATATACTGTACGAAGAGCATGGCGTGATCGCGCTCTTCCTGTGCCTGGATGCGGTACCAGTTGGCAAATCCGTCCAGACCTTCTTCGGAGAAATAGTTGGAGAAGGCGAGGTACAGGTATGCGGAGTAGAATTCTTTGTTGACCTGAGTGTTCAGAAGTTCGCTTACTTTTTCGTTTAACATGAGTGAAATCCCCTTTCTGTTGTGCTGTCTGCCTATATAATATAGTTCATTTATGTAAAAAAAGCAATGGAACAGAAAGAAGAGATGCAGCTTAAAGAGAGCTGATGCGGCAGGAACTGAACTGATACGGCAGAAAGAATGTATGGAAAGAAATACCTGGAAGGATCTTGCTTTTTCAGGAAAATATAGTACAATAAAGCTGAATTTAATTCCTAGTAATTTGATAGGGATTAAAAGCAAGTGAAAAGGAGGAAACTATTATGGTAAATATACAGAAAGCCGCTGTGATCGGCTGCGGATTTGTGGGATCGACGATTGCCTATACGCTGATGCAGAAAGGGACCTTTTCTGAGCTTGTGCTTCTGGACGCTGTGCAGGCGAAAGCAGAAGGGGAAGCGATGGATATCAGCCACGGCCTCCCGTTTGCTCATGCGATGGACATCTATGCGGGCAGCTACGAGGATATTGCAGATGCCGCGGTGGTGATCATCACTGCGGGGGCGAACCAGAAACCGGGGGAGACCCGTCTGGACCTCGTACAGAAAAATTCCAGGATTATGAGATCGGTTATCGGTGAGATCAAAAGAGTTGGGTGTGAAGGAATCCTGCTGATTGTTTCCAACCCGGTTGACATTCTGACCCAGGTGGCTCTGGCAGAATCGGGATTCCCGGGAGAGCGGGTAATCGGTTCGGGCACGGTGCTTGACACAGCGCGGCTGAAATACTTGATCAGTGAAAAACTCGAAGTAGACAGCAGAAATGTACACGCTTTTATCGCCGGGGAACACGGCGACAGTGAACTCGCCGTTTGGAGCTGCGCGAATATATACGGTATCGGATTAAAAGAGTTTGCCCGGATGAAAGGGTATGCAGATTTCGAGAAAGAGATGGACGGGATCTATCACGCGGTACGCGACAGTGCCTATGATATCATTGAGCGTAAAGGAGCCACTTATTACGGAATCGGGATGTCTGCGGCGAAAATCGCGGAATCCATTGTAAGAGACAGTCATACGGTGATGCCGGTCTCGGTTTCCTTAAGCGGAGAATACGGACTGAGCGGCCTGTGCTTAAGCATACCGGCAATCGTCGGCAGAGGCGGTGCGGAGCAGGTACTGGAGATTGCGCTTTCAGAGGAAGAACTGGAGAAACTGAAGGCTTCCGCGGACGAATTAAGAGAGGTGCTTGGACAGATCCGTCAGGATTTCTGAGCGTCGCCGCCTGCAATTGCCTGAAGCACCAGGAACTCGGACAGGCCCTGGCTCGCCGGCTTTACAAAAAGCGGCATCTTTACAGGGATGCCGCTTATCTGATGTGCTGCTTGATCGCTTCAAAACTTTCCGCGCTGATTACGTGTTCGATTCTGCAGGCGTCTTCCGCAGCGATTTTCGGGTCAACGCCGAGACGTTTCAGCCAGGAGGAGAGAAGTGTATGTCTTTCGTAGATGCAGTCTGCAATTTCCTTTCCGGATTCGGTCAGACTGATATATCCTTCCGGGGAGACGATGATATGGCCGCTTTCCCTCAGCTTTTTCATCGCCACACTGACGCTGGATTTTTTAAAGTTCAGCTCTGTTGCGACATCTACGGAACGAACTACCGGGAGACGCCGGCTTAAGACAAGGATCGTTTCCAGATAGTTTTCGGCAGACTCGTTTCCATGCATATAATTCACCTCGCTAAAAATTTCAGATATTTATCTCAGTATATCACAATCATGACATGACGGCAAATCATTATTGCCCGGGAAGAAATTGATAATATTTCGCAAATTTTATCTTAAAAGGGATTGACAAAATAAGGAAGTTAGTCTACACTATCATGTGTTAGATGCAACAATTGCTCGAAAAGATGATACCTGGGTTACCATCAAAATGATATCATACAGAGCGATAATCAGTGAGAGGTCGTGAAGAGATGAATTTACTGGATGCCAGAGAAGGCGAAGAGTATATTATAAAAGATATTGTGACGGATGACGAGGAGCTGGAAGCGTTTCTGTTTTCGCTCGGATGCTACAGCGGTGAGCCGATCACCGTAGTTTCGCGTGTCAGAGGCGGCTGTACTGTCTCTATCAAAGATGGAAGATATAATATCGATACTGATTTAGCAAGAGCCATTTCAATTTGATTTTCGGATTTGGCCGATGCTGTTAGTATAAAATAAAAAATAGTAAGCTGATTACTATTTTTTTTGCAAAGGGGTTAGTTTGCACTAATCAAAAAAATAAAGGAGGAGATTTGTAAATGAGAATCGCTTTTGCAGGGAATCCGAACAGCGGAAAGACGACCATGTACAATGCGCTTACCGGAAGAAACGAGCGTGTCGGAAACTGGGCCGGTGTTACGGTAGAGCGGAAAGAAAGTCTTATTAAAAAGGCTTACTATGACAGTGGAGAGGAGCTTGTTGCAGTTGACCTGCCGGGAGCTTATTCCATGTCGCCTTTTACTTCCGAGGAGAGCATTACGAGCAGTTATGTTAAAAACGAGCATCCGGATGCGATTATCAATATCGTGGATGCGACGAACTTAAGCAGGAGCCTCTTTTTCACGACGCAGCTTCTGGAACTGGGGGTACCGGTAGTTGTGGCGCTGAATAAGAGCGACATTACAGAAAAGAAACAGACGAAGATCGACGAAAAGCTTCTCTCGGAAAAGCTGGGGTGTCCGGTCGTCAAGACAATTTCTACATCTTCCGGCCATGAGGGACTGAAAGAAGCTGTGACAGCGGCTGTATCCCTGAAAGGAAAAGGACAGAAGGCGCCTTATGTACAGAAGAACATTGATCTTCATGACAAAGATGCGGTGGAGGCTGCTGACAGAAAGCGTTTCGAGTTTGTAAACGGCATTGTAAAACAGGTTGAAAAGAGAAAGGTCTTTACAAAAGACAGAAACATGCAGGATAAGATCGACAGCATTATCACGCATAAGGTGATCGGTATTCCGATTTTTGCTGTCATTATTTTCCTTGTGTTTTACATATCCCAGACAACAGTCGGGACATGGATCGCCGACTGGCTGGTAGGCTGGATTGAAACCTTCCAGGGATGGGCAGGCGGACTGATGGAAAGCGCAAACCCGCTGCTGTATGCGATCCTTGTAGACGGTATCATCGGCGGCGTCGGCGCGGTTGTCGGTTTCCTTCCGCTTGTAATGGTGATGTATTTCCTCATCGCCCTTCTGGAGGACTGCGGATATATGGCGCGGGCGACAGTTGTGCTTGACCCGATTTTCAAGAGAGTCGGACTTTCCGGAAAATCCGTAATACCGATGGTTATCGGAACCGGATGCGCGATCCCGGGCGTCATGGCTTCCAGGACGATCCGGAATGAGAGAGAACGCAGAACGACTGCAATGCTTACTCCGTTCATGCCGTGCGGGGCAAAGATTCCGGTTATCGCTCTGTTTGCAGGAGCCTTCTTCGCAGACGCATGGTGGGTATCAGGAACGATGTACCTTGTAGGTATCCTTCTTGTCCTTCTCGGAGCACTGCTTGTCAAGAGAATTACAGGACAGAAATACCGCAAATCCTTCTTCATCATCGAGCTGCCGGAATACAAGATTCCGAGCTTAAAGAGGGCCTGCGTTTCCATGCTTGAACGCGGCAAGGCATATATTATCAAGGCAGGAACAATCATTCTCGTGTGCAACACTGCTGTACAGATTATGCAGAGCTTTAACTGGCAGTTCCAGCTTGTGGAAGAGGGCGCAGAGAGTACATCCATTCTGGCAAGCATTGCGCACCCGATCTCCATCCTGTTTATCCCGCTTGGATTCGGTGTATGGCAGCTTGCGGCGGCAGCGGTTACCGGATTTATCGCAAAGGAGAATGTGGTCGGTACACTGGCAGTTGTCTACGGCATCACAAATCTGATCGATACAGAAGAACTGGCTCTGGTCGGCGGCGGAAATGAAGTGGCCGCTGTTATGGGACTTACAAAAGCGGCAGCGCTGGCGTACCTGATGTTCAACCTTTATACACCGCCGTGCTTTGCGGCTCTCGGAGCGATGAATTCAGAGATGAAGAGCGGAAAATGGCTGTTTGGCGGCATCTGCCTCCAGCTTGCAACCGGATATACGGTCGCATTCCTTGTATACCAGATCGGAACTCTTGCGACGACAGGAGCACTTGGAACGGCATTTGTACCGGGACTGATTGCGATCCTTGTATTCGCGGCAGTCATTGTATGGAGAATCCGCAAATCCGACAGAGAATTTACGGCGGAATACAGTCTGCATGCATAAAAAACATGTATAATAGAGAGGAACGGAGGCGGGCAAGGGCATGCACTTTGTCCGCCGTCCGGTACGTTTAAACAGAGAAGGAAGAGATCTATGGCAAATGTTATTGCGCTTATTATTCTCGCGGTTTTGATCGGCGGTGCAGTCGCATATATTGTGAAAGCGAAAAAAAGCGGCGTGAAATGTATCGGCTGTCCGGCCGGGGGAAGCTGTCCGCATGGCAAAAGCCTGCCGAAAAAGAAGCTGGACGGCCCGGTGGTCGGGCGGAAAACGATGAAGATCGAGGGGATGAGCTGCGAACACTGCGCGGCGAATGTGACCAGAATGCTGAATCAGATCGACGGCGTCCGTGCGGAGGTCAGACTTTCGTCCGGCACAGCAAAGATATCTTATGACAGAGAAGTACCGGATGATGTCCTGAAAAGCGCGGTAGAGAAAATCGGGTATCATGTTACGGGCATGTCCTGATATGAGTGCAGTCTGATACAGGAATAGGATGATACAGGAATAACCGGAAAGACGGCAGGAAAGAGGGTTTGCTATGACTAATGCAATTATTGCAGTGATTCTGATCGTGATATTCGCGTATGCGGTCAAAGGCTCGATCAGACATTTCAAAGGGGAAGGCGGGTGCTGCGGAGGCGGTTCCGGAACGGGAAAGCGCCCGAAGCCGAAGAAAAAGAAGCTGGATGGCCCTGTAGTCGGAACAAGCATAATCAGAATATCAGGCATGCACTGCCAGAACTGCGTCAACAGTGTGACAGGCGCGCTGAACAGGATAGACGGGGTTTCGGCCAAAGTTGATCTGAAAGAGGGCTGCGCAGCAGTGTCATATGACAGAGCGGTCGATGAGGCGGATCTGAAACATGCGGTGGAAGATGCCGGATTTACGGTTGTCAGCATTTCACACGCGGGATGACGGGAGGAAACTGTGAGCAGGAAAGAACAGATTATCGAAAAGCTGAAAGAAAACGGATGCCGGATTACGAAGCAGCGTCTGATGCTGATCGACATTATTCTTGAAAATGAATGTTCAAGCTGCAAAGAGATATTTTATAAAGCGTCCAAAGCTGACAGCAGGATCGGTGTGGCGACCGTGTACCGCATGGTCAATGCCCTTGAGGAGATCGGCGCGATCAGCAGAAAGAATATGTACAAAGTGGAATATTCAGATGAGCTTTCGGAAGATGAGGCATGCGAGATCACACTGGATGACAACACGACCTGCCGGCTGTCGGCGGGAAACTGGAACCGGGTCGTCCAGGAGGGGATGAAACGGTGCGGGTATCTGAAAAACCAGAAAGTTGAGAAAATAACGCTGCAGAAATGACAGGTATGCCAGTGGAACAGAATGGATGGGATGAGATCCGGGCCGCGGCATGCCTGTTCTGCTTTTTACATGATAAAATTTATCTGTAAAGTGTGTTAGATTTGACTGACTTCAATATGGCTTGTTATCATTTCACATGAAACTGGTGATTTACATATTATTAACAAAGGAAGTGGTGTAGTTATGAAACAGCACAGATTCTGGGCATGGGCCGCAGTCTTTTGCTTTGTCATGGTATTTTATACGGGCTACAGACACAAATAGGCGACTGCGGACAGGAAACAGTCATGCTGTAAATGCAAATAAGGAGGTACTTGAATTATGTTAAGCATTTCAACAATGAAAAAAATCGGACTTTTCGCAGGGGGAGTTCTCTTCGGGACAGCCGGAGTGAAGGTCCTTTCAAGCAAAGATGCGAAGAAGGTATATACGAACTGCACAGCTGCAGCACTCAGAGCGAAAGACTGTGTGATGAAGACAGCGACAACGGTTCAGGAGAATGCGGAGGACATTCTCGCAGAGGCACAGCAGATCAATGAGAGAAGAGCTGCAGAGGAAGCTGCGAATGTGCAGGAAGACGCGGATGTACAGGGCAGTGAAGAAGATGCCGGTGCGGAAGATTTCCGGGAAGAGACTGTATAGCAGGCTATGAAATTTGTCATAAAACATGAGATAAAAGGCCGTCTGCGTATACATGCCGTCCAGGGAAGGATGACGTATGAGCAGGCGGATACTCTTTGCTGGTTTCTCGAAAAGCAGGATATTGTGACAGATGCAAAGGTTTATGAGCGCACCGCAGATGCCGTTATCTGTTACACGGGAGACCGGGAAGAGGTGCTGAGGATTCTCCGCGGGTTCAGCTATGAAAAGGCAGATGTTCCGGACAATGTCCTGGCAAGCTCGGGCCGGGAATTAAATTCCGGCTTCCGGGAGCAGCTGATCACGAAGATGATTCTTCACTACGGGAGCAGGATGATTGTCCCCATGCCGGTCCGGAAAGTGTGGCTGACTTTTAAGGCGCTGAAATATATATGGAAAGGCATCCGCTGCCTGGCGAAGCGAAAGATCGAAGTGCCGGTTCTGGACGCGACTGCCATCGGGGTGTCGGTTATCCGGGGGGACTTTAACACGGCGGGATCTGTCATGTTTCTGCTCGGCATCGGAGAACTGCTGGAAGAGTGGACCCACAAAAAATCAGTCGGAGATCTTGCGAGAAGTATGTCTTTGAACGTGAAAAAAGTGTGGCTTAAGAGAGAAGACCAGGAGGTCCTTGTCCGTTCTTCCTCTGTGCAGCCGGGAGACGTGATCGTCGTGCATATGGGAAATGTGATTCCGTTCGACGGCGTCGTGTGCGGCGGAGAGGGGATGGTAAACCAGGCTTCCCTGACCGGAGAATCACTGCCGGTGAGAAGGACAGAAGGAAAATCTGTCTATGCGGGAACGGTTCTTGAGGAAGGAGAACTTGAGATTGAAGTCAGAGCTGTGACCGGCTCCACCCGGTTTGAAAAAATCGTGACAATGATCGAAGATTCGGAAAAACTCAAATCCGCTCTGGAAAGCAGGGCGGAACATCTGGCAGACCGTCTTGTACCGTATACGCTTCTCGGAACAGGAATCGTAGGTCTTGTCACGCGCAATGCGGCGAAAGCGCTCTCCGTGCTCATGGTGGACTTCTCCTGCGCGCTGAAGCTGGCGATGCCGATCGCGGTACTCTCAGCGATCCGTGAGGCCGGACAGCACGGAATCACGGTGAAGGGCGGAAAATATCTGGAAGCAGTGGCAGAGGCGGACACAATCGTGTTCGATAAGACAGGTACACTCACAAAGGCGAGGCCGACCGTAAAGGAGGTCGTTTCTTTCGGAGAGTATCCGGAGGAAGAACTGCTGCGTATTGCGGCGTGCCTGGAGGAACATTTCCCGCATTCCATGGCAAAAGCCGTGGTTGACGCTGCGAAGAAGAGGAAGCTGTACCATGAGGAGATGCACTCAAAAGTGGAATATGTGGTTGCACACGGGATCTCCTCCTATATTGACGGAAGAAAAGTCATTATCGGAAGCAGCCATTTTGTATTTGAAGACGAGGGATGCACAGTGAGAGAGACGTTCCGGGAGAAGTTTGACGCTCTTCCGGGAGAGTATTCCCACTTGTACCTTGCCGTTGAAAACAGTCTCGAGGCCGTGATCTGTATCGAGGATCCGCTCCGGGAAGAGGCACGCGGCATGGTGCAGAGTCTGAAGGCAGAGGGGATTCGGAAAGTTGTCATGATGACGGGAGACAGCGAGCGAACGGCTGCGTCAATCGCCGAAAGAGTAGGCGTGGACGAGTATTACTCCGAGGTGCTTCCGGAAGATAAAGCACGATTCGTGGAGGCGGAGAAAGCAGCCGGGCATAAGGTTATTATGATCGGCGACGGCATCAATGATTCGCCGGCGCTCTCTGCCGCGGATGCGGGCGTTGCGGTGAGCGACGGAGCAGAGATAGCAAGGGAGATCGCGGACATTACGATTGCTTCAGATGATCTGATGGCAGTAGTGACGATGAAGCGCCTTGCAGACGCCATGATGAGGCGGATTCAGCGCAATTACCGGGGGATTGTCGGAATCAATTCCTCACTGATCGCACTCGGCGTAGCCGGAGTGATCCAGCCGACGACATCCGCGCTTATGCATAATACATCTACACTTGCGATCAGCTTAAGAAGCATGAAAAATCTCCTTCCCGAAGAAGGAAGAAATTTGTCTTTGGCACAGGGATCTCCTTCCTGCAGATAACACAGATTATATAAACATTCGCTTCCGCAAAATCATGATTGTGTTCCCTTGCTCAAAGTCGCGCAAAGCGCTCCACTCGCCGCTCACACAACATGATTTTGTGGAAGCTTGCTTCTTGAGAACAGAAGTTCCCGTCAAAAGCAGAAGGCTGTCCTGTGACAAAACAGTTTTCGTCCGGAAGAAGAAAACGTTCCGGGACTTTCCTGCCGAAAACAAATCTGTTTTTGTTTCCGCAGCGATTTCTCTTCCGGATAAAGACAGATTACGCATACCTCTTTTTGTAGAGCCACATCACAAAGACATAGCTTAGGAAAAAGAGCAGAACCGACACCGGGAATGAAATACCCAGGATAACGGGAACATTCCACCCTGCGGCAGCGCCGATCATACCGATCCTGGAAAGCGACCAGAGCGCCCCGTACGCACAGGCAAGGAGTGCAACGATGATGCAGTAGAAGATGGTGCCTCTTCTCTTTCCGAAAACGGAATAGATGACGTAGGAAAATGCAGTCAGTATCAGTGATGCGCAGACTCCGATCAGCCAGTAGGGCAGCGCCTGTGTAAATGTCAGCGCGCGATATGCATATACATAAAGCAGAAGAATCAGAAAAGAAAAGACATTTGCCACGCCGAGAAAACAGAGCGCCAGTATGTATTTTGCCCGGATGATTTCGGTTTTTGTCACCGGAAATGTGATCAGCAGCCGGTTGAAGTTTGATAGCTCATCCTGTTCGGTGGATGATTCGATAGCGGCAGAGCCGCCGAGAGCGGTCATAAATACCATCAGCCCGTAGAAATACTCCGAGCGTGAGAACAGGCTGACTAAAAGGATGATTCCGAAGCAGAATATATAGGATGCAAGGTTTTTCCACACGCCGAAATTGTCGTATAAGTCTTTGAATATAATCCCTTTCATTTCACTTTTTCTCCTTTTACATAGAACAGCATAATGTCTTCCACTGAAGCGGGAACCATCTCGATATCAGGGAAGATCCGGCGCAGTTTCGCTCTGTCGTTTACGAGGATTTTGTAGCTGTAGGCTTCTTTCCTGTAGGCAGATATGTCGTCCCGGCTGAGCGCGTCAAAAAGCTGCCGGCCGCATGTGATGATGCCGTAGTTGTCGCGGATGTCGTCGTATGTCTTGACGAAGAGCAGTTTGCCCTCGTGCAGGTAGGCAATGTAATCCGCGATTTTATCCAGATCGCTCGTGATATGCGAGGACATCAGCACCGCATGATCCTCCTCCTCGGTGAATTCCCGCAGAATGTCGAGAATCTCATCGCGGAATACAGGGTCAAGGCCGCTTGTCGCCTCGTCCAGAATCAGAAGTTTCGGATTGTGGCTTAAGGCTGCGGCGAACTCCAGCTTCACCCGCATTCCGGTGGAAAATTTTTTCAGACGTTTTTTCTCCGGCAGGTGAAAGCGTTTCAGGTATCCGAGATACTTCTGCTGATCCCAGTTGCGGAAAAAGCGGGAGAGCATCTCGCCGACAGCAAGCGGCGTCATGCCGTAATCATAGTGAGAGTCGCTGAAGATTGCGGCCACGTCCTCCTTTGCAAGTTTTGTCTGTGTGCGCAGGTCGTGCCCGAGAAGGGCAACCTGATCGTATTCAGCGTCCGATACGCCTAAAATGGCGTTGATAAGGGTGGATTTTCCGGCTCCGTTTTCGCCGATCAGCCCCATAACCGTGCCGCTTGGCAGGGTAAATGAGATGTTGTCCAGTGTGAAATCTTTATATTTTTTTGTCAGGTTCCGCACCTGTATGGCGTTTTCCATTGTGTCATTCCTCCATAGCTAAAAGCGTAAAATTCACTCATCCGACCAGACAATGTCCAGTGTATTTTTCAGGTCGTCCAGTGAGAGGCCGTTTTCTCTTCCGAGGGAAGCGGCATCCGAGAGGAGAGATTCGATCCGTCTCAAATTCTCCTCGCGGATAAAGTCCTGGTTCTGCGTTGAGACAAAAGTCCCCTTGGCGGGAACCGTGACAATGAACCCGTCTTTCTGAAGATCTTCGTAGGCGCGCTGTGTTGTAATAACACTTACATGCAGATCCTTTGCAAGTCTGCGCATGGAGGGCATCGGCTCGCCGGGCCTGAGCTCTCCTTTCATAATCATTTCTTTGATCTGTGACACGATCTGTTCGTAGATCGGACGGTCACTGGCGCTGCTTAAAATAATTTCCATGTAATCACCTCTCAAAACCGTTCTTCCGGTAGAGAAGAAGGAAGATGACGACAGAACCGATGAGTTCGGCGGCCAGAACGAGGATCCCTTGTGTGCCGACTGCCGGTCTTCCGGCGTGTATATTTGCGATGGCGTCAAGGGCGATTCCCGTAAAGAGACAGCCCGAGGCTTTCTCCAGCGGTTCGTTCAGACTGGAAAACATGGGTATCATCATGAAAATGAGGATTCCCGGCGTGGTGATCGTGCTGGCAGACACCTGATTCTTCGCGAAGATTCCAAAGATCATGCCCACAACCGATGAGATGACTGACGCCGCAGTTGTGACCGCCAGGTAGGCTCCCCACTGGGAAGGACTCATCTCCACCCGTACGATCAGGACGCAGAGCACGTTGACTGCTGCGGTCATAAGCACGGCGGGAATCAGGCTTCCGAGGAAGAATTCCAGTCCGTTGACCGAGGAGGTCATAAGGGTGCGTAGTGTGTTTTTTTCTTTCTCCTCCGCGAGCATGGCAGAGACGCAGTAGATGCCGGTCATGGAGATATTCATGAGCACTCCGAAGGCAAGCGCGAGAGCGCTCATATCCACGGCCCCGTCGGTAATATTGCTGTAGATCAGATCCATAAGGAATGTAAAGCCGAGCGAAAAGATAGGCATGATAATAAAGTTCTTGCTGAAAAGCGCGCGCCCCTTGACTTCCGTAATCGCGGCGAGTTTTCTTAGATGGACTGGTTTTAACTGGATTGTTTTCATTTGAGTTCCCTCCCTGTTACTTCTAAAAATACGGTTTCAAGCGTAGGCTCGCAGGAGTGGATCGTCTCGATCCGGCTCTCGTAAAGCCACTGTGAAATCTTTTCGGCAGTGTCCTGGTTCTGAAGAAGGACGTGCTTTGTGCCGTCTGTGAGCTGCACTCGGTATTTCTTTACTTTATTGTGTTTCAGACAGATTTCCTCGGGCGTCCCGTACTCGACGATAATTCCCTCATTCAGAAGCGCCACGTGATCGCACAGCTTTGTTGCTTCCTCCATGTTGTGTGTAGTCAGGAAGATTGCCATGCCTTCCTCTTTCAGATCCAGAAGCATCCGGTGGATCTCCAGGGCAGTGGACGGATCGAGACCGCTTGTCGGCTCGTCAAGAAAGAGAACCTTCGGCCTGTGGAGAATGGCTCTTGCGACGACAAGACGCTGCATCTGCCCTTTTGAGAGCTTTCCGGCAGGTTTCTTCCGGTGTTCATACAGGCCGATCCGCTTCAGGAGAGGATCGATGTCCGCAATCGGTGCGTTTAAAAGGCGGGCAAAATATCTCAGGTTGTCGTAGACGCTCATGCGCTCGTAGACACCGCTTGAGTCTGTGACGATTCCGATCTGTTCATAGATCAGTTCGTCGATCTTCCGGCAGTTGATCCCCAGAACTTCCGCATCCCCCGAAGTGGGACGGAGCTGTCCGGTGAGAATCTTGATCGTCGTTGTCTTTCCCGCGCCGCTTGGACCGAGGAAGCCGAGAATCTCTCCTTTGTTGAGAACAGCGTTTACATCTTTTAAGACAAAGTCCTTATCGAATTTTTTTGAAAGGTGGCTGATTGATATATATTCAGCGGATGATGTTTTTGACTTCATACAATTCACTCCTTGTCAATACTGTACTTGTTTGATGAGTACAGTATAGCACACGAAGTACATACTGTCAATATGCAATAAGTACAGTTTCGGAAAATTTATATACGGATATATGAATGGATGGACGCACAGGAATAACAGTTATAGCTGAGGCGTATCGAAAACCATTGAATTAAGGTATTGGACAGCGGCGGCGTTTTGTCCTACAATTTATGTAAATAAAGTTATAACGTGATATCTTGATGCTGTCTGTGGGGGATGACGGGTGAAGAAATGCTTTGTCTATTCGTTCTCACAGACGGCGTTTTTGACTTTGCGGCTATGGCGGGGCCTGTCCCGGGTTTGCCAGAGGCACTGGCAGTTATTTACTTTACAATCAAGGCAGGAAGGAACGGATGAAAATGAAGAGAAGGGTGAAAAAGAGTGCGCATTATGTCAAAGAGCTGTTTTTGCAGAACAGATGGAAAGTGACGGCCGCGCTTGCTTTTTTGCTGGCGCTTCTTCTCTTTGCGGAAGAGCCTTCAGCCTGGAGATATATTTTCCCGGAACAGGCGGAGCCGGTATCGGCTTTTATACAGGCGGAGGAGAGCAGGATGCCGGAAGAGGATGCTTATGTACAGATACTGGAGGAGAACGCGGTCCCGGATGAATATGTGATCGGGAATTTCGGTATTGTCTATCAGGAGCCGGAACTCCCTACAGGCTGTGAGATAACGGCGCTCACGATGGCGCTGAATTACTATGGGTTCCCGGTGGACAAAATGACGATGGCGGAAAGTTATCTGCCCACAGCGCCTCTCGTCTATTATACCGGAGCGGACGGAAGACTTTACGGAACCGACATGAATAATTATTTCGTCGGAGACCCTGCAAGCTCGGCAGGAATCATATGCGGCACCGGAGCGATCATTACGGCGGCAGACGGATATCTTGCGGATGCAGGCAGCGACATGCGGGCAGTGGACCGCACCGGGGCATCCTGTGAGGAGCTGTACGGTCTTGTGAGCCGGGACATCCCGGTTGTCGTGTGGGTGATGGTCGGAATGGCGGCAAGAGGTGAGACACAAGGCTGGTATACGGAGAGCGGGGATTATGTGGAGTGGAGTCACGGAGACCACGGGGCGGTGCTGATCGGCTACTCTGAGAATACTGTCACGATTGCAGATCCTATCTCCGGCATGACAGAGTACAGCAGAACCGCATTTGAGTCAGTGTTTCAATCCAGAGGAAACCAGTGTGTAACACTGGAATAAAGTGACTTTCTGAAAAAGGTTGTGAAAGGCAGAAAGTACATGTTATCATGGAAACGTCAGTGTACAAGGGCGTTTTGTATCCCTGTACACTGACGCCGGACAGTGGGGAAGTAATTTCATGGAGGAATTAATTTGAGCAGAATACATACAATCGGAATCCCGCGGGGGCTGATGGCATACCGGGACGGGATTCTCTGGAAGGAGTTTTTCGGCAATCTGGGATTTGAATGCCTGGTCAGCCCGAAGAGCGACAGAGATATACTGGATACAGGAATGAGGAGGGCAGTGGATGAGACATGCCTTCCTTTTAAGATGTATCTGGGACATGTGGAATGGCTGATCGGAAAGTGCGACGCGGTTTTTGTTCCGAGAACCGCCGGATATAAGAAGCGGGAAAAGCTGTGTACCAGATACGAATCACTTCCGGACCTGATCCGGAATATTTTCCGGGACGAGCACATTGATATCCTTACCGTGAGCTATGACTGGGATATGGACACGTCGGAAGAGAAAGTATTTCTTGAACTGGGAGAGCAGCTTGAAAAGCCGAAAAAAGAAGTGAAAAAGGCGTATGCAAAAGCGAAAAAGCAGCAGGATGCATGGCTTAAAAACAGGGAAAAGGCCCAGAATGAGACGCTTCAGAGCAGCAGGATCAAGGTCCTTCTCTCCGGGCACCCCTATGTGCTTCATGATACATACATGGGCGGTGAGCTTGCACAGATTATTAATAATTTCGGAGCCGAGGTTCTTTATTCTGACTGCGTGAACCGGGAGAGTGCGCTGAAGAAGAGTTATGACTTCTCACACGTTATGCCGTGGCTCATTAACAGAGAGATAACCGGGGCGGATCTTCTTCTTAAAAAGAAGGCGGACGGAATCATCCTGCTGAGCGCCTATCCGTGCGGCCCGGATGCCCTTGTAAATGACATGCTGACACGCCGGATCAAAGGCATACCGCTTCTCAACCTGACGCTGGATGCGCAGAGCGGAACGGCGGGCGTGGAGACAAGGATCGAAAGTTTTATCGACATCATCAGATATCAGAAGGCAGGCGGATATGGAAATCAGAATTGACAGCAGAAAAAAGATCGCATTTCCGAGGTTCAGTCACTACAATTATGCGATCAGATATATCGTGGAGCAGGGAATCGGGGCCAGTTATGTCCTCCTTCCGCCTCCCACAAAGAAGACGACGGAGCTGGGGAGCAGATACAGCCCGGACTATGCGTGTGCGCCGTTCAAACACACGCTCGGAAGCCTGATAGAGGCTCTGGAAGCCGGGGCGGACGTGCTGGTTGAGACCGGCGGCCTGTGCAGGCTGGATTATTACGGGGCGCTCCAGAAGGAGATTATACGGGAATTAGGCTACAGGTGCGAGTTTGTCAACCTGGCGGAATACATGGGCGGAAAGAAGAGCGCATGGCTGAAACTGGCGAAAAGCCTGAGCCCGAAACTGAAACCGACCCAGCTTACAACCGGTGTCTATGAAGGTGTGAAAATGGCGCAGTTCATGGACGAGATCGAAGAGATCTATTACAGGGACGCCGCCTTTGAGGCAGAAAAGGGCCGGTTTGATAAAATATACAGACAGTATCTCATGAAAATGCAGAATGCGGAAAACTGGCATGAGATCCGTGAAGGGTATCAGGAGGCGAAAAGCGCATTCCATGATGTGAAGCTGAAAACCCCGGAAAATCCGGTGCGCATTGGCGTAGTGGGAGAATATTTTACGGCCATGGATCCGTACTCCAACCTGTTTCTGCAGGAGAAGCTGGTGCGGCTCGGCGCCTCTGTGAGCCGTTTCCTGAATGTGACAAACTGTCATTTCCGGGCAAAAGAGTCGGTTCTGCGGCCGAGGGTCAGAGAGTACGCCCAGTACAACATGGGGGCGACGACGACCTGGACGCTGAACGCTGCGCTTGACTATGCGAAGCAGGGATATGACGGAATTGTCCATGTGAAGTCTTTCGGCTGCACGCCGGAGATGGATGCGATTCCCATTCTTCAGAATATCAGCAGAGACTATCACATCCCTGTTCTGTATTTAAGCTACGACATGCAGGAGAGTGATACAGGACTGGATACAAGACTTGAGGCTTTTTATGACATGCTTGAGAGAAAGAAGAAGGTACTGAGATGAAAAAGAAGGCTTATCTTGGAATCGACATCGGTTCCATATCGACAAAAGGCGTAATTATAAATGAGAAAAATGAGTTTCTCGCGGAATGTTATCTCTGGACGGAAGGAAACCCGACCCAGGCAACCCAGAAAGTACTGCGTGAACTGGAAAAACAGTTTGACGCGGACGCCTACCGGATCGCTGCGTCAGGCACAACGGGAAGCGCGAGAAAGCTTGTGGGAAGCATGATCGGGGCGCAGGTGATCAAAAACGAGATCACGGCTCACGCGGTTGGCACGACGACGCTTCACCCCGATGTGCGCACTATCCTGGAGATCGGGGGACAGGATTCCAAGATCATCTGTGTGGAGAACGGAGTGGCCGTGGATTACGCCATGAATACGCTCTGCGCCGCGGGAACAGGCGCCTTCCTCTCCAGCCAGGCCCACCGGCTGGGCGTGGAAGTGGAGGAGTTCGGAGAGATCGCTCTGAAGGCGAAGAAGGCTGCGCCGATTGCGGCCAGATGTACGGTGTTCGCGGAGTCTGATCTGGTGCATAAGCTGCAGGTCGGATGTCCGAAGGAGGAGATTATCGCAGGACTGTGCAAGGCGGTGGCAGGCAACTATCTCAACAATGTGGCAAAGGGGAAAAAGATCGTCTCCCCGGTTGTCTTCCAGGGAGGTGTGAGCAAGAACGCGGGCGTGGTGCGGATGTTTGAGGAACAGCTCGGCATGCCCGTTCTTGTGGATGAAAAGGGCCATCTCATGGGCGCTTTCGGAATCGCCATCCTCGCGAAGGAACGGCAGGATGAGGGAGAGTTCTCTTTCGATGTCGCGGAGATGGAGTTTAAGACACGGGAGATCACCTGCGGCAAGTGCGCGAACCACTGCGAGATCATCTGCGTGTACCGGGACGGGATGCTGATCGATTCCTGGGGAAACCGGTGCGATAACGGAGCGGTGCGGCAGTAGGTGAGGATCTGCCGGATAAAACAGTCTGTCTATAAGTCCGTGCGTGAAGCTGATTCCGGACGGCAGGTTTTATCTGGCAGTTCCGCATCCTTTTTACTGCCCGGTGATTTCCCTGAAAACCGGCAGCAGGCAGCAAGAGGGAATGGAATTTTGATTCCGCTTTCGGCTGTTTTTTTACATGAACCGCCGATTTGCCGGAAGGAACCTTCTGGTCTGATGCAGCCCAGTGCAGGATCCCCTCTGTCCTGCACGGATTAGTTCAGACTGCTTGTTTCATTCCGTCAAATCCGCGTTACTCCGCATAGATTTTCACCAGCTCAATCGCCACCTGACACGCCGCTTCCATCCCTTCTTTTGTAATGTGCTCGTAGGGACCGTGATAGCCGTGCCCTCCGGTGCCGAGATTCGGACAGGGGAGTCCTTTGAAACTTAACTGCGCGCCGTCCGTGCCGCCGCGGATTGGAAGGATGAGCGGTGTTACGCCTGCATTTTTACAGGCTTTTTCTGCATTTTCGATAAGGTGCATGCACCCGGCAATGATCTCGGCCATGTTTCGGTACTGATCCGTGATTACAAGGCGGACAGTGCCCGCACCCCATTTGTCATTCATTCTTTTTTCAATGTCTTTGAGAAGTTCTTTTTTCTGTTCGAATTTTCCCGCGTCGTGATCCCGAATAATATAGTGAAGCTCCGCATTCGCCACATTTCCCTTCATCTCCGTCAGGTGATAGAATCCCTCATAACCGTCTGTATTGCGAGGTGTTTCAGAAGATGGAAGAAGTGCGTTGATTTCCATTGCCACAAGAGAGGCGTTGACCATGACATCCTTTGAAGAGCCTGGATGTACATTGACTCCGGATATGTCAAAATCGGCCTTCGCGGCATTGAAGTTCTCATACTGGATCTCTCCTTCTGTATCGCCGTCCAGCGTGTATGCAAAATCCGCGTCAAACGCGTCCAGATCAAAATGGGCGGCTCCCATCCCGATCTCCTCATCCGGGGTAAAGGCGATGGAGATCTGGCCGTGGGGGATATTTTCCTCGAGGATGCGTTCCGCCATTGTCATTATCTCGGCGATTCCTGCCTTGTCGTCCGCACCCAGAATGGTCGTGCCGTCGCCTGTGACAAGTGTCCGGCCTTTCAGATCCTTTAAGTGGGGAAATATTTCCGGGGAGAGGATGCGTCCGCTCACGCCGAGGGGCAGATCCCGTCCGTCATAGTCTTCGTGGACAACGGGAACAATGCGCTTATCACAGAAGTCCGATACGGTGTCAAGATGGGCGATAAATCCCAGCTTCGGACGGTCTTCATACCCGGGCGTAGCCGGAATATGGGCGTAGAGATAACAGTTTGTATCTACCGTTACATCTGTGATCCCCATTGTGAAAAGCTCCCGGTGAAGCTGCCAGGCCAGTTCAAACTGGCATTTGCTCGACGGAACCGTGGAGCTGTGCTCATCGCTGGGAGTCCGGATCACAGTGTATTTTAATAAACGTTCTAATGGATTCATGGGAATCCTCCTTTCTGATTATGCCATATCGGGGCGGGTTTCAAGGCCTGTCACCCGCTTATGGGAAAGCTCATGCGGGTTTAGAACTTTTTGCCCCGGTATCTGCCAGAATGAGTATAACACAGAATGCGGTGCCTGAGCCAGCCTGTCCGGAAACGTCCTGAAAGACAATCCGAAAATCCAAAAATATTTTCAAAAAAGGTATTTACAGTTTAATATAGTTTTGTTATAGTTTTAAATATATAAAATATAGTTGAAATAAAGCGTAAAGTAGGAGGTGGAAGATGTCATTTACAGAAGAAAAACGGGAAGCGATCCGAAAATATATGCTGAATAAGATCCGGGAAGATGACAGCCAGTTTCTCAGGAAGACGGCCGACAATTTTGGTGTATCGGAGACGAGTGTGCGGAGATATGCCGCAGCATGTCTTGATGCGGGGGTGATAGAGAAGAATGAAACGGGACGATGTGGTTACCGGCTGAAGGAGACGTCCGTACATCTGGATTATGAAAACGACGGAACACTGGAGGAAGACAGTGTGTATTTCCGGGATATTGCTCCGCTTCTGAGAGAATTTCCTCAGAATGCGGGAAAGATCTGGTATTACGCGTTCACGGAGATTATGAACAATGCCATTGAGCATTCCCGCGGAAGCAGGATCAGCATTGAAGTGAAAAAGGACTGCCTGTATACAGAAATATCGGTTACGGATAATGGAATCGGAATCTTCCGGAATATACAGGAATATGTACAGGATAAAATGGGGATAAACATGGATGCGGAACAGGCGGCTCTGGAACTTTACAAGGGCAGGCTTACAACCAGTCCGGAGGGGCACTCCGGAGAAGGCATTTTCTTTGTCTCCAAAATGCTGACCGAGTTTGCGCTCTGGTCCGACGGGACAGTTTATTCGTGGCGGTGTGAGGACAGGGAACATTTTGTAAAATCCCATCTGATCGCTTATTACAACCGGCTGAGGGGGATTGGTACGATGGCAGTGATGAAGCTTGCCAACGAGACAGCCAGAGGGGTCAAAGAAGTGTTTGATGAATATGCCCCGCTGGACAAAGGCTTTGTAAAAACGCTGATTCCGGTAGGGGAGATGTGTCCGCTGGGAGACCCAGTGGCGCGTTCCCAGGCCAGGAGAATTCTGCTTCGCCTTGATGAGTTTCAGGAGATTGTATTTGACTTTCGCAATGTGACATTTATGGGACAGGGATTTGCGGACGAGGTGTTCCGCGTATTTCAGAACGCGCATCCGGATATCCGCATAACCGTTGTCAATGCAAACCGGGATATACAGGGAATGATCGCGCATGTGAAAAACACCTGAAAACGGGCATTTGGCCTGTTTTGGAAAAATATGGCATTTTTTCAAGGAAATGTAGATAAAAAATAAAAAAACACTATATTTTGTGGTTGGAACAACTCTTTTCCATATGTCAAGCCTTGAAATATACTTCTTCCGATGATAACATTTTATTTGCTATGATGTCGGGATCAGCCGGGCGTTTTCCGTGATCCGGGCAGACAGGGAACGAAGGGAAAATAAAATGAAATTGAGATGAAAACGCGGAAGGAAGGGCAGAAAAATGACAGTAGAAGAATGGCTGGGGGAGGAAAACCAGTTAGGAACAGACATCTGGGAGAAGAAATACTGCAATGAAGGGGAGAGCTTCGAAGAGTGGATTGAAAGAGTCAGCGGGGGCAATACAGAAATTGCCGGCTATATCCGTCAGAAAAAGTTTCTGTTTGGCGGAAGAATCCTCTCCAACAGAGGGCTCCATGAGCAGGGACGCAAGGTGACATATTCCAACTGTTACGTGGTAGATCCGCCGGAGGACAATATTGAAAGCATTTTTGACTGCGCGAAGAAGCTGGCCCGCACGTACAGCTACGGCGGGGGCTGCGGCGTTGATATTTCAAAGCTGAGCCCCAGGGGCGCGAAAATCAACAATGCCGCGAAGGAGACGAGCGGATCTGTATCCTTTATGGAGCTGTACTCTCTCGTGACGGCCCTGATCGGGCAGAACGGGCGCAGAGGGGCGCTTATGATCTCCATCGACTGTTCTCATCCGGACGTGGAGGAATTTATAGATCTGAAGACGGATCTGGAAAAGGTGACGAAGGCGAATATTTCAGTACGGGTCCATGAGGACTTTATGGAAGCGGTCAAGAAAAATGAGGACTATCTGCTCCATTATACGAGAGAGGCGACAGGGGAAGTCATCGAGCGTACCGTAAATGCCAGAGATCTTTTCCGCAGGATCGCAGAGACGAACTGGGACTACGCGGAACCGGGAGCGCTGTTCTGGGACCGCATTGAAGGATGGAACCTTTTAAGCAATACAAAGGATTTTTCCTATGCAGGTGTCAATCCATGCGCGGAGGAGCCTCTTCCTGCAGGCGGAAGCTGTCTTCTCGGAAGCATTAACCTCTCGGAGTTTGTACAGAATCCGTTTACAGATCATGCACAGTTTGATTTTGAGGGATTAAGACACTGTGTAGATATATCGGTGCGCGCCCTTAATGAAGTGCTGGATGAAGGGCTTCCGCTGCATCCGCTTAAGGAGCAGCAGGATAGCGTGGCAAAATGGCGTCAGATCGGTCTTGGAATCATGGGACTGGCTGACTGCCTGATTAAACTGGGCCTTACTTATGGTGAGGAAGACGCGGTGGCAATGTGCGACAACATCGGCTTTGCCATGGCGGACTCGGCAATTGCGGCTTCGGCACTGCTTGCCAAAGAAAAAGGCCCTTTTGACGCGTGCAATACAGAAGAGATCATGTCCACGCCGTATTTCCAGGCGAACACTACGGAAAAGACAAGAGAGTTGACGCGCAAGTATGGTCTGAGAAACTCCCAGCTTCTGACGATTGCTCCCACGGGAACCCTCTCCACGATGCTTGGCATATCGGGAGGGATTGAGCCTGTTTACGCAAACTACTATGAGAGAAAGACAGAGTCTCTCCACGGAACAGATGTGTATTATAAAGTGTACACAAAGATTGCGGAGAGCTATATGAAGCAGCACGGGATTAAGAGCGACTCGGATCTGCCGGATTACTTTGTCACTGCCATGACGCTGGACTACAGACAGAGAATCGATATGCAGTCTGTATGGCAGACGCACATTGACGCTTCCATCAGTTCTACGGTGAATGTGCCGAACCGGTTCACTGTGGAGGAGACGGAAAATCTCTATCTTTATGCATACGAGAAGGGCCTGAAAGGCATTACGATCTTCCGCGACGGATGCAAGAGAATCGGTATTCTCAACACAAGTGAGAGCAAGGAAAAAGAGAGTAAAAAGATCTCTGCCGGAGAGGGCCTGAAAAGAGGAGAGATCCTGCTTGTCACAGATGACGTGGTCGGAAAGAAGAGAAAGCTTACGACGGGCTGCGGAAGCCTGCACTGTATCGCGCTCTTTGATCCGCACACGGGAGCGCTGCTCGAGACATACTTAAGCAAGGGCTCCACCGGAGGATGCAATAACTTCATGGTCGGTCTGTCCCGTATGATCTCCATCAGCGCCAGAGGGGGAATCGATATTGAGACGATCGTGGATCAGCTTAATTCCAGCGGCTCCTGCCCGTCATACACGGCGAGACGGGTGTCCAGAAAGGATACAAGCAAGGGCGCGTGCTGCCCGATGGCAGTCGGAAACGCGCTGATGGATATGTACAACGAGATGCAGGATGAACTGGCGGAGCGAAGGGGCGCAGGCTCAGAGAAAACCGCGAAAAAGATTGAGAAAGCTCCCAAGCCGAAGGCGGTCAATACGGAAGCTGAAACGGACAAGATGTACTGTCCGGAGTGCGGGGAGCCCCTTGTGTTTGAGGAAGGGTGCAATATATGTAAGTGCTGCGGATGGAGCAAGTGCCACTGAGCGGCGCGTGTTACATTTCTTCAAGCCGGCTGCGTATGTAGTCTTTGAATGCGAGGACTTCCCGGCCGGCGCCGTTTCCCCAGCCTACGAGACAGAAGGACTTTTCAGGGAGAATAAATTCCTTTAAGTTCTCATCCTGCCAGTCACGGTTAACTGTCTCCCCGATGAATACCATACTGTTAAGCTTCAGATTAAACAGAAGAGAGCGCACAGTGCGGAATGTTGCCGCAACATAGGGCATGAATCCGTGCGCACCGCAGATTTTATACAGCCATTCCCTGTAGGAAGGATGCATTGTGAAGTCAAAGGCGATAAGAGATTCCTCTTTCAGGTCGTCGAGAGTGAGGGAGTCCCTCTGGAAAAGCGGGTTGTCCTGTGGTACATAGACGGCAACGTTTGTGTCATAGGCTTTTTCCCAGAGAAGCCCGTGCTCCTCAAGATAGGGAAGTTCTATGGCGCTTGTAAAAACAATATCGACCATTCCATGGTTCAGAAGTTCGACTGCTCTGTGCATATCGTGCTTTTCGGCAATGATATGTACAGACGGGCGGGCTTTTTTATATTCCAGAATAAAGCGGCTGATAGATTCGTCTATTTTCAGGGAAGAATCCACAAAGCTTAAGACGATCTTTGAGAGGGCTTTGTCCTGGGAAGCGCGCGCTTTTAAGATACTGTTCCCTATGGAAGCGATCAGCTGCCGCCACTCGTCCGATAAAATTCTGGCAGCCTGCGTAGGCGTCAGTTCATGAGGCTTTCTGACAAACAGCTTAAGATCGAGTTCTTCTTCCAGAGTGGAGATGGTTTTACTGACCATAGAAGGAGTGAAATTGAAATATTCCGCTACCTTTGTGAAATTCCGAAGCTCCACGGCCTTGAGAAAAATCTGTATCTGCTGTGTGGAGATATTCCAGTTATTTCCGTTGTTCATCATTTTTCTCCCATATTTTATTACCGGTTTGAAGATTGCGCTTTATTTGTCCGGTACCGGTACGCAGGCAGCAAAAGACTGCCGTTTCCGTTATTATAATCCAGCATTTCCCAGACTGTAAATTACTTTTTTAAAGAGGTATTCCTTTCATGCTCCTCTGACCTCGTTTCCTTTTTGGAAAGATGCTTTCCAGATCTTCACTTCAGTATAAGGCCGGTTTCGGTTAAAATTTTATCAAAGGACAGGCTGGCGGCGGTGCACAAAGGGCAAAATGCTCTGAGCCGCTAACCGTGATCTTTTACGCCGGCGTATGTTGATGCTGCAATAACAAATTCATAATCTGGAGGGAAAAATGAGCACGCAAAGAAAAATCGATCTTGTCATGAATGCAATGTACAATTTGTTGCTGGCGGTGCTTCTCTCGGTGTTTGCGGATTCTGTATTCCGCGGACGGCTTCAGCTTCTTCCATCAGGGGAAAGAACGGCGCAGACCATTGAGAACGCACCGGACCCATTCTGTTCTGCGGTATTTTTTCCGGTATCTGTGGTTCCATAAAAATTATCTTGTAAATACAGGAATCATGTGGGGCGCTGCCTGTGTGCTGCCTCTCCTTTTCAGGCAGGCGGGCGGCAGTTTTATGATCCCTGTGGGTTTTGCGGTTCTGTCGCTGAATACACCGCTCTGTATTCTTTTATCGTGCGATCCGGCATTGGAACAGGCGGTCCGTTTCCTGCCCGGGCAGAGAAAAGCATTCTGCGTGCCGTACGTTCTTTTTCTCTTCCTGTGCAACCTGGCTGCGGACAGTATTTTCCTGATAAGCTGGCAGCTGCAGGCGGGAAACATAAGTGCGGGCATGGCGGCAGCAGGACTGGGATTCGCTTTCTTAAGCGCAGTGCTCTCTGTACTTCTCGAATGGTTCTTCCCGATCCGCGGATGGAAGATAGAGAGCGATCTGTGGCATCATCCGCGGAAGTATCTCGTTCCCGGAGTGATGTTGCTGCTGGCAGGGATTCTGGCTTTCTGAAAGAGGGGAAGAAGTTCGCCTTTATCCCGCTTGACAACTTCCGAAACATTCTTCACAATAAAGGCATAAGAACAAAACTGGAGGCATGGCTTACGTTTCTGAGTATCGATGATCCGGAATGGATCGGTCGGCTGATCGATCAGTACCCGCAGTTCCGGCGATACTACGAGGAGATCTACGAGCTGTGCCTGAGCACGGAGAAGGTGATGGGTATGTTTTCCAAAGAATTGCAGGAACTGGACCGGAATACAGTGCAGTATATGATCGATGAGATGCAGGATAAGATCGATGAACAGAAAAAGGATCTTGGACAGAAGCAGGATATAATCGAGAAGCAGAAAAGAGAAATCGAGCGCCTGAAAGCTGAACTGGAATCGCGCCAGCCGGAAACAGACAGATAAGGGATAAACTGCCGCTGCCGGAGAAGGCGTACGCAGTATAAGAAAAGCAAAAAGAGGAACGGAGACTTCCAGGGAAAATCTGGAAGTCTCCCCTTTTGACGGTACAGTATTGGAGCATAACGGAATGGGAAACAGCGGAATGAAGAATACTATTACAGAAAACAACAGAATGAAAGGACATACGGCAGCTCTTGTCACGATACTAATCTGGGGAACTACGTTTATATCGACGAAGGTGCTGCTCAATGATTTTCAGCCGGTGGAGATTCTGTTTTTCCGGTTTGTCCTGGGCTTTACGGCGCTTCTGATCGTGCGGCCGAGGATTCTTAAGGGGACAGATCTCCGTCAGGAACTCGCTTTTGCGGCGGCGGGGCTTTGCGGTGTATGCCTGTATTACCTGATGGAAAATATTGCGCTCACATATACAATGGCGTCGAATGTAGGGGTGATCGTGTCCGCGGCGCCGCTCTTTACAGCGATTATGTCCCAGATTTTTCTTGCGCAGGAAGAAAAACTGAAAGGCCGGTTCTTTATCGGATTTGCCGTTTCCATGGCGGGCATCGCGCTGATCAGCTTCAACGGCTCTGCCCTAGAACTCAATCCGGTGGGAGATGTGCTGGCGCTCCTTGCCGCTTTTGTCTGGGCGTGCTATTCTATTTTGACAAGGAAGATCAGTGAGTACGGGTACGACACGATCCTGACTACAAGACGTATTTTCTTCTACGGGATTCTCCTTATGGTACCTGCGCTTTTTCTGTTTGACTTTCGGTTTGGGCCGGAGCGGTTCGCAGACCCGGCCGCTCTTATGAATCTGCTTTTCCTCGGTCTCGGCGCTTCAGCGCTGTGTTTTGTGACGTGGAACTCGGCGGTAAAGTATCTGGGCGCTGTCAGAACGAGCGTCTATATCTATATGGTGCCTGTCATTACGGTAGTGACGTCGTTTCTGATTCTCCATGAACCGTTTACGTGGATGACTGCAGCCGGAACGGTTCTTACGATGGCAGGATTGTTCCTGTCTCAGAAAAAAGACCGCAGGTGAGAGGACAGTCAGAAGCACCGGCTGCAAAAAGCTGTGGAGAAGGGATACGGAAAAGACTGCAAAAAAGACTGCGGAAAAGGAATGCGGGAGAGCGTTGTAAAAAAGCTGTGGTAAAGGGCAGCAGAAAAGAGAGGAGGAAAAACGTGGAGAAGACATATCTGGCAATCGACCTGAAATCGTTCTATGCGTCAGTGGAATGTATTGAGCGCGGGCTGGATCCTCTGACTGCGAATCTGGTTGTGGCGGACGAGAGCCGTACGGAAAAGACGATCTGCCTTGCCGTATCCCCCTCTCTGAAAGCATACGGTATTCCGGGGCGGCCCAGACTGTTTGAAGTGGTCCGCAAGATAAAAGAAGTAAATGCTCTCCGGAAAACAAGAGCTCCCGGACAGGAGTTTACAGGTTCCTCCTGGGATGACACAGAGCTGAAGCAGGATCCGTCTCTTGAGCTGGATTATGTGGTGGCGCCCCCCAGGATGGCGCTGTATATGAAGTACAGCGCCCGGATCTACGAGATTTATTTAAAATATATCGCTCCGGAGGATATCCACGTCTATTCTATCGATGAGGTTATGATGGATGTGACCGGATATCTGAACACGTATCAGATGACAGGAAAAGAGCTTGCCTCCGAGATTATCCGGGAAGTGCAGAAGGTGATGCGGATCACGGCTGCCGCAGGGGTCGGCACGAATCTCTATCTGTGCAAAGTGACTATGGACATCGAGGCGAAGCATACCGCGCCGGACGAAAACGGAGTTCGTGTGGCCGAGCTTGATGAGATGAGCTACCGGAGGGCGCTCTGGTCGCACCGTCCGCTGACTGACTTCTGGAGGATCGGGCGCGGATACCAAAAGAAGCTGGAAGAGCACGGACTTTTTACGATGGGCGATATTGCCAGATGTTCTCTTGGAAAAGATACGGACTACTATAATGAAGATCTTCTGTACCGGCTGTTCGGAGTCAACGCAGAGCTTTTGATTGACCATGCCTGGGGGTGGGAACCGTGTACGATCGCGGACATCAAGGCGTTTAAACCGGCGTCCACAAGTGTCGGAGCGGGCCAGGTGCTCGCCTGTGCATATTCTTTTGAGCGGGCAAGAATTGTGGTGCGGGAAATGGCGGACATGCTCGCTCTCGATCTGACGGACCGGGGGCTTCTGACAGATCAGCTCGTCCTCACTGTGGGGTACGACCGGAACAATCTGAAAGATCCGAAGAAATCGTACAGAGGGGAGATCACTGCTGACCGGTACGGAAGAGCAGTTCCAAAACACGCGCACGGGACAGAGAATCTGGAGCGGTACACGGCCTCTGCAAAGAAAATCGTGAAAGCAGCCACAGATCTGTACGACCGGATTGTGGATCACGAGCTCTCGGTGCGCAGACTCTATCTGACCGCCTCCCGTGTGGCGGATGAATCGGCGGCAGAAGAGAAGGACCGCTTTGAGCAGATGGATCTCTTTACAGACTATAAGGCGCTTGAGGCAGAAAAAGAGAGGGAAAACAGGGAACTCGAAAAAGAGAAAAAGTGGCAGAAAGCGGTTCTGGATATCAAGAAAAAGTACGGGAAGAATGCGATCCTGAAAGGTATGAGCCTGGAGGAAGGAGCCACTGCCATCGAACGGAACAATCAGATCGGAGGACATAAGGCATGAAAGGAAAATATGACGATATCATAGACATGCCCCATCATGTCTCTCCCCGCCGGCCCCGCATGTCCAGGGAAGAGCGGGCGGCCCAGTTCATGCCGTTTATGGCGCTGACCGGATACGCGGATGTGATACGGGAGACAGAGCGGCTTACAGACGAAAGGCCGGAGCTGAGTGAGAGTGTGAAGGAAGAACTGGGGCGAAAGCTGCATCAGCTCTGTTCCGCTTCCGGGGGACATCCGGAAGCGGCGGTCACTTATTTCCGCCCGGATGCGCGGAAAGCGGGCGGCGCCCTTGTGACGGTTACCGGGCGCCTGAAACGGATTGACAGGACGGAGGGCGTCATGAAATTTGAAGACGGCAGAGAGATTCTTCTTGAGGATGTGACGGAGATTGAGAGCCCCGAATAAGGCGCCCGGCTCAGAGAATATCTTTCATCAGCCGGTACTGCCGATACTGGCTGGATGTGAACAAAAATATTCTGTGATTGACAGAAAAGGTCTATTGTTATAAACTAAAAGAAAAAGAGGTTTATAACAATAGACCTTTTGCAACTTTTGGTGACTGAGAAAAACAGGGAGGAAATGATTTATGGAAGATCTGAAGCTGTGCGACAGCGAATACCGCTTTATGCTTCTTGTATGGGAGGCGGCCCCGGTGCGCTCCGGAGAGCTTGTGCGCCTTGCGGGGGAACGCCTCGGATGGAAAAAATCAACCACCTACACAGTGATCCGAAAGCTCTCGGAACGCGGATTTCTGAAAAATGAGGATTCCGTCGTAAGTCCGCTTGTGTCAAAGGACAGATGCCAGGCGGTGGAGTCGGATTACTTTGTAAACCGGACATTTGGCGGATCGCTGCCGAAATTTCTGGCGGCGTTTCTCGGGGACAAAAAGATATCTGACGAGGAGGCGCGGGAGATACAGAGACTGATCGATTCCCATCGGGAAGGGGAGTGAAGAAGATGGAACTGCTCCGTGAAATATTCATTACAATACTGAACATGTCCGTGGCTGCGGGGATCGTTATACTTGTGATTCTTCTTCTGAGGCTGCTGTTCAGAAAGACACCGAGAAAGTATCTGTATGCGCTTTGGCTCGCGGCAGCCTTCCGGCTCGTGTGCCCGTGGTCTGTGGAGAGCGGGATCAGCCTGTTTAACATGGAGGTGTTTGAACCCGTACAGACGGAGGGAAACGCGCAGGTATGGCTTGTGCCGGAGCAGATGTTAGAGCAGCAGGATCAGCCGGAAGAGGAACAGGCGCAGGCAGCACAGGAGGGCCAGCCGGAAGAGACACAGGCGCAGGCAGCACAGGAAGATCAGACAGGAGAGGCACAGGTGCAGGCGGCACAGGAGGGGCAGCCGGAAGAGGAACAGACGCAGGCTGCGCGGCAGGATCAGGCAGAGGCGGCGTCCGGGACAGGATTCCCGGCATCTCCTCTGGACATTCTCGCGCTTGTGTGGATTGCCGGAACTGTGGCTTTCCTCGGGTACGAGATGGTCTGCTGGCTTAGGATCAGGAGGCTGACATTCCAGGCAGTCCGCTTTGAAGACGACGTGTACGAGTGCGACGCAATTCCCTCGCCTTTTGTCATGGGAATTTTCCGTCCGGTGCTCTATCTTCCGTTTGGCCTGTCAGACGAGGAGCGGACGATGATTCTTCTCCATGAACGGTGCCATATCCGGAGGAAGGATCATATCGTCAAGTTTGTTTCCATGCTTCTCCTTGCCGTATACTGGTTCCATCCTCTTGTGTGGGCGGCCTTCCGTTTTATGTCTGCCGATATGGAAATGAGCTGCGACGACTGCGTGATGGAGCGGATGGGTACCGGATCAAAGGAAGAGTACAGCCGGTGTCTTCTGGGGCTTGCCGTGAACAGGCAGCCGTCCGCAGGGATACTGGCATTTGGAGAGTCGGCGGTGAAAGCGAGAGTAAAGAATATCCTGCGGTTCCGGAAGAGAAGCGGTTTTGTGCGGCGGACGACGGCAGTGTGCGGGATTGTACTTCTGGCAGTGCTGGTTACAAACGGAACGGGGCCCGGCTCCGGACTGTCCTACGGAGGATATGTAAGAAGCGGAAGCCTGGAGAACCCTACGGAACAGCTTTCTGCCGGAATCGATTACCGCATGGACCGGAGAAGCGAAAGCGCAGCGTTTTACTGTGAACTGTGGGTCGATGGGGAACTGGCCGGGTACAGACTGATCGATGTGTTTGAAATCGGAGACGGAGAAAACCGGCTGCCCGCGGAAGGAACGTTTGTCCTGGAACGTACGCTTGATCTGGAGGATACGGCCCGCTGGGCGATGGACACAAGGCTTAGTGTTGCAGGATTCCCCGCCGGTGTTTCACGGACAATCGGAAGTGTAAGCCTGTCGGGCAGTGAGCCGGGCGGATTCATGGAAGATTTCTGTGTGGAGGAAAGAGCGGAAAAACGTGCGCTTTCTCATGAGGATGATATTGTCCTTGCGGCCTTTCATCTGGCGAGAGATTATCCGGACGGCACGGCCTCTGTGTACGGTGTCTCTGCGGAAGAACTCTCAGACAGGAACAGCGGAGCTTACTGGCAGAATGACCTGCAGCGGACAAACGGCGGCGAACTGATCTGGCGGATGGCAGTGTCAGAGCGCACGGCGGAAGAGCTGGAAGCTGCGTATGCAGTTCCGCCTGCGGTGAAAATCATGCAGGAAGCGGCAACCCCTTATATCGGGGACAACGCGGCGGATATGGATGCCTTAAATGCTGTATATGTGCAGGAGCTGGGCGCGTTTGAGCTCATCCTTCAGACAGAGAGCGAGCCTTACGGGCTGACCCTTGCATTCCAGGAGGAGTGTGCTGATCCGGATGCGTGGAATCAGAAAATGCAGACAAAGGCAGTGCTTTTGCTGGCCCTTATCGATAATGCAGAGCAGATCCGATGGACATATCCGAAAGAAACGGAGAACGGAGAGATTCAGACGGCAATCGGCATGATGGATCTTGAAACGGCGCAGGAGATCACAGGGACAGAGGATATCAAGTCCTGTGCAGATGACGCGCAGATGCTTGCGGATCTGTGGATGTGCGCGGCGGGAACAAAGCTCTTTGACAGATATACCGCGGGAGCGCTATAATAAGGCCGGAACAGAAAATATCAGAAGAGAGAAAGAGGGCATTGCAATGGGAAGATACTATCGGTTAACGAAGAAAATTACTGAGAAGATGGCAGAGGACATACTCAAAGAAATCCTCGGAATGGAAGATGTGGAAAAAGCAGAATTTGCTGAGGAAAACACAAAGATTCTTGTTGTGACGGCAAAAGAGAAATATCCGGATGTCATGACACGGATTGTAAATATATTCAGCCGGGTCGGAAAAGGGTGCGAGATCCTTTTCGATGGATTTCAGGTGCCGGAAGCATAGAGATAATAACTGCCGCATCCATGATTGGAAAATCACAGATGCGGCAGGAAAAAACTGCTTGCCTTTTTGTTTGCCATAGTGTATTATATACCTATAAGTTAGTTAAAGCTAACTAAAAGTACATGCAACTAATCGAAAAAATAATAAAACATCATGCTTCAGGAGGTTTCATATGAGTGTTGTCATTATCGGCGGCCACGACCGTATGGTCTGCCAGTATAAGCAAATCTGTAAGCGGTTTAACTGTAAGGCAAAAGTGTTCACGCAGATGTCGGCCAGTCTGGCAAAACAGATCGGAAGCCCGGATCTGATTGTGCTGTTTACAAACACGGTTTCGCACAAGATGGTGCGCTGTGCTGTGGAAGAGGCGGGGCGGTGCAATGCGGATGTGGTCCGGTGCCACACGAGCAGCAAGAATGCGCTGGAAGAGATCCTCGGAAGCGTATGTGTGTAAGAGATAGAGATACATAAGAGAGACTGTGAGGGACGCCTGAAACGGCGTTCTTTTTGTTTGCACGGTAAAAAAAGGTACCCGCACGGAATGAATCTGACATCCCATGCGGGTACCTTTTATCTGTCATAATTAAAGCTTCAGGTTTTTGAAAAGATCTCCGAGGTTTGTGCCGATCTCTTCGCTCTTCGGAATTACGACTTTCTCCTGAGGCTCTTCCTTCGGCTCCTCAAGTGCCTTCATGCTGAGGCTCACTTTGCCGTCTTTGATGCCGATGACTTTTACGTCTACTTCATCGCCTACATTCAGGACGTCTGACGGAACTTTCACGCGCTTCTGTGAGATCTGGGATACATGAACCAGACCGGACAGGCCGTTTTCCATCTTGACGAAAGCTCCGTAGTTCTGAAGTGTCTCGACAGTTCCCTTAAGAACGGTTCCGATCTTCAGGTTCGCGATCTGTTCCTCGCGGGCTCTTTTCTCTTTTTTCTTGAGAAGCTCGCGCGCAGAGAGAACGAGACGGTTGTTCGCCTGATCCACATCGATAACCTGTACCTCGATATCTTTCAGGAGGTAAGTCTCAAGATCCTCGATGTAGGAGAGGGAGAGCTTGGATGCCGGAACGAATCCTCTCAGGCCTTCTACCATAACGATGACGCCGCCGTTTACGACTCCTTCTACCTTTACGGGAAGAACGGTCTGATTTTCCATATATTCTGTGACCCTGTTCCAGGGGTTGGCATCATCAAAATGATCCTCGTAATCAGCCATTGTCTCCGCAGATTCCGCTTCAGCAGATTCTGCAGCAGCGGAACCGGCAGCTTCAGAAGCCTGCTCCTCAACAGTTTCATTTGTCTGTAATTCTTCTTTGATTTCTTCACTCATTGTACCGCACCTCAACTTACTTAGTATTTCAGTAACAGTTCAGCCATAGGGGCGCCCGGGAGAAAAAATCATGCTTGCATGATTTTTCGAGCGGGCAGTTCTATGAGCTGAGCGCCAGTTTATGAGCAAAGCAGCGGCGTAGCCGCAGTAAGCACGAAAGTGCGGCTTTGCGAATGGCGCGAGCTGAACTGTTACGTATTTCAATGCAACTAGTATACCATAAAGAAGGGAAAAAAAACAACTGCTCATGTCAAGACATTGTATGAAAATAAAAACAAGTTGACGAAAGGGGTAAAAAATGGCAAGCTTTATTTAACGGGTTCCGCGTCAGGCGGGACAAGTATGAAGTATTACTTACAGGAGCTGATAAATATGGCCAGAGAGAAAGAAAGAAAAATCTATGTGGTGGGGCATAAAAATCCGGACACGGATTCAATCTGCTCCGCCATCGTATATGCCGCGCTTAAGACGAAGCTGACCGGACAGACGCACGAGCCGAGAAGAGCAGGACAGTTAAACGAGGAGACGCAGTTTGTACTGGAGCATTTCGGAGTGAAGGTGCCGAAGCTTTTGTCGGATTTAAGAGAGCAGGTAAAAGATCTTGAACTGAAGGAAGTGGAAGGGTTAAAAGACAGTGTTTCGATCCGGACTGCATGGGAGAAGATGAGGGAGTTTAATATCCATACACTTCCGGTGACAAGAAACGGAAAACTGGAAGGTGTCATCACCCTCGGCGATATCGCGAGAACGTATATGGAAGTCTACGACAGCACGATTATTTCCAAGGCAAGGACGCAGTACAGAAATATCGCCAGAGCAGTGGAAGGCGAGGTGCTTACGGGAAATGAGCACAGCTATCTCCTGAACGGAAAGGTGGCGATCGCGGCGTCCAGCAGAATCCTTATGTCGGACTTTATAAGCAAGGATGATCTGGTTATCATGGGTGACAGAAAGGATGCGCAGCAGTGTGCGGTTGACATGGAGGCAAGCTGCATGGTTGTGTGCCAGAACGCGCCGGTTTCCGAGGAGATTATCCGCCAGGCGGAGGAGAAGCAGATCGTGATTATCCGGACGCATCATGATACATTCACCGCGGCGCAGCACATCAATCAGAGTATTCCGGTAAAATACTTTATGACAAGAAATAATCTTGTGACATTTAACATGAAGGACTATGTAGACGACGTGAAGGAAGTAATGGCAAGAAAGCGTTTCCGTGACTTCCCGATTATAGACGGCAAAGGCAGATTTGTCGGACTGCTCTCCCGCAGGCGTCTTCTCAATGTGAGAAAGAAGCAGGTGATTCTTGTGGATCACAATGAGAAAAGCCAGGCGGTTGAAGGCATTGAGGAAGCGGATGTTCTTGAGATTATTGACCACCACAGACTGAGCAGTATCGAGACGATGGGGCCGGTCTTCTTCCGCAACCAGCCGGTGGGGTGTACGGCAACGATTATCTATCAGATGTATCAGGAGGCGGGGCTTACCCCTGATCCGACCAATGCCGCGCTGCTCTGTGCTGCGATCATATCGGACACGCTGATGTTCCGTTCCCCGACATGCACAAAGATGGACGAGAACACCGCGCGCAAACTGGCAGAGATCGCGGGAATCGAGATCGAACCGCTGGCACAGGAGATGTTCAATGCGGGAAGCAACCTGAAGGGCAAGAGTGCGGAGGAGATCTGCTTCCTCGATTTCAAGCAGTTTACAGTCAACGACACCGTATTCGGCGTCGGACAGGTGAATTCCATGAGCGCGGACGAACTGAAAGAGATCCGGGAAATTGTGGAGCCGCATCTGGAAAAGGCAAGAACAGGCCACGGACTGAACATGATTTTCTTTATGCTGACCAATATTATCACAGAGTCCTCGGAACTGCTCTGCTGCGGGCCGGAGGCGCGTGAAAAAATACTGACGGCCTTTGATCTTCCGGATGATACGGACGCGATCATGCTGAGAGGGGTTGTCTCAAGAAAGAAACAGCTTGTGCCTACCCTTGTGGGAGCGCTCCAGCAGTAAGAAGTTTTAAGAGACGGAACCCGTGTGAGTACGGGATTTGCGGGATGGAACCTGAATGAAGGAAGGAGACTGGGAATACTGTGGCAAAACAGATATGGAAACCGGGGAACATGCTTTATCCCCTCCCGGCCGTTATGGTGAGCGCGGCGGACAGAAACGGAGAGAGCAATATTCTGACCATTGCGTGGACCGGAACTGTCTGTACAAATCCTCCTATGGTTTATATCTCTGTCAGACCAGAGAGATATTCTTACCATATGATAAAAGAGACAGGAGAGTTCGTAATCAACCTGACGACCCGGGAGCTGACAAGGGCGGCTGATTACTGCGGAGTTCGTTCGGGGCGGGACACAGACAAGTGGAAGGAATGCGGTCTGACAGCGGAGAAGGCCGTTTCGCTTGAATATGCGCCGGTGATCGCCGAGGCCCCTGTCAATATCGAGTGCAGAGTAAAAAGCATCCAGGAACTGGGGAGCCATCATATGTTTCTCGCGGAAGTGACTGCCGTACAGGCGGATGAGAAATATATGGATGAAAATGGAAGGTTTGACCTTACAGGCACCGGGCTGATCGCTTATTCTCATGGAGAGTACCTGGATCTCGGGAAAAAACTCGGTACGTTCGGGTACAGTGTGAGAAAGAAAAAGACAGGCCGGCGCAGACAGGGGAAAAAGACAGAAGGAAAACGGGGAAAAAACAACGGAGCATAGGATTTACCAGAATGGGATATACTGTGACAGGAGAAAAACACCTGCCGCGGTGTATCCCGTTTTATTTTTTACCGGCGATTCAGAAGTCCGGGCCTTCCGGAAATCCTGTCGGTTGATATGCTGAAGAACGAGGAAATTGAGAATTAATTTCAATAAAAGAGTTGAATGCCGCGGGCTCTTCTGGTATGATACATATAGTTAGTTAAAGCTAACTATATGTGAATGAATCATGCGAACTCCTTTGCTCCGTAATCCCTGAACCGGGGCAAAAGGACGTTCCGCATAAGAAAGGAAAAAGGTATGGATTATTTGCAGATTGAAAAGGTAATCGGACGGGAGATCATTGACTCAAGAGGAAATCCCACAGTGGAAGCGGAAGTACATCTGGCGGACGGCACCGTGGCGCTGGGAGCCGCGCCGAGCGGAGCTTCGACAGGTGAGTTTGAAGCGCTGGAGCTGCGCGACGGCGATAAGACAAAATTCGGCGGAAAGGGCGTTTCCAGAGCAGTGGAAAATATCAATACAGTGATCAGCCATACACTGAAAGGAATGAGCGCGTCAGATATTTACGCGGTTGACAGGGCGATGATTGAGGCTGACGGAACAAAGGACAAGTCGAAACTCGGTGCAAACGCGATTCTGGCAGTTTCCATCGCATGCGCAAGGGCGGCGGCATATTCTCTTGATATTCCGCTGTATCGCTTCCTTGGAGGAATAAACGGCAGCCGTCTCCCGGTTCCGATGATGAATATTTTAAACGGAGGGGCACACGCGGCGAATACCGTCGATGTGCAGGAGTTTATGATCATGCCTGTCGGGGCGGAAAGTTTCCGGGAAGGCTTAAGGTGGTGCACGGAAGTATTTCATGCGCTTCAGTCACTGTTAAAGGCAAAGGGCCTTGCAACCGCGGTCGGCGATGAGGGCGGTTTCGCTCCGGATCTTGCCAGTGACGAGGAAGCCATCGAGTACATTCTCGAGGCGGTGCGCCAGGCGGGATATGAGCCGGGAAAAGATTTTGTGCTTGCCATGGACGCGGCTTCCAGTGAGTGGAAGGGCAGCGCGAAAGGAGAGTATGTGCTCCCGAAGTGCGGCAGGAAATTCTCGTCCGCAGAGCTTGTGGAACACTGGAAATCTCTTGTGGACAAATATCCGATCTGTTCCATCGAGGACGGTCTTGACGAGGAAGACTGGGAGGGATGGCAGATGATGACAAAAGAGCTGGGAGACCGGGTTCAGCTTGTGGGCGATGACCTGTTCGTGACAAATACGGAGAGACTGAAAAAGGGAATTGACATGGGATGCGGCAATTCGATCCTGATCAAGCTCAACCAGATCGGCTCAGTATCCGAGACACTGGAGGCGATCAAGATGGCGCACAAGGCGGGGTATACGGCGATCGCATCCCACCGTTCAGGCGAGACGGAAGATACGACGATCGCGGATCTGGCAGTTGCGCTCAATACATGCCAGATCAAGACCGGCGCGCCGAGCAGGAGCGAGAGAGTGGCCAAGTACAACCAGCTTTTAAGAATCGAGGAAGAGCTGGGAGAGAGCGCGGTATATCCGGGCTTTGGGGCGTTTAATGTGAAAAGACAGTAATAAAATGTGCGATTTGGGGACGTAGTAAAATTCAATTTTGCTACGTCCCCAATAATATACATCTGTATAAATTACTCTGATTTTTCTTTTCCCATCGTAAACGTCAGATGAAACTCCGGTGTCTCCCCGTATGCCGGTACGAGAACATCCCCGGTGCCGTACCGTACCGGCGTGATGTTATATCCGGAAAATTCAATGCAGCACGATATATCTATGCCCGCCTCAGACAGGGAAAAGCCGGAAAAATCATCCCCATTTCGGGTGATTTCCCGATACAGACGCTCCGGCAGGACAGAGAAAAGTGAGTACGTATCCCGGGCGCAGACAAAGGAGATGGCGGACAGAGCCATCAGGTCTCCATAAGAGGAGACGGTCAGATCCTCGCCTGAGCAGGACACGGAGAATTCCATCCCGGTCATAATGCCGTTTTCTTCGGTAAACTCAAGTTCCGGAAGCGACGCGTATGGCTTCGCCCCCATGTAGGATCTTCCCTGCACTTTCTCCCATGTTCCATCTTCTTTAAGAAACAGAGCCGAGTCGGCGGGCATTCCTCCGTTGGTAAGGCCAGTCTCCGGCAGGTTGAGTTGATGATCGACTCCATAAAAGCTCTGGGCGTGATTGAAATTTTCCGTGAATTCTTCCACTGTGATATCCCCTCTGTACGGCGGAAGAGCAGCGGACTGGCCAATGAGAAAATCCGCCGCCGCAACCAGTGTCATGCAGCCGATATAGCAGGCTGTGCGCAGACGTCCTGCCGAGGCTTTTCCTGAGACTTTCAGAAGAAGGACAGAGCGGTCCTCCCACGGGAGATATTCCGAGTTTCTGCATGTACGGTATGAGTGGTACTGGCAGATCAGATCATACACGGGAAGGAAAAAGCCGTATCCGTACCGGATTACTCCCCACGTCCGCTCTCTGGCACTTTTATAACTCAGCTTTCCGCCGGACGGAGCTGTGACCTTCAGCCCGAGAATCCATTTGCCAGGCGTTGTGCCGGTCAGTGAAAGCAGAACCGGCTCGGCAAGAACTACAGAGACGATTTGAAACAGAATGGAGAGGACAGCACGGATCACGCCCGGATCTGAACTGCCCAGGTGAAAGATAAGGGAGATCACCGCGTTCCACGCAAGCATATAGAGGTTCAGATCAAAAAGACGGGCAAAAAAGCGCCGGAAAGGGGCATTCACTTTCTCTACGGCATCTTCCGTAAGCTCCGGTGATCCGGCAAGCTTTGACGGCCCGAGCATATGGAAATACCGCCCGGTATCGATGCTGTCCCGGGACGGGGCGTCCACGCAGATTTGCCGGCAGATTTCCAGACAGGCAGACATGTCTTCCTTTTCATGCTCCAGATGCTTCATGTGAGCGAGAAGGGCGTCCGAAAGGGATACTTCCCCGGAGACAATGCCCCGGATTTCGCCAAGCCCCACATGGAGGGCACGGAGGAGACGGATCAGTTCAAGCGTCCTTATGTCTTCCTCCGAATAGTCCCGGTATCCGTTGGGCTTTCTGGACGGGTGGATGAGCCCCTCTGTCTCATAGAAGCGGATGTTCGCCCTGGAAATGTCCAGGCGCTCTTCGATCTCTTTTACAGTCATAAAAAACCCCCTGCAATCGTAATGAACCTGCCTCTTTGGTCGGCTTTCTGATACAATTATAGGGGGTAAAGAAACTTTACAGTCAAGCGCTGGCGTGTTAAATTTTTGTAAATCCGCTGCAGATATTACTCCACCGTCACTCTGCTGTTGAACCTGTCAAGGGCAAGTGCGATGACAATGCCGGCGATGATGCAGACCGCATTCACCACAGCGGTTCCCGGGTTTGTGAAGCCGGATACCGGAATGATCATGACCGTTGCAGCGATGACAATGCCGATAATGCCGTGGAAGGCGATAGAGTAGAAGTTTTCAAACAGTGCGTTGATCGCTTTTGCAAGGCAGATTACCGTTGCCAGTGCGCCGATTCCTGCCGGAATAAGGATGCTTAAGTCAAAGTGTCCGATGCCGTCCACAAACGGCGTGTAGAGTCCGAGCGGCATCAGGAGCGTGGAAAAGCTCATGCCGGGGGCGATAATGCTCAAGGCAAGGCAGAATCCGCAGAACAGATACCAGCCGAAATTCGGCGTCACTTCGATGGAAGTCAGCTGCAGGCCGATCAGGACTGCAAAGATTACACACATGCAGACGGCAAGTGAAATCCAGGAGCCTTTGCTGCGGCCCTGTTCCCCGGCCTCGCGGAACAGAGACGGGAGCATACCCGTAATCAGTCCGATAAACACGCAGACCGAAGGATCCGGGTATTTCTCGAGGAAAAAGGACAGGATGTTCGCCACGCCCAGAAATCCCACCGCGCCGCCGATCAGGACCGGAATAAGCGGAGGAACGTGGGTTCTGAAGTTCTTAAACGGATTAGATAAAAGTTCCATGATGGGTTTGTAAATTCCGAAAATGACGCTTAACACACCGCCGGAAATACCCGGGAGTACGGCGCCAAGCCCGATCAGCGCACCCTGGAGAATGCGGTAGACGAACAGGAGCGGGTTTCCATTTTTCTTCTTGTTTTGATTCATATGTTCAGATATCCTTTCATACAGTTGTTTTTGCTTTCCTTTTTCAGCAGTGAATTTTCATATTTGAAAATCCCGTTATCTCAAACATATTATTTATACTATTTTTTATTCTTTTTTTCAAGTATGAAGTGAGACGGCGGAGCGGAAAACGAGGAGACTCTTCTTTACAATTCACTTTGTTTATCTTACAATAAGAGCACCGGTGTGAAAATCCGCTGTTTGAAAACAGGGATACATGCCGTACGGAAAAAGAAGGATTCACAGGAGGAGAGAGAATCATGAAGAAACCGGCTTTGGTCATTATGGCAGCAGGAATGGGAAGCCGCTACGGGGGACTCAAACAGATCGATCCCGTGGACAGCGAGGGACATATTATTATGGACTTTTCAATCTATGATGCGAAACGCGCAGGATTTGAGAAAGTCGTATTTATCATCAAGAAAGAAAACGAGGCGGACTTTAAGGAGGCTGTCGGAAACCGGATCGAGAAAGTGATGGAAGTCGCATATGTGTACCAGGATATCAGCAATATTCCGGACGGGTTTGAAGTGCCGGAGGGACGTGTGAAACCGTGGGGAACCGCGCATGCCGTCTTGAGTGCCATCGATGAGATCGACGGGCCTTTCGCGGTGATCAACGCGGATGATTACTACGGACGCCACGCATTCGAGGCGATCTACGAGTATCTGACCACACACGAGGACGATGACAAATACCGCTATACGATGGTGGGCTACCGTCTGAAAAATACAGTGACGGACAACGGGTATGTCTCCAGAGGAATCTGCGAGCTGAATGCGGACCGGGAGCTTGTAAGCGTGACAGAGCGCACGCGGATCGAAAAGAGAGACGGCGGAATCGCCTACTCCGAGGACGGAGGCAGCACATGGACTCCTATCGACGGCGAGACGCTTGTGTCCATGAACATGTGGGGATTCACCCGCAGCATGCTGGATGAGATCAGGGCGGGATTCCCGGCGTTCCTTGAGAAGGGAATCAAAGAAAACCCGATGAAGTGCGAATATTATCTTCCGGCGGTGGTAAGCGATCTGCTCTCAGAAGACCGTGCAGCCGTAAGAGTGCTCGAATCCGAGGACAAGTGGTACGGCGTGACATACAAAGAAGACAAGCCGGTCGTTGTGGCTGCGGTTCAGTCATTAAAAGAGGAAGGAGTTTATCCGCAGAAGCTGTGGGAATAGTAGCTGGCATGCAACATTTTTACTAAAATATGAGTGAAAAGTATAAAGCTATTTGAGCCGCCGGGTGCTATAATGTGCACAGAAACGAAAAAGACAGCTTTCATTTTAAGGAGGAATTTCATATGTCAGTTTTAGTAACAGGCGGAGCCGGGTTCATCGGCAGCCATACATGCGTGGAGCTATTAAATGCGGGATATGACGTGGCAGTCGTGGACAATCTCTATAACGCATCCGAGAAATCACTGGAGCGGGTGAAGGAGATCACCGGAAAGGACCTGAGATTCTACAAAGTTGACATCCGTGACAGAGAGGCGTTAAGCGAAGTGTTTGACAAAGAGGATGTGGAGGCTGTCATTCACTTCGCAGGACTCAAGGCGGTCGGCGAATCTGTACACAAGCCTCTGGAATATTACGAGAATAATATCGGAGGAACGATCAATCTCTGCGACGTGATGAGAAACCACGGTGTGAAGAACATCATCTTCAGCTCCTCTGCAACCGTATACGGGGATCCGGCGTTTATCCCGATCACAGAGGAGTGTCCGAAAGGGACGTGTACGAACCCGTACGGATGGACAAAGTGGATGCTGGAGCAGATCCTTACAGATCTTCACACGGCGGACCCGGAGTGGAATGTGGTGCTGCTTCGCTACTTCAATCCGATCGGAGCCCACAAGAGCGGCCTGATCGGTGAGGATCCGAAGGGAATCCCGAACAACCTGATGCCGTACATCACACAGGTAGCCATCGGCAAGCTTGAGCGCCTGGGCGTGTTCGGAAACGATTACGACACGCCGGACGGAACCGGGGTTCGCGATTACATCCATGTGGTTGACCTTGCTGTCGGACATGTGCGCGCCGTGGAGAAGCTGAAAGAAAAGGCGGGCGTATCCATTTACAATCTGGGAACAGGAAACGGCTATTCCGTACTCGACATGGTGAAGGCGTTCGAGAAGGCATGCGGTAAGGAGATCCCCTACGAGATCAAGCCGCGCCGCGCCGGTGACATTGCGACATGCTACTGCGATGCAACAAAGGCGAAGGAAGAGCTTCACTGGGTGGCTGAGAGAGGACTGGCAGAGATGTGCGAGGACGCATGGAGATGGCAGAGCCAGAACCCGAACGGATATAATGACTAAACTGTGCCGGTGCGCAGGAGTGCGGTTTTGCACTCCCGTGTACCGGTGTTTTTGGGAAAGCGGGAAAAGATGAATCATACAGAGACATTTCAGCGAAAAGAAAACTACATACACAGGACTGTGGCAGGACAGGAAGTTCTCATTTCGATCGGCGGAAATATCGCAAATTTCAATGGGTATATCCGGATCAATGAGAGCGCGCTCTGCCTTTGGGAAAAGCTCTCCTCGCCGTGCACAAGGGAGGAGCTGGCCCGGACTCTGACGGAGAACTACGGGCTTCCTGAAAAAGAGGCGGAAGAGGATGCGGAGAGCTTTTTAAGAGAGCTTGTGGAAAACGGTATGGTTATCGTAAAGCGGGAGGAAGAGCGATGAGCGCGTTGACCGGAAAGGAGCATCCGGCCATTCTCAGCGAGATGCCGCAGCGCTGCCCTGTGGACGGGACGTTTGAACTGACGGTGCGGTGCAACCTTCACTGCAAAATGTGCCTGTTCCGGCACGATGATTCGGAAAACGAAGAGATCATCCGGAGAGAGCTGAGCGCGGAACAGTGGATCGACATGGCGGAGCAGGCAGCGGACGCGGGAACGTTAAGCCTTCTGATCACCGGCGGAGAGCCGATGCTGCGCCCGGATTTCTGCGAGATATGGGAGGGCATATACCGGCAGGGATTTCTGATTACACTCTACACAAACGCTTCTCTTGTGACAGACCGTGTGATGCGGACTCTGAAAAAATATCCGCCCCACAGAATCGGCGTGACGATCTACGGAGCCAGTCCGGAAACTTACAGGAAAGTGTGCGGAAACGGGGATGCATTTCAGAGAGTGCTGGAAGGTGCCAGACGCCTTGCAGAGCTTCCCTCGGCAATGGAATTCCGGACAACGATCATCAGGGAAAATTATTCGGATTTCGATAATATCTGTAAATTAGTGGAAAAAGAATTCGGAATCGGATATAATGTAGTACAGACAAGGATCATCACTCAGTCGGTGCGCGGAGGCTGCGCGGATGTGCGTTCGCACAGGCTTGCCCCGGAAGAAAATGTAAAGCTTGCGTTTCACAGAGGAATCCGCAGAATCAGAGAGCAGGTCGGAGAGTCCTTTGACGAGAAGAATCTGAGGGCCGTCTATCAGGAAAGTCCTCAGGAAAAAGCACGGAATCCCCGTGTTTCTCTGTTCGGATGCGACGCGGGAATGCAGAGCTACACGATCTCCTGGGACGGACAGCTTTTGGGCTGTCAGATGATGGGACTTTTTTCCCAGGACGTACTCGCGAAAGGGTTTTCCGAAGCGTGGAGGGACTTTCCTGCCGGTGTTAGACTTCCCAAGATGAATGAAAAATGCGGTACATGTGAAGACCGGAATATATGCAATTGCTGCTGTGCGTCCAGGTATGCCGAGACAGGCGATCCGGGAGGCTGCCCGGAATATGTCTGCCGGGATACAAAAGCAGTGGCCAGACTGTTAAGGAGGGAAAGAAAACAGTGAAAAAATATGAGAAACCGACAATGACATTCGTGACAATGAGAAATGAGGAGCAGGTAGCGAACACATGCTGGGGACATCACGGCACAGGAACAGTGCTCTACTGTGATCTGCCGGGACAGGGCTACTGCTCGTTCCAGATCGCGGCGGGGTCCTGCACACTGAATATGATTAACGTCACCTATTACGACGGTCTGGGGAATCAGTCTCCTGCCACGGCGGATCAGATCTCCCAGCTGACCGGCATTCTTGAGTCGGCGGGCGGAGAGAGCGGCAACCCGTTCCGGGGAGAAGGGACGACAGTCATCGAAGGCGGCCCCGGGGACTGGTCATAACGGATGGCTGCCTCATGTACGGTGTCCTTTGCAGGACTGAAATGCAGATTTGAAAACTTCGGATCCAGTACTTTCTGCGACAGCTGGCAGTGGAAGCTGGATCCTTATCTTATTCCGGATGAAAGGCCCCCTTATGCGTCGTACGCACTTACCTTTCTGAACCGCCCTGCGGAGAACGTGCATACTGCAGGAGAACAGCTGTCCTGCGTGCAGGACGGATTTTTTCTCCGGCAGGTGTTCCGCAGAGAGGACGATGGTACACTCTGGCGCTATGTAAGGAGGAAGAACGGGGAGAGTCTTCTTTCGTTTTCCGTAAGTCCTGCGTGGGATGAGATTGCGCTGCTGTCAGACTGCACGAAGAGTTCGGGGCAGATGGCGTTTGAATATCTGACGCACCTTTTTCCTGCCTGCGCGTTGAGCGGCGGAGTGCTCACTTTTCACGGAGCGCTTGTGGAGCACCGCGGGTGCGGCTTTATTCTCTCAGCCGCCTCGGGGACGGGGAAGACTACACATGCCCGGTTGTGGCGGGACTGCAGGCAGGCGCTGATATTAAACGGCGACCGGGCATCCTGCAGAAAGACGGAAGGAAGATGGACCGGGTACGGGCTTCCCTGGTCAGGAACAAGCGGCGAACAGATAAACAGAAGTGTGCAGATCAGGGCGTTTGTTCAGCTTGAGCGGGGAGAGGAAAATGAAGTCTGCCGGGTTGGAGCAGAAGAGGCGCTGATTTCTCTTCTTTCCGGTGTACAGTGCCCGGCCTGGGACGCGGGACGGACGGAGAGAATGCTGGATCTGCTCAGCGGTTTTGCAGGTGAAATACCGGTCTTAAGATTGAGATGCAGGCCGGATGAGGAGGCTGTGGAAGTGCTGGAAAGAGCATTGGAGGAGATTTAGTTGAGAGAAGAGAAACAGTGGATTTCTTCGGAGAATCTCTTTTCTGCAGTGGAAGAGCTGCTTGCCGAAGGACGGCAGGCAGTTTTTACTGTGACCGGCATGAGCATGTGGCCGTTTCTCTGCCACGGCCGCGATCAGGCCGTGATTGAAGCGTGCGCTCCGGAGAGCCTGAAAAGAGGCGATATTATCCTGTTCAGAACAGCCATCGGAAACTATGTGCTCCACAGGATCACCGGGATCACGGCGGAGAAGTTTCAGACAGCGGGAGACGGAAACTGTCACTATGACGGCTGGTTTCCGAGAAGTTGCGTGAGGGCGCGCGCTGTGAAGCTGATCCGGAACGGAAAGGAGATCGACTGCGGCAGTGCGGTGTGGAAACAGATCTTCCGGTTCTGGATGGCACTCTTTCCGGTGAGGGGGATTCTTCTGAAGATCATGCGGACAGGGTGGAAGGCGGTTTCGGAAAGGAAAAAACGGTTATGAAACGAAATGTGGATTTAAATGAGATTTCAGACGGAAGACTGTATTCTTCCGGCGATATGGTGAAGGCTGACTGCCGTGACTGCGAGGGATGTTCCGCCTGCTGCCGCGGGATGGGAAGCTCCATCCTGCTGGATCCGATGGATATCTGGCGTCTTCAGAGAGGGATAAAGAAAGATTTTGCCGCACTGATGACAGAAGGATATATTGAGCTTGGCATTGCGGACGGCATGATCCTCCCGAATCTGAAGATGGATAAGGAGAGGGATTCCTGCCGCTTTTTAAATGAGCAGGGGCGCTGTTCGGTTCACGGATACAGACCGGGGCTGTGCCGTCTGTTCCCTCTCGGCAGATATTATGAGGAAAAGGGATTTCGATATTTTATTCAGATCCATGAATGCAGGAAGCAGGACCGGGGAAAAGTGAAGATAAAGAAGTGGCTCGGCATTCCGAATCTGAAGTCGTATGAGGAATATATACAGAGCTGGCATGATTTTCTGAACGGCTGTGAAGACGGGCTTGGCGGTCTGGAGGACGAGCAGAAAAATGTTCTCACGATCTATGTGCTGAGAAGATTTTATGAGACAGCATATCCGGCGCAGGATGAAAACGCGTTTTATGAAGTGTTTTTCGCACGTCTGAAAGAAGTGAGAGAAAAGCTTGGAATGGATGAGGAGGGGAATCAGATATGATTGGAGCAATGATCGGAGCAATATTCGGAGCGGTATTTTCCGCAGTGGGCAGCATCGTTTACCTGAGCGTGCTTCTGCTCTGGTTTGTGCTCACCGTGATTGCAAGATGGATGGTGTTTATAAAGGCAGGACAGCCGGGATGGAAGTCGGTGATCCCGATCTACAGCGACTATATATCGTACCGGATTGCCTGGACGGCAAACATGTTCTGGTTCTATCTGATCTTTTATTTTGCGGGAAACATGCTGGAGGACAGCAGCATCGGAATCATCGCTGCGGCCGGCACGCTCTGCCAGGCGGCGGCTGTCCTGATTGCGCTTTTTTACAGCCTGAATCTTGCAAAAAGTTTCGGGAAGGGAACTGCATTTGCTATCGGGCTGTGGATCTTTGAACCGCTGTTCACACTGATTCTCGGCTTCGGTTCTGCACAGTACCAGAAGAGATACTGGTAAACAGCGGTTCGCCGGTTATGATTTCTTCCAGCTCAGGAGCAGGGCGGAATTGACGATTACGAGTACAGACCCTGCATTGTGGACGAGCGCACCCACGACAGGATTTAAAATTCCTGTGATGGCCAGGATGATGGCGATAAAATTCAGCGTCATGGAAAAGGTAAGGTTGATGCGGATTGTCGTCATCATTCTCCGGGCAAGACGGAGCAGATGGGGGAGCTCTCTTATATCATCGTTTACAAGGGCAATATCCGCCGCATCTACGGCAATGTCACTTCCGATTTTTCCCATGGCAATTCCCACACAGGCTTTCTTAAGCGCCGGTGCGTCGTTGATGCCGTCGCCGATCATGCATACAGGCCGTTTCTTTTTTTCATAAGTGTCGATCCAGTTCAGTTTGTCTTCCGGCAGACAGTCGGAGTGAACCTCGTCTATGTGGAGCAGGCCTGCGATGTGCTCGGCTGCGTTTTTGTGGTCTCCGGTCAGAAGGACAGGCGTGACGCCGGCAGCTTTGACCCCGTCGATCGTGTCGGCCGCATCTTCCCTCAGTGTGTCGGAGAGCGCAAGGAATCCGGCGCATTCCCCGTCTGCGGAGAGATAGATGACCGTACATCCTTCCTCGCGGTACAGGTTGGCTCTCTGACGGACAGCGTCCGGGAGCGCAATCCCGTTTTCGGACAGCAGTTCGGGATTTCCGGCAAGGATCTGGCGTGTATTTACGATGGCGCTCACCCCGCGGCCCGGCAGCATGCGGAACTCATCAGGATCAGGGGGAGCGGCCGGGGCTTTGTCTTTGAAGCAGCGGACGATGGCTTTCCCGAGCGGATGTTCCGAACGCAGTTCTGCGCCTGCAGCATATCTGTACAGTTCTGCGTCCGATATTTCTGTAAGAAAGGATTCCACAGCAATCACTTCCGGGGTTCCGCAGGTGAGGGTTCCGGTTTTGTCAAACGTGATATTCTTTACCGCGGCGAGACGTTCAAGCGCATCTCCTTCGCGCACAAGGAAGCCGTGTTTTGTGGCATTTCCGATAGCCGCCATGACTGCGGTGGGAGTGGCAAGAACAAGCGCGCAGGGACAGAAGACAACGAGGATCGTTACAGCCCGGATGATCTCACCGGAGATGAGCCAGGTCAGAGCTGCTGCAGTGAGGGCGATCACGACAATCCACGTTGCCCACCGGTCTGCAATTCCGACGATTTTAGCCTTTCCCGCATCCGCTGACTGTACAAGCCGGATCATGCGCTGGATGGAGCTGTCTTCCCCGACTTTTACCGCTTTCATCTCAAAGACGCCAAACTGGTTGACTGTTCCGCTGGAGACATCGTCTCCGGGCGCCTTGTCGACAGGGAGCGATTCCCCGGTCATGACTGCCTGGTTTACAGACGTCTCTCCGGAGAGAATGACGCCGTCCACGGGAATTGTCTCACCCGGAAGAACGCGGAGAACATCGCCGATCTTAACATCTTCAGCCGGTATCACTTCCTCTGAGCCGCCTGTGAGACGTCTTGCAGTGCGGGGCGTGAGATGGACAAGCTTCTCGATGCCGGCTCTCGCCTTCGCGACAGTGAGATCTTCGAGAAGGCCTCCGAGCTGCATAATAAAAGCAACTTCCCCGGCAGCGAAATCCTCACCTGTAATGACGGAGGCGACAAGGGCGATGGATACAAGCACATCTGCCCTGATATCGAAGGCGGTCACAAGACCGATGAACGCCTCCAGTATAATCGGGATACCACAGAGAATAATGGCAATCCATGCCATGTCAAAAGGAAACGGGGAGAGATCAAAAATGCTCATAAGGAGAGCCGCGCCTGATATGACAAGAAAGGCGATATCTCTTTTTGTCCCGCCCCATTCAAGAAGTTCTTCTAATTTTTTCATTCCCAGACCCCTTTCCTGATTCTGTTTGGCAGATCACTGACCATATTATATACCTATAGGGGTATGGGTTGTCAAGAAATGAGAAACATATTGAAGAGAATCTTACTGATAATTTATTTCATGTTTGCAAAACGTTCTACCGCTTTGGTGAAACTGGCAATTGTCTGATCCACGTCTCCGTGTTCGATGCCGTCTTTTACACAGTGATTGATATGCCCCTCGAGAACGATCTGCCCGACTTTGTGCAGGGCGGACTTGGCCGCATTGATCTGGGAAAGGATATCTTCACACGGAATATCCTCGTCTATCATACGGTCAATGGCCTGTACCTGACCGATAATCTTTTTCAGGCGGCGGTGAAGATTGTCAGAATCCATACATTGTCTCATATATCAGTTGCCTCCTTACGTGAAATTGAAAAGTCTGCAGTTCTGCTGAATTTCACAGATATTATCTGTCATCAAAGAGGTTTTGTCAAGAAAGCAGCCGGCAAAAACCGGCTGCAAAAGGGCAGTATTCCAGGCGGCGTGCAGGGGGCTCTACAGCACGCCGATAAATCTGCGGAATGCTGCCCTGCCTTCTTCCGTACATTTGTATACACCGGCATCCTCGAGCACCTGACAGAAGACTTTTCCTACTTCCTGTTCCAGAATGCGGTCGATATTATTCCCGTTCACTTCGTCATAGGAAGGAAGAAATTCTTCCGTCCAGTCCGCGTGTTTTGCGATCTGTTCATTGCCGCGGATGTCTTTTCCCTCAAGAATATACTCTTTCAAAAGTTCCATCTCATCTTTCAGACGGGCGGGCAGAACAGCCAGGCCCATGACCTCGATCAGACCGATGTTCTCCTTTTTGATGTGATGAAGCTTCGCATGCGGGTGATAGACGCCCAGCGGATGCTCTTCGGTAGTGATATTATTGCGCAGCGTCAGGTCAAGTTCAAAGAGATCTCCACGGCGCCGTGCGATAGGCGTGATCGTGTTGTGGGGCGCGCCGTCCGTCTCCGCGAAGATAAACGCCTCTTCGTCTGTATAGCCGCGCCATTTCCGCAGAATATGATCCGCAAGGTCGATGATCCGCTCCGGATCTTTTCCCTGAAGCCGGATGACGGAGAGGGGCCAGTTGACAATCCCGGCTGTCACGTCTTCATACCCCGGCACAGTGAAGTTCTCGGTTATGGGGGCCTTCGCCATGGCAAAGGTGTAGTTGCCGCCCTGGAAGTGGTCGTGGCTTAAGATGGATCCGCCGACGATCGGAAGATCAGCGTTGGAACCGAGGAAATAGTGCGGGAACAGCCGGATGAAGTCAAACAGTTTCTCAAAGGTGTTCCGGTCGATCTTCATGGGGACGTGCTCGCCGTTGAATACGATACAGTGCTCGTTGTAGTACACGTAGGGAGAGTACTGGAATCCCCATTCCTTCCCCTGGATCTCTATGGGGATGATCCGGTGGTTCTCCCTTGCCGGATGATTCGCGCGTCCGGCATATCCCTCGTTTTCCATACAGAGCTGGCACTTCGGATAGGAGGCGGACTTTGCCTTTCCGGCAGCCGCGATGGCTTTCGGATCTTTTTCGGGCTTGGACAGGTTGATGGTGATGTCCAGCGTCCCGTATTTTGTCTCCACAGTCCATTTGCGGTCGCGGCAGATCCGGTAGCGGCGGATATAGTCGCTGTCCTGACTGAACTTATAATACCATTTTGTTGCCTCCTCCGGAGATGTTTCATATTTGCCAAAAAAGGTCTGGCGGACCTGTGCCGGCCGGGGCATCAGGCAGTTCATAAGGCGCGTATCAAAGAGATCGCGGTATGTGACGCTGTCTTCGATCAGCCCTCTTTTTACTGCCTCGTCAAGCAGATCCTTAAGCACGTCCTCGAGCACGATGTGTTCAAGATCGCAGTCCACGTCCTCGTATTCCTCCTCCTTCATCACATCAAGAAGAAGATTCGTCGTGTAGATCCGCTCGGATTCCGGTGTGAGACCGGCGTTGATTCCGTACTGGACAAGTTTCTTTACTGACTCATAAAGCATAGCTCTTTCCCTCCGTTTTTTGTCTGTAAGCGATTTGATCTGCTGCAGCTGACACTTGCTGTATGCCGGCACCCTACAGGATGCGGGACGCGCCGTCTCCAATGTCTACGGTGTAAAATTCCGCCTCGTGTCCGACTTTTTCAAGGTAGGTCTTTCCGATCGTGTCGATAAACGGATCTACAGCCTCGTTTTTCACGATGCTGACCGTGCATCCGCCGAATCCGCCGCCGGTGATGCGGGAACCGATGACTCCCGGGATCTGCCATGCGAGATCTACAAGAATATCGATCTCCGGACAGGACACTTCGTAATCATCTCGCAGGGAGACGTGGGACTGATTCATCAGTTTTCCGAATTTCTCAATGTCTCCGGCGCGAAGAGCTGCCACCGCGTCGATCGTTCTCTGGTTTTCATATACCGCGTGTTTTGCGCGCTTTAACTGCACCGGGTCTTTGATCAAATGTTTGTTCTGCTCGAATTTTTCCGGAGTCAGATCCCCGAGAGAGCGGATGTCAAGCTCTGCCTGCAGGGCGGCGAGCGCTTCGGTGCATTCGCGGCGCCGGTCGTTGTATGCAGAGTCCACAAGGCTGTGCTTTACCTTGCTGTTCGTTATGACGATCTTCGCGTCCTCAAGACGGATCGGGGCATACTCGTAGTTTAAGGCCGCCGTGTCGAGGAAGATGGCGTTGTCCTTCTTTCCCATAGCCACAGCGAACTGATCCATGATCCCGCAGTTGCATCCGTTGAAGTTATTCTCCGAGTACTGTCCGATCAGCGCAAGGTCAGTCATCGTCAGGCTGTCGATTCCGAAGAGATCGCAGAGCACAACCCCTGTGAGCACTTCCAGGGATGCGGAGGAGGAAAGCCCGGAACCGTTCGGGATATTTCCCCAGATGACCATGTCAAAGCCTGCAGGCGGCATATGTCCTTTCTCTTTAAACGCCCAGACAACGCCCAGCGGGTAGTTGGCCCAGTTGTATTCCTTTTTGTTTGTCAGATCGTCGAGGGATGCTTCCACAACGCCGAACCGGTTAAGGTTCATGGAGTAGAGACGGATTCTGCGGTCGCTGCGCGCCCGTGCCGCCGCGTAGGTTCCCATGGTAAGCGCGCAGGGAAATACATGTCCTCCGTTGTAGTCTGTATGTTCTCCGATCAGGTTGACGCGTCCGGGGGAGAAGTAAAAGCGTGCTCCGTCCGCGTCACCGAACAGTTCTGCAAATTTCTCAAAAAGTTTCTGTTCCATCTGATGAACCTCCTTGTGTGAAATCTTGATTGAATCTACTGCTAATATAGCCCGGACAGATGTTGAAGTCCATACAAAATACGTGCAAACATATGTAAAAATGTTGTGAGAAACAGATGCGCGGAGGGCGGTTATGGTGTATACTGATATAGACTGTGCTGTGAGGAAAACAGGCGGAGCAAAGAAACAGGACGGATTTCAGGATCACAGGGAGGTGCGGTATGCCGGATACATACAAGCATTCATATAAAATGGGAGAAAATTTTCTGAACTCTCTGGCTGTCTACAATGTGGGGTATCAGAAGTGTGAACCCGACTACCAGTGGGGGCCGGGAATCAGAGACCACTACTGTATCCACCATATTCTCTCCGGCAGCGGGACGTACACGACGGGAAAGATTTCGGTCCGCCTTAAGGCGGGGGATACGTTCATCCTGTTTCCGGGGGTGGAGCTTGAGTATCAGGCGGACAGCGAGGAACCATGGGAGTACGGCTGGGCCGGGTTTATGGGAGCGGATGCGGCGTCCATTATCCGGAATACGGAATTCAGCCGGGAGTCGCCCTACATTCTTAAAGGAAGGGTGCCGGGGGAGAAGATCCGGGAAGGAATCGGGAATATCTACCGCGCGAAGGGGAATAACTATGAGTCCGCGGTGGCGATGGCGGGGGCTCTGTACAGCCTGCTGGCCGTTTTCATGCAGTATGCGGAGAAGGAAGACCGGCAGACGGACACTCAGGAGACCTATGTGGAGCGGGCGCAGAGCTATATCGGCAACAACTATTCCTATCCGATTACAGTGGAAGATGTTGCCGCCTATGTGGGAATCAGCAGAAGCCATCTGTTCCGCTCTTTTCAGAGTTACCTGCGCCAGTCTCCGAAAGAGTATCTGACGGAATACAGGATCAAACAGGCGTGCCGGCTGCTGAGAGAGACCGGCCTGTCCGTGTCGGCGATTGCATATTCGGTAGGGTTTGAGAACAACCTGTATTTTTCAAAGGCATTCAGAAAACAGAAGGGAATCAGTCCTTCCGAGTACCGGAAGGCGAAGAGGAGATCAGTATGACGATACAGAACAGAGAACAGGATACGAGGACGCGGATGCTGCTCGGGGAGGACGGCGTCTCCCGGCTCAGGCAGTCGTCGGTTGCCGTTTTCGGCGTGGGAGGCGTGGGCTCTCACTGCGTGGAAGCGCTGGCGAGAAGCGGAGTGGGGAAACTGACGCTCATCGACAGTGACCGGGTGGCAGCATCAAACATCAACAGGCAGTCCATCGCATACCACAGCACAGTGGGGCGGTTCAAGACGGAAGTGATGCGGGAGCGCATCCGGGATATTGATCCGGATACCGAAGTAGAGACGTATGAGACGTTTGTCCTTCCGGACAATATCGAGTCGGTTTTCGGACCGGTGATGCCGGATTATATTGTGGACGCCATCGATACGGTGAGCGCGAAAATCGCCCTGGCTGTCTTTGCGGCGCAGAAAGGGATTCCGATCATCAGCAGCATGGGAACCGGAAACAAGCTTCATCCGGAGCTTTTTGAGATCGCGGATCTCTCAGAGACCAGTGTCTGCCCCCTGTGCCGGGTTATGCGCAGGGAGCTGAAAAAAAGAGGGATTGAGCATCTGAAAGTCGTATATTCAAAAGAAAAACCGAGAACCGTGCAGAACGGTGAGAACAGAGAGTGTGTGGTACACAGCGGCAGCGGGAACGGGACCGCTGCGGACATGCAGAGCCGCGGCGGGGAAGAAAAGGGGGCGGCGCAGCGGGAACGCCGGTCGACTCCGGGGAGCGTTTCTTTTGTGCCCCCTGCGGCGGGGCTGATGATTGCCGGGGAAGTGATCCGCACTCTGGCGGGAACAGGAGAATAGGAGGAAGAAAAATGGATCTTTTTGACTATATGAGAGAGACAAACCAGGAGAAAGAATCACCTCTTGCCTCCCGGATGAGGCCGGCGACGCTGGATGAAGTAGTCGGACAGCAGCACATTATCGGAAAAGACAGGCTGCTCTACCGGGCCATCAAGGCAGATAAGCTGAGCTCGGTGATCTTTTACGGCCCGCCGGGAACAGGGAAGACAACACTTGCAAAAGTGATCGCGAACACGACAAGCGCTGAGTTTAAACAGATCAATGCCACTGTCGCCGGGAAGAAGGACATGGAGGAGGTCATACAGGAGGCAAAAAACTTAAGGGGGATGTATGGAAAGAAGACGATCCTCTTTATCGATGAGATCCACCGGTTCAACAAAGGACAGCAGGACTACCTTCTTCCGTTTGTAGAGGACGGCACGGTAATCCTCATCGGGGCGACCACAGAGAACCCGTATTTTGAGGTGAACGGGGCGCTGATCTCCAGGTCAAGCATTTTTGAACTGAAGCCTCTTGAAAAAGCGGATATCCGGTCGCTTCTCAAAAAAGCGTTCACGGACACGGAAAAAGGGATGGGAAGCTTCCGGGCGCAGATCGACGACGACGCCCTTGATTTTCTCTCCGACATGGCGGGCGGGGACGCAAGGAGCGCGCTGAATGCGATTGAGCTTGCGGTACTTACGACAGAGCGGAGCGCGGACGGAATCATACACATTACCCTGGACGTGGCCTCAGAGTGTATTCAGAAGAGAGTGGTGAACTACGACAAAAGAGGGGACAACCACTATGATATCATCTCCGCTTTCATCAAGAGCATGAGAGGATCTGACCCGGACGCCGCCGTCTACTATCTGGCGAAAATGCTTTATGCCGGGGAGGATGTGAAGTTTATCTCCCGAAGGATTATGATCTGCGCGTCCGAGGATGTGGGAAATGCAGATCCCATGGCCCTTGTTGTGGCGGTCTCGGCAGCGCAGGCGGCGGAGCGGGTCGGAATGCCGGAGGCCCAGATCATCCTCTCCCAGGCAGTGACGTACATCGCCTGCGCTCCGAAGAGCAATTCCGCGTCAAACGCCATATTTGCCGCAGATGAGGCGGTGAAACAATACCAGACGAGCGTGCCGGTCCATCTGAAGGACGCCCACTACAAAGGGGCGCAGAAGCTTGGGCACGGAACCGGATACAAGTATGCCCATGACTATCCGGGGCACTACGTGAAACAGCAGTATCTCCCGGACGAAATAAAAGACGCCAGATTCTATGAACCCGGCGTCCTCGGTCACGAAAAAGAGATCGGTGAGTATTTAAAGAAGATTCGACAGGAGTAGCGCGTAGATCTCCTGGCTCTTCCCGTTCCAGTGGTGAGCGATCGTCTCAGCCTCTTTCTCGGTCGGAACCGTGAGTTTCAGATCAATGAGGCTGGACCCGTTCTCCACGATCTGGCAGCGGACTTCATACTCTCTCTCTGTGTTCAGATAATAGTCAGCCTTAACAGAAGATTCTTCTTTCAGATCGTACTGTTTTTCCCGGAGAAAATCATCGATATCCTTCCGGATGGCCGGGGATATCTTGTTGCTGAAATAGTGAATCGTCTCGCCGCCTTCTTCGGTCAGATGATACAGCGTCCGGTTATGCGTCATCTCAGGGCGGATCAGTTCGGACTGCGCCAGCTCCGAGAGCGCTTCCTGGAGCTTAAAATATGTCGTATAGCCTTTGTCCAGCACAAATTCTGATATCTGTGAGGTCGTGAGCGGAAAATCCACTTTGTTGAGCATGTATAAGATGATCAGTTTGTAAAGCGTGAAAGTTTCAGCCATGGTACTCCTTTCCCTGCCATATGTCATTTTCTTTCATATACTGATGAAACCGGTTTAAAACCGTCCGTTTCGCGCCGGTCCAGAGGGGAGCGATGAGCAGGTCTTTCGGTCCGTCCCCTGTCAGTCTGTGAATTACGATGTCCGGCCGCAGATGAGAGACACAGCGCGCAAGCGTGCGGATATACTCATCCTGATCCGGAACGTGAAACGGTTCCCTTTCGTACACGTCTGCAAGATCAGTGCCCCTGAGCACGTGGAGAAGCTGAAGCTTAATCCCCTGAATGTCGCAGCGGTTTAAATAGTCTATGGTCTTAAGCATGTCTTCCTCTGTCTCCCCCGGAAGGAAGAGGATGACATGGACGATCACGTCGATCCCGGCCCGGCGAAGCCTGCGCACGGCACAGTCGAACACCGGAAGATCATACCCCCTGCGGATCATCTGTGCAGTGGCCGGGTGGATTGTCTGAAGTCCGAGCTCCACCCATACGGGACGAATCGAGTTCAGCCGTCCGAGAAGTCCGACCACGTCATCACCGAGACAGTCGGGGCGCGTGGCGACGGAAAGTGCCTTCACATCCGGATCGCCGAGTGCCTCAGTGAAAATCTTCTCCAGATATTCCACAGGCGCATAGGTGTTCGTAAAAGCCTGAAAATATGCGATATACGACTGGACAGGGCGCTTGCTCTGAAGTTCCTTTTTCCCGTTTTCAAGCTGTGTGCGGATCGGAAGAAGCACATCTCCGGCGAAATCCCCGGAACCCATGGCACTGCAGAAGATACATCCTCCGGTGCCGATATGTCCGTCACGGTTCGGGCAGGTCATCCCTCCGTTTAGGGCGATCCGGTATACCTTTTCCCCGAACCTGTTCCGGAGAAACCAGTCAAGGGAGTGATACCGCTTCTCGCCCCAGCGGGTCTGTCCCGGCGTCAGACGGCTCTGCATTTTCAGCTGCGGGCTCTGCGCCTTAAGCTGCGGACTCTGCGTTTTTACGTCTGCGGAAGAGGTCATGTCAGATCCGCTCCCGGATGGCCCTGCTTACCGTCTCGGCCACGCGGGGATCAAAGGCTTCGGGGAGAATGTTGTCCTCACTTAACGTCTCGTCGGGTACGAGCCCTGCGATCGCCTCTGCGGCCGCAAGCTTCATCTCTTCGGTGATCTGCGCGGCACGGCCTTCCAGAGCTCCCTTAAAGATGCCGGGGAAAGCGATCACGTTATTGACCTGGTTCGGGAAGTCCGAGCGTCCTGTTCCGACGACTTTCGCGCCGGCTGCCTTTGCCAGATCCGGCATGATCTCCGGTACCGGGTTCGCCATGGCGAAGAGGATGGCGTCGCGGTTCATGGAAGAGACCATCTCCTGGGATACGATGCCCGGGGCGGAGACGCCGACAAAGATATCGGCACCCTTAAGCGCGTCGGAGAGCGTGCCCGTTCTGTTTTCAAGGTTTGTCACTTCAGCCATCTCTTTCTGCATCCAGTTGAGTCCTTCGGATTCTTTTGAGATGATTCCGTTGATATCGCACATTGTAATATGAGGAAATCCGTATGTCAGAAGAAGCTTCGTTATCGCAACACCGGCGCTTCCGGCACCGTTTACGACAACCCGGCATTCCTCTTTTTTCTTTCCGGTCACTTTCAGGGCGTTGATGATGCCGGCGAGCACGACAATTGCCGTTCCGTGCTGGTCATCGTGGAAAACCGGAATGTCAAGGAGCTCCTTTAACCGGTTTTCAATCTCAAAACAGCGGGGAGCGGAGATGTCCTCCAGGTTGATCCCGCCGAACGCCGGGGCAATGTTGACGACGGTCTTTATAATCTCCTCCGTATCCTGAGTGTCCAGACAGATCGGAACGGCGTTGACGCCTCCGAACTCCTTGAAAAGGACTGCCTTTCCTTCCATGACCGGCATGGCGGCAAGCGCGCCGATATTTCCAAGTCCCAGAACCGCGCTTCCGTCGGAGACAACGGCGACGGTGTTTGCCTTGATTGTGTATTTATATGCGGCACCGGGATTCTCCGCAATGACCTTGCAGGGCTCTGCGACGCCGGGGGTGTAGGCGATGGAGAGATCTTCACGGCTGTTCACGCGTGCCTTTGCCGCAGTCTCAAGTTTCCCGTTCCACTGTTCATGCATCTTAAGTGCTTTCTCGCTGTTTGACATTTTCCATACCTCTCTTTGTGAAGTGAAGTTCAGCCTGTGCCGTTTTCAGGGCCGCAGCTGAACTGTTATTTATCATATCACTTTCATACCCGACTTGACAAGGGCGGTTCGGAAATGTATAATTATTGCATATTTGATGCAGATTATCGATTTTATGTCTGTTCAGACGAAAATTCCCGAAGCATTTTGATATACGTTGACTTTATTTGTTTTGTGATTTTTGTGAAAGGAAAATTTTTATGACGAGAGAGAAGTATGAATCACTGCCTCTGGCAACATTAAAAGAGCTTGCGAAGGCGAGAAAAATGAGAGGCGTTTCCGGACTTAAAAAGAGTGAGCTGATCGATGCGATGCTTGCGCTTGACGAGAAAGAAGAGCAGAAAGAAGCTGCGACGGAGGCAAAAGAGGAAGTCCGTGAAGAGATGAAGGAGAAGAAGGCTGAGACAGACATTGAGCATCTGGACAGTGGATACACGGCCAACGGCATTCTGGAGGTCATGCAGGACGGCTTCGGATTCATACGAAGCGACAATTATCTGCCGGGAGAAAACGATGTATATGTGTCCCCGGCACAGATCAGAAGATTCGGACTGAAGACAGGTGATATCCTGACAGGAAACACAAGAGTAAAGACGCAGGGAGAGAAGTTCAGCGCACTCCTTTATGTGTCAACGATCAACGGCCTGCGCCCGGCGGAGGCCATGAAGAGAAAGAACTTTGAGGATCTGACGCCCATCTTCCCGAACAAGAGAATCCGCCTTGAAAATTCCGGAAGCAGCACGGCGATGCGGATCATGGATCTGGTCTCCCCGATCGGAAAGGGCCAGAGAGGAATGATCGTATCTCCTCCGAAAGCCGGCAAGACGACGCTTTTGAAAGAGGTGGCGCTTTCCGTGCAGAAATCGGAGCCTCATATGCATCTGCTCATTCTGCTGATTGACGAGCGCCCGGAGGAAGTGACAGATATCAAGGAGGCAATTTCAGGGCCCAACGTGGAAGTGATTCATTCCACATTCGATGAGCTGCCGGAGCACCACAAGAGAGTGTCTGAAATGGTGATTGCGAGAGCAAAGAGACTGGTGGAGCATGGGCAGGATGTAATGATTCTTCTGGACAGTATCACGAGACTCTCCCGCGCGTACAACCTGATTGTCCCGCCGTCCGGAAGAACACTTTCCGGAGGACTTGACCCGGCTGCGCTTTACAGTCCGAAGCGGTTCTTCGGTGCCGCGAGAAACATGAGAGAGGGCGGAAGCCTTACGATTCTCGCAACAGCGCTTGTGGATACGGGAAGCAAGATGGATGACGTGGTATACGAGGAGTTCAAGGGAACCGGCAACATGGAGCTGATCCTGGACAGAAAACTTCAGGAGAGAAGAGTATTCCCGGCCATCGATATTCCAAAGTCCGGAACGAGAAGAGAGGACCTGCTTCTTAATAAGGAAGAGCAGGAAGCAATCTACATCATGCGCAGAGCCATGAACGGAATGAAAGCAGAGGAAGCGGTTGACAATCTTCTGAATATGTTCTCGAGAACAAAATCAAATGCGGAACTCGTGCACCAGGTGATCCGCCAGAAGTTTATATAAAAAACAGTTGCAAAGCACTATATCTTGTGTTACAATGATTAAGCTGTTTAGAGATAATAATAAGTAATTTGAAATAGAGAGGTGAATATCATGCGCGAAGGAATCCATCCGGAGTATCATCAGGCTACAGTGACCTGCAACTGTGGAAACACATTTGTGACAGGTTCCACAAAGGAGAGCATCCACGTTGAAATCTGCTCCAAGTGCCATCCGTTCTACACAGGACAGCAGAAAGCTGCACAGGCACGCGGCCGTGTTGACAAGTTCAACAAGAAATACGGTATTAAATAGGAAACAAACACAGCAGGCTGAGGTGGAAGCATCTCAGCCTGTTTGTATGAACCCAGACTGCAGTGCAGCCTGGGTTTACAAAATTGGAGGGACAATGAAGTCATCAAACATAGGAGGACAGGCGGTTCTCGAAGGCATTATGATGCGGAACGGAGGAAAGTATTCCGTGGCTGTCCGCAAAACGGACGGAGATATCGCCGTGGATGTCAAGGAATACCACAGTGTAATTCCGTGGAAGACACCGCTTAAAATCCCTTTTATCAGGGGCATATTTAACTTTATCGATTCCCTTGTGCTGGGAATGAAGACACTGACATATTCTGCTTCCTTCTTTGAAGAGGAGGAAGAGGAAGAACTTACCGAAGAGGCGGCTGCAAAGCAGGAAAAACGGGACCGGATTCTGATGAATCTGACGGTCGTGCTCGCTGTCATCATCGCAGTGGGGCTTTTCATGGTACTTCCCTATTTTCTGAGCAGTTTCGTGGAGCGGCTTACGTCATCCAGAGCGTTCATGACAATCTTCGAGGGCGTGATCCGCGTCGTGATTTTCCTGCTGTATATCTTCCTTATATCAAGGACAAAGGATATCAAACGCACATTTATGTATCACGGGGCAGAGCACAAGTGTATCAACTGTATTGAACACGGCCTGGAACTGAACGTGGAAAATGTCAGAAAAAGCTCAAAGCAGCACAAGCGCTGCGGGACAAGCTTCCTTTTCTTCGTTATGATTGTGAGCATTGTCTTCTGCTTCTTCATCACAGCAGAGTCCCAGATTGCGAGAGTGCTGATCCGGATTGCGCTGTTTCCGCTGATCGCAGGAGTGTCCTATGAGATTATCCGCCTGGCGGGGAACAGCGACAATGCACTGATCAATCTCTTAAGCCGCCCGGGAATGTGGGTGCAGAACATGACCACAAAAGAGCCCGACGACAGCATGATTGAAGTGGGAATCCGGGCTGTTGAGGAAGTGTTCGACTGGCGAACATGGCAGAAGGAGAACTTATGAGGCCTTCTGAGAAATGCGAAGAGAGAAAAACAGGGAAAAAACTTGGCGATGCGTACAGTGAAGGGCGTGAGCGCCTGAAAGCGGCCGGAGTGCCGGAACCGGATCTGGACGCGTGGTATCTGCTTGAATCTGTGACCGGAGTCAGCAGGGCATTGTATTACGCAAGGCCCGGACAGGAGATGACAGAGAGCCAGAGCGCGGCATATGAATCGTGTATCAGGAAGCGCTGCGCACGTATTCCACTGCAGCATATCACAGGCGTGCAGGAGTTTATGGGACTTGAGTTCCGGGTCAGCGGGGATGTACTCATTCCCCGGCAGGACACGGAAGTCCTTGTGGAGGAGGCGCTTAAGGCGGCCGGAAGCGGCGCTGTGCCGACGGAAAACGGGACCCTGCGCGTGCTGGATCTGTGTACGGGATCGGGATGCATACTTTTAAGCTTCCTGTACTGGCTTAAGAAAAACGGCAGATCCGGCGGGAAAATGCCGGTCGGGGGAATCGGATCGGATCTCTCGGAGAGGGCGCTTGGCGTGGCGAAAGAGAACGCGGGGAAACTGAAGATCCCGGCAGAGTTTGTGCAGGGAGACCTGTTTGAGAATGTACGGGGAAGCTTCGGACTGATCCTCTCGAATCCGCCCTATATCCGCACGGCGGAACTGGACAGTCTCCAGGATGAGGTCAGGCTCTACGATCCCAGAGAGGCGCTGGACGGAAAAGAGGACGGCCTTTACTTCTACCGGAGGATTGTCAGAGAGTGCCGGCCGCATCTGGCAGACGGCGGATATCTGATGTTTGAGATCGGATGCGATCAGGCGGAGGACGTGGCTGATCTGATGAGAAAGGGCGGCTTCCTGGACATTGAAGTAAAAAAAGACCTGGCAGGGCTTGACCGGGTAGTTTTTGGAAGATATAGTTGAGAATATAGATTTGGACACCAGATTATTTTTTTAGAAAAGGACAGAGGAACATGTTTGACAGATTGGATGATTTGCTGATCCGATACGAGGAGATTATGGGAGAGCTGCAGGAGCCGGGCGTGGCAGACGATCCGGTGCGGTTCCGGAAGCTGATGAAAGAGCAGAGCGATCTCGCTCCTATCGTAGAGGCTTACAACGAGTATAAGAACTGTAAACAGAATATGGAGGACAGCCTGTCGCTTCTCGAGGAGGAATCTGATGAGGAGATGCGCGAGCTGGCGAAGGAAGAGTTAAACGAGTCAAAGAAGCGGATCGAGGAGCTGGAAAAGGAACTGAAGATCCTTCTCCTCCCGAAAGACCCCAACGATGACAAGAACGTCATCGTGGAGATCCGCGCGGGTGCGGGCGGTGATGAGGCCGCGCTCTTTGCGGCGGAGATCTACCGCATGTACGTGCATTACGCGGACAGCCGGGGATGGAAAACCGAGATGATTTCCTTAAATGAGAACGGAATCGGCGGCTTCAAAGAGTGTGTCTTTATGATTACCGGACAGGGAGCCTACTCCCGTCTGAAATACGAAAGCGGCGTGCATCGCGTACAGAGGGTGCCGGAGACGGAGAGCGGCGGAAGAATCCATACGTCCACCATCACTGTGGCCATCATGCCGGAAGCCGAGGAAGTGGATGTGGTGATTGATGAGAAGGACATCCGGATCGACGTTATGAGAGCTTCCGGAAACGGCGGACAGTGCGTCAACACGACGGACTCAGCGGTGCGTCTGACTCACTTCCCGACCGGAATCGTAATTTACAGCCAGACAGAGAAGTCTCAGCTTCAGAACAAAGAGAAGGCATTCCGGCTGCTGCGCTCCAAGCTGTATGATCTGGAACTTGAAAAGCAGCAGGCGTCTGAGGCCGAGGCGAGAAGAAGCCAGATCGGTACCGGAGACCGCTCCGAGAAGATCCGGACTTACAACTTCCCGCAGGGCCGTGTGACGGACCACAGAATAAAGCTTACTCTCCACAAGCTCGACTCCGTGTTAAACGGAGATCTGGACGAGATCATCGACAGTCTGATCGCGGCGGATCAGACAGCGCGGTTAAGCGGTATGGAAGAGGAATAATAAAAATGGACGAATGGAAAATACTGGAAGAATTGAGGACGGAGGCAGATACCGAAAATGACAGAACCAGATTTTAAGCGGCCTGAACTGGAGGACAGAGATCTTATTTCATCGTATTTTAAGCAGGCTCCGAGCCGGAGCTGCGAGAGAAGTTTTGTGAACTGCTATCTCTGGTCCAGACATTATAATGTGAAGTTTGCCGTAATCGAGGACTCGCTTGTGTTCCGCAATGAAAGCGGCGGATGCGCTTACTCTTATCCGGCGGGAAAGCCGGAAAATGTCAGAAGGGCGCTGGAATGGCTTATGGAATACTGCAGGGAGAAGAACTGTCCGTTTGCCCTGTATAATGTGACGCCGGAGATGTTCGATCAGCTAGAGAAGTGGTATCCGGGCAGATTCTCCATCGAGTACAACCGCGACTACGCGGACTACGTGTATGAGACAGAGAAGCTGGCTACTCTTGCAGGGAAAAAACTCCACGGCAAGAGAAATCATATCAACAAATTCATGAAGCTCTATCCGGACTGGAGCTATGAGACGCTCTCCGATGACAATGTGGAAGAGTGCTTCCAGATGGCGCTTCAGTGGCGAAACGACAACGGATGTGAAGACGACCCGGAGAAAAATGCCGAGATGTGCGTGGCGTTAAATTCGCTGCGGCTTTACAAAGAACTCGGCATGACAGGCGGCGTACTGCGTGTGAACGGGAAAATTGCCGCGTTTACGGTGGGAGAACCGCTTTGCGATGATACGTTTGTCGTGCATATCGAGAAGGCATATGCGGATGTTGAGGGTGCCTATCCGATGATTAACCAGCAGTTTGTGCAGCATGAGTGCATGAATTATAAATACGTCAACAGAGAGGACGACACGGGAGCGGAGGGATTGAGAAAGGCGAAGCTCTCATACAGGCCGGCCTTCCTGGAAGAAAAAGGATTTGTAAAAGAAACGGAGTGACAGCAATGATATCAAAGAAAATGGAAAACATGGTGGCAAACAGTTCCGCGATCCGCGCGATGTTTGAGGAGGGAAACCGCCTGGCAAAGATCTACGGGGCAGAGAATGTGTTTGATTTCAGCCTGGGAAACCCGAACGTTCCGGCGCCGGAATCTGTGAAAAATGCGATCATCGAACTGTTAAACAGGGAAGATCCGGTTGTCCTCCACGGCTACACGAACAGCAATGCCGGATATGAGGATGTGCGTGAGGCAGTGGCGGAGTCGTTAAACGGCCGGTTCGGAACGAATTTTAAGGCGAGAAATATCACCATGACCGTAGGGGCTGCCGGAGGACTCAATGTGATTCTCAAGGCGCTGATCAATCCGGGCGATGAGGTGATCGTGTTCGCACCCTATTTCGGAGAATACAGAAGCTATGTGAACAATTACGACGGTTCTCTTGTGGAGATTTCCCCGGATACGGAGACATTCCAGCCGAGACTGGATGAGTTTGAGAAGAAGATCACGCCGAAGACAAGAGCAGTCATCGTGAATACTCCGAACAACCCGACCGGTGTTGTCTACTCAGAGGAGACGATCAAAAAACTGGCCTCTGTGATGGAGAAAAAGCAGGAAGAGTACGGAACGGATATTTATCTGATCTCGGACGAGCCGTACAGAGAGCTGGCCTACGACGGGATTGAAGTGCCGTATCTGACGAAATATTATGCAAATACGGTTGTCGGCTACTCCTACAGCAAATCTCTCTCACTTCCGGGAGAGCGGATCGGCTACCTTGTGATTCCGGATGAGGCTGCGGACAGTGAAAATGTGATTGCGGCGGCCAACGTTGCCACGAGAATCCTCGGATTTGTAAACGCTCCGACACTCCAGCAGAAAGTTGTAAAGGCGTGCTTAAACGAGAAGACAGACATTTCGTTCTACGACAGAAACAGAGAGACCCTCTACAACGGATTAAAAGAACTCGGGTTTGAGTGCATCAAGCCGGAGGGAGCGTTCTATCTCTTCGTGAAGTCTCCGGTGGCGGATGAAAAAGAATTCTGCGCAAAGGCGAAAGAGTACAATATCCTTCTCGTGCCGGGAAGCTCCTTTGCGTGCCCTGGTTACGTGAGAATCGCATACTGTGTCTCCTATGAGACGATTGTGAACTCCCTGCCGAAGTTTGCAGAGCTTGCGGCAAACTACAGATAGACGGATGTGAAAGAAAACCTGCAGGCAGCGCAGGAAAGACTGCAGCGTGAAATAAGCATGCAGGCAGCGCAGGAAAGACGGCAGTGCGAAATAAACCTGCAGATTTGGGCGGAAATGGAGAATGTGAATCATGACAGTCAGAGCAGAACTTCTTAAAAATATTCGGAATGTGGAACCGTATGTGCCGGGGGAACAGCCCCAGAAGCGCGTGGTCAAGCTGAACACCAACGAGAACCCGTATCCTCCGGCCCCGGGGGTGAAGGAGGCGCTTGCGAACCTTGATGCAGCCGATTTCAGACTGTACCCGGATCCGGCGTCAGGTGTGCTTACCCGCGCGCTGGCGGAAAACTACGGAGTGGGTGAAGATCAGATCTTTGTGGGTGTCGGATCGGATGAGGTGCTGGCGCTTTGCTTTCTGACCTTTTTCAATTCGGGGAAACCGGTTCTCTTTCCGGATATCACGTACTCGTTTTACAAGGTGTGGGCCGCCCTCTACGGTATTCCCTATGAGTGTCCCGAACTGGACAGAAATTTCCGTCTTGTGAAAGAAGACTACTACCGGGAGAACGGGGGAATTATTTTCCCGAACCCGAACGCCCCCACCGCGGTTTATGAGGAACTTGACTTTGTGGAGGATATCTTACATCACAACAGGGATACCATTGTGATTGTGGATGAGGCGTACGTGGATTTTGCGGGACGGTCGGCGGCTGAGCTGATTGACCGCTATGACAACCTGATTGTGACCCAGACGTTTTCAAAGTCAAGAAGCATGGCAGGAATGAGAATCGGATTTGCCATGGCCAGTCCGGGACTGATCGAATGTCTGAATCATGTAAAATATTCCTTCAACTCCTACACAATGAGCCGCGCGGCACAGGTATGCGGGGCTGCGGCTGTGAAGGACCGGGAATATTTTGAATCGAATGTCCGTAAAATAGTAACCACAAGGGAGCGGGTGAAGGGAGAACTGGAAAAGCTCGGGTTTCTCCTTACGGATTCCAGGGCAAATTTCCTTTTCGCGCGCCACCCGGAGTATGATGCGGGCAGACTGTTTGAGGAGCTGAAAGAGGAGAATGTTTACGTGAGACACTGGGACGATGAGAAGATCGGTCAGTATCTGAGAATCACCGTCGGTACCGACGAGGAGATGAATGTTCTGCTCGACTGCCTGAAGCGCAGACTTCAGTCGTAACCCTGCTTTTTCGGCCTCATCCGGCCTTTTTTAGAGGGACAGCGACTCCCGGGTGAGGACATGCGGAGCCGGTACGGGTTCTGCACAGGATGAGCTCCGCACGGTTGACAGTGCCGGATGAATTCCGTATAATGGAAGACAGGAAAAGAAGGGAAATATTATATGATTCTTGAGAATAACGAAGAAAAAAGAAGTACGCTGTGGAGAACGGTTCTCACGGTTTCTTCGGTGATTATCATCATTGTGGCAGCATTTTTTATTATTAAGCTGTTCACCTCCAATCCTCTGGAAGGAACGTGGGTGAGCGAGGACAGCGGCGCGATGATTGAGATCGGCGATGACGGAGAGATGACCATGACCGGAATGGATGCCGAGGGTACGGAGCAGGATGTGACCGCGGAGTATTTCGTGGACACGAAGAACAAGATCTTTACTATCCAGACGGAGGCATACGGTCAGGCGGAAGGTGTGCTTTCCGGCTCTTACGACTATAATGTGGAGCAGGATACGCTGACGCTCACCGAGCGCGAATACGGAGACCAGATGGTGTTTGTGCGCGAAGAGTGACAGCAGACGCGGAATGAATTATAAAAATACGTAGTGATCAAAAAGGGGTCAAGTGGGGTTCTGAGGAACATACATTTGGCCCCGCTCCTGCATCTGGGATGATTTATTTTATCATTGCAGTATGCGGCGAATGAAGAGCCTGCAATAATGCGCGGAATATGTGAAGCGGATGAAGAGACTGCAGGAAAGACGCGGAAGAAAAGGGAGGAGAGGAGACAAAATGTACAGAAATCAGACAAAAGAGATTGCCATCGGCAGTGTGAAAATCGGAGGGAACAATCCGGTTGCGATTCAGTCCATGACGAACACGAAGACGGAGGACGTCAGGGCTACGGTATCCCAGATTCTGAAACTTGAAGCGGCCGGATGTGAGATCGTCCGGTGCGCGGTTCCGACAATGGAAGCTGCGGAGGCGCTGCGGGAAATAAAGAAGGGGATCCATATCCCGCTTGTGGCGGACATTCACTTTGACTACCGGCTTGCCATCGCCGCAATAGAAAACGGTGCGGACAAGATCCGGATCAACCCGGGCAATATCGGTTCAAAAGAGCGGGTGAAAGCAGTGGTTGACAGTGCAAAAGAGCATGGGATTCCGATCCGTGTCGGAGTAAACAGCGGCTCCCTGGAGAAACCGCTTCTCGAAAAGTACGGCGGCGTGACCGCGGCGGGAATCGTGGAGAGCGCCCTGGACAAAGTGCATATGATCGAAGACATGGGGTATGACAACCTTGTGGTGAGCATCAAGTCTTCCGACGTTCTCATGTGCGTCGAGGCCCATGAACTGATCGCGAAAGAATGTCCCTATCCTCTTCATGTGGGAATCACAGAGTCCGGGACGGTCTGGTCCGGAAACGTGAAATCCTCGGTGGGTCTCGGGATTATTCTCAACAAGGGAATCGGAAACACGATCCGCGTCTCTCTGACGGGAGACCCGGTGGAGGAGATCCGCACGGCGAAACTGATCCTGAAGACGCTTGGACTTAAGAAAGGCGGAATCGAGGTTGTCTCCTGTCCCACATGCGGACGGACAAAGATCGACCTGATCGGCCTTGCGAATGAGGTGGAGCGGATGGTCGCGGATATTCCGCTTGATATCAAAGTCGCGGTGATGGGATGTGCGGTGAACGGCCCCGGAGAGGCGAAGGAAGCGGATATCGGAATTGCGGGAGGAGTCGGAGAGGGACTTCTGATCCGCAAGGGAGAGATCGTTAAGAAGGTAAAGGAAGAAGAACTCCTTGACACGCTCAGGGAGGAACTTCTGCACTGGAATGACTGACAACGAACAAGACAGGAGCCTTTGAATTGGAACAGGTACAGAACAGCAAAGTTTTTTTCAATGTATTCCCTACTCTGAAAGTGGAGGATGACATACAGATTCTTTTCGCGGATGTGGAAGTAAAGAAAATCACGACGAACTCGAACCGTGATTTTCTCCGCGTACATATATTGAGCAGGCATCTGATTCAGAAAAAGCAGATCCGGATGATGGAACACCGGATCAAGGAACAGCTTTTCGGAACAGTGGCGGTGAATGTCCGTATTGTGGAGGAGTACACTCTTTCGGGGCAGTACACGGCGAAGGCGCTCATGCATGAGTACCGGGAAAGTATTATCGAGGAACTCAAGGAGACAAGCGTGCTGGCGTCGAGCATGTTCGCTCACGCGGAGATCAGCTACGAGAAGGACAGTGTGATCATTCTTGAACTGCTCGACACGATCGTATCCGAGGGGCGGAAGGAAGAGATTATCGGTCTTCTGGATGAGATTTTTTCCAAACGGTTCCATATCCCGGCGGATATCCGGATCTCCTACAGAAAGCCGGAAAAGAGCAGCAGCCGGGAATATGACGAGCAGAGAGTCCAGCAGGAGATCAATGCGATCTTTGAGCGGCGCGCGAGACAGCGGGGCGAAGAGGTGAGAGAGCGCCCGGCGGAGGACGGGGATGCATCCGGAGAGAACGTATCGGTCAAGGGCGGCGTCTCCCGCGGTTCGTCTGCCGCTCCCTCCCAGGCGGGAAGCGCTTCGGGCAGCACGCCGGGGGCGAAATCAGGCCGGGAAGAACAGGGGAAGAAGTTCGGGAAAAAGGGAGAGTTCCGGAAGAAAGACTTTTACCGCCCGGTCAAGGTGGGAGATGATCCAAACCTGATCTACGGAAGAAACTTTGACGATGAGCCGATTACGCTTGATCAGGTTGTGACGGAGATGGGGGAGATCACCATCCACGGAAAGATTATTAATTTTGACACGCGGGAGATCCGTAATGAGAAGACCATCGTCATGTTCGCGGTGACGGATTTTACGGATACGATCACGGTAAAGATGTTCACCAGGAACGATCAGCTCCCGGAGATACTGGGCGAGCTGAAAAAAGGAGCTTTTGTCAAGATCAAGGGAATCACCACCATCGACAAGTTTGACGGAGAGCTGACGATCGGATCTGTGACCGGAATTAAGAAGATCGGGGACTTTACTGTCTCAAGGGAAGACTTAAGCCCGGTCAAGCGGGTGGAGCTTCACTGCCATACGAAGATGAGCGATATGGACGGCGTCTCTGAGGTGAAGAATATTGTAAAGCGGGCCCACGACTGGGGCCATCCGGCCATCGCAATCACAGATCACGGCGTGGCCCAGGCGTTTCCTGACGCAAACCATTACATAGAGACGCTGGACAAGGACGACCCGTTTAAGATTCTGTACGGCGTGGAAGGCTATGTGGTGGACGACCTGACCGAGATTGCGGTGAATGCGGGAGACGAAAATCTGGATGACACGTACATTGTATTCGATATCGAGACGACGGGATTCAGCAGCATCCGGGACCGGATTATAGAGATCGGAGCGGTCCGGGTGGAGGGCGGAAAGATTACAGACCGGTTCAGTACGTTTGTCAACCCGAAACGTCCGATCCCCTTTGAGATCACGAATCTGACGAGTATAACGGACGAGATGGTTATGGATTCTCCTCCCATCGAGGAGGTGCTGCCGAAGTTTCTCGAGTTTATCGGAGACGGCGTGCTGGTGGCGCACAACGCAGGGTTTGACGTGGGATTTATCGAGCAGAACTGCCGCAGCCTGGGACTTGACGATCATTTTGTCTATGTGGATACAGTGGCGCTTGCGCGAGTGCTGCTTCCGACGCTGTCCAAATACAAGCTCAATATTGTGGCGAAAGCGCTGAATATCTCCCTTGAGAATCACCACCGGGCGGTGGACGACGCGGGCGCAACCGCAGAGATTTTCGTAAAATTTGTGGAGATGCTGAAAAAGGACGGCATCACGACGCTTAAGGAAGTCAATCACTACGGCGACCGGAATGTGAACGCGATCCGGAAGATGCCGACCCACCATATTATTATTCTGGCAAAAAATGACATCGGCCGATACAACCTGTATCACCTGATTACAGAGTCCCATCTGACCTACTACGGAAGGAGGCCGCGTATTCCCAAAAGCCTTCTGAACGAACACCGGGAGGGACTTCTCATCGGAAGCGCCTGCGAGGCCGGAGAACTCTACCAGGCCGTACTGGAAAAGCGTTCGGCACAGCAGATCGCCAGACTGGCGGATTTTTATGATTACTATGAGATCCAGCCGGTGGGAAACAACCGGTTTATGATCGAGAGCGACCGTACGCCGGATGTAAACTCGGTGGAAGATCTCCAGAATATCAACCGGGAGATCGTGGAGCTGGGAGAGAAGTTCGGAAAGCCCGTGGTGGCAACCTGCGACGTGCATTTCCTTGACCCGGAGGACGAGGTGTACCGCCGGATTATCATGGCGGGAAAGGGATTTGACGACGCGGATGTGCAGCCACCCCTGTTCCTGCGCACAACGGACGAGATGCTGGAGGAATTCTCCTATCTGGGGGCTGCAAAAGCCCGGGAGATCGTCATTGACAACCCGGTGAAGATCGCGGGAATGGTGGAGAAAATCTCCCCGGTGAACCCAAACAAGTGTCCGCCGGTAATCGAGAACTCGGATCAGGAGCTGAGAGATATCTGTTATCGGAAAGCCCATGAGATGTACGGCGAAGACCTGCCTGTCCAGGTGTCGGAGAGACTGGAAAAAGAGCTGAGTTCCATCATATCCAACGGCTATGCGGTGATGTATATCATCGCGCAGAAGCTGGTGTGGAAGTCCAATGCAGACGGATATCTGGTCGGTTCCAGAGGTTCGGTTGGTTCCTCCTTTGTGGCGACCATGGCGGGAATCACGGAGGTTAATCCTCTAAGCCCGCACTATTACTGCAGGAAGTGCCACTACAGTGATTTTGAGTCCGAGGAGGTGCGCTCCTACGCCGGCGGCTGCGGATTCGACATGCCGGACCGGAACTGTCCTGTGTGCGGGGAGCCGCTTGTGAAGGCAGGATTTGATATCCCCTTCGAGACGTTCCTCGGATTTAAGGGAGACAAGGAGCCGGATATCGACCTGAACTTCTCCGGAGACTATCAGGCGAAAGCGCACAAATACACGGAGGTGCTCTTCGGAGAGGGGCATACGTTCAAGGCGGGAACGATCGGAACACTGGCGGATAAGACGGCCTACGGATTTGTGAAGAACTATTATGAGGAGCACGAACAGCGAAAGCGGCGGTGCGAGATCGAGAGAATCACGGAAGGATGCACGGGAATCCGGCGAAGCACAGGCCAGCATCCGGGAGGAATCGTCGTTCTTCCCCACGGCCATGACATCAACGAGTTTACGCCGGTGCAGCATCCGGCCAATGATATGGAGTGCGGAATCATCACAACTCATTTTGACTACCACTCCATCGACCATAACCTTTTAAAGCTTGATATTCTCGGACACGATGATCCGACCATGATCCGTACACTGGAGGACTATATCACCTCGGATGCGATGGATAACGAATATAATGAAGAACATCCGTTTGTCGCTACGGAGATCCCTCTTGACGACAGGAAAGTGATTGAACTTTTCCACGGCACTGAAGTGCTCGGCATCAAGCCGGAGGATATTGACGGATGCCGCCTCGGGTGTCTGGGAATCCCGGAGTTCGGAACCGACTTTGTTATCCAGATGGTGGAGGATACGAAGCCGCAGACGCTTTCGGACCTGATCCGCATTTCCGGACTGTCACACGGAACGAACGTGTGGCTCGGAAACGCACAGGAGCTTGTAAAATCCGGAAAGGCGACGATTTCCACGGCGATCTGTACCCGAGATGATATCATGATCTACCTGATCAACAAAGGGGTGGAGAGTGCCCTCGCCTTTACGATCATGGAGAGCGTGCGTAAGGGAAAAGGCTTGAAGCCCGAGTGGGAGGAGGCCATGAAGGAAAAAGACGTGCCCGACTGGTATATCTGGTCGTGCAAGAAGATCAGCTATATGTTCCCGAAAGCCCACGCGGCGGCCTACGTCATGATGGCGTACCGCATCGCCTACTGCAAGATCAATTATCCGCTGGCGTACTACGCGGCCTATTTCGGAATCCGTGCGGATGCGTTCTCCTATGAGATCATGTGCCAGGGGAAGGACAAGCTGGACTATTACATGAAAGACTATAAGCGGCGCAGCGATTCCTTAAGCAAGAAAGAGCAGGACGTTATGAAAGACATGAAGATCGTCCAGGAGATGTATGCCCGCGGGTTTGAGTTCATGCCCATCGATATTTACCGGGCGAAAGCACGGATGTTCCAGATCATTGACGGAAAGCTTATGCCGTCCCTTGCCAGCATTGAGGGAATGGGAGACAAGGCGGCGGAGGCTGTAGAGGAAGCGTCAAAGGACGGACCGTATCTGTCCCTTGACGACTTCCGGCAGCGGACCAAGGTCAGCAAGACGGTGATCGATCTGATGCAGGGGCTGGGACTGTTCGGCGATCTGCCCCAGAGCAACCAGCTGTCCCTGTTTGATCTGTAAGGAAAACAGTTGATGGAATCATTTTCTGTATGGTATAATAGCTGCGTTGCAGTGAAATTACTGAAAACGACAGATTGGGAGGAAAATGAGAATGTACGACTTCGACGAGATCATGACAACAGACCCGGAAATTGCGGAAGCCATCAAAGACGAGATGGAGAGACAGAACTCTCATATCGAACTGATCGCATCCGAGAACTGGGTGAGCAAAGCAGTGATGGCAGCCATGGGCAGTCCGCTGACGAACAAATACGCGGAAGGCTATCCGGGAAAGAGATACTACGGCGGATGTCAGTGTGTCGACGTGGCCGAGAACCTCGCAAGAGAGCGCGCAAAAGAGCTGTTCGGCTGTGAGTATGCCAATGTACAGCCCCACTCCGGAGCGCAGGCGAATATGGCAGTGATGTTCGCCATCCTTCAGCCGGGAGACACTTACATGGGGATGAACCTGGATCACGGCGGACACTTAACCCACGGTTCACCGGTCAATATGTCCGGAAAGTATTACAATGTTGTCCCCTACGGAGTCAATGACGAGGGCGTGATCGACTATGACCGGGTTCTTGAGATCGCGAAGGAGTGTAAGCCGAAGCTCATCATCGCAGGGGCGAGCGCCTATGCGAGAACGATCGATTTCAAGCGTTTCCGCGAGATCGCGGACGAAGTCGGAGCATACCTCATGGTAGATATGGCGCACATTGCCGGACTGGTGGCAGCAGGCCTTCATCCGAGCCCGATCCCGTACGCGCATGTGACTACTACGACGACGCATAAGACATTAAGAGGACCCCGCGGAGGCATGATCCTCTCCAGCAATGAGATGAATGAGAAGTTCAACTTCAACAAGGCAGTGTTCCCGGGAATCCAGGGCGGCCCGCTGATGCACGTGATCGCGGCGAAAGCGGTATGTTTTAAAGAGGCGCTCCAGCCGGAGTTTAAAGAGTACCAGAAGCAGATTCTGAAAAATGCGAAGGCGCTCTGTGAAGGGCTTAAGAAGAGGGGCGTAAAGATCGTATCCGGTGACACGGACAACCACCTGATGCTGGTGGATCTGACGGCTACCGACGTAAGCGGAAAAGAGCTTGAGAAGCGTCTGGACGACGCCTATGTCACCTGCAACAAGAACACGATCCCCAACGATCCCCGCTCCCCGTTTGTCACAAGCGGTGTCAGACTTGGAACACCTGCCGTTACGACAAGAGGGATGAAAGAAGACGATATGGATAAGATCGCGGAGATCATCGCCATGGTCATCGAGAGCGAGGACAACGTGGAGAAGGCACGCAAAATGGTAAAAGAGCTGACAGATAAATATCCGCTCTGCTGATGACGGATTGCAGTCCTGACGGCAGACTGCGGAATCGTTGCCGGATTACGGAATTGAAGACGGATTGCTGATCTGAATGCAGATCACGGAGACAGAAAGGAGCCGGGAGTGAAAATCCCGGCTCCTTTTGTAAAACGCATTTCCGCTTTTCTTCCGGACAAACTTAATTTTCCACTTTAACTCGTCAAAGTAATGTGATATACTATCCAAAGGCGAACTTTAACCGAAGGAGGATACACACAATGATATGGGCGAAAGAAGAGACTCTGCCCAGAAGCGAGATTGAAGCCATACAGCTTACAAAGCTGAAAAGTACGGTCCGCTATATTTATGACAGAGTGAAACCTTACCGCGACAAGATGGATGCGGCGGGGGTAAAACCGGAAGATATTCAGACACTAGACGATCTGAAGAGGCTGCCTTTTACATACAAGGCAGATTTCCGGGACCATTATCCGGACGGCCTTTTTGCCGTGGATAAGAAGGAAATAGTCCGCTACCACGCAAGCTCCGGGACAACCGGAAAGCCGACTGTGGTTGGATATACGAGGAACGATCTGGACATGTGGCTTAACAATGTGGCAAGGCTTGCCTGCATGGGAGGCGCTACAGAGGAAGATGTGGCACAGATTTCTTTCGGATACGGGACATTTACCGGTGCTCTCGGACTTCACGGGGGCCTGGAGAAGATCGGCGCATCCGTAATCCCGATGTCTTCCGGAAATACGAACAAGCAGATCATGTTTCTTAAGGATATGGGAGTGACGCTTCTTGTGGCGACGCCGTCCTACGCGCTGCATCTCGGGGAGGAGATCCGGAAAAGAGGAATGGATCCGAAGAAGGATCTGAAGATCCGCACCGGACTTTTCGGCGGCGAGGGAATGACTGAGCCGATGAGAGACGAGATGCACAAAGTCTGGGGAGACCAGTTTGTCTGTACACAGAACTATGGCATGAGCGAGCTGTGCGGCCCGGGCGTGGCCGGAGAATGTACGGAACTGTGCGGAATGCACATCAATGAAGACTGGTTTATTCCCGAGATTATCAATCCGGAGACGGAGGAAGTGCTTCCGCCGGGTGAGCTTGGCGAACTTGTCGTGACCTGTCTCGGAAAAGAGGCGCTGCCGCTTGTCAGATACCGTACCGGCGACCTGACAAGGCTGATGTACGAACCGTGCAGATGCGGCAGAACAACGGCGAGAATGGAAAATATCTCCGGGCGCGCCGATGACATGCTTGTCATCCGCGGCGTGAATGTATTCCCGACACAGATCGAGGAAGTGCTCTTAAAGATCGACGAGATCGGACCGCACTACGAGATCCTCGTGGAGAGAAAGAACCGGCTTGATGTGATGACGATCACAGTAGAGCTGATCGACGACAGACTTCTTGACAGCTACGCGAAGTTAAGCGAACTGGAAGGAAAAATTAAGAGGGCTCTGAAGTCGCAGCTCGGACTTGCGACGCAGCTCCGCCTCGTGGCGCCGAACTCACTGCAGCGCTTCGAGGGGAAAGCGAGAAGAGTGACAGATTTACGAAAGGATGGTTTATGATATGGCAGAGAAAGTAATCATGCTGGGCAATGAGGCGATTGCCCGGGGCGCTTACGAAGCGGGAGTCAAAGTGTCATCCGCCTACCCGGGAACACCGAGTACGGAGATCAGCGAATATCTCGTTCAGTATAAAGATGATGTCTACGAGGAGTGGGCGCCGAATGAGAAAGTGGCGACGGAGGTCGCTGTGGGAGCCAGCCTTGCGGGTGTCCGTGCCATGGCCTGCATGAAGCATGTAGGACTGAACGTGGCGGCAGATCCGCTCTACTCGGTATCCTACATGGGAGTAAACGGCGGACTTGTCATCGTCGTGGCAGACGATCCGGGACTTTACAGCTCCCAGAACGAGCAGGATACGAGAATGGTGGCGCGTGCGGCGCAGCTTCCGGTGATCGAGCCGGCGGACAGTGCGGAGGCGAAGGATTTCTTCAAAACTGCCTTTGAGCTGAGCGAAAAGTATGACCGCCCGTTCATTTTCCGTACAACGACAAGACTGGCACATTCCCAGGGACTTGTAGAGTTAAAGGAGAGGATTGTGCCGGAAGACAGGCCCTATGAGAAAAATATCGGGAAAAACGTCATGATGCCGGGCAACGCGAAGCTCCGTCACATTGAGATTGAGAAGAGAAATAACGAGCTTGCGGAAGCGGCAAATACACTGCCGATCAACACGGTAGAGATGAACGATACAAAGATCGGCGTCATCACAAGCGGAATTCCGTACCAGTATGTGAAGGAAGCGCTGCCGGAGGCGTCAGTCTTAAAGCTCGGAATGGTCAATCCGCTTCCGAGAAAGCTGATCGAGGACTTTGCCTCAAAGGTGGAGACGCTCTACATTGTGGAGGAGCTCGATCCCGTCATTGAGGAGCAGGTGAAATCCTGGGGAATCAAAGCGATCGGAAAAGAGATCTTCACTGTCCAGGGCGAGTACAGTGCAAATATGCTCAGAAAGGCGATTCTGAAAGAGGAGCCTGATATGGCGAAGCCGGCCGAGGCACCGGGAAGACCGCCGATTCTCTGTCCGGGATGTCCCCACAGAAGCGTATTCTATGTGCTGAACAAACTGAAAATGCACGCTGCCGGAGACATCGGATGCTATACACTCGGCGCGGTGGCTCCCTTAAGTGTCATCGACACGACGATGTGCATGGGCTCCAGTATCTCCACGCTTCACGGAATGGAGAAGGCGAAGGGCAAAGACTACATAAAGAACTGGGTGGCAGTGATCGGAGATTCTACTTTCATGCATACCGGTGTGAACTCCCTTATGAATATGGTATACAACAATGCCACGGGAACCGTGATCATTCTCGACAATTCAACGACGGGAATGACCGGACATCAGGATCATGCGGCAACAGGAAAGACGCTCCAGGGAGATCCGACCTATGCCATCAGCATTCCGGGCATCTGCCGCGCCATGGGCGTGAAGAACGTATATGAGATCAACGCCTTTGACCTTCCGCTTCTCGAGAAGACAATCAAAGAGGAGACGGCAAAGGATGAGGTGTCGGTGATCATCACAAAGACGCCATGCGTGCTGCTCGACAAGAGGAAAAAACCGCTCTACACAGCCCATGCGGACAGGTGTAAGAAATGCGGCATGTGCATGAAGCCGGGATGTCCGGCCATGACGAAGAATGCGGACGGTACGATCCGTATCGACGATACGATGTGCACCGGATGCGGACTCTGCAGGGATCTGTGTAAATTCGATGCCATTGAACTGGTAAAGGAGGGTGAGTAGAATGTCGGTAAAGAATATTATGATTGTCGGTGTGGGCGGCCAGGGGACACTGCTCACCAGCAGAATCCTCGGCGGACTTACCATAGCCGGAGGATATGACGTGAAGCTGTCCGAGGTACACGGAATGGCACAGCGCGGGGGAAGCGTTGTCACCTTTGTGAGGTACGGCGACAAAGTGGCTGAGCCGATCGTGGAAGAGGGCCAGGCGGATGTGATCATTGCCTTTGAGCGGCTTGAGGCGCTCCGTTACTCCCATTTTCTGAAAAAGGACGGTGTCCTGATTGTAAATGACTGGAGAATCGATCCGATGCCCGTTGTGATCGGAAACGCTGAATACCCTGAAAATATTCTTGAAAAACTTGCAGAGAGCCACAAGGTTTACCGCGTGGATGCGACGGAAGAGTCCAAAAAGCTGGGAAATCCGAAAGTATTCAACCTGATCGTGCTCGGCGTTGCTGCACAGCATATGGATTTTACAAAAGAACAGTGGTATGACGTAATCGAGAAGACCGTTCCGCCGAAGACGATTGAGATCAACAAGAAGGCCTTCGACGTGGGATACAGTCTGAAGTAGAACAGTTATATTTTAGGGAAGGGTGGTGATAGCAATGATCAGGCAGATATCGGTATTTGTGGAAAATCAGCCGGGAAGTATGCTTAAGGTGACTTCGGTTCTGTCCGATGCGGGCGTAAATATTCGTGCAATCTCAACGTTTGATACGCCGGAATTCGGAATTATGCGTCTTGTCGTGGATGATCCTGTTCAGGCTAAGAACAGTCTGACAGAGAAGGGATTCGTCACGAGAGTCAGCGAGGTAATCGGGGCAGAGCTGAAAGATGAGCAGGGTAACTTAAACCAGATGCTTAAAATCCTGGCAGAAGGCAGGATTAATGTGAATTATATTTATTCTTTCGTGATCCGCAAAGGAAAAGCTCCGGTCATGGTATTTCATACAGACGATTTTGGCAAGGCGGAAGAAGTCCTGCGGGCGGCGGATGTCAAGCTCGTAGAGGAAGAAGAATTATAAGAGAAACACATTAAAGGAGAAAGAAAATGGCAGGAGTATCATTGGAAAACTGGGTGGAGCGGATCCGCGATCCGAAAATCGAGTGCATGAGCAGAGATGAGATGGCGGATCTGCAGAGCAAAAGACTTGTCGAAGTAGTGAACAGAGTCTATAAAAATGTAGAATTCTACCGCAAAAAGATGCAGCAGAGAGGGGTCGAGCCCGGCGATATCAAGTCAATTGAAGATATCGAGAAACTTCCGTTCACGACAAAAGAGGATCTGAAGAATAATTATCCATTTGGTCTTCTGGCGATCCCGATGAAAGATGTTGTCCGCGTGCAGGGCACATCGGGAACGACGGGAAAGCTTACAATCGCGCCTTATTCTCAGAAGGACGTGGATGTCTGGGGAGAATGCGTGGCCAGAGGACTGACCATGGCCGGACTTACAGATGAGGATATTATTCACGTCTGCTACGGATATGGACTTTTCACAGGAGGCCTGGGCCTCGACTTCGGCGCGAAGGCGCTGGGCGCGACGGCAATACCTATGTCGGCGGGAAATACCAAGCGACAGATGATGTGTATGGAAGACCTGGGAGCGACAGCATTTGCATGTACCCCTTCCTATGCTTTGTATCTTGCCGAGTCAATTCAGGAGGCGGGAAAAGTCGACAGCATGAAGCTCAAAGCGGGAATCCACGGAGCAGAACCGTGGACGGAAGAGATGCGCCGGAAGATTGAGAGCATCCTTCATATCAACTGCTTCGATATTTACGGACTCTGCGAGATCACCGGACCCGGGGTTGCGCAGGACTGCATCCACAAAGCAGGACTTCATGTTCACGCCGATTATTTCTATCCGGAAGTGCTCAATCCCGCAACGCATGAGAAATGCGCGGACGGCGAGACAGGAGAGCTTGTGTTCACGACGCTTGCGAAAGAAGCGATGCCTCTGATCCGCTACCGCACGAAGGATCTGACAAGTATCGATCACAGCACATGTGAATGCGGAAGAACGCTGCCGAGAATTTCCAAGTTCAAGGGCAGAACAGATGATATGAAAGTGATCCGCGGAGTCAATGTATTCCCGACACAGGTTGAGACGGCGCTTCTCTCCATGGGCGGCGTGGTTGCACCGCATTATCTGATGATTGTGGACAGAGAGGACAACATGGACGTCCTGACTGTCATGGTGGAAGTAGACGAGTCCGTATTCTCCGATGAGATCCGGAAACTTGACGCACTGAGAAACAAGATCGCGGCTGTTCTCAAGACAGCGCTCGGCGTATCTGTAAGAGTGAAACTTGTTGAGCCGAAGACGATCCAGAGAAGTGAAGGAAAGGCAGTCCGTGTCATCGACAACAGGAAACTGTAGGAAAGAGAGGGAGAAGATATGGGAGTTACGATTCAGCAGTTATCGGTATTTCTTGAAAACCGGGAGGGAAGGCTTGACGAAGTCCTCTCTGTCCTCGCCGGAAATGATGTGAATATAGTTGCGCTCAGTCTGGCGGACACGACGGAATACGGAATGCTCCGGATGATCGTGTCAGATCCGAACAAGGGAAAGGCAGTCTTAAGAGACAATGGAATCACAGCCATGCTCACAGATGTGGTTGCGCTGAGAGTGCCGCATGAGACCGGATCATTAAGCCGGGCCATGCATCAGATTGTGGATGGAGACATCAATATTGAGTATATGTATGCGTTTGCAAACGGCACGGACGCGTCTGCTGTTCTCAAGTGTGACGATCCGGTTCGTGTCGCTGATATTTTAAGAGGAAGCGGCTTCGACGTATGGGAAGCAGCGGAGGCATATGTCTCAAATACAAAGCTGTAGAGCCGGTTTGCAGAGGCGATACGGACGAAAAGGAACCCCGGATGACAGTAGAGCCATCCGGGGTTCCTTTTTAATCTCTTTTCTCTGTATTGCTTTTTAATAATAAATCTAGCCAGTTTATATATTAAAAGGTACATTAAAAAATCTGATTAAAGTTTCACTACATTTGTTGCCTGTGGTCCTTTTGAGCCCTCTGTCACATCGAATTCGACAGACTGGCCTTCTTCCAGGGTCTTGAATCCGTCCATCACAAGTCCTGAGTAATGAACAAAGATGTCATTGCCTTCAGCGTCGGAGATGAATCCGTAACCCTTCTGGTTGTTAAACCATTTCACTGTACCTGTCATTGTGTAACCCTCCATAAGATAATAAAGTTTCAGTACCGGGTCTTCTTAAGATCTGATACTGCCTCAGTTTAGCATGTTTCACAATGAAAGTCAATGAATTTCTTGATCATTTGTAATATTATACAAAAGTATTTAAATCCGTCACATTGACAGTGAGGGGGAGGCGTGGTATAAAGGAGGAAAATCAAATCAGCATCAGGGAGGTAACAGAAAATGGCAGTATATCACAGTGTAACAGAGCTGATAGGGAAAACCCCGATTATGGAGGCGGAAAATATAGAAAAAGAGCTCGGACTCAAGGCGAAAATCCTTGTAAAGCTTGAATATTTCAACCCTGCCGGAAGCGTGAAAGACCGGGTTGCCCTTAACATGATTGAAGACGCGGAGAAGAGCGGACGGATACGCCCCGGAGCGACGATTATTGAGCCTACAAGCGGAAATACAGGGATCGGACTCGCTGCCGTGGCAGCGGCAAGAGGGTACAAAGCCGTGTTTGTCATGCCGGAGACGATGAGCATTGAGCGCAGAAAGCTGCTCCTGGGCTACGGGGCGCAGATTGTTCTCACAGAAGGCGCAAAAGGGATGGCCGGAGCCATTGAAAAGGCGTCTGAACTCGAAAAGGAATCGGACAATGCGGTCGTGCTCGGACAGTTTGTAAATGAGGCGAATCCGCAGGCCCACTATCTGACAACCGGGCCGGAGATCTGGGAGGACACGGAAGGAACCGTAGATCTGTTTGTTGCCGGAGCCGGAACCGGCGGCACAGTGACCGGCGTCGGAAGGTATTTAAAAGAGCAGAAAAAGGACGTTCAGATTATCGCGGTGGAGCCGGCCGGATCACCGGTGCTCTCCGGAGGGAATGCAGGTCCTCACGGACTTCAGGGGATCGGTGCCGGATTTGTGCCGGAAGTGCTTGATACCGGGATTTATGACCGGATTGCGCGTGTCACGGAGGAGGAAGCGTATGCAGCGGCAAAACTTCTCGCGGCAAGAGAGGGCATTCTGACAGGAATCACGTCAGGCGCGGCGTTTCACGCTGCGATAGAGGAAGCGAAGAAGCCGGAAAATGCAGGGAAAGTGATTGTTGCGCTTCTTCCGGACACAGGAGAGAGATATCTCTCCACGCCGCTTTTCGACTGATGCTCAGATGCGGCGGACTGACGGGCGTTTCTGCCTGTCAGAGGACAGGGAATTATGATTGAAAAGTCTGATAATGTGTTATATACTAGTAACAAATGCTAATGTTAAAGGAGGACATGCAGAAATGAAAGAATTTAAATATGTGATCACAGACCCGGAAGGAATCCATGCAAGACCGGCAGGAATCCTCGTAAAGCAGGCGGCAGGATATGCGTCAGCGGTTAAGATCGCCAAAGGCGAGAAGAGCGCGGACGCAAAGAGAATCTTCGGAGTGATGGGACTCGGAGTAAAGAATGGCGATGAAGTCACAATCACAGCGGATGGAGCTGATGAAGAGAAGGCAATCGCAGAGCTGGAGACATTCTTCAAAGAAAATTTATAAATCAGGTTAAGGAGGATTTATAAATTATGGTTACGATAACTGGTAAAAGTGTATTCGGCGGCGTTTCCATCGGAAAGCTTCTGTTTTATAAGAGAAGCGAAAAGGTGATTAAGAGGACGCATGTCGATGATCTGGACGCAGAGTGGAAGAGATTCCAGGAGGCAAAGGATGCCGCTGTTTCCCAGCTTCAGGGGCTTTACGACAAAGCACTTGAAGATGTGGGTGAGGCGAACGCGATGATATTCGAAATCCATCAGATGATGCTTGAGGATCTGGACTATCTTGAATCCATCGAGAACATCATCCGTACCCAGGAAGTAAATGCGGAGTTTGCCGTTGCGACGACAGCTGACAACTTTGCAAAGATGTTTTCCGCCATGGATGACGCGTACATGCAGGGCAGGGCAGCCGATGTAAAGGATGTGTCAGAGCGTGTGCTGGATATTCTCTGCGGTGTGGACACAGGCCTGAAAGAGATGTCAGAGCCGTGCATTATCGCTGCGGATGACCTGGCTCCGAGTGAGACAGTGCAGCTTGACAAGAGCAAGGTTCTCGGATTTGCCACCCAGTTCGGTTCCGCCAATTCCCATACGGCAATTCTTGCCCGTACGATGAATATCCCGGCTGTTATCGGCCTGGGAGAGGAGCTCTCGCCGGAGTATAATGGAAAAACAGCTGTTGTGGATGGATTTACAGGAACGATTTACATTGAGCCTGACGAGGAGACGATGAAGGAGATGACCGAAAAGCGCCAGAAAGATCTGGACCGGAAGGCACTCCTTGAACAGCTCAAGGGCAAGGAAAATGTGACAAAGAGCGGACGGAAGATCAACGTGTACGCCAACATCGGCAATGTGTCCGACCTGGGTGCGGTGCTCAAAAACGATGCAGGCGGAATCGGACTGTTCCGCAGTGAGTTCCTGTATCTTGAGAATTCCGATTTCCCGACAGAGGAGCAGCAGTTTTCTGTTTACAAGCAGGTGGCGGAGAGCATGGCCGGAAAGAAGGTTATCATCCGCACGCTTGATATCGGGGCGGACAAGCAGGTCGATTACTTCGGACTCGACAAAGAGGAAAATCCGGCGCTTGGTTACCGGGCGATCCGTATCTGCCTGACAAGACCCGAGATATTCAAGACGCAGCTCAGAGCTCTTTACCGGGCTGCTGTGTACGGAAATATTTCCATCATGTTCCCGATGATCATCTCGGTCGATGAAGTGAAGCAGATCAAGGAGATTATCGCGGAAGTGAAAGAAGAGCTCAGAAGCGAGGGCATTCCATTTAAGGAGGATGTGGAACTCGGTATCATGATCGAGACGCCTGCTTCTGTGATGGTCAGCCGTGAACTTGCGAAGGAAGTTGATTTCTTCAGTGTGGGAACAAACGACCTGACCCAGTATACGCTGGCGATTGACCGCCAGAACAATAAACTGGACCGGTTTTTCGATCCCCATCATCCGGCAGTACTCGCAATGATCCGGATGGCAGCGGAGAGCGCTCACGCAGAAGGAGCCTGGATCGGCATCTGCGGGGAACTCGGAGCAGATCTTGAACTGACCCAGGAGTTTATCGACATGGGGCTGGATGAGCTTTCGGTTTCACCGGCAATGGTGCTCCCGCTCAGAAACCGCATCAGGGAATGCGACTAAAATAATAGAATAATCATGCAGATGATTTCGGAGATATGGACGCTTTTCGGGCGGCTTTATCTCCGTTTTTCTGATTATAACCCTCTTTACAAAACAGAACGTATGTGCTATCCTTTTTATACGAACAAATGTTCGAGAAAGGGGCGGGCACATGCAGGACGTGATACAGAGCGGGATGACCCTGTACGAAAAACTTCACATACTCTCCGATGCTGCCAAGTATGACGTGGCGTGCACCTCCAGCGGAGTGGACAGACAGGGTGACGGAACCGGTATGGGAAACTGCCGGAAAGCGGGAATATGCCACAGTTTTTCAGCGGACGGGAGGTGTATATCCCTCTTTAAGATTCTGTTTACAAACGAGTGCATATTTGACTGTAAATACTGTATTAACAGGTCATCCAACGACGTGGTGAGAGCCTCGTTTACTCCGGATGAGGTGTGTACCCTTACAATGGAGTTTTACCGGAGAAATTATATAGAAGGGCTGTTTTTAAGTTCCGGGATTCTGAAAAGTCCGGATTACACGATGGAGCTTATCTATGCGACACTGTATAAACTCCGGTATGAGTGCAATTTCCAGGGGTATATCCACGTCAAGGCCATTCCCGGTGCGGATCAGAGACTGATCCGGATGACCGGGTATCTGGCGGACAGAATGAGCGTGAATATGGAGCTTCCCACAGCGGAGAGTCTGCGTCTCCTTGCACCGCACAAAACGAGAAAAAACATTCTGACGCCCATGCGTCTTGTTCAGAACGAACGTGAAAGGAACCGGGACGAGATTGTTCTTTACAGAAACGCTCCCCGGTTTGTTCCCGCGGGACAGAGCACGCAGATGATTATCGGGGCTACACCGGAGACAGATTATCAGATCCTTCATGTTGCGGAATCGCTGTACAGGAAGTTTGACCTGAAACGGGTTTTTTATTCCGCGTTTGTTCCGGTAAATGAGGATAAGGCGCTTCCCTCCGTGAGAGAGCAGGGACCGCCGCTTCTGAGAGAACACAGGCTGTATCAGGCGGACTGGCTGCTTCGGTTCTATCAGTTTGAGGCATCGGAGCTTCTGGACGAGGACAATCCGAATTTCAACGTGCTCCTTGATCCGAAGTGCTGCTGGGCGCTGAAGCATCTTGAAGTGTTTCCGGTGGAAATCAACCGGGCGGACAAACGGATGCTTTTAAGAGTGCCGGGGATCGGGTACAGGTCTGCAGACAGGATTGTGAAAGCGCGCAGACACGCTTCTCTGACGTTTGAAGATCTGAAGAAGATGGGCGTTGTGCTCAAACGGGCCCTGTACTTTATCACGTGCGGGGGAAAGATGATGTATCCGGTGCGGATTGATGAGGACTATATTACGAGGAATCTTCTAAACACGAAGGAGCGGCTTCCGTCAGGGGTGGACGGCATGACGTACAGGCAGATGACTCTTTTTGATGATGTGAATTTCAGCGGGGTGAATGGAATATGAAGCAGATATACGTTTGCACGGATACGATTACGGGACTGTACTCTGCGCTCCATGATGCATGGAAGGAGAACCGGGACGGCGATGCGGGCGTCGAGATACGCGGCCATGTACAGCATCAGCTTTTCTGCGAATATCAGGCGGTGGAGGAGACGTCTCAGAAAGCTTTCCGCCTGGAACGGATGATCAAGCGGTATCTCGGATACAACGCCTGCTGGGATATCTATCACGCGCTGCTCTCGGACAACCCGCAGAAGGGAAATGCGGTTTTCCATGCGATGCAGGAGTCGAGGAAATTAAAGGACAGCAGGCGGATTATGGAACATCTCGGAAATGAGGATGTGGCGAATGTGTTTGCCATGAGCAGAAGCGTGGCCAACGAGGCGCATGTGTACGAGGAGTTTATCCGTTTCCGGGAACTGAAAAACGGAATCCTCTTTTCAGAGATCTCCCCCAAAGCCCAGGTGCTCACATGCATCGGAGATCATTTTTCCGACCGGTTTCCTCTGGAAAACTGGCTGATTTTCGACAAGACGCATCAGGTCTCTCTCGTACACCGGAAACAGAGCAGATGGGAACTTGTCTGGGGAGAGCTGCCGGACGGGGAGGCTGTGGAAGATCTTTCGGATGATGAGAGGGATTATGAGGAGCTTTGGAGGTGCTTTTTCGAGTCGGTCTCTGTGAAAGAGAGGGAAAATCCGCGGTGTCAGAGGGGACATCTTCCCTTAAGATACAGGGATAACATGCCGGAATTCCAGGAAAAAGGTTGTCTAACCGGTAAAATAAGATTATGATAGAAACATCATTGTGAGTTTCGGCTCCGGTGAAATAAGAGACAGAGTGCAAAGGCAGTGTCATATAAATTGGAAAATGAAAACAAAGTCGTCCGTATTTCTGTCCGAAGCCTTGTGGAATTTATCTTAAGAGAAGGAGATATAGACAACCGTGTTTCCGGAAGCATGGACAGAGATGCCATGCTCATGGGGGGACGTCTGCACCGGAAGATTCAGCGGCGCATGGGGCCGGAGTACCACGCGGAAGTCAGTCTGAAGATACAGATTCCGTGCGGGGATTTTACGCTTCAGATAGAGGGACGTGCGGACGGCATTATTGAAAAAGAGGAGAATGGGCACCGTGAGGTGACAGTGGATGAGATCAAAGGAGTGCTCCGGGATCTGAGGCATGTTGAGAGTCCGGTCGGCGTTCATCTGGCACAGGCAAAGTGCTATGCATATATTTACGCCGTACAGCATGATCTGGGTGAGATCGGAGTCCAGATGACGTACTGCAATCTGGATACGGAGGAGATCAAGCGCTTTCTCGTTCCGTTTCAGGTGAAAGAATTAGAGGAGTGGTTTGACGATCTCGTCCGCCGCTACAGAAAATGGGCGGAGTTTGAGATGGAGTGGAAGAAAAAGAGAGATCTCTCAATCCGCACAGTGGAGTTCCCCTTCCCATACAGAAAGGGACAGCGGGATGTGGCGGCTGCGGTTTACCGGACGATTCTGAGAAAGAAGAAGCTCTTTATTCAGGCGCCGACCGGTGTGGGAAAGACGATCTCCACCGTGTTTCCTGCGGTCAAGGCGGTGGGAGAGGGACTTGGGGACAAGATCTTTTATCTCACGGCGAAGACGATCACCCGCACGGTGGCCGAGCAGGCATTCCGTACGCTCAAAGAACAGGGATTGTCCATGAAAACAATCACCCTGACTGCAAAGGAAAAGTTATGCTTCTGCGGGGAAACAACCTGCAATCCGGATGACTGTCCCTATGCGAAGGGCCATTTTGACAGGGTAAACGATGCGGTTTTTGATCTGATCACCGGTACAGATGAGTTCAGCCGCCAAGTGATCGAGGCACAGGCGCAGAAATACCGCGTCTGTCCGTTTGAGCTGGCGCTGGATGTATCGGTCTGGTCAGATGCGGTGATCTGCGACTATAATTATGTATTTGATCCGACAGCGCATCTGAAGAGGTTTTTCTCTGAAGGAGCAGGGGGAGAGTATATCTTTCTGATCGATGAGGCACATAATCTTGTGGAGCGGGGCAGAGAGATGTACAGCGCTGTCCTCTATAAGGAAGATTTCCTCGATTTGAAAAGGGCGGTGAAAGGGGCGAGTCCGTCTCTCGCACGCAGTCTGGACGGGGTAAACCGGCTTTTCCTCGCGCTCAAGAAAGAGTGCGAGAACTATGTGGTGCTGGACAGCGTGTCGCACATTGCCCTGAAGCTGATGAATCTGCTGTCTGTTATGGAAAGTTTCATGGAAGAGCAGTCGGATCCGGATCTCAGGGAAAAAGTGCGGGATCTGTATTTTCAGGTGCGGTCTTTTGTCAATATCCACGATATAATGGATGAGAATTATGTGATATACTGTGAGCTGGAAGAAAACGGAATGTTTAGGCTGAAGCTTTTCTGCGTAAACCCGGCAGTGAACCTTCAGAATTATCTCGAGTACGGAACAGGAACCGTGTTCTTTTCCGCTACACTGCTTCCGATCCATTATTACAGAAAACTCCTCTCTGTGGAGACGGACGATTACGCGATCTATGCGGAATCGTCTTTTCCGCCGGAGAACCGGCTTATTCTCCAGGGGCGGGATGTGAGTACAAAATACACTCTGAGAGGGACAGAGATGTACCGGAAGATTGCGGACTACATCGCGAGAGCAGTCCGCACCAAGAAAGGAAATTACATGGCCTTCTTTCCTTCCTACCGTGTGATGGAAGAGGTGTGCGAACAGTTTTCTCTTATCTGTGAGGAATATCCCGGACTCGCGGAGACGGTTGTCCAGTCCCAGAATATGGGAGAACCTGAGAGAGAAGCGTTCCTCGCCCGCTTTGACGAGGAGAGGGAGAACAGTCTGGTGGGATTCTGTGTGATGGGAGGAATCTTTTCCGAGGGAATCGATCTGGCGGAAGACCGGCTGATCGGCGCGGTGATCGTCGGAACAGGGATCCCGCAGGTGTGCAATGACCGTGAGATCATGAAACAGTATTTTGACGGAAGAGACATGCCGGGATTTGAATACGCCTATCTCTATCCGGGCATGAACAAAGTGCTTCAGTCGGCGGGGCGCGTAATACGGACGGAGCAGGATAAGGGCATGATTCTCCTTCTGGATGAACGGTTTTTAAGGCGGCAGTACAGGGAGCTGTTCCCGAGAGAGTGGGAAAACTGCAGAACCTGTAATGCCGTCACAATGGAAACTTATATGGAAGAATTCTGGAAATAACTTAAAAATTCTTTCGTGGCGCGGGAGAGCGGCAGGCTTTCGTTGTACGCAATTGCGAGCTCCCTGGCAGGAAGTTTTTCTTCCGTGCGGATCGGGAAGATGCCGCCGGATCTGGGAATGCAGAAGTCCGGGACAAAAGCGATGCCGAGACCGATCCGTGCAAGATCAATCAGAAGATCATTGCTCGTAAGCTCAATCTCTGGGACAAGGTCGAGCTGGTACTGTTGGAAAACCTGGTGAAGGAATTCGTTTGTCGTGCTGTTTTTGTCGAGCATGAGGATCGGATAGTTCAGAAGCTCTGCAAAGGAGAGCGTCTGTCCTTTCAGTTCCTGGAAGGTATCCCCGGCGATGAAAACGTCGTGGAATGTCCGGATCTTCCGGACGGCTGCTGCTGTTCCTAGATAACTGTTCGGATAGTTGACGACGATCAGATCGACAAGCCCGCTTCTTAAAAGTTCCGCGCATTTCATGGACGTCTGGTTTACGACCTTGATATGGGCTTTCGGAAACGCTTTATGGAAGCGCTCCAGATAGGGAATCAGAAAGTAACGGCAGATGGTATCGCTGGCTCCGATGCGGATCTGTCCTCCGGTGGACGCGGCGTCAAGAAGCTGCGCTTCCCCTTTCTGAATCAGGTTCATGGCGGGCTCGATATGGCGCATGAGAATTTCTCCTTCCGGGGTGAGCTGTACTTTCTTTGTGCTCCGGATAAACAGCGTCTGATCCAGTTTGCGCTCCAGTGTCTTGATGGACTGGCTGACAGCGGACTGAGAGATAAAGAGCTGCTTGGATGCTTCAGAAAAGTTCAGCGTGGATGCAACATGGTAAAATACTTTATACAGTTCATAGTTTATGTCAATCATTATAAGACCCCCTAATAAATACTGGTTTTATTATAAGGGATGGAAGAAATAATTACAATATTACAGAGGAAAGGAATGAAAATTATGAAGAAACTGCACTGGGCTGCAGGGGTGATTCTTGCCTTTGCAGTAATCATTGCAGCGCTGATCACCAGTTTTGAGATTGCGATGTACGCGGATTTTGACGTGTACAGGGAAGAGTATGAGAAGTACGATGTGCTGGATGATCTGGGTATGACAATGGAAGATACGATGCACGTAACCCGGGAGATGATGGCGTATTTGAGAGGAGACAGGGATACGCTCTCTGTCATTACTACAGTGGAAGGCACAGAACAGGACTTTTTCAATGAGCAGGACCGCTTCCACATGGGAGAGGTAAGAGACCTGTTTATCGGAGGACTCAATCTCCGTCTGGGCGCGTGCGCTGCGGCAGTCATCTGCCTGATTTTTCTCATCCTGACGAAGGCGGATCTGAAAAAGATCCTTCCGCGCTCCTATCATATATCGCTTGCGATATCCGGAGCCGCGGTGCTCTTAATCGGACTGGCGTCCGTGATTGATTTCAATGCGGTGTTCGTGCAGTTCCATCACATCTTTTTCGACAATGACCTCTGGCTGTTTGACCCGGCCACAGACTATATGATCCGCATGCTCCCGGAAGGGCTGTTCTACGATATGGTTATCCGGATCGGCCTTCTCTTTATCGGGATGCTGCTTGTCCTGTTTGTGATAAGCCTGATTCCGCGGTTTGTTGAAAAACGGAAAAAGAAATTAGCATGACTTATAACAAAACTTTAGTTATATTAATTGTACTAATGAAGGGAATTGTGTTACGATACACTCAGATAACTGATAGCAGGTAAGGTGCGAAGATGCACATAAATATCATGCAAAGGAGACAGCATATGAGCAGTGTAAAGCGCGTATTTGTGGAAAAGAAACCGGAGTTTGCCGTGGCCGCGAAGGAGTTGAGACATGAGATCCGTCACTACCTCGGAATCACGGATGTGACCGGAGTGAGGGAACTGATCCGCTATGATGTGGAAAATATATCGGATGAGACCTTTGAGAAGGCGTGCAGCGGCGTGTTTGCGGAACCGCCGGTAGATATCCTCTACCGCGAGGAGTTCCCGAAGGAGGAAGGAAGCAGAAGCTTTTCCGTGGAGTATCTTCCGGGACAGTTTGACCAGAGAGCGGATTCTGCGGAGCAGTGTATTCGTTTTATCAACGAAGATGAAAATCCCGTCATTCGTACGGCTGTCACTTATGTGATCGAAGGCGGCATTTCAGATGAGGAGTTTGAGGCGGTCAGGAACCACTGCATCAATCCAGTGGATTCAAGAGAGGCTTCCGCTGACAAGCCGGAGACTCTTGTCACAGTGTTTGATGAACCGGATGATATCAAAGTTTTCGACGGATTTAAGGATATGCCGGAAGCTGAGCTGAATGATCTTTACAATTCTCTCGGGCTTGCCATGACTTTTAAAGATTTCCTTCATATCCAGACATATTTTAAGGGAGAAGAAGACCGGGATCCGACGATGACAGAGATCCGTGTGCTTGACACATACTGGTCTGATCACTGCCGTCACACGACGTTTTCCACAGAGTTAAAGGACGTGCGTTTTGACGACGGCGATTACAGAGGGACAATTGAAGCGACGTATAAAGAGTATCTGAAAGATCACAGCGAGATTTTCGCGGGGAGAGAGGACAAGTTTGTCTGCCTGATGGATCTTGCGCTTATGGCGATGCGCAGACTGAAAAAGGAAGGAAAGCTTCAGGATCAGGAAGAGTCCGACGAGATCAACGCGTGCAGCATCGTTGTGCCCATTAAGGTGGACGGAATTGAGGAAGAGTGGCTGATTAACTTTAAAAATGAGACGCACAATCACCCCACGGAGATTGAACCGTTCGGAGGCGCGGCGACCTGTCTGGGCGGTGCGATCCGCGATCCGCTGTCCGGCCGTACTTATGTGTATCAGGCGATGCGCGTGACCGGGGCGGCTGACCCGACGGTATCCGCGAAAGAGACGTTAAAGGGCAAGCTCCCCCAGAAGAAACTTGTGCGTCAGGCGGCGCACGGCTACAGCTCCTACGGCAACCAGATCGGCCTTGCCACAGGACTTGTAAAGGAGATCTATCACCCGGACTATGTGGCGAAGAGAATGGAGATCGGGGCAGTGCTCGGAGCGGCTCCGAGACGCGCGGTGATCCGTGAAAATTCGGATCCGGGAGATATCATTATCCTTCTCGGCGGACGCACAGGGCGCGACGGATGCGGCGGCGCTACAGGTTCGTCCAAGGTGCATACAGAGGAGTCCATTGAGACATGCGGCGCGGAAGTTCAGAAGGGAAATCCGCCTACAGAGAGAAAGATCCAGAGACTGTTCCGGCGCGAGGAAGTGAGCTGCCTGATCAAAAAGTGCAATGACTTCGGCGCAGGCGGCGTTTCGGTGGCGATCGGAGAGCTTGCGGACGGCCTGAGAGTGGAACTGGACAAAGTGCCGAAGAAATATGCGGGACTGGACGGAACAGAGATCGCGATCTCGGAATCCCAGGAGAGAATGGCGGTTGTTGTAGATCCGAAAGATGTGGAAGAATTTATGCAGTACGCGGCCGAGGAGAACCTGGAGGCGACAGAGGTTGCGGTCGTAACAGAAGATCCCAGACTCGTGCTTGTCTGGAGAGGAAAAGAGATCGTCAATATTTCCCGGGCATTTCTCAATACAAACGGAGCTCACCAGGAGACGTCCGTGGAAGTTGAGATGCCGAAAAAGGCGGACAGCCTGTTTGTCAGAAAAGAGATCGGCGATGTGAAGGAGGCCTGGCTTAGCACGCTGGCAGACCTCAATGTATGTTCCCAGAAGGGACTTGTGGAGATGTTCGACGGATCCATCGGAGCGGGATCTGTGTTCATGCCTCACGGCGGTAAATATCAGATGACAGAGACACAGGCCATGGTAGCAAAAGTTCCGGTGCAGAACGGCAGCACAGACAGTGTGTCCATGATGAGCTACGGGTTTGATCCGTATCTGTCTAGCTGGAGCCCGTATCACGGTGCGGTCTACGCGGTGACAGAGTCCATCGCAAAGATCGTGGCCGCAGGCGGAGACTACAGGAAGATCCGCTTTACATTCCAGGAATATTTCCGGCGTATGACGGAGGACCCGAAGAGATGGAGCCAGCCGTTTGCGGCGCTGCTCGGGGCGTATGCGGCGCAGATCGGGTACGGCCTTCCGTCGATCGGAGGAAAAGACAGCATGTCCGGAACTTTCCAGGACATTGACGTTCCGCCGACACTCGTATCGTTTGCTGTGGATATGGCGCTGGATAAGGAGATTATCACACCGGAGCTGAAAAAGGCGGGCAACAAACTTGTATGGCTCCGCATTGAGCGGGACGGAGATGACCTTCCGGTATACGCTCAGGTAATGGATCAGTACGGAAAATTCACAGAAGATATCAGAGATGGAAAGATTCGTTCCGCATATGCTCTGGACCGTCACGGCGTGATTGCGGCGGTCAGCAAGATGGCGTTTGGAAACCGCATGGGTGTCCGGATTGAACACAATATGGATCCGAGAGATCTTTTCGCTCCGGCATTTGGAGATATTATCGCCGAGGTGGAGGACGGACAGGTCGGAAACCTGAGAATTGGATATACTGTGATCGGTGAGGTGACCGAAAAGGCTGAATTTGAGTACGGAAATGTCCGGATCGGCATGGACGAAGCAGTAGGAGCATGGACGGGAACGCTGGAGAAAGTATTCGCCACGAAATCTGCCGAGAGCGCAGATGAGACAGTGGAGGAGAAGCTCTACGACGCGTCCGGAATCCACATCTGCAGCCATAAGATCGGACAGCCCACAGTCTTTATCCCGGTATTTCCGGGTACGAACTGCGAGTATGACAGTGCCCGTGCGTTTGAACGCGCCGGGGCTAAGGTGATTACGAAGGTGTTCCGCAACCTGGATGCAGAGGGAATCCGTGAGTCAGTCTCCGAGTTTGAGAAAGCGATCGCCCAGGCGCAGATGATTATGTTCCCGGGAGGATTCAGCGCCGGAGACGAGCCGGACGGCTCCGCAAAGTTTTTCGCCACTGCGTTCCAGAATGCGAAGATCAAGGAGGCGGTTGAGAAGCTCTTAAATGAGAGAGACGGCCTTGCTCTTGGAATCTGCAACGGATTCCAGGCTCTGATTAAACTCGGACTTGTTCCGTATGGAAAGATAACGGGACAGACAGAGGACTCGCCGACACTCACTTACAATACAATCGGACGTCATATATCAAAGATGGTGTACACAAAAGTTGTGACAAACAAATCTCCATGGCTTCAGGAGGCGGAGCTCGGCGGAGTTTATACAAACCCGGCGTCTCACGGCGAGGGAAGATTCGTCGCAAACAGGGAATGGATTGACCGGCTTTTTGAAAACGGACAGGTGGCGACTCAGTACTGTGATCCGGAAGGAAAGATCAGCATGGATGAAGAGTGGAACATAAACGGCTCTTACTGTGCGATCGAGGGTATCACAAGCCCGGATGGAAGAGTGCTTGGAAAGATGGCGCACTCAGAACGCCGCGGGGATTCTGTGGCTGTCAACATTTACGGCGAGCAGGATATGAAGATATTTGAGTCCGGAGTGAAATATTTCAAATAGCAGAAAAAGTATGAAATAATGGCATTATTTGAACAATTAAAACTTGCAAAAAAATAATTAAAAATTTCCCAAAAAAAGTGTTGACATTTGACGGAAAATGATAGTATAATAGCAAAGCGGGTTGCGGGAAAACAACCGAAACCCGCTAAGATATGGGGTCTTAGCTCAGCTGGGAGAGCATCTGCCTTACAAGCAGAGGGTCATAGGTTCGAGCCCTATAGGCCCCATATAAACCGAATATGGCGGAATAGCTCAGTTGGCTAGAGCACACGGTTCATACCCGTGGTGTCGCTGGTTCAAATCCAGTTTCCGCTACTCCTTGAAAGTCCCGTAAATACGGGACTTTTTCATATACAATTCTCAAACAATTCTTCTCGGCCTTCAAAATTTACCCTAGTTTTTTCCCTCTCATCCTCTTGTTTCAATGTTCTAGTGTAGTATCTTTTAAATAACTGGACTTTATATTCCGGCCATGATAGAATACATACATCAAATGGTGGAGGTATCCTATCTATGGGAAGAAAATCAATCGTTATCAACCTCAGTGCTGAGGAGCGTGAATATCTTGAAACACAAACACGTGCCCGTACCATACAGGCTCAAACAGTAAACCGTGCCCGTATCCTGCTCTTGAAAGCGGAAGGCTGCCCCATTAATGAAATTGCGGATAAAGTCGGCATCAATCGCAAGAGTGTTATGCTCTGTTTGAACAAATATGCAGAAGGCGGTGTGGAAAACGCCTTATTCGATGCACCGGGTCGTGGCCGTAACGCAGAGATCACCGATGATGAAAAAGCAAGGATCATCAATATTGCCTGTCAGAAACCGATTGATTTCGGTTACGCTGCTGAAACATGGACTTACGCAAAACTCACATCTCACATTAACAAAAATGCGGAAGCAGCTGGATTTACAAGACTTTCTACAATCCATAAAAGCACCGTGCACAGCATACTGGACGAAGCTGAAATAAAACCCTTTCGGATCAAGTATTACTGTGAAAACCGTGACCCGGATTTTGAAAGTAAGATGCATAATGTATTGTTAGTATATAAACAGCTTTCCATGCAGTTTGATAAAAATGGCCAGTTCATTCCCTGGGAGGAAGATAAACAGGCGATCCATGTGCTTTCTTATGATGAAAAGCCTGGGATACAAGCGACTGCCACAACGTCTCCAGATCTTCTTCCGGATGAGAATCACAGTACAATCAGCAGGGATTATGAATATAAACGCCTTGGGACAGTGTCCCTGTTGGCAGGGATCGATCTGCAGACTGGAGAAGCCATCCCGCTAATCATCGAAACTCATAACAGTAAAGACTATATTGAATTTTTGAAGGTGCTTGACAGCAAATATCCCAAAGGGGACAAAATACGACTTGTACTTGATAACCTGAAAGTACACACATCTGAGGTTACAAGAAAATATCTTTCCACAGTACCCGGAAGGTTTGAATTTGTATTCACACCTAAACATGGCTCATGGCTGAATATGATTGAAGGTTTTTTCAGCAAAATGACAAAGCAGATGCTTCGTGGAATACGAGTTAAAACGAAAGAAGAATTAAAAGAACGCATCTACAAGTATTTTGATGAGATCAACGAGGAACCGGTAATATTTCACTGGAAATATAATCTTGATGACATAGATGTATCTGAAGAGGTTATTGTTGATACATTGTCGGCCAAAAAGTCCAGTTAATTATCGAACGATGTACTAGTTTTTCTTTCTCTTATTTCAAAGATCTGATTCAAAATCCTTTTCGAAATCTCAGCACCGATAGATCCCTTTTATTCTAAATCTAATATTCAAATGATAAAAAAGCAGAAAAAATAATGCAGATTTCCTGTATTTGATTCTGTATGCATTGGGTTTGTTGTAAATATATACATAAAATCAGAGGAAAAGATAATAAATTATAACATTTTCGGCAAAATAGTAGTATTTTAAAATTCAGGGTTTTCGTTAAAATGTAAGTAAATGATGAACGTGCACATTCATAATAAAAAGCTAATAAAAAAAGGAAAGCAGGTGTTAAGTATTATGAAAAAGAGAATGGCAAGGCTGATGGCAATGTCTATGGCGATGGCACTGGCTGTAAGCGCCGCAGGGTGCGGAAGTTCGCAGACAAGTGAAAGTGAAGAGAGTTCCTCCGGCGGAAGCGGCGATAAAGTGTCGGTCGTACTCGCGACAAACTGGGGAGAGGGAGATGCCAAGTACGATTATTTTTATCCTCTCTTTGAAAAGTTTCAGGAAGAAAACAAAGATACTATGTATATCACTCTCCAGACATACAGTACAGAGGATTATAAGACGAAGATTAAGACACAGACGGCCTCGGGTGATCTTCCGGATGTGTTTACCTACTGGGGCGGAGGCATGATGACAGATATGGTTGATGCCGGGCTTTTGCTGAATGTGGATGACTATTTCGCGGAAAGTGAGAGTGTTAAGAGAGAAGATTTTGAAGAGAGCTCATTTGACTACTATATCGCAGGAGACGGAAATGCGTATGGTGTCCCTATTGAGTCTACCAGAGGTGTTTTGATTGCAAACAAAAATCTGTTTGAGCAGTATGGCCTGGAATATCCGACTACATATGACGAGCTGGTAAGTGTAGCGGAAGTCTTCAAAGAAAATGGCATTATACCGATGTCTATCGGCAGCAACGGAGGAGTACCGTCTGAATTCTTTTTCAGTGAACTGTATAATCAGTATGAGGGCGGAGAAGATGAGATAGCAGCGCTGGCTTCAGGAGGAAATTTTGATACAGATAATGCGGTAAAGGTTGCGGAAGTTCTCACAGACATGATAGATCAGGGCATGTTCCCGGCAGATACAATGGCAAACGGCGGCTGGACAAATAGTCTTCAACTGTATACGGATCAGAAGGCAGCTATGACTTACACTTATCCGTGGAATTATGAGTTTATCCCGGATGAAATTCAGGAATGCACAGATATTATTCCTATGCCGCAGATGCCGGGTGCAACAGTAGATCCGTCTACCATTATGGCAGGCTTTACAGTTTATGGTTTTATGATCAATAAAGCTTCTTTTGAGGATGAGGCAAAACATGATGCTGTTATGAAAATCTGTGATTTTCTTGCATCTGATGAGCTTACCCAGTCTCTGACGGAAAGTGGTATGATCCCGTGTAAGAATGTAGAGATGAATATGGACAATCAGAAACTGATTATGCAGAAGACAATGGATTACGCGCAGGATAAAAATTTAGTTCAGGTACACTATACGACCATGCCCAGTGCGGACGCAATCACAATGATGGATTCAAGCCTGGATGAATTGTTTATTAAGGCGATTACTCCCGAGGAGTTTGTACAGAAGGTTCAGGACGTCCTGGATAAGTAAGCGATATCGGGTAAAACAGGCGCCGCGTGGAGAAACATCTCCGGAGCGGCGCTGCTCTTTTTAACGTGCGGCGCCGCAGACGGATGTATCCGGCGGAGAAAATCTTACTGAGCTCGGCATGTCCGGCGCAAGGAGGCAATATGAAGAAAAAAAAGCATATGGCTGTAGTAATCGCGTTTCTGCTCCCGGTCTTTGTGATCTATACCGCATTTTTGTTTATACCGCTGGTACAGACCGCATTTTACAGTCTGACAGAATGGAACGGGATTACAGAAAAGATTTATGTTGGATTTGATAATTATAAAGAATTGTTCGGGAGCAGTGATTACTGGCTTGTTTTCTGGAATACGATCCAGCTTGTAGTGATCACGCTTCTGATTCAGATTCCGGCAGGGCTTATACTTGCATATCTGCTGTACATGAAAACAAAAGGGATGAAAATATTCCGCACAATCTATTTCCTGCCGGTTGTAATTGCACCGGTTGCGATTTCTCTTATGTTTTCTTTGTTTTACAACAGTGAGATTGGTGTGTTCAACCGGATACTGGAAATGATCGGGCTCGGAGCGTTTCAGACGAACTGGCTGTCGAACACGGATACGCTGCTCTATGCAGTAATGGCGCCGCAGGTGTGGCAGTACATTGGTCTGTATGTCACCATTTTTCTGGGAGCGCTTCAGTCGGTCCCGTCAGAACTGGTGGAGAGCGCGCAGATTGACGGGGCGGGACAGGTGAAGACATTTTTTCATGTGATTCTTCCCCAGATTGCAGGTTTTTCCAATATCTGTATTATCCTGTGTATTACCGGTTCGCTCAAGGCGTTTGAACATTCCTGGATTATGACAGGCGGAGGACCGGGAGTGCGGTCATCCTACCTGGGGGTCTATATGTATAAAACCGCGTTTGTGAACTCGGATTTTGGAACAGGAAGTGCGATTACGATGACGATCGTTGCCCTGTCGCTGGTGATTACGCTGATTGTGAATGCAGTATTTTCAGCGCGAGAGAAAGACTGACGGGAGGTTTTAAAAGCAATGAAACAATTCAGAAAACCTGTAGGACAGACAGTGAAATCTGCTGTCAAATATATAATTCTCACGGCAGTGGCGGTGATATGTCTCTACCCGTTCCTGTGGGTGGTGATCTCATCGTTAAAGGATAACACTGAGATATACGGAAAACCGTTTGCATTGCCGGAAGCGCCGAAATTTTCAAATTATGTGGAGGCATGGACAGGGGCGGATGTGGCCCGGAACTTCGCAAACAGTATGCTGGTGTGTGTTACTACCCTGGTGATCCTGATTGTGATTACGTCTATGGGAAGCTACATTCTCACAAGGGTCAGAAAATCCCGTATTTTGGATCTGTACTTTTCGCTGGGAATCATGATACCGATTCACGCGCTGTTGATTCCATCTGTGCTGATCTTTAAAAATCTGCATCTTACGGACAACCTGCTGAGTCTGGTCATCATGTATACGGCAGTAAATATTTCATTCAGTATGTTTATTATGAACGGGTTTATGAAAAATATCCCGTCAGAGCTGGACGAGGCGGCAACGATAGACGGCTGCGGCAGGGCGCAGATCTTCTGGTATGTGATTCTTCCGGTGGCAAAGCCGGGAATCGCTACAGTTGCCACTTTGGCTTTTTTAAACTGCTGGAATGATCTTCTGATGGGACTTGTCCTGATCTCATCGCCCGAGAAGAAAACGCTGTCACTGGCAATCTCAGCCCTGAAGGGATCTTACGCCACGCAGTACGGGCTTTTGTGCGCCGGATTTGTGATTTCAATTATTCCTGTAGTTATTATGTACCTTCTGTTCCAGAAACAGGTGGTGGCAGGTATGACGGCAGGTGCGGTGAAAGGATGATACCTATGGTGAAATTTGGAAAAAACGGAATTGTAATTGACGGAAAGGAGATGCCTTTTTACAGCGGCTCCTTTCACTACTGGAGATCGAATCGTGAGGACTGGGAAAAGATCCTGGACAACATAAAATCACTGGGGTTTGACATTGTGGAGACGTACATCCCCTGGGGAGTTCACGAGCCGGAGAAAGGAAAGTATGATTTCGGTAAACTGGACAAACGGAAAGACCTGAATGCATTCCTTGAGCTTTGCCGTGAAAAAGAACTGTGGGTGATTGTAAGGCCGGGACCTCATATCAACGCGGAGATGACTTGCTTTGGATACCCGGAATGGATTGTTTCGGATCCGGAGATACAGGCGAGGACAGCTGCGGGGACACCGGTCGTCTATCCCCATGTGGCGCGTCCCTTTGCCATCCCTTCATATGCCAGCAGGAAGCTGTATGAGGAAACAGGAAAATACTTTGCTGTTCTGGCTCCGATCCTGAAAAAACATGCTTACCCGGCAGGGAATATTATCGCCGTTCAGGCGGAAAACGAGACCTGTTATTTCTTCCGGGACAGGCCGTATGTGATGGATTATTCAGAAGACTCTGCAGAGCTCTACCGTTCTTTCCTTAAGGAGAAGTATATACTGCCGGAAAAAATGTCGGAGGCCTACAAAATGCCGGATGCGAATTTTGACACAATTGCGCCGCCGGCAGGATACAGTGAGACAGAAGGGTACAGTATGGAGTACTATTATGACTGGGCTGAGTACAAGGAATATCAGATTCTGTACGCTTTGGGACGGATCGCGGATATGATCGGGCACATGGATCTTTCTCTTCCGGTTTTCCATAACTGCGCCTATCAGACATATACGCCGGTTTCTGTACAGAGGATTGAGCGGCTGGAAGGAATCGACGTGGCAGGAATCGATGCGTATCCGGAGACGGGAGACACGAAGATGCTTAAAAACAGAATCCGCTACCTTGCAGGAAGCAGCAAAATGCCGTTTGTTCCGGAGTTTGGCTGCGGGCGCTGGTTCGACTGTGAAACGGTTCCATCAGCCCGGGAAGAAGAGTTTGGATATCTGTATGCGTTTATGAATGGGATGAAGGCAGTGAATTTCTATATGCTTGTGGAGCGTGACCGGTGGACAGGATGTCCGATTGCAAATGACGGCAGAGTTCGCGAAGCGTATGCAGATGTCTTCCAGAGGCTGATGCAGATGATGAAACGGGAAGAGATCTGGAGATACAGCCGGAGTGCGAAAGTGCTTGTTTTGAAAAACTATGATATGGGGCGGCTGAAGGCCTGTCTGTCAGGGATGGATCCGGATACACTCTCATCGAACCTGTTTGTCAAAGGACCGGATATACCGTGGCAGTTATTCCAGAAACAGCCTCCGGAAGGAATCGAAGCAGACAGAGCGGAAAATACCTATGAGGAGGAGTGGATACTGGAGGTATGCAGGGGGCTTGATGCACTTCATATAGAGTATGACATTTCGGACTGCTATGTGGAGAGAGAAAAGCTGTGGGGATACTCCTGCGTTTTTGCCTCTTCATACCGGCAGATGGGAGAGGCGTATCAGAAACTGCTTTTGGATTATGCGTCAGAGACGGGGCACCGGCTGGTTATCGGGCCGTCCGTGCCTGAGGAGGACCGCAGAGGCAGGAAGTTTTCATTGCTGAAAGATGAAATAGGCGGGAAGAATCCTGTAAATGGAATTAAGAAGGCTGCCGCAGACGGAATAAAAGTGCTGAACGATGTTTCAAAGAGCGGGGGGCTGCTGCAGAAATACGCGGGAGAATATGCGGGATGCGGATACCTGCCGGAAGACGACCGCATTGAAGTGTCAGTACACAGACGGGGGAACCATGAGATAATCTGGCTGGCAAACAAATCCGATCAGACGGTAAAGACAGAGATTCGCTTCAAGGGACATAAGAAATTCATTAATATTTGGAATGGATGGGATCTGGATGGAACAGGGAGTACAGACATACTAATGCCGCCGTTTACAGTAAGTCTGTGGAAAGTGGAGGTGGAAAAGGATGATTGACAGAAATTTTACCGCAGAATTCCTGGATCCGGTTTTGTGGGGAAGGCTGGGAGAGATCCTCTCTGTCGTTTCCCCGGAGACGAAAGTGCTCCATGTGATGGAAGCGGACGGAGCAGTCCGGACGGTTATAGACGGATGTCTTAAGGTTTTGCCGAAAGAAAATGCGGAATCTGCGGATGACTTGAGAGATTTGTTCCCGGAAGCAGACGAGATCCGTGTTTATACACCTGCCACGGCAGAAAAATTTCTGACAGATATCCAAGAGGGCAGGACCTATGATGCAGACACTTTTGAATATCTGAACACAATGTATGCAAAACTTCAGAAGACCGTGAAAGTGATTCCCGTCAGGAAAAAGAGGAACAGGTTATGGGAGTTCCTGGAAAGGCAAAGAAGCACGGATGGAATTTGCAATATAGGGATTACAAAGGAAAAAGAACTTTATTTCCACTGTATTTTGGAATTTAAGAATGGGAATCTGACACGGGTTACGACTTCAGACAGATACAAAAAAGATCTTTATAACTGGGAAAAAATATGCGAAAATGTAGAAAGAGAGTTCCCGGGGAAAGTGTGTCATTATTTCCGGGAATTGGAGGCTTTAAAAAACTGACCGGGGGACTTCCATGAGAAGAAAGTGGAAATTCAGAAAATTGTCGATTAAAATGCAGGTCATGCTTGGAATCATGTCAGTGCTGATGGTTTCGAGCATGATCCTGCTTGCTATTTTTTACGGAAATCTAAAAGGATTTTACGCGGAGCGGGTGCGCAGTATCCAGAGAAACAGTATGGAAACGCTGGTTAATGATCTGGAAGGTATTATAAAACAGTGTGAGACGGTATCAGATCAGATTCTCGGGCTTGTAGTGTTTCAGGAGGAACTGGAAGGATATTCAGAGAAGAGTGCATACGAAAAATTACAGATTACGAGAAATATTACGTCACAGCTTACGAATATCAAGATTTCCAACAGTCTGGTGGATAATATCTATCTTCTGAATTTCGACGGAAACGGATTTTCTACAAACAGCAACTGGAACAGAGAGGTCTTCTCAGAGGCGCTCCCGGAACCGCTCGATGTGGATCAGCTTGGAGAGACAATAGTACTTCCTCCGGCGCCGGCTCTCTATGGATATACAAGCAGCTCAAGTACGCCGGTTATGATCCGGTTCCTCACGTATTTGAACCGTTTTACAGAAAGTAAGGCTGTAGGAGCGGTGCAGATTGATGTGAATTATTATAAGATCGAGGAGGCAGTGAAAAAAGCAGTGACAGGGGACGGAGATTTCACCTTTATCGTAGATGATGACGGAATGCTGATTTACGCTCCCGAAAAAGAACAGGCCGGGAAACTAGCGGAAAGTGTAAGCTATGAGGGATTTGATCTGGGAGAACTTACAGACAGGGAAAACCTGTCCGAGGAGAACGGCTATACATTGAGAACGGAACAGATTTCCGGCAGCAGCTGGAGGGTTGTTCAGATGAACAGCGATATTGCACTGCACCAGGAGATGAAAAAGGCAGCAGGGACATGGCTGGCGGGGATTCTGGCTTATATTGTCTGTGCTGTATCAGTTTCGGCGGGAATTGCAAGAGGTCTTACCCGGCCAATCACAAATATTATATCAAGCATGAAGGATGTGGGAAATGGAAATTTTGGTATCTCTTTGAGCCGGCCGGACAGCAGGGAACTTGCGGATCTGGTTGACAGTTTCCAGAGGATGGTCAGGGAGGTTGAGCATCTGATGAAAGCGAATATTCAGAAGGAACATGAGAAGACCGCGATGCAGATGCAGGCGCTCAATGCGCAGATCAATTCCCATTTTCTTTATAATACACTGAATACAATCAAATGGCAGGCAATCAGAAATGGCAATACGGAGATTGCACGCTCAATTGTCGCTCTCAGTGAAATACTGGAATACAGCTGCAAAGATACGGACGGACAGGTTCCTTTGGCAGAAGAATTCCGCTTTATAGATGATTATGCCCTCCTTCAGAATATGCGCTACAATAAAAATGTCCGCATTGAATATAACACGGATGAAGCGTCCGGACAGTGCCGCGTGCTGAAAATGCTCCTTCAGCCCCTGGTAGAGAATGCATTTATGCATGCTTTTGAAGGAAGAGAGAAGAACGGTTCAAAGACCGGGACTGATGGAGGAACAGATGATACGGACAGCCTGATCCGGATAAGCTGCGGGGTAAGGGAGGATATGCTCAATATTTCGGTGCGTGACAATGGGAAAGGATTTACTTTCCGGGGGATGGACCAGCTCAATGGCATCGGCCTGAATAACATTTTACAGAGGATGAAACTGAATTACGGGGAGAGCTGTCATATGGAGATACACAGTGAGAACGGAATCGGGACAGAAGTACTGGTCATGATACCGGCAGTATACGAAGAAGGTGAAGACAAGTGAGAATGCTGATTGTGGATGACGAGGTATTTGCAAGGGACGCGGTTGTGGACAGTGTGGAGTGGTGGAAGTACGGTCTGGATGTTTCAGGAGCATCTTCCGGGGAAGAGGCTCTTGAGATGATGGAGGCTTGCCCGGCGGACATCCTGATGACAGATATTAAAATGCCGGGGATGGATGGCCTCCAGTTAATAGAAGAAGTACACCGGAAGAGAATGACGCCCGGCATCATCGTTCTGAGCAGTTTTAATGAGTTTGATCTGGTGCGAAGCGCGATGAGGCTGGGGGCGGAGGATTATCTTTTTAAACCGACTATGATGCCGGAGGATATTCTGGACGCTGTATTGAAAGTGAAGCGCAGATATGAGGAACGCACGAAGAAGGAAAAGGGTAAAGAAGGGAAGAGCGGGAATGATGAGGTTCATACCCTTTTGCAGAAAATCACCAGGGATGTGATAGAAGAAAGAATGAGGAGGACTGAACAGGATGAACGCCTGAAACGGGAAGTGGGAGAGGCTCTTAATTATATTGCCGGACATCTGGGCGATAAAGATCTCTCCCTCTCAAAGGTGGCGCTCCATGTAGGAATGAGCAAGACATATTTCAGTAAAATATTTAAAGAGGAGGCCGGGGAAAATTTTATTAACTATATTACCGGACTGCGGATGGAAAGCGCCAGAAGGCTGTATCTGAGAAGCGATCTGAAGGTATATGAGATCGCGGAAATGCTCGGATATTCGGACTGGCACTATTTTTACAATCTTTATAAGAAGTCGTTCGGGCATTCACTGTCCAGGGAAAAGGAAAAAAGCAGCCTTTAGCAAAATGCTTTTGGCTGAGCTGCTGATCGGGGAACCGGCAGGGTGAAAACCCGTGCCGGTTCTGATGTTGTAATTTTCTCCCAAACCATTTATACTTGTAGGAGATGCCGGCTGTCTGCCGGTTGGAAAACGGAGGATAAAACGGATATGAAAAAAGCAGCGTTTATAGTGAGAATTATTCTTGGAGCCTATCTTGTCTGGATCGGGGCCAGGCTTCTGATCCAGGCGCTTAATGAGCGTCCAAGCAACATGATGCTTCTGAGTGTGATGTCGGTTGTGTTTATTGTGTTCGGAGCGTTTTATGTAATTGTAAGTGCGAGAACAGTTTACAGAATGAACCGCGGCGGAAAAGAAGGAACGGGAAACAGCTCTTCATCACCGGAGACGGCTGAAAAATCTGAGAAAATCGTAAAGGCTGTGATAAGGCCGAAGGAAACAGAAGACGTAAGGCCGGGGCGGGCAGAAGGGGTCAACCTCCACGCCACGGACATAAAATCAGGATTGTCGGGAGAGAATGAAGAAAACGACCTGTCAGAGCCCGAGGAAAAAACGGAAGAAGTTTTATCAGTGCCTGCGGGAGACAATGAAGAAAGCGAAAAAGCGGAAGTGTCTCAGGAAGCAGAGGAGGGAGAAAAAAACTTCGGCGAGGATACGCTCCGAATCCATGTTCAGGAGGGAATGAAAAAGAGAGAATTTTTGCAGGATGAAACAGATGGACCGACGGAGGAGGCTTCTGGGGCTGAGGCACTGGAAAAAGATTATGAGGAGAGATGAGTATGCGTACAGGATTGGGTTATGATGTTCACAGACTGACAGAAGGAAGAAAACTGATACTCGGAGGAGTGGAGATACCATACGGGAAAGGGCTTCTGGGACATTCAGACGCGGATGTGCTTGTTCATGCAGTGATGGATGCGCTTCTCGGCGCGGCGGCGCTGGGAGACATCGGGCAGCATTTTCCGGATACGGATCCGCAGTATGAGGGGATCTCCAGCATCCGTCTTCTGGAGCATGTCGGAAAGCTCCTTGACGAGAAGGGGTATGTGATCGAGAATATCGACGCTACAATTATCGCCCAGAGACCGAAGATGAGACCACATATCGATCAGATGAGAGAGAACATTGCGGGCGCGCTTGGAATTGAGACAGACCAGGTGAATGTAAAGGCCACGACAGAGGAAGGGCTGGGCTTTACAGGAACAGGAGAAGGAATTTCATCCCAGGCAATCTGCGCCATTGAGAAATACACGAATTACAGCAGCGTGGATGTGACAGAGAGGACAGAAGGCTGCGGCGCCTGCTGTGTGAGAGAGGCAGAAAAGGAATAAGCGGGGAAATGGCAAAAAAGGAGCGGCGGGATATATGATTCTTCGAAAACTGGATCAGAGTGAAAAGAATAATACAAGACCACTGTGGGAAGAGGTCTTTTCAGAGGATACAAAAGAGTTCCTTGACTATTATTATTACATCAAGACCAGGGAAAACGAGATCTATGTGGTGGAGGAAGAGGACAAGATCCGTTCCATGCTCCACCTGAATCCGTATCGGATCCGTGTGGAAGATAAGATATTTCCAACGGCGTATATTATCGCTGTGGCGACGGAAGAACCGTACCGGGGACGGGGCTGCATGCGGGCGCTTCTTACGCGGTCGCTTAACGATATGTATGGCCGGAAGATTCCATTTACCTTTCTTATGCCCGCCGCGGAGGCGATCTATACGCCGTATGATTTCCGGTTTATTTACAGCCAGTGGATCGGCGATATCGCATGCTCCGATTCGAACACGGAGAAAAGCGGACAAGATGTGTCATTTTCAGACGCAGGGCTGTGGAATGCGGACGAGATGGCTGCATTTTTTGAAAAATACAGCGTTACTCCTTCTATGCGCTGGCAAATATGTACCGTGCGTGACAGCGCGTACTGGCAGACTGTCATTATGGAGCAGGCGAGTGAGCGAGGAGGCGTGCGGCTGATCCGGGAGAATGGAGAAATTACGGGGATGTACTGCTATGCCGCAGAGGATGGACTGGAAATAAGGGAGCCGCTGTATTTTCCGGACAGTGAAGAGCTGTTTCTTTCATCGGTCGAAGAGCTGAAGCGGCTGAGCGGCAGAAAGAACTCTGTCAAAGTCTATGCCTGCCCGGAACAGTTCGCACAGGAGAAAAAGCCTGTCATCATGGCGAGAATCGTCTGCCTGTCCGAGTTTCTGGGAGCACTTACCGTTCCGGAAAGTGTGGAAGTGGACTGCTCCTTCGCCGTGATTGACCCGCTGATCACCCAAAACAGCAGAATCTGGAGAGTGACTTCCGGAGCGGACGAGAGAGAGCTTCATGTCAGGGAGACGGAAGATTCGGAAGGCGTGATACCGATTGCAGATCTGACAGAGCTTTTGTTCGGCAGAATTTCGCCGGAGGAAGCTGGAGAGCGAGACGGAGCCATTGTCCCGGATCACCTTGCAGCGGAGCTTGGAAAGATCAGAAAACTGACAGACGTCTTTCTCAATGAAATTGTTTAAGCGGTATACAGAACTGCTGCTCCCCAAAAGGCTTCCAAAAAGAAGCACCGCAAAAGAAGCAGCGCAGGTTGACAAAAAGGAAAAAGTTTCATAATATAAGGTATGCGCTGAAATTTCGGCGGAAATAATAAAAGGCGGAGAACGGAAAGAGTAACAGATACAAAAAGCGCCCTCAGAGAGGGGAAGTCACCGGCTGAAAGCTTCCCTGGGAATATGTGCTGCGAAGTGCGTCCGGGAGCCGGTTTCGTGAATCTTATGTAGCGGAACCCGTTTTGCATACGTTACAGGCAGTTGAGTGGGAGAGTGTATACTCTCAATTTAGAGTGGAACCGCGGAACAGCTTCGTCTCTTTATCTGAGGCGGAGCTTTTCTTTATTTACTAAAGGAGTGGAAGAAATGGGAATAATATCGTATATTAGAGAGGAGATCCAGGTGATCCGGGAGCGGGATCCGGCGATCAAATCGAACATGGAAGTGTTTCTCTATCCGAGTTTTCGGGTGATTTTAAGATACCGGCTGGCGCATAAGCTGTATCTGAAAAAACACTATTTCCTGGCTCGCTGGATCTCCCAGCGGGGAGCCAGAAAGACCGGAATTGAGATTCATCCCGGCGCAACGATCGGAAAAGGGCTGTTTATTGACCACGGAAGCGGCGTGATCATCGGTGAGACAACTGTGATCGGAGACAATGTTACTCTTTATCAGGGAGTTACTCTTGGCGGAACAGGCAAGGAACAGGGCAAGCGCCATCCCACTCTTGAAGACAATGTAATGGTCAGTGCCGGCGCAAAAATCCTCGGTTCTTTTACGATCGGAGAAAACTCCAAGATCGGAGCAGGATCGGTTGTCCTTGAGGAGGTGCCCCCGAACTGTACGGTTGTCGGAGTGCCGGGGAGAATTGTGAAGATGGACAACAAGAAAGTGCCGCGGCTCGATATGGATCAGATTCATCTGCCGGATCCGGTATTGAATGATATTAAGAAACTTCAGGATGAGAACTTAAGGCTGAACCGACAGCTCCACAAACTTGTAAAGGAGCTTCGGTGCCTGGAAAAGAAAGGAGATTACGATGAAGATTTATAACACAATGTCAAAGAGAAAAGAAGAGTTTGTTCCTCTGGAAGAGGGAAAGGTGAAGATGTATGTGTGCGGGCCGACCGTGTACAATTTCATCCACATCGGAAATGCCCGGCCCATGATCGTGTTCGACACGGTGCGCCGCTATTTCGAGTACAAGGGATATGACGTCAACTTTGTCTCCAATTTCACGGATGTAGACGACAAGATTATCAAAAAGGCGATCGAAGAGGGCGTGACGGCAGACGAGATATCCAAGCGCTATATTGCGGAGTGCAAAAAGGATATGGAGGCGATGAACATCAAGCCGGCGACGAAGAATCCCCTTGCGACAGAGGAGATCTGCGGAATGGTGGATATGATCCAGACTCTGATCGACAAGGGATATGCCTACGAGAAAAACGGAACAGTCTACTACAGGACGAGAAAGTTCAAAGATTACGGAAAGCTTTCCCACAAGAACCTGGACGACCTTCAGTCTGGCGGACGCGCGCTTCTTGTGACAGGCGAGGATGAGAAGGAAGATCCGCTTGATTTCGTTCTCTGGAAACCGAAAAAGGAAGGCGAGCCTGCATGGCAGTCTCCGTGGAGCGACGGACGTCCGGGATGGCATATCGAGTGCTCCGAGATGTCAAAGAAATATCTCGGCGAACAGATCGACATTCACGCAGGCGGAGAGGATCTGATCTTCCCGCACCACGAGAATGAGATCGCCCAGAGCGAGGCGGCAAACGGCAAGGAATTTGCAAAATACTGGATGCACAACGGATTCCTCAACATCGATAACCGGAAGATGTCAAAGTCTCTCGGCAATTTCTTTACTGTTCGCGAGATCAGCGAGAAATATGACCTTCAGGTGCTTCGATTCTTTATGTTAAGCGCTCACTACAGAAGCCCGCTCAACTTCAGCGCGGATCTGATGGAAGCGGCCAAAAACGGACTTGAGCGTATCCGCACCGCGGCGGAGAATTTAAAATTCCTGTCCGGAAACGCACAGGCAGAGAACCTGACGGAAGAGGAGAGAGATCTGCTTGCAAAGGCGGATGAATACAGGGCGGGATTCGAGCGTGCTATGGATGACGACTTCAACACAGCAGATGCCATCGCGTCTGTGTTTGAGCTTGTCAAATATATCAACACAACAGCCGGCGCAGACCGCTCGAAAGAGTATCTTGAGAGTCTCTATGCCAGCCTGGAAAAACTGACGGACGTGCTCGGCATTATCGTGGAGCAGAAAGAAGAGATACTTGACGCGGACATTGAGGCGATGATCGAGAAGCGCCAGGCTGCGAGAAAGGAAAGAAATTTTGCGCTTGCTGACCAGATCAGAGACGAACTTCTCTCCAAAGGCATTATTCTGGAGGATACGCGGGAAGGAGTAAAATGGAAAAAAGCGTAGAACATGGATTTGAATATTATATGAACCGGATCCCGGGCATGGGGCATCCTGACCCGAAGAGTGCTTCCCCGCTTGTGCTGGCCTATATCGGCGACTGTGTCTTTGACCTGATTATCAAGATGATGGTTGCGGGAAGGGGAAACAGGCCGGTTCATGTGCTCCACGAGGAGACAAGCCGTTATGTGCAGGCGTCAGCCCAGTCGTACATGATGCGCGCCATGCAGGAACATTTAAACACAGAGGAACATGCAGTGTACCGGCGGGGCAGAAATGCGAAAAGCGTGTCTCCGGCGAAAAATCAGTCTATCACGGACTACCGCAGGGCGACCGGTTTCGAGGCGCTGATCGGCTATCTCTATCTGACCGGTGCGTACGGGCGGCTTACGGAGCTTGTGGAGATCGGCCTTGAAAGCATGGAACACAGAGAGGAAGGACAGGCGGACAATGCAGGAAAATAAATTGGAAACAATGGATACGGAACAGGATCAGACTTTACTGATTGAAGGAAGGAACGCTGTGATCGAGGCGTTCCGCTCCGGAAGGACCGTGGAAAAGGTTTATGTTCTGGACGGATGCCAGGACGGACCGGTGCGCACGATCATAAGAGAGGCGAAAAAGCACGGCGCCATTCTCAATTTTGTGGAGAAAGACCGTTTGACGAAGATGAGCCGGACAGGAAAACATCAGGGTGTGATCGCCTGCGCGGCCGCGTATGCCTACTCTGAGGTGGAAGATATGCTTGCGCTTGCCAGAGAACGCGGGGAGGATCCGTTTCTGATCCTGCTCGATGAGATTGAGGATCCGCACAATCTGGGAGCGATCATACGGACAGCCAACATTGCCGGAGCGCATGGAGTGATCATTCCGAAGCGCCGGGCAGTGGGGCTTACGGCGACCGTTGCCAGAACGTCTGCGGGGGCGCTTAACTACACGCCTGTTGCTAAGGTGACGAACCTTGTAAAAACCATGGAGGAGCTGAAAAAAGAAGGGCTCTGGTTTGTGTGCGCCGATATGGACGGCGATCCGATGTACAGCCTGAATCTGACAGGCCCCATCGGACTTGTAATCGGAAGCGAGGGAACGGGAGTGAGCCGTCTTGTAAAGGAAAACTGCGACTTTGTAGCTGGAATACCGATGAAAGGCGAGATTACTTCCTTAAATGCCTCAGTGGCAGGCGGTATTCTCGCCTACGAGATTGTAAGACAGAGGCTTTTTGCATCAGGAAAATAGCCGGTGTGCCAATGACAGGTGAGAGAATGAAAAAGTATGACAGGCTGACGGACGAACAGCTTCTGAAAAGTCTCAGAGAAGGCGACAGAGACATCATGGACTATATTATGGTCAAATATAAGGGCATGGTGAGAAAAAAGGCCCGCGCCATGTATCTCCTGGGCGGAGAGAACGAGGATCTGATCCAGGAGGGCATGATCGGGCTGATCAAGGCGGTCCGGGACTATGACAGTACCCAGGGAACGTCTTTTTCCAGTTTTGCGGAGCTGTGTGTTTCCAGACAGATGTACAGTGCGATTGAGGCGTCGAAACGGAAAAAACATATGCCGCTTAACCACTATGTCTCGCTCTATGAGGATAGTGAAGTGAGAAGCGACGGGAAAAAGATGCCGCTGATCGATACGATTGAATCCCGGCAGGAAAATGATCCGGAAGCGATTTACTTCAGCCGGGAATACACGGAAGCCTTTGTGGAACAGCTTAAGGACAGTTTAAGTCCATTGGAAAATCATGTCCTCTATCTTCATCTGATGGGGACAGACTACAGAAAAATCGCGGAACTTCTGGACAAAAGTCCAAAGTCCATAGACAACGCGATACAGAGGATCAGGGGAAAAGCGGAAAAAATGCTTCATAAGGACAAATGATGCAGAGAGCGCCGGCGCGCGGTTTTTGCGTGCGCTGTGAGCTCCCGGAATAGGAGAAAAGAAAAATGAAGAAAAAAGTTTTGAACTGCGGTATGGCAGTGCTGGTTCTGATTCTCGTGGAGGTCTTGTTTCTTGTATCACAGAATCTGCTTGTATCCGGCGCTTATTTTATTGGGACACTGTTTTTGGGGCCGGACGGAATCCGCACAGTGTATGAGTGCCTTACAGATAATGCAAACCTGTTAAGCTGCATGATCTATCTGCTTGTGGGGACGGTATTTGTACTATGGTACTATTTTGCCTTTGTTATGAAACAGGGAACTTCAGGCTGGCTTACGGCTCAGACGAAAAGACTGACGCCTGTGGGATTTGGCCTGACCTTTATCCTTATCTTTGCCCTGGAACATGCAGTGACCATTCTGATGACTGTAATCGCTCTTTTAGCTCCGCAGACGATGCAGGAATACGGACAGATGATGGAAAGTTCCGGAGCAAACAATTACTCGATTGTCTGGTTTATAGCTACGGTTGTACTTCCACCTGTTGTTGAAGAGACCATTTTCAGAGGCATTATTTTTCAGTATCTGAGAAGGGCCGGGATGTGCTTTGTGGCGGCGAATCTTATACAGGCTGTATTTTTCGGCATATATCATATGAATCTTATCCAGGGAATTTACGCTGCTTTCCTGGGCTTTATTTTCGGCTATCTCGTATGGCGCTATGACAGCATTCTGATTACGGTTTTTGCCCACGCTCTCTTCAATCTGCTGGGGACACTTTTTGTTGATATAGAGTATGCTGTACTGCCTCTGTTTCTCATTAATCTGATTATCGTATTCAGTATTCCTGTAACAGCGGCTGTCATCGCGCTGATTCATCTGCGCGTGGACGAAAAGGGCAGGGGAGAGTACGGCATGCATGAAGAGAACGGCTCGGACGGAGAGAAACGTATGGACCGGGAGACTGCAGAATACGGAGATGAGGGAGGACATATAGAATGAGATTTGTGATTCAGAGGGTAAAAGAGGCTTCTGTCCGCGTGGACGGGGAGACGATCGGCCAGATTGAAAAAGGGTACCTTGTGCTGATCGGTGTCTCTGACGGCGACACCGAGGCGGTTGCGGACAAACTGGTGAAAAAGATGATCGGCCTTCGGATTTTTGAAGACGAAAACGGCAAAACAAACCTGTCTCTCTCGGACGTGAAGGGGAGTCTGCTGCTTGTATCGCAGTTTACCCTCTATGCGAACTGCAGAAAAGGAAACCGTCCAAGCTTCATCGAAGCAGGTGCTCCGGATAAGGCAGAGGCGCTGTATGAGTATATTATCAGCGAGTGCAGAAAGTCGGTTCCTGAAGTTCAGACAGGCCGTTTTGGGGCTGTGATGGAAGTAAGTCTTGTAAACGACGGGCCGTTTACAATTTTGCTTGATTCAGAGAAACTGTGAGTCCGGAAAGAAGGGAATGTATCGTTATGCTGGATGAAAATATAATATTCAGACTGATCGGCACGGCGTTTGAACAGCGGAAGTTTTCCTATGCGCCCTATTCCCGTTTTCGCGTCGGGGCAGCTCTTTTGACGGAGAACGGGAAAACATACACGGGATGCAATATTGAGAACGGGGCGTACAGCCCGGGAAACTGCGCGGAGCGCACGGCGATTTTCAAAGCGGTCAGTGAAGGGGAGAAGGACTTTAAGGCGATATGCATCGCCGGCGCACCCGAGGGAGAGGAGCCCCATGAGCTCTGTCCGCCCTGCGGCGTGTGCAGGCAGGTGATGCTGGAATTCTGCCGGCCGGATTTTCAGATCATACTGGCACAGGGGCGGAAAGAGTACCGGATTTTTACCCTGGAGGAACTGACACCGCTCGGATTTAAGCTGAACAGCAAGAAAAAGCAGCCGGAAGAAAACAGCAGTACATGCTGAAACGACAAAGACAGATCAGAGAGGAGGAAAAGAAAGATGAACACGGAAGAAATTTTAAAACATGTGGATCATACTCTGCTGTCTCAGACGGCCACGTGGGACGAGATCAGGGCGATCTGCGACGACGGAGTGAAATATCAGACCGCGTCTGTCTGCATTCCGCCGTCTTATGTGGCGCAGGCCAAAGAATATGTGAACGGAAAGACGGCAGTCTGCACGGTGATCGGTTTCCCGAACGGGTATAATACGACTTCGGCAAAGGTGTTTGAGACCGAAGACGCGGTGAAAAACGGTGCAGATGAGATCGACATGGTAATCAATGTCGGATGGCTTAAAGATAAAAAATATGACCTTGTCGAGAACGAGATCAGAGCAGTGAGAGCTGCCTGCGAGGGCAAAATACTCAAGGTCATTATTGAAACGTGCTTTCTCACAGAGGAAGAAAAGGAAAAGATGTGTGAGATCGTGACATCCGCAAAGGCGGACTATATCAAGACGTCCACGGGCTTTGGCGGAGACGGCGCCACATTTGACGACGTCAGGCTGTTTAAGGAGAATGTGGGCGCGGATGTGAAGATCAAGGCCGCGGGAGGCATTTCCTCCATGGAGGATGCGGAAGAATTCTTACGTCTCGGAGCAGACAGGCTGGGGACGAGCCGCATCGTGAAGATCGTAAAGCAGAGCGGAGTATAAACGGAGTCCGGGTTTGTTCAGAGGAGGCGAAAAAGATGGTAGACTACACAGAGGGCGCAGGATATCAGTACCATATCGGCGTGCGCGAGGGAGAAGTGGGAAAATACGTGATTCTTCCCGGTGATCCGAAACGGTGTAAAAAGATAGCGGAATTTTTCGATGATCCGGTTCTTGTGGCAGACAGCCGGGAATTTGTCACGTATACCGGCATTCTTGAGGGGGAAAAGGTAAGTGTTACAAGTACGGGCATCGGCGGCCCGTCTGCCTCAATTGCTCTGGAAGAGCTGACCAACTGCGGGGCAGATACGTTTATCAGAGTCGGAACATGCGGGGGAATGCAGACGGAAGTGTGCGGCGGTGATCTCGTGATTGCCACCGGAGCGGTCCGGATGGAAGGAACAAGCAGAGAGTATGCTCCCATCGAGTACCCTGCTGTTCCGGATCTCGAAGTGACAAACGCGCTTGTACGCGCAGCGCAGAAGACCGGAGCCGTATACCATACCGGAGTCGTGCAGTGCAAGGATTCCTTCTACGGGCAGCATCAGCCGGAAAAGCATCCGGCGGGGTATGAGCTGATACAGAAGTGGGGTGCCTGGATGAAGATGGGGTGTCTGGCTTCGGAAATGGAATCTGCTGCGCTCTTCATCGCGGGGGCATACCGGCGTGTAAAGGTGGGATCTGTGTTCCTCGTGGTGGCAAATCAGGAGCGGGAGCGACAGGGCCTTCCGAATGCGCAGGCGCATGATACGGAGAACGCGATCCGGGTTGCCGTGGAGGCGATCCGGGAGATGATAAAAGAAAATAGGGGATGATTTGCCGGAAGAAATTCTGGCTGAATAAGTGTCCGCGTACTGTGGATTACAATATCCCTCACAGGCATCGCTTTCGCTCTGTTTCAATGATTTTTGTGTTTCTTCTTGACATAAGTATCATCTGTATTATAATTAATAATACAGATGATACTTATAAACGGGAGGCGATGCGTGTGATTATCTCACTTGATATGAGCAGTACGGTTCCGATCTATGTGCAGCTGCGCAATCAGATTGTCACCGGGATCGGAAGAGGGGAGCTGAAAGCCGGAGAAACACTGCCGTCTGTGCGCCAGATGGCCCAGGATGCGGGCGTAAACAGTATGACGGTCAATAAGACGTATCAGATTCTGAAGACGGAAGGGTTTATTGAAATTGACCGGAGGAAGGGCGCAACAGTCTGTCCGGTACAGCATGCGGAAGAGAGATTTCGCGAAAAACTGGAGGCGGAGCTGGAACTTTTATCTGCGGAAGCCAGCTTAAAAGGGATGGACAAGAAAGAATTTCTCAGGATCTGTGAGGAAATGTTCCAGACGATGCATCCGGCGGGAAGTGAGGCGTAATTATGGCTCTGATTCTGTTTATTGTTTTTATAATCTGTGATCTTATGATTGTGCCGATCTGCTGGTATACCTACGGAAAGCAGGGAGAGTACCGGGAAGGAATGGTGCTCGGAGTTCACATTCCGCCGGAGTGTGTCAGTCATCCGGAAGTGAGCGATCTGTGCAGCAGAAGTGTGAAAAACTGGAAACGCTTTCAGGCGGTGAACTTTGCGGTCAGTCTGCTGATCTGCTTTCTGTGTTTCTGGAATTTTACGGTATTTATCCTTGTGTGGATGATCTGGATTGCCGAGTATATTTTGGGGCTGGAGTATCTGATTATTGTGCCTCACCGCCGGATGTACCGGATCAAGCTGGATCACGGATGGATCGATGAGAGCAGAAAGCGGATTGTGCGAATTGATACAGCTGTGTCCGCGGCGGCGGAGAAGCTCGTCCTGGACTGGAAATATCACCTTCCGATTCTTATTCTGACTGCACTGACAGTGTTTCTCGTCTGGGGGACGCAGGGAAAATACAGGATGTCTTCCGGTGAGATGCTGGTGATATGGGCTCTGTATGGATCGGGAGTCGGCGTCTGCGTTCTGTTTCTGGTGTTCCACATCTGGATTACGCGTGCGCCCAACCGTGTATACAGTGAGCGCACAGAGGTCAATCTGGCGGTAAACCGTCTGACAAAGCGGGCCTGGACGGAAGGCTGTACTGCGGCCTCTTGGCTGAACGGAATCGCCTGGATCTGGATGTCTGCAGGGTACTTTTTCGCGGGGCCGGAACTGAGCGGCTTTGAATACCTCATTTACGGGCTGCTTATCACGATTGCTGCGGCCGGATTTCTCGTACCGGTCATCCGTTCTGTGGGAAAAAGAAAGGAACTGCTGGAAGCAGATCCGTCGCCCTTTTATGTGGATGATGATGAATACTGGAAATACGGCTGGTACAATAACCCGAACGACCGCCGCATTCTTGTTCAGGACCGGTTCAACAGTATGAATTACACTACGAATTTCGGACGGCCCGGAGTAAAGCGGGCAGTTATTATTTTCACAACGGTAATAACTGTCTCGTGTGCGGCGCTCGTCGTATGGGTGTTCAGCATTCTGGCCGCCTTTGACAATGCAGAGGTTGTCTTTGCCGGGAATGAGGGAACGTATTCTTTTGAGGCGGCAGGCTATTCCTGTGAATTTGAGGAAGAAGAGATCCGTTCGGTATCGCTGATTGAATCGATGCCGGATGATAAATTTACAAAGACAAACGGCGGCGATACCGAAAAGGTGGATATCGGACATTTCAGGGGAAAAAGTACGGGAAAGTGCATGATGTTCATTTATAAGAAATACACACCCATACTGGAAATAAAGCTGGAAGATATGACGGTGTTTGCCAACAGCCGGGATGCGCAGGAGACAGAAGGATGGTATGAGGAGCTGTCAGCACAGCTGCAATCCTGACAAGAAAAATGGAGCATACGGGATTCGAACCCGTGACCTCCACACTGCCAGTGTGGCGCGCTCCCAGCTGCGCCAATGCCCCATTACTGATAATCATACCACGATACGGATGAAATGCAAGAGAAATTTCTGCTGGCAGATGCAAAGACAGAAATGAAAAGAACTCCTGACTGTCAGGAGTTCTTTTTTAAGCTACCTAGCGGACTTGAACCGCCGACCTCATCCTTACCAAGGATGCGCGCTACCGACTGCGCCAAGGTAGCCTGTCGTGTGCTGTTTCACACGCAAAAATTAATATACACCATGGTATACCGGATTGTCAAGAGCTAAAGTGAGGATGAGTGTTTAAAAAGAAGAGAAAAAGAAGAGAAATGGAAGAGATGTTTGTCTAAATTATATCAAAGAGCAATGATTCCTGTCATTTCCTGTAATATTTTCGCCTTTATGATATACTGAAACAATACAAGTGGTGTCTCACGGTCCGGGCCGGAGGAAAAAGTATGATAATAGGAAGAGAGGAACTAAGGGATTTGAAGGATAACCTGTATCATCTGACAGAGTTTATCCGTGAGATGGAGCGGGATGAACTCCCGTATTTTTGCCGGTACTTTGACACAATGAAGAACAATATTGAGCTTTTCTTCTGTATGGGATGTGATGACATCGAAGATTTATATCCTCTTCTGGAGAGAGACTGGAAAGCGTCGCATACGATGTTCATCGGGGTGCAGGACTATGACTTCAGGCATGAGCATCCGGATGCGGATCCGCTGCTCTGTATCTATTATGCCGGCCTGCTGGCGGGAGTCGGAAAGTATTTTGAGAGAGGAAAGGCCGAGTTCAGGAAAAACGATCCGGCGGCGGCCACGGCAACCTGGGGGTAAAGTCCAGCCCGAGGAACTCCTCTTATTCCATGAAACTCCTTTTATTCCGGCTCTTGTGGTCATTTTCATTTTATGGTAAGATAGTTTTCATGAATATTTTGATTTTATCAAATTACCACGAATGATTTGTGCTTTTAGAGGAGGAAACAATGGAAAACGAAGCTGTATCAAAGAATTTTATTGAGCAGGAGATCGACAAAGATCTTGCGGAAGGCGTATATGATCACGTATGCACCCGCTTCCCGCCGGAGCCGAACGGATATCTTCACATCGGACATGCCAAGTCTATTCTTTTAAATTACGGCCTGGCACAGGAGTACGGCGGCACGTTCCATATGAGATTTGACGATACGAACCCGACGAAGGAGAAGATGGAATTTGTGGATTCCATCAAAGAGGATATCCAGTGGCTGGGCGCGGATTGGGGAGAGCACCTGTACTTTGCCTCCGACTATTTTGACCAGATGTATGAGTGCGCGGTGAAGCTGATTAAAAAGGGAAAGGCATTCGTCTGCGACCTGACCGCGGAGGAGATGCGTGAATATCGCGGAACGCTGACGGAACCGGGAAAGGAAAGCCCCTACCGGAACCGCTCTGTGGAGGAGAATTTAAGACTCTTTGAGGAGATGCGCGACGGAAAATATAAAGACGGCGAGAAGGTGCTCCGGGCGAAGATCGACATGGCTTCCCCGAACATCAACATGAGAGATCCGATTCTGTACCGCGTGGCTCACATGACCCACCACAATACAGGAGATAAGTGGTGTATTTACCCGATGTACGATTTCGCTCATCCGATTGAGGACGCCATTGAGGGAATCACCCATTCGATCTGTACGCTGGAGTTTGAGGATCACCGTCCGCTTTACGACTGGGTGGTACGGGAGTGCGAGTTTGAAAACCCGCCGAGACAGATTGAGTTTGCAAAGCTTTATCTTACCAATGTGGTAACAGGAAAGCGCTATATCAAAAAGCTCGTGGAGGACGGCATTGTGGACGGCTGGGATGACCCGCGCCTTGTGTCCATTGCGGCGCTGCGCAGAAGAGGCTTTACGCCGGAGTCCATCAAGATGTTTATTGACATGTGCGGCGTGTCCAAAGCGCAGAGCTCGGTTGATTATGCCATGCTTGAATACTGCATCCGCGAGGATCTGAAGATGAAGAAACCGCGTATGATGGCGGTGCTTGATCCGATCAAACTTGTCATCGACAACTATCCGGAGGGAGAGACAGAGTATCTGGATGTGGCGAACAACCTGGAGAACGAGGAGCTGGGATACAGAAAGGTTCCGTTCGGACGTGAGCTTTATATTGAGAGAGAGGATTTCATGGAGGAGCCGCCGAAGAAGTATTTCCGTCTCTTCCCGGGCAACGAAGTTCGTCTGATGCACGCGTACTTTGTGAAATGTGTAAGTTTTGAGAAGGACGAAAACGGAAATGTGACGACAGTGCACTGCACCTATGATCCCGAGACAAAGGCAGGCAGCGGATTTACCGGAAGAAAAGTGAAAGGAACGATCCACTGGGTGCCGGCGGCGTATGCGCAGAAGGCGGAAGTCAGACTGTATGAGAACCTGATCGATGAGGAGAAGGGTGTTTACAATAAGGAGGACGGTTCCCTGAATCTGAATCCGGATTCCCTGAAAGTGATCGGGAATGCCATGGTTGAACCGAGCTTTGAAGGCGCGGGAGCCTATGACAGCTTCCAGTTTGTGCGCAACGGGTATTACTGCATCGACGCGCATGATTCTGCACCGGATCACCTTGTATTCAACAGAATTGTGTCGCTTAAGAGCTCCTTTAAGCTTCCGAAGAACTGACCTGATAAGAAGACAAGAGCGGATAAGTACAGAGAAGAGATCGGATAAACCATGTATGAGCTGACTATCAACTTAAAATCCGGGGACAGGACTCCACTCTACGAGCAGATTTATGAGTATATCAGAGAAGACATCCGAAACGGCAGGATTTCAAGCGGGGAGAGGCTCCCTTCCACAAGAGCCTTAAGCAGGCATCTGGACGTGAGCAGAAGTACGGTGGAGCTTGCGTATGAACAGCTTCTCTCCGAAGGATATATCGAGTCGAGACCGTACAAAGGTTTTTTTGCGGCGCAGATTGACGGCCTGTATCAGATTAAAAAGCCGGATTCCCACAGTGTGGGAAACGGCAAAAAAACGGAGAAAAAATACAGCTATGACTTTACCCCGAACGGGGTCGATCTGAAAAGCTTTCCCTACAATGCGTGGAGAAAGCTTTCCCGGGAGTGCTTAAGTGATGACCGGGCAGAATTGTTCCGGCTTGGAGATCCGCAGGGAGAGTATGGCTTGAGAAATGCTATCAGCAACTACCTGTATCAGGCACGCGGGGTGAACTGTACCCCGGATCAGATTGTTGTGGGTGCGGGAAACGACTATCTTATGATGCTTCTGTGTGCGGTGCTTGGAACCGGGCATAGGGTTGCGCTTGAAAACCCGACTTACCGCCAGGCTTACCGTGTCTTTTCCAATCTTTCGTTTGAGGTCTGTACGGTCGATATGGATGAAAAAGGGATGCGCGTGGACGGTCTGCGCGCATCCGGCGCGGATATTGCCTTTGTTATGCCGTCTCACCAGTACCCTCTGGGAACCGTGATGCCGATTCAAAGGCGGCTGGATCTGCTTGCCTGGGCGAACGAGGCGGAGGAGAGGTATATCATCGAGGACGATTACGACAGCGAGTTCCGCTACAAAGGGAAACCGATCCCCGCGCTGCAGGGATATGACGGAAACGGCAGGGTGATCTATATCGGGACGTTTTCCAAGTCGATCGCTCCGGCGATCCGGATGAGTTATCTTGTCCTGCCGGAGAGGTTTCTTGCACAGTACAGGGAGCGGTGTGGATTTATCAGTTCCACCGTCTCCAAAGTGGACCAGCTTATTCTGGAACATTTTATTGCGGACGGATATTACGAGAGGCACTTAAACAAGATGAGAGCGCTGTACCGGAGCCGGCATGATACGCTTCTGCAGGCGCTGAAAGAGGAAAAGCTTCCGTGTGCGGTCTCCGGAGAGAATGCCGGAGTGCATCTTCTGCTTCATTTCCGTGATGGAAGAAGAGAGGAAGAGCTGATCCGGCTTGCCGCAGGAAAAGGTGTGAAAGTATACGGACTGTCCGGTTACTATGTGGACGGGGAGAACGAAAAAGAAAACGGTCTTTCGGGTGAAACGGTGATTCTGCTCGGATATGCCAACATGACGGAGGATAAGATCAAAGATGCGGTCCGCCTTCTGGGCGAGGCGTGGAAAAACTAGAATAAACGGCCGGAACGGGACTTCGTTGTTATATTCGTGTGTCCGTGTATTCCGGCCGTTTTGGTCTGTTATTTGTCTTCTGTATCATTTTCTGCCGCGGCGGAGTTCCCGCCATCCTTTTTATCGTCCGCTTTTTCCGGTGTTTCGTCCTCTGCTGCGGAAGCCTCTTCGGAGTTCCTGTTTAAAGAGACGTATTCCCGGCCAGCGGGCTGCAGATCTGCGTCAAGGTCAAAGTCTTCGTCTTCGGTAAGATCAGATTCGGTTTCATCCACGCTGTCGGAACGATTTTTGAAGAAATATGCGACAATAAGTCCGATCGCCGCTCCGATGACAGCGAAGATACTGAACCATTTGGCAAGTTTTTTCAATGTAAGTTCTCCTTTCTGTTACAGGAAGCCGCGGCAAGCACGCAAGTACGGCTTTGCAAATGGCGCGGGCTGGACTGTTACGATTTGGTTTTTATTCTAATACTTTTTCCTTTTAATTACAATACTAACCTCAAAAACAGGAAATAATATTTTACATAAGAAGAAAATTATAGTATAATTCTAAAGGCAGCTGCAAAAGGGCAGCACAGAATATTCTACAAAGCACGTTACGCAGGAGGAATAAAAATGGTAAAAGCAGTAGTAGGTGCAAACTGGGGCGATGAGGGAAAAGGCAAGATTACAGATATGCTTGCGAAAGAGGCAGATATCATCGTCCGTTTTCAGGGGGGAGCGAACGCAGGCCACACAATCGTGAACGATTACGGCAAATTTGCGCTGCACACACTGCCGTCCGGAGTGTTCTACGGACATACGACGAGCATTATCGGCAACGGCGTGGCTCTCGACATCCCGGTGCTCTTCAATGAGATCAAATCAATTGTGGATAAGGGCGTTCCGGAACCGAAGATCCTTGTCTCTGACAGGGCACAGATTGTGATGTCCTATCACAAAAACTTCGACGCTTATGAGGAAGAGCGTCTCGGAGGAAAGTCGTTTGGTTCCACAAAATCCGGAATTGCGCCGTTCTATTCGGACAAGTATGCGAAGATCGGCTTCCAGGTAAGCGAACTTTTTGACGATGAACTGCTCCGGGAGAAGGCTGCGCGTGTTGCAGAACAGAAAAATGTACTGCTTGAGCATCTTTACCACAAACCATTGATCGATCCTGATGAGTTATATAAAGAGCTTGTAAGTTACCGCGAGATGGTCGCGCCTTATGTATGTGATGTGTCACTTTACCTTCACAATGCGCTGAAAGAGGGAAAGAATATCCTTCTGGAGGGTCAGCTCGGCTCTCTGAAAGATCCGGATCACGGGATTTATCCGATGGTAACATCATCTTCCACACTGGCAGGATACGGCGCAATCGGCGCAGGTATTCCGCCCTATGAGATCGGACAGATTGTCACTGTGTGCAAGGCATACTCAAGTGCGGTAGGGGCCGGGGAGTTTGTAAGCGAGATCTTTGGCGACGAGGCAGAAGAGTTGAGACACCGCGGCGGTGACGGCGGTGAATATGGAGCTACGACAGGACGTCCGAGACGCGTGGGCTGGTTTGACTGTGTTGCGTCCAAGTACGGATGCAGGATGCAGGGAACGACGGATGTGGCGTTTACGGTTCTGGATGTACTCGGATACCTCGATGAGATTCCGGTGTGCATTGGCTATGAGATCGACGGAGAGATCACGACAGAATTCCCGGTGACAAGTCTTCTTAAGAAGGCAAAACCGGTTCTGAAGAAACTTCCGGGATGGAAGAGCAATATCCGCGGAATCCGCAAATACGAGGAACTTCCGGAGAACTGCCGCAATTATATCGAGTTTATCGAGAAAGAAGTCGGCTATCCGTTTACGATGATCAGCAACGGTCCGGGACGTGACGATATCATCTACCGTGAATCTGCTTTGAAGTAAAGCATAAAAATTCAGGTATAAAGTACGAAAATGCGGACAGAGAGTCAGTCCGTACGGAAAAGAAAACAGGGAAAGGCAGCACGATGAAATAATCGTGGGAAAGCAGTGCCGCAGAGTGATTTGGCGAAGAAGCTGGAAACTCTGCGGCATTCTGCGTTTTCGGAAATGTGCGGACAGCGAAAAAAGAAAAGATTCTCCGGGAAAATTCCTGTCATAATTCTGCCGGACTACACATAGAATATAGAGCTGGGAAATTGGAAAGGAGGTATTTTATGCGTCAGGACAGCAGGGGAAAAATAGAAAACATGATATCGATGGAAGAATACCTGAAAAGGAGACAAGCGCTTAAAAGGCGCAAAGTTCCGGAGGAAAAGAGTTTCACTCCGGAACCTGCGGACGCACTGAGACTGGCGGAGTTACTTTATGTCTGAAGAATCCGGGACGTCGTCATCCCGGCTGCGGTCTTTAATCAGGCGTGCCACCAGAATATAGGCATAGAGAAGAACCGGAACAAGGATTGTGGCCGCGATGGAAGCGCGCAGCAGTCCGGTGGCTGCCGGGGAATCCGTCAGTGCGAACACAAGCGTGCTCAGATAGAGAACAATCAGAAGTACTGCGCCGATCAGTGCGAGGATGCGTTTTATATTTTTCATGAAAAATCCCTCCGTATTAACTGATATGCCGAAGCGCCGGAGTATACCGGCGCGGCTTTCCTCCGGCAGGAGCACATGTGTCCCTGACAGGAGCGGATAACTACAGTATAGCGAAAATTACTGTTTACGGCAAACAGAAATTGGTATATAATAATCAGCGACGGATTTTTATGATAAAGGAGCATAAGACACAATGAGCGAAAAAAGTTTACTTGACCAGTGGCGCGGCATTGCATATGACAGATCCCTCTCGAGAGATCAGCTTGAGAAATTCTGGGCAAAATATTTTGCAATTGAGAAAGAAATCTACGAGCAGCTTCTGGAAGATCCTGATGTGGAAGTAAGAGGAACTGTCAGAGAACTCGCCGAAAAGTATGGACAGGATGTCATGACGATGGTAGGTTTTCTTGACGGCATCAACGACAGCCTTAAAGTACCGAACCCCATTGAGACGATGACCGAGGAGACTGCGGTAACCCTTGTGTTCGACAAGGAAAAACTGTATAAGAACATGGTGGACGCAAAGGCAGACTGGCTGTATGGACTGCCCCAGTGGGAGAAGATCTTTGATGAGGAGACGAGAAAACGTCTCTACAGAGAGCAGAAAGCATCCGGCACAATCCGCAAGGGAAAGAAGATCGGAAGAAATGATCCGTGTCCGTGCGGAAGCGGGAAGAAATATAAGATGTGCTGTGGAAGAAATGCGTAAATGAGAGCTTATTTTCTGATCACAGGAACAGTTTTTATCCTGTACTATTTCGTTCTCGCGCTCTACACGCACAGGCTGAGATCGACGTTTGCCCTGTTTTGGGTAATGGCTGGCGGCGTACACCTGATCTGCGGGTGTGCGCCGTTTTCTGCGCATACATACCATATACTGGGATGGATCTGCGCGGCGTGCTGGCTTGCCTTCGCTGCGGTGGAGATCAGAGTGATCCGGGCGATGCGGACGCGTTTTACAGGTGATGCAGACTGGATTATCGTGCTGGGCGCGCAGGTCAGGGGAAGGCGCGTCACAGATTCTCTGAAGCGCCGTCTGGATCTGGCGCACACGTATCTGATGGAGCATCCCCGCGCAGGAGTGATTGTCTCCGGAGGGCAGGGACCGGGAGAAGAGATTTCCGAGGCCCGTGCAATGGCGGCTTACCTGGCGGCGCTTGGGATCAGCGGAAACAGAATATTTGAGGAAGACCGTTCTGTGTCCACGAGGGAAAATCTGAAATTCAGTTCAGAGTTTCTCGACAGAGAAAAGGACACAGTCGGGATTGTGACAAACAATTTTCATATTTACCGGGCATCGGTGATCGCCCGGCAGGAGGGATACCGGAAAATCTGCCTGCTCCCGGCAGGAGCCAATCCGGTGTTTCAGCCCAACTATCTGATGCGAGAATTTTTTGCGGTTATCAAAGTGTGGCTGGACGGACTGATGAACTGATAGATTTTTTGATAAAACAGGAGGAACTCCCAAATGAAAAATGAAAAAATGTACACACTGAAAAATGGAGTAGAGATTCCGTCAGTGGGATTCGGGACTTACAAGGCAGCCGACGGAAAAAGCGCGGAAGTGCTGAAGATGGCCATCGATGCGGGATACCGTTATTTTGACACGGCATCGTTTTACGAGACGGAGACGTATGTCGCCGAAGCGATTGAGTCAAGCGGCATTCCGAGGGAAGAGTTTTTTATAGCGAGCAAGCTGTGGAAGACAGAGATGGGATACGAGAACGCAAAAGAGGCGTTTGAGCGCACGCTTGAAAATCTGAAAACCGATTATCTGGATCTGTATCTCATCCACTGGCCGCTGCCGGAAGCTGGATATGCGGACTGGAAAGAACTGGACAAAGAGACGTGGCGGGCGCTGGAGGAGCTGTATGATTCCGGACGTGTGCGCGCTGTCGGCCTGAGCAATTTCCTTCCCCATCACATCGAAAATCTTGTCAGCGGCTGCCGGATCAAACCGATGGTTAATCAGATCGAGTATCATCCGGGCTACAGTCAGGAAGTGACGGTGAGATACTGTCAGGACCGGGGAATCCTTGTCCAGGCATGGAGTCCCATCGGACGCAGGAGAGTGCTTGAAGAGCCGCTTGTTCTCGAACTTTCTGAGAAGTACGGCGTTTCTCCTGCAAGAATCTGTCTGAAATTCGCCCAGCAGAGAGGGATCATTCCCCTTCCCAAGGCGTCGTCTGTGGACCGGATGAAAGAGAATCTGGATCTGTTTTCCTTTGAGCTGGAAGAGGAAGACATGTGGAAACTTGCAACAATGCCTCAGGCGGGCTGGTCGGGAGAACATCCGGACAGGGCGCGGGTGCAGATCTGACCGAGCGGAAGTACGCTGCGTATTGATAAGACCGTGTACGGAGCAGGAAGGTGTATAAAATCCGCGCGGCGGGGAAATAATGATATCGAATCTGTAGAAAGAGGAGGTATCATTATGCCGGAATTAAAATGTACGGTTCAGACATGCGTACACAACCAGAAGTTTCTCTGTGATCTTGACTCGATTCAGGTAGGCGGAGCGAATGCGAAGAATCCGCAGGAGACATGCTGCGACAGCTTTCAGGAGAGAAAGGAAGGGACTTATACGAATTCCATGAATTCGATGAAAGAGGCTTCCGATATGTCAGGTGTTGACTGCAAGGCGACAAACTGCATGTACAACGACAACTGCCAGTGCCACGCGGGCAAGATCAGCGTTGAGGGCGGCGGAGCCGTGGAGGCATCCGGGACAGAGTGTGCGACATTTCAGTGCCACTGCGGATGAAGCAAAATCTGAAAAATAGAAAAGAAGAATAGAAAAGAAGAGGGTACCGCAAAATCATCCAATCAGATGATTGAGCGGTACATTCTTTTTGCTGCCGCCTGTTTACTGATCGGTGGTTTCCTGTTGACGGAAGAATACGTGCAGCGTTATAATTTCTATATCTGCATGTCGGCGGGCGGGCCGGCTGTCAAAAATGCCCCGGATTATATTGCGGAGGCGGCACCCTCTTTTGGATAATGGGGGAATACATAGAAATGGAGATGAAATCATGCCGATTCGTGTACAGAACGATCTCCCGGTAAAGGAGATACTGGAACAGGAAAATATATTTGTGATGGACGAATACCGGGCAGCACATCAGGATATCCGTCCCATCAGCATCGGACTGCTCAACCTGATGCCGCTTAAAGAAGATACGGAGCTTCAGATTCTCCGGTCGCTTTCCAACACGCCCCTTCAGGTGGACGTGACCTTTGTGCGGATGACAAGCCATGTCTCAAAAAACACGTCCACAAGCCATATTTACAAGTTTTATGAGCCTTTTGAGAGCATCCGCGACAAAAAGTTCGACGGTTTTATCATTACCGGAGCCCCGGTTGAGAGGATGCCTTTTGAGGAAGTGGATTACTGGGAGGAACTGGAAGAGATCATGGAGTGGACGAAGACGAACGTGACGTCTACCCTGCATCTGTGCTGGGGCGCTCAGGCAGGAATTTACTATCATTACGGAATCAACAAGAGGGAACTTCCGAAAAAGCTCTCCGGCGTGTACCGCCACAGAGTGAGAAACCGCAAGATTCCGCTTGTACGCGGGTTTGATGATGTGTTCATGGCACCGCATTCCCGGTATACGGAGGTTCCCCAGGAACTACTCGAAGCGGATGAGAGAATCACGATTCTGGCCGATTCCATTCAGGCCGGTGTGTTTCTGTGCATGGCAGAAGAGGGACGCCAGATCTTTGTAATGGGACACCCCGAGTATGACAGAGTGACGCTTGATTCTGAGTATAAGCGTGATATGGGGAAGGGGATCAACCCTCAGGTTCCGGAGAACTATTACCCGGACGACGATCCGGAGAACAAGCCGGTGCTTACATGGAGAGCCCACGCCAACAACCTGTATACGAACTGGCTGAATTACTATGTATATCAGGTGACACCGTATGACCTGTACGGGACACCGTTTTAAGGCGGACTTTAGGGGATTTTCAGAAAAGTGAATTTTAAGTTTTTTATCATATTTTGTTATATTTTATAGCAAAAAATGGAGTAAAATGGCGTAGGGCCAAATTAAAAATGGCGTACGGTCAAGCACATTCATTTGGACTAAAGTTTAAAATAGCAGGGGGACAGAAGAGAAAGAATTTCTCACTGTCCCCGATCATAAGTGAATTTTTATAGAATTTACCTCACCGCTATATAAGTCGAATTTCAATATTTTTTCCAAGTGACTCAGCAATTTTTATCAGGAAATCTAAAGAGGGATTATAATTTCCGCTTTCAAATCGTGAAATATTACTTTTTTGTGTACCGACTCTTCTGGCAAGTTCTGCCTGAGTGATATTCTGCTCTTTTCTTGCCCTGATAACCTGTTCTATTGCTTCATATCTGGGCTTTAGTTTTTCATATTCTATTCTAAATTCCTCATCTTTTATAAGATCAGCTTTTATCTGTTCAAAAGATACACCGGGTTTCATTTTTCTGACCTCCTTATATAGTCTGGTAGTGTCAAAACTACCTTCGTTTTTTATTGTAAAAGTTACGTTTTACCTTGATTTTTCGGAGGTTTGCAAATAAAAAGAGCATTGACCTCCCTTTTCTGGTATAATGTCAATCGCCAAACCAACC
>NZ_JAJEQX010000069.1 GCF_020687545.1 Ruminococcus turbiniformis | reverse complement strand
TGAAGTCTGCCCTTTTTTAAGTCTTTACCGATAGGCAGAAAGAGCAAATGTGGTTATTGTAACTACTGCGGCAATTTCTTCGATTCATTCATGAGTGATTACATTGCCGTGAATAATTCAGGTTAAAAGAAAATAAAGCGGAAGAAAATGTCTATGTACTGCTTTTGTTTACCGTGTGCATCATATCGCGAAGAGCGCTGTTCCAGCGCTCTTTTTCTGTTTCATAGCGCTCAAATAGCCAGGCGATGGCCAAATCCATACCCTCAGCGGAGAGAGGGAAGGAGGCGCTCTGGATGTCTTCTTCCGGAGTGGATTCAAAGCACCACGGTTCGGGATAGATGTAAACAGTAAAAGTGGTACTCTCCTTGCCGTTATCTCCCTTCATGAGATAACGCATTCCGTTGTGGCTGCCGGAGAAAGGCTCTTTTTTCAGGCCTCCGAAGGGGATGAGTCGTTTGTCAATCATATGTACCGATTCCTTTCTGATACACCCCGGGCGCAAATGCACCCGGGATGAAAATTTTGTCAGACTGTCAGAAAGACGGGGTGCCGGACTGGCATGTTATCAGGTTTTGAGCCGACAGTCTTGCTGCGTCATTACGACATCATTATATCACTGTGCGGCAATTGCTGCAAATTCAGTGGTGACGAGATCTTCATAGGGAACCCGCTCTTCCAGTTCGCCGGCGCTTTCAAGAATATCCTGAAGAAGGTCAAAACTGCTCTGTTCAAAGATCAGATTGCTTTTCCATGTGTCCTGGTCATAATAGCGTGTGACGATGGTCGTGATTGTCTCAAGATCGGTTTCCGGAAACTGGGGCTCGATGACCGCTGCGATTTCTCCCGGAGTGTGTGCCTGCACATAATCCATGCCTTTCTGCAGCGCGTTTGTGAAGCCCTGTATGATATCCGGATTTTCAGCGATATAGCTCTGCTTTGCGCTGAATGCGGTGTAGGGGACATAGCCGCTGTCTTCGCCCAGGGAGGCTACAACATATCCCTCGCCCTCTGACTCGAGGGATGTGGCTCCGGGTTCAAATTCAACAGTAAAATCCCCCTGATTTTCCGCAAAAGCCGCTGCCGTTGATCCGAAATCAATATTCTGGTTGATCTCAAGATCTGTCTCGGGGTCAATGCCGTTCTGCTTTAGGATATACTCGAATACCATCTCCGGCATGCCTCCTTTCCGGCCGCCGAGCACAACGTGCCCTTTCAGATCTTCCCATTTAAAGTCCGGCATCTCTTCCCTGGCAACAAGGAAGTTTCCGGCCCGCTGGGTGAGCTGGGCAAAATTGACAACATAGTCGGTGGCTCCCTCCGCGTATGTGTAGATGGAAGCTTCTGATCCCATGAAACCGATATCAGCCTCACCCGAGATGACTGCGGTCATTGTTTTGTCCGCGCCAAATCCGCATACGAGATCGAGTTCGATCCCTTCTTCTTCAAAATAACCTTCCTCTATCGCCACATACATCGGCGCATAAAAGATCGAGTGGGCAACCTCGTTCAGTGTTACTTTGACCAGTTCCTTTTCTTCTGTTTCTGTGGAGACGCCGTCCTGCTGTGCGGCAGAGCCGCTTTCTGCTGCCGGCTCTTCTGGTTCTTCTGCTTTGTCCGAGCATCCTGTAAGCAGGGAGAAACCAAGCACAGCGGCGGCAATGACTGCTGAGAAACGCTTTTTCATATTTCCTCCGTTTTGTGTTTCAACATTTCTTAATACTATATGAAAAACGTGCAGGAAAAGTGAAGGCAGCTGCAATCAGAGAAAGTGCTGAAAAACAAATATAAAAAGGCGGAAATTAAAAAACAGAACCGGATAGGCTCAATCCGGTTCTGCTCAGAATTCTGTATCAGTAAAATTTAATCGTCATAGTCGTCTGCGTAGTCATCCTCAAAGGCGTCATCGTACTCATCATCGTCATAATCCCCGCCTCTGGAAGCAATGGCAAGAATCAGCGAGATGACCGCGAGAACCGCACAGGCTCCGGCTCCGATAAGAAGCTGCAGATCATCTCCGCGCTGCAGGAATGCAAAAACACCGCCTCCCAGATAGAAGAGCATCGGAAGGATAAAGGCAAGTACAGTGTTTCTGGACTGCAGGATGAAGTACAGCAGTGCAGAAACAAGCAGACAGAGCGCAAGTACAATATATGTTGTTCCACCCGCGCCTGCGCCTTCTGTTGTATCAGCCAGGCCGGTTACAAATCCGCGGTAGATGAAATATCCGAACCCGACGAGGGAAAGAATCCCAAGGAGGATCCGTATAACGCGGAATCTTGGCTCGTCATCATAGTAATCATCATCGTACTCGTCAACGACAGGCTCCGGCTTCCTGGAAGAAGCTTTTTCTGCGTGCTTCTTTGAAGGAGACTGTTTCGCAGACTCTGCCCTCTTGATGACACCGGTACCTTCCTCATCCTTTGACTTTTTCTTTTTGGACGGCTTGCCGATCGTTCCGGTTGCAAGCATATCCTCATATCCCTTACGCACAGCTTTTTCCCGTTTTGTACGGACTTTTTCCGGGGGAATATTGCTGTAGCGCTTCTCGTCGTTTGTCTCCTGTACAGGATCGCCTGCGTCTTTCGGACGGCGCTTCTTTACAGGTTTCTTTGCAGGCTCGGCAGCAGATGCGGATGCCGGTGAGGAAGGCTTTGACGCCTTTCTGGAACCGGAAGCAGGTGCAGGTTTCTTTCTGGAAGAAGGTTCTGCAGTCTTTCCGGAAGAAGGTTCTGCGGTCTTTCTGGAAGACGGCTCTGCGGCTTTTCCGGAAGCATATTCCCCGGCCTTTTTAGAAGAAGGTTCCGCGGCTTTTTTAGGAGAAGGTTCTGCGGTCTTTCTGGAAGATGGCTCCGCTACCTTCTGTGTGGCAGTGCTGACTTTGGGTTCGGCTTTTTTTGCCGCCATTTTTTTCGCACGCTGTTTATCAAGATTCCACTGTTTCCGACAGTCGCGGCAGATCGCATATTCGTTAAAGACAGGATCGCCGTTTTCAGCGGTGCCAACCTGCTTCTTTTGCAGCTCAAGGTCTTTTCCACATATCGGACACTTCATAAATATACTCCTCTCTTTTGTTGACCAGAATTTACAACATGTCCATTATAACATTTCAAAGACATAAGAACAATGCAAAAATGTAATATCTGCACGATTTTTGTCGAAAGAGTACAGAGGACTGCAATATGATCTGATATTGAGGAATACCGGTGTTACAGATCCTCCTTATCGGCTTTGGGAGGCAGAAACTGGCAAATGTCATTGTAAGATTCCAGTTCGCCTTTGCTTCGCGGAAGAGACGGAATCAGACCGGTAAAATCCATGGCAGAAGCTGCGTTCGCCAGATAATCATAGTCGTCAATTTCAGAATGTTTTTCAGGTTCTTTCTTTTGTCTTGTCAAAACAGTTCACCTCATTTCATGTTTTGCCTGTGAAGCAGTTTCAGTTTTCTGTCTGCAGTAAGAGTTCTGCAGATACGGTTATTATCTCCCGGCAGGGAAATTGTATTCTTAAAAGAATATGTTATAATCCCATCTTTGACAGTTGAAAAGAAAAACGAGTGCCACAATCCTTGAAGATACAGGGATTGTGGCACTTTGTGCACCATACTTGAAATATAGTAATGTTTTATCTTCGCTTACTTTTTTTCT
>NZ_JAJEQX010000068.1 GCF_020687545.1 Ruminococcus turbiniformis | reverse complement strand
TATAAAGAAAATCGGTATCCTTTGACCGGAATCACGGTATTCAATGCCCAGAATTGCGGTATCCATCAAAGCGGAATCACGGTACTGTGTTTCCGGAATGACGGTTCAGAATCGTCCAGAATACTCAATCAGAAATGGATAATTTTTTTGTAAGTGAATTTCAATACACAGAAGAATGTATTCCGGAATATCTGAAACGGTGGTGGAGAGAAAACCTGATAGTATCTTATATCTTAACAGCGTTGGTTTTCCTGTATTTTTTCTTGATGTTGATCATACGGAGAAATCTTGTTTATCTGTTTCTGGAACTTCTGCCGATCCTGCTCCTGCTGCTCATAAGAGTCAAGGTCAGCAGGGCAATTAAAATAGAAAAAGAAAGATATCAGGTAAATTACAGGAACACGGTACCTTTGATGCATATCGAAATAGGTCAGGATATTCTTTACAGAATAGAGGACAAAGAAAAACATTTATCCCTGTCAGATATTAAAAAAGTGTTGGAAACCCCTGATATGATAGTGATATGTTTGCGGGGGAATCTTATCCTGCCGGTAAAAAAGACTGGATTTATACAGGGGGATGTGGAACATTGTGTTAAGTATCTCAGGAGTCAGATAGGGAGCAGATAAAGCGGAAGGTGTGTTCATGTATATTCTTATTCCATTAATATTGTCAGCAGTGTGTTCATTTGTAAATCCTTATGTGGGATTGTTTGGTATATTCACACTGGTAGAAATAATTATTATCCTTTGTGTTGACATCAATGCAAATGTCAGGATCAAATTGAGCCATAAAGTATCTGCGGAAAATCCGTCCCGCGCGGAACGGCTGAAGAAATCAGGAAAGGTTCTTGCAGCAGCAGAATGTGTTCTCACTGCTTTTTTTACAATAATAACTGCAATAGTAGAAATCGGGGTGTGGATGCTTGCAAGCGGAAGCCTTACAGGTGATTCTGCGGTTATGACACCGTTTTCTATCATTTCAGAGGAGAACCTGACACTTAGTTGTATTTTACTTGTATTTGCTATAGCATTTCAGGTAATCGCGCTTATTCTTGCTTTTGTCAGGAGAGGACAGTTGAGAAAAAGAATTTGTTGAGACGATGCTTCTGATGCCCATAAGGGTCAAAGCTGCCGAAGTTTTTCAGAATGGAACAGAGGAGTGCAAATGAGAGATCAGATAAAAGATCGAGAATATTTTAATGAATTTTTGCAAGAGGAGCAGGCGAGGATAACCAGATTCTCAGATAAGCTGGCAAACAGTGAAGTAAAACCGGAGAGGCAACTGGCAGTAAAAACAAAAATACATGATTTAAAGCTGGGAATATTAACAGCCAGATATTCCAGAGGGGACGAACTTTCGGCTTTGGAAGGTGAATATGCAGAATTATTGAAAAGCTGGGGCGAGGTATGGGAACCGGATAATTATAATAAAAACCTGAAAATGATCTCACTGGGAGTTTTGTTTGAGGGAGATATCGTATTGGCAAAAGAGACGAAAGCTATGCTGGATGCTGCAAACATTGATGATTGGCTTTTGAGTTTTCTGTTGTGCTCATGGACAGACATTGAAATGGAAAATAAAGACGTTGATCTGATCTTTCCGAAAGATTTTTCTTTGCTGCAGAAGGTGGTACTGACTCATAATAGAAGAGAATCTCTACAGGAATACTTGTCTTGTTGGTACAGGGAAGACTGCGGATGTTACGAAGCGCATAAGAGCAGCCAGAAGATATATTATGGGTATTGGAGTTTTGAAGCCGGGGCTGTGGCAAAAATATTGAATATAGACGATACAGGCATGGAACATGTGCCCTATTACCCGTACGATCTGGTCCATTATAAGTAATCAATCCTGAACGGATATGTCCGTGAACGTGCGGAAGAAACAGGCGGTTTTCTTTTCGGTTTGATGAAGAGAGATAAAATATTTCTGTGATACCGAAAGTTTATAAAAGAAGGTGATTTATGGCATGCGGTCAGGCAGATATATGTCAGGGCATACGGCAATGTCCTGTGTAAAGAAAGAAATGCACCGACAGTTTGGAGACGAAATATTGCTGGAGGAGGAAAAGCACGCCTGGGAGCATCATGGATGGTTTTTGTTGAAATTCCAGTATATACCGAAACCATATATGATTCAATTTGAAGGAGAATTTAACTGTTTTAATGTTAGGATAACGAAAGACGATGACGCTTATATTGCTTTGAAGAAACTGACTGATTACAGCAATGACCTTACTGAGAAAGATATATGTGATTCCATAGAAAAACTGAAGAATGTACTAAAAGGCGATATTGTCTTTTATAGATCCATAAACGGAAAAACCTATCAGGAGATTAATGGAGAGTACAAGCGGATCAGGAGACGAGAGGACTAGTTTCAAATGGATAACAAGTTGGTGAAAAGAAAAATACAGACTTATGAGATTATTTTATGCATTTTTGTACTTGCCGTGGTCGCGGCGGGACTGCTCATGCCGAAGACAGGCTCTCTTGTAATGATCGATGAGATCTGCGACATAGTTGCTGTCTGGACTGTATGCATCTATGTGATCGTGCGGATCATACAGTCCAGAGGGCGGTTCCAGGCTTCCGTGAAAGCAGTCCGGATCCTTGTCATAGCCGCATGTGTGGTGATCGGCGTACTGTTTACGGGGAGCACGGCTCTGGATCTTGTGTCCGGCCCGGAGACGGCTCAATTGACGGATATACAGGTCAGCAGATCCCAGGCGCATACAGGTATCTTTTCGCTTCACTACTATCTGACAGGAACGGACAGCCGGGGAGAACGTGTCCGGCTGGAGATATCGGGAGACGACTACACCAGACTGTCAGGAAGCAGCAGCGTCACGGTTGAATATTACAGACATACCGGGCGGATCGTAAGGTATTTATAGCGTGTGAGCAGTGTCCGGGATATCCCGGACTATCTGAGAAGCTGGAGCCCGGGGAGCGAAAGGAGGAGAAGATGGAGGAGCATACCCGTAAAAAGAAGGCAACCCATGAGGAACTTTTCAAAGGCCTGAAGGTTGAAAAAGTAGTGATCCCTCTTCCGGAAGAAGACCAGATCTGCCCGGTCTGCGGTACGCAGATGGTCCTGATCGGTGAGGAGTATGTCCGCCGGGAACTGGAATTCATTCCTGCCACCTGTAAAGTGATCGAATACTACAGCCAGAGTTACGGATGCCCCTCCTGCAAGGACGGACTCGGCGATACGGAAAAGCCTGTGATCGTAAAGTCTCAGGTACCGGCGGCTCTGGTTGGGAAAGGTCCTGCCTCAGCATCCACTATTGCATGGACCATGTATCAGAAGTATGCTAATGGGCTTCCCCTTTACCGGCAGGAGAAAGACTGGAAACAGTATGGGGCTCAGATCAGCCGTACCACTCTTGCCAACTGGATCATCTACTGTTCACAGAACTATTTCCAGCCAATGTATGATTACTTCCACCGCGAGCTGCTGAAACGCAGCTTTGCGATGGCAGATGAAACCCGGGTTCAGGTATTGAACGAGGAAGGGCGCCGAGCCCAGACTCAATCATTCATGTGGCTGTTCCGAAGCGGCGAGGACGGGCTTCCGTCGATCATCTTGTATGGCTATTCTCCGACCAGGAGCGGCAGCCATGCGAGGGAGTTCCTGGAAGGCTACAGCGGATACTGTATATTACGCGTAAGTAGAGCATTGTTCACGGATAAATTGATCACTTGTCACGGAGATTTAGATCACTGATCACGGAGACGAGATCACCGATTCTTACTTCCGTGTTTATCCAAAGACAACCGA
>NZ_JAJEQX010000067.1 GCF_020687545.1 Ruminococcus turbiniformis | reverse complement strand
GAACCGTAGAACGGGCGGTATGTCTTATGGATATTTCGGATGACTGGAATCAGGAATATAACCTGGAACTGTATAACGAGACATTTGACGCGGCGATCGCATTTGCGAAGAAATATCCGGATACGCTATAGAATGGATGTGATGGGTCATTTTATATCAAATAGTTAAATTGCGAGAAGACGATAAGGAACAGCTTTTACAAATATTTAATAACACTATTTCAAGATTGGAACAGGATACGGAGTGTCTAACTCGCTTTAGTATCACTTCCTGCTTTTGATGAAAAATTGTGGCTGTCGGACAAAGAAGATATGAAATGAAGAGGTCAATAGATAATGAATGCTTTATTGCAGCGCTGATGCTTGCGTTGTCAATACCTGATATCTGCGGCAAAGCGGAATATCCGGATACAGAAAAAACTGCTGTACGGTATATTAAATGGTATGATACCTATGTAGGAAAGTATGAAAAGCCATCGAATCCTTATGGCAGTGACATGCCTTATTCCAGCGGTGAACTAATATATAATTTAAGAAACTCAATGTTTCATCAAGGAACACCAAATATTGATGCGGGAAAAGTAAAAGAAGAGCGATGCAAGGTAGATGAATTCCGGCTCACCATCAGCGATGTTGCAGACGGAGGAACAAGCTGTGTTTCTTATGGACAAGGACTTAAGGTTCAGAAACGCGTTCTGGAGGTCAATATTGTAAATTTATGCAGTAAATTAAGTGCAGCTGCAAAAACTTACTACTCCATGAATAGGCATAAATTTGATTTCTTTAATTATGAGCTGCGAGATCTAAGGTTTTCTTACAGCAGTTTATTTGAATACAAGAGTGAATAGTATTATTTTAACAATTTCAAAGCATCGGTTAGAAATAATCGGTGCTGTTTTTATGCTCGGAGATGATCCGGGCATTTTTCATGCTCATTTTCAGGAGGTGGTAACACATGACGGGCCGGATCAAGGGTATTACGGTGGAGATCGGCGGCGATACCAGCGGGCTGGAAAAATCGCTTGCCGCAGTGAACAATTCCATAAAGAAAACCCAGAGCCAGCTTCGGGATGTGAATAACCTTTTGAAACTGGATCCATCGAATACCATTCTTCTGGCACAGAAACAGGAGCTTCTGCAATCAGCGATTGGAGATACGGAAAAGAAGCTGGAAGCTTTGGAACAGGCCCAGGAGGATGTGGTGCGCGCTGGCGTGGTGAGCATCCCGGTGACGTTTTCCATGTCGGCAAAGTGGCTGAAGATCCTGACAGAGTTTAAACAGCAGGAAAAAATCACGGTGGGATATTTTGATATGGAGACGCTGGCGGTGAAGACAGTGGAGATGTATGTGGAGGGGTACAAGGCTTCTCTGGTAAAAGATACATCACGGAAAGGGCTGTGGCCGGTGAGTTTTACGCTGAGGGAGTTCTGAAAATGTATTCTTTTTCGGAGAAAATTGTGGTATATTTGAGGAAAATAAGTTCTGTTTTAAGGGGATATAGAGTTAATGGAATATAAAATCGATGATAAAAAACTTAAAGCAAATATTTTTATTTCATTTGTTAATAAAGTATGGAAAGGTCGATATGATATTGAAAAAACGGAAGCGGCGTTATCTAAGACCTTTAATATAACAGCCTATGATGGGGACATGCTTGTAGGATGTCTTCGTATACTTACAGATGGTTATTTTTTCGGAACTATTACAGAATTACTTGTTTTGCCGGAATACCAAAAACACGGTATTGGAAGTAAACTTCTCTATTTGGCAAAAGAAACTTCTCCAACTATGTTGTACTTTGGCGCACAGCCAGGAGTTGAAGCATTTTATGAGAAAAATGGGTGTAAAAAGAGTTTACAGTCGTATATGATTGAAAAAGACAAATTTTAAGTTGAAGGTGGTTTTTATGAAACGAGAGTTAGGAATTGCCAGATGTGGTCTTGCATGTTGTCTATGCACAGAAAAAGCTGATTGTAATGGATGCGGCTCAAATGGCTGTCCAGACAATGATTTTTGTGAGAATAAAAAATGTTCGATTGCAAAAGGATTGGCACATTGTTACGAGTGTGAAGAAAATTGCAGGAAAGGATTATTGAGCAAAATTAAACCTTATGCATTTAGCTTATTTGCGAAAACATATGGGGAAGAAAAGCTTCTGGATTGTTTAGAGAGAAATGAGAAAAATGGAGTCGTGTATCATCGAGAAGGCATAACCGGGGATTATGATGATTTTGACGATGTAGGGCAATTAATGAATTTTATCTTTACAGGAGTGCGATAAATTGGAAGTTGTAGAGGTGGTTAAGAATATGAAAAGATATATCGCCTTATTGCGAGGTATCAATATAAGTGGCAAAAACAAAGTGTCAATGGCAGAATTAAAGCAAGGTTTTGAAAACCTGAATTATGCAGAAGTCAAAACCTATTTGAATAGCGGTAATGTAATTTTTTCAAGCAATGAAGCCGATACAATCAAGATTACAAGCCGAATTGAGGAAATGATTAAAAATCAGTTTCATTTAGATATTCCTGTCTTTGTCATATCAAAGGAAGAAATTGAGAACATTTTATATCATGCACCCGACTGGTGGGGAGATGAAAATAAGGAGATTTATGACAATCTAATCTTTATCATGCCGCCTGCTACATTCAAAGATGTATATAACGAAATTGGAGAGCCTAAAGAGGGATTAGAAAAGATAGAGGAATACAAAGAAACGGTATTCTGGTCTTTCAGCCGGAAAGACTATCAAAAAACAAACTGGTGGTCTAAAACGGCAAGCGCAAATATCAGCAATAAATTGACGATAAGAACGGCGAATACAGTTAGAAAAATAGTTGGTATGTAATTATTTTCTTAATCTTAAGTTATCGATCTGGAAGATGTATGTGATAACATATTTGGTTGATGAAGGGAGGCGAATAAAATGGCTTTTGACTACAAGAAAGAATACAAGGAATTTTATATGCCGAAGAACAAGCCTGGAATTATAGAGATTCCGAAAATGAATTACATAGCAGTCCGGGGAAAAGGCAATCCCAATGAGGAAAACGGAGAATACAAAAAATCAATCGGTTTGCTGTATGGCATTGCCTTTACCATAAAGATGAGTTACAAGGGAACGCATAAGATCGAAGGTTTCTTTGAGTATGTCGTGCCGCCCCTTGAAGGCCTCTGGTGGCAGGAAAACACACAGGGGCTTGATTATACAAGAAAAGAAGATATGCACTTTATTTCTATGATCCGGCTGCCGGATTTCGTAACGAAGGAAGATTTTGAGTGGGCAGTTCAGGAAGCAACGAAAAAGAAGAAACAGGATTTTTCCAAAGTAGAGTTCTTTCCTTATGATGAGGGGCTGTGTGTTCAGTGTATGCACATCGGCTCTTACGATGATGAGCCTGCCACCGTTGATCTCATGTACGACTATATGAAGCGGTGCGGGGATTACGGCTATGGTAATCGGACAGATACAACATATTTCTGTTGATAAGGAATACGCACAAGGCTATGAAAGGCGGTATGGAAAAGATGGTTTTATGATGTTAGTACCTGCACCGCAAGACCTTGTTACTGGTGAACCAAATAAATCTGCTATTGCTACTATAAATATCGAAAAATATGATTGATAAATCCAAAGTTGTTGGATTAGATGATTTTGATATTTTATATTGCCAAGAGCATCAGTCAGAAATGATTGGTGCTTTTTTGATGTTTGGAAACGGAAGGAGGGGTGTTCTTATGTACCCGGTGAGTGAGGCGTTCCTGCAGGCGGTACAGGGGAACACCCGGAAGTATTACTGGACAGGAAAGATTACAACTGCTGCCGGAGCAGAGTATCCGTTTATGCAGGAGGATATCATCAAAGGCAGCGTCTATATCACAGCCCAGTGCTGCGGCAATTCTGAGATTGAGCTTGTATATTTCAGATAAATTGACCATCCTTCACGGTCAATCTGATCACCTTTCACGGAGATTCAGATCACTGATCTCGGAGAGGTATGGTCGGTGATCAAAGTCATTCTTATAATGATGATGGCACAC
>NZ_JAJEQX010000066.1 GCF_020687545.1 Ruminococcus turbiniformis | reverse complement strand
TGATGCATAACTCTTCTCGTATTGGATATAGAGCTTTACGGCTCTTAACCTGTCTTCGTAGGAATACATGTGCGTGACCTCCTCCTATTAATGACCTCATTTGGTCCAGGATTTCGTCCGCATCCCCGAATGGCGAAAATCGCCCGACGCTAACATCATTTTGGGACCGGACTATTTTCCGATCCTTTTCTGTCATTTATGCTCATTATAGAACCCGGAAAGGAGGCAAAAAACCTGTAGAATTGTGTTTCATATCCTGCATTTATCCTGTGTTTTCACTTTTTTCCCCACATAACGCCGGATGAAGAAACATTTTATCCCCGTTTTTTGCCTTTTTATTACAAATTTTACCTGTCAAATCAGATACCAGTTCTTTATTTTCGCGGCAGGGAATCATATAATAGGTATAAAATTAAAAGGAGATTAAATACTATGAATTTATCACAGATTGCCCGTCTTCAGGCTTTAAAGAAACATCTGGAAATTTTTCAGAATAACCATCCGCGCTTACAGCCGTTTCTGGAGGCTGTAAACAGGGAGGTACTTAAGGAAGGAAGTGTGGTTGAAATTTCAGTCACATCTCCCGAAGGAAAAACTCTCGTCACAAATATGAAACTTAAAAAAGAGGATCTGGAATTTATACGCGCACTGCACGAATTACAATCAGTCCGCTGATGTCAAATTCCCGCAATAATCTGCAGCCATCAATTGCCGGCACAACAAGTGCGGGGATATTATGGCTGTATTTTTCTGCTCTGCCAAATGTGTGCCGCAATAAATTAAACTTTTTTACTTTTTCGTTTTTTACTGCGGATTGCTTTTTCATTTCCGGAAGAGACTATATGTATAAAATCAATAATCTTCTGCAAATCTTCATCCGTATAATCGTTAAGCTTGGTCAGCACTTTTTCGTACTCTCTTCGGTCCAGCCTGCTATGATAATTATTTACGGTCTTTCCCTTTTCAGTGATATACAGCGCTATTCTGCGATTTCCTTCGGGATGCTTTTTCTTTTCAATAAGACCTTTCTGAACCAGTTTATCAACCAACTGAGAGACTGCGCTTTTACTCTTCTGATTTAGCCGGGCAAGCTCTGTAACAGTGATTCCCTCATAGGCAGCAATATCCCTTATCATATGGACTTCCGCCATATACAGGACATCATCCGTGCCATATGTTCTCGGAAGATTCTGGTTCATCTCAGAAACCTGGCCGAATGCAAACAGATCATCCATTAAATGTGTAAATAATTCTATACGTTTCATCATATTTTACCCCTTTTTATTATTACATTTTTTTCCTTATGAATCAATCATAATGTAATAATTCATCCGTATATGTTTGTTAAGTTACTTGACATATTAAACCGTTCGCGTTATCATATAGTTAAGTAAGTTAACACATTATTTATAGCAGTAAAAGGCTGCTGAAAGGAGGATTCAAATGACAAACTTAAGAGACCGCAATCAAAAGGAAATTCAGGCCAAGCTGCAGAAAGAAATGGAAAAACAAGGTTTTGACGGTCTTCTGCTTACGGACTTCGGCGCTATTTATTACGCCACCGGATACGCAAGCAAATTTCAATACCTGGCAGGCGTTCCCGGTAACACAATGGCCGTAGTTCCGGCAAAGGGAGAATGTATTCTGATACTAAGCGAATTTGAAATGCAGTCTCCGTTGGTGTACTGTAAAGACATCAAAATCGAAACGATTAATTCCCCTGTATTTATTGATGAGCTTGAGAGCATGGTTTCGTCTAAACCCGAAAAGCCCGACAGCAATGCAGGCTTCGCAAGAGCACTTGAAATAATATGCAGCGGCAGGCCTAACGCAAAAATCGGAATCCAGATGAATCATATGACGGTCACTCCCATGAACTTTCTTAAAGACCACGCCGGCGAGGCCACGATTACGGACTGCAGCGATCTTCTTAACAGAGTAAGAGCCGTTAAGACAGACTGGGAGATATCTGTTCTAAGAGAAGCTGCCCAGATGAGTGAAAAAACACTCTATGATTTTATGAAACATGAATACAGAGTCGGGATGACTCAGGCAGAATATTTAAATCTGATGACACGGAAAAGTTATGAAAACAGTGTGTACGTCACTGATTATATCGACATGAATGCCTACGGAACTCATTTTTCTCCGTCTTTCTTCGGCATAGACCGGCCAAGCAAAGAAGGAGATCTGATACGGTATGACGGCGGTATTACTTATATGGGATATCTTACAGATTTTGCCCGCCTGTTCTGTATCGGAAAGCCTTCTGACCGTGCAAAAAAGATCTATGCGGCGGAAGTTGCCGGATACGAAACCGTTATGTCAATGATAGGACCCGGCGTACCGATGGCCGATGTTTTCAAAAAAGCGCAGGAGGCTGTCAGGGAAAACGGTATTCCAAATTATCTGAGAGGTTTTGTCGGGCATTCAATCGGATGCAACGTATTCGCTGAAGAATGGCCCTATATTTCTCCATCTTCTCAGGAAGTATTCACTCCGGGAATGGTTCTGTCCATTGAATTGCCCTATTATAATCCGAATCTCGGAGGCCTTAATATTGAAGATACAGTCGTAATTACAGAGACCGGATATGAAAAATTTACAGATTGTCCGCGGGAAATTATAGAAATTTAGGAGGCAGCAAAAGTGAAATATAATTTTGGCCACACCATACGTCGTATCGGAACGTCCTGCAGTAAATGGGACAGCGAAAAATCATACCAAACAGGTGAAGTGATTCCCATGTGGGTTGCAGATATGGATTTTCCTGTCGCAGAACCAATCATGCGCAGTCTTAAAAAAAGGCTGGAGCATCCGGTAATGGGATATGTCTGGCGTGATCCTGAATTTGCAGAACTCACTACGCGTTGGATGAAGCTCCGCCATGGATGGGAAACAGACACGGACTGGGTCACATTCTGTCCGGGCATTGTCCCTGCTATCAGTGCGTCAATACAGGCATACACAGCTCCCGGAGAAGCGGTTATGATCCAAAGTCCTGTTTATTATCCTTTTAGGAATACAATTATCTCCTGTTCCCGAAAGGTAGTGGACAATCCATTAAAACTTTCAGAAGGCCACTACACTATGGATCTGGATGATATGCGCAGAAAAATAAAAGAAAACGACGTCAGGCTGCTGATTTTCTGTAATCCGCATAATCCTGTCGGGCGCGTATATACCCGCGGTGAGCTGGAAGAAATGGCACAAATCTGCCTTGAAAATAATGTACTTATTTTTTCGGATGAAATACACTCTGACCTTGTCTATAAAGGTCAGAAGCATATTCCGATTGCTTCCCTTTCCAGCGACATTTCCAATATAACTGCCACAGGAATTTCACCCAGCAAAACATTTAACCTTGCGGGACTGCAGACATCCTCTGTCATCTGTGAAAACACGGAGATGCGCAAGGCCTTTGAAAAAGTGATAAATATGAACTCCCTTCAGTTCTGTAATGTATTTGGCCTGGAAGCATACAAAGCAGCTTACCGCGAAGGAGAAGAATACCTTGAGCAGCTTCTTGAATATCTTGAAGCCAATATCCGTTTCTGTCAAAAATACTTTGAACATTACCTGCAGCCTCTGGAATTCAAACATCCTCAGGGAACATATCTCCTGTGGATAGACTGCAGGAAACTGGGATTATCTGCCAAACAGCTGGAAGAATTTATGCTGAAAAAAGCACGGCTCTCCCTTGACAGCGGATATTGGTTCGGACAGGACGGTGAAGGTTTCATGCGCATGAACATTGCATGTCCTCGGATGATATTAGAGCAGGCTCTTGAGCAGTTAAAAGATGCTTTAAAAACAATTTAGAAGAATATTCTTCGGGAGAAAAGAAATGAGAGAAACTGAGAATAATACAAAATTACAAAAATCTTTGCGCAAGCGCGATCTTCTCGCGCTTGGCTTCGGAGCAATTATAGGGTGGGGCTGGCTTTCCATGGGAAAAGTATGGATCACTTCTGCCGGTTCTGTCGGCGCCTGTGTAGCGTTTGCCGTCGTCGGCGTTATGATGTGCTTTATCGGACTGGCTTTCTGTGAGCTGACAGCCGCAATGCCAAAAGCAGGCGGTGTAATGAACTATACTTGGAGAGCCTTCGGTCCCCGGATGAGTTTCTTTGCCGCATGGATGATGTGTCTCGGTTATACGGCCATGACAGCCTGGGAAGGGCTTGCCACAGTAGCCGCTGTAGATTTTCTGTTTCCGGTAGAAGGCAACATGATCCTTTACTCTGTTGCAGGATATGATGTCTCTTTCGGTTCACTCGCAGTTGCGCTTATTGTTGCGGTATTTATGTTTTTTATCACCCTCAGAGGAATGAATACACTGTCAAAATTTAATAACATAAGCGTTATCATCATGGTTGTTATTGTCATTGTATTTGCCATTGCGGCATTTGTTAAGGGAGACACTTCAAATCTGGAGCCTAAATTTACTGACGGATTTTCCGGAGTAGTTTCCATCTGTCTGATGTGCGCGCTTTTTCTCGGCGGATTTGACACAATCCCTCAGGCTGCTGAAGAGGCGAATATTCCGAGAAAAAGTATTGGCAGCATCCTTCTCGGGGCTCTCGGACTTGCGATTGCATGGTATTTCGTTACGATTCTTGCTACTTCAATGTCATGATGTCGGGGTCAAAAGCCTTAGAAATAGAATCTTGAAAATTTAATATTTTACAGTAAATGCAAGCTTTTTTGCCTTTCACGAGTTATACTAAAAATAGTTTTTGAAAGGTGGTATGCTTCATGT
>NZ_JAJEQX010000065.1 GCF_020687545.1 Ruminococcus turbiniformis | reverse complement strand
AGGTGAAGTCTGCCCTTTTTTAAGTCTTTACCGATAGGCAGAAAGAGCAAATGTGGTTATTGTAACTACTGCGGCAATTTCTTCGATTCATTCATGAGTGATTACATTGCCGTGAATAATTCAGGTTAAAGAATATTATGGAACGGCTTTATGTTGAATAAGTACAAAATATCAGCTAATGCAAATATAAATAGGAGTAGGTGTTACTTTTCTATAGTATCTTCTTAATCAAATTGGAAAAGGAACGTGTAGAATGGAACAGATCGAAATCATCCTCCGAACCACGGATCCAACTGGAAAAGTGACGGAGCAGCTTCTGGCGAAATTCGATACAGAGAAACCAGCGACAGAGAGTGATGAGGTTCTTGAGTATTCCGGACTCTGTATTGACTCGCTCCGCCACCAGGCATCTTATCAGGGGCAAGAAATTTCTCTGACAGAGAATTACGAATTTCATACCCTGGCGTATCTTGCTAGTCAGCCAGGGAGAGTATATACGAAAGAACAGATCTACCAAGCAGTCTGGAAGGAGGAGCCGGTTGATGTGAGAAGTGCGGTATTCTGTATCATCGGAAATATCCGCCAAAAACTGTGGCAGGTTACAACGAAAGAATATATCCAGACCGTGTGGGGAGTCGGATACAAATTTGTGGATGTCCCAGGGGAGTGAGCCCCTGGGATTATTTCATATATTGGAAGTTTCTGATATTGGATGCATTCTTGTTCAATTCTCAAGAAGGAATTATAATAAAAGACAGAAGGACAAAGCATGAAGAATTATACGATGACTCATAAGAAGTGTCGGGACGGTTACTGACAGTGAAATTTATAAATAAATGGGGATGGTAAAGCATGAAACGCATTTTTTTTGTAGAAGATGATTTGAGTTTGATTAACGGATTATCCTTTGCTATTAAGAAGCAGGGATATGAGATAGATGTGGCCCGGACGAGCCTTGAAGCAGAGCAATTATGGATGAACGGGAAATATGATCTGGTTATTTTGGATGTATCACTTCCGGATGGCTCCGGTTATGATATCTGCCAAAAAATCCGTAAAGTTTCAAAAGTGCCGATTATGTTTCTTACTGCGGCGGATGAAGAAACAGATATTATCATGGGGCTTGATATAGGCGGGGATGATTATATTACAAAACCCTTTAAACTTGCAGTATTTCTCTCAAGAGTAAATGCACTTTTACGCAGAAGCGAAAATTTTAATCAGATGGAGACAGAGCTAAGCTCTAATGGTATTACAATACAGCGGCTGAAAGGGGAGGTTTATAAGAATGGTAAACAAATCGACCTGACGGCAAGTGAGTATAAACTGCTTTGCCTGTTTATGGAAAACCCGGATATGATCCTCTCTCCGGAACAGATACTGAGCAGACTCTGGGATTGTGATGAAAAATACATTGACACCAATACATTGACAGTATATATTCGCAGACTGCGTAAGAAAATTGAAGATGATCCTGCTGATCCGCACAGCATAGTTACAGTCCGTGGTATGGGCTATAAGTGGAATACCATAGAATGAGGTACGGGCCATGAGAATACTGGTTAATAATAAAATTAAAAGGCTTTTTTCCTGTGTATTGATATTTTTCATCTTGTTTACAGCAGTTTCTGTTATCTGCGTCAGCCTCAGAGTTCATTATGCAGCTTACTGTGTACTGTTCTCTTCTATGGCTATGGGAATTGCTGTTTTTGCGTCCATGTATTTATATTTTCGTGACCAGAACGAGATTATGGAAGATGCAGTTTCGCAGATTAAAGATTATATTTCCGGAGATCGGAACGCACGGATTGAGTGTGACGACGAGGGAGAATTGTACCGTCTGTTTCATGAAGTAAACTCCCTGGTTTCTATTTTGAACGCCCAGGCGGAGAACGAAGGCCGTTCAAAAAAATTTATGAAAGATACGATTTCCAATATTTCTCATCAGTTGAAAACACCTCTCGCTGCATTGAACATCTATAATGGGATCATGCAGGAAGAGGCGAAGGATACACCGACAATACATGAGTTTACGGAGCTTTCGGAACAGGAGCTTGACCGGATTGAAACTCTTGTACAGAACCTGCTTAAAATTGCAAAACTGGATGCAGGAACCATCGTAATTGAGAAGAATGTAGAAAATGTCGCTGAAATGATGGCATATATAGAACGTCATTTCGCTTATCGGGCAGAGCAGGAGAAAAAGACACTTTCTTTTTCTGGTGATGATGCAATTACCTTGTCCTGCGATCAGAACTGGATGCTGGAAGCAATCAGTAATATTGTAAAAAATGCGTTTGACCATACAAAAGAAGGAGCAGAAATCCATATCGAATGGAGAAAATTTGCTTCCGTCGTACAAATAGTCGTGCGGGATAATGGCTGTGGCATCCATCCGGAGGATCTGCCGCATATTTTTAAGCGGTTTTACCGCAGCCGTTTTTCAAAAGACAAGCAGGGAATTGGATTAGGTCTTCCGCTGGCAAAGACAATTATAGAAGCCCATAATGGAACTATCGAAGTTGATAGTGAATTAGGAGTTGGCACGACTTTCACTATGAATTTCTTAATTCCTACAAAATTGTAGGCTGGAAGTCATCTGATTGTAGGGTTGACGTGCTACTCTTTCTATATCAAATCAGAAAGAGGTGTAGGATTGAATGAATTTATTAGAAGTCAAAAATATTTCTAAAACATATGGAACTGGAGAGGCTACGGTTCATGCCCTGAAAAATGCCACATTCTCTGTTCCTAAAGGTGAATTTGTTGCAATCGTTGGAGAGTCCGGATCTGGGAAAACGACCTTACTGAATATGATAGGGGCCCTGGATACTCCTACTTCTGGCAAAGTATTTATTGATGGCAAAGACATTTTCTCGATGAAAGAGCGTAATCTGACGATTTTCCGCCGCAGGAATATCGGCTTTATTTTCCAGAGTTTTAACCTGATCCCAGAACTGACTGTAGAGCAGAATATCATTTTCCCGGTCTTACTTGACTATCAGAAACCAAATAAAAAGTATTTGGAAGAGCTGCTGAGGGTACTGGGGTTAAAGGAGCGGCGTAACCATTTGCCCAGTCAGCTTTCCGGAGGACAGCAGCAGCGTGTGGCGATAGGGCGTGCGTTAATTACTCGCCCGGCGCTGATTCTTGCCGATGAACCGACGGGAAATCTTGACACACAGAATACCAGCGAAGTCATCGCTCTGTTGAAAGAAGCGTCTCGGCTGTATGAGCAGACCATCGTAATGATTACTCATAGTCAGAGCATTGCTCAGACAGCAGATCATATTCTTCGAGTATCGGATGGTGTCGTAGATGATTTTGGGAGGTGTCGAGAATGAGAAGCTATTTAAGTCTGATCCCAATCTCTGCCAAGGTTCATCGGCGGCAAAACCGTATGACATTGCTTTGTATCATTTTCTCTGTATTCATGGTTACAGCTATCTTCAGCATGGCAGAAATGGGCACACGAATGGAGCAGTCCCGTCTCTCAGAAAAACATGGTGATTTTTCGCTCCTTAGTAGTTTAATAAATACCACAATGGGACAGACACTGCTAATGACGGCGGGAGTGATGTTTCTGTTGGTTCTTATTGCCGGAGTGTTGATGATTTCCAGTAGTATGAATAGCAGTGTTGCTCAACGCACCCAGTTTTTTGGTATGATGCGTTGTATCGGTATGAGTAAACAGCAGATCATCCGTTTTGTACGTCTGGAAGCATTGAACTGGTGCAAAATAGCCGTTCCTATTGGCCTTGTTCTAGGTGTTTTGGCATCGTGGACATTATGTGCTGCCTTAAGATTCCTTGTCGGGGAAGAGTTCTCGAACATTCCGCTGTTTGGCATCAGCAGCATTGGAATTGTCAGTGGTATTTTAGTCGGCGTGATTACAGTCCTTTTGGCCGCAAGAATCCCTGCTAAGCGGGCAGCTAAGGTATCCCCTGTTGTAGCTGTTTCAGGAAATACGGAGTCGGATAAAATGAGCCATCATTCTGTCCACACAGGTTTTTTCAAAATTGAAACGGCATTGGGGATTCACCATGCGGTAGCTGCAAAGAAAAACCTATTTTTGATGATAGGTTCCTTTGCGCTGAGTATCGTCCTATTTTTAAGTTTTTCTGTTATGATTGATTTTGTGGACCATTTGATGCCTCAATCGGTGGCTACTTCTGATATTGACATTTCAAGCAGTGACGGTGCTAATATTATCGACAGCGATATGGTACAGACGCTTACAAATATGGAAGGTGTTAAACAGGTCTATGGACGTAGGAGCAGTTTTGACGTGGCTGCCGGGCTGAAGGGTGATACGACTCTTTCTAGCACTGTAGATATTGTCTCTTTTGATGATTTTGACCTGAAAGCTCTCCAAAAAGACGGAACGCTTCGCTGGGGCAGTGATTTATCCAAAGTTTATGGTGATAGCAGATATGTTCTTGCGACATGGGATCGGAACAGTTCTTGGGACGTGGGCGATACCCTCCTTGTTGGAAACGAGCAGATTACGATTGCAGGTCTGTTAAAATATGATCCATTTAGCGGGGATGGCCTCACGGACGGGAAGATAACATTGATCACATCGGGGGAGACATTTACCCGATTGACCGGTATTACAGACTATTCGCTCATTATGGTTCAAACAACCTCTAATGCCACGGACGAGGATGTTGCCACAATCGGTCAGATCGTAGAGGAAAACGGTTATACCATGAATGATAAGCGAGATCAACGTACATCTGGCACTTATTTTGCCTTTGTTGCCTGTGTCTATGCTTTTCTGGGTATTATAACACTGGTTACAGTGCTGAATATTGTCAACAGTATCTCTATGAGCGTATCGGCTCGGATCAAACAGTACGGTGCCATGCGGGCTGTGGGGATGGACGGTAATCAGATTTCAAAAATGATTTTGGCAGAAGCCTTTACCTATGCCTTCTGGGGATGTGTTATTGGCTGTATGATTGGCCTGCCGCTCAGCAAAGTGTTGTATGATTTCCTTATCACAAACCACTTTCCCTATGCGGTTTGGAGTCTGCCAATCGGAGCGTTGGCAATCATTGTGTTGTTTGTCATTGTTGCGGCGGTGCTGGCCGCTTATTCTCCGGCCAAACGGATACGGACGATTTCAGTGACAGAAACCATCAACGAACTCTAAGAATAAGTATAAGGCAATTCAAACATAGGGAAAAATCCAAGGGGTGAAGATAGGAAAGCTGGTGGGTGATGGAACGTATTGAAATCATCCTTCGCACCACGGATCCGTCTGGAAAAGTGACAGAGCAGCTTCTGGCTAAATTCGATACAGAGAAAACAGCGATAGAGCATGATAAGGTTTTTCAGTATTCCGGTCTTTGCATTGATCCAGTCAAGCACCAGATTTCTTACCAGGGGAAGGTGCTTCCTCTGACGGAAACGTATGAATTTCAGACGTTTGTTTATCTCGCCAGTCAGCCAGGAAGAGTCTACACAAAAGAACAGATATATCGGGCAGTCTGGAAAGAGGAGCCGGTGGATGTAAGCAGTGCGGTGTTCTGTATTATCGGGAATATTCGCCAGAAGCTGCGGGAGGTAACAACAAAAGAATATATCCAGACTGTGTGGGGAGTCGGGTACAAATTTGTGGATGTCCCAGGGGAATGAGCCCCTGGGATGTTTCCGTAGAAAATGGAAAACTATGAAAAGTTTAAAATCCGTATGAAAAATCGGGGAACTCCATCAAAACTCCATCTTTGTATGATACACTGTTGTCCAAATAGCGGAGGTACTGTTATGGCAAAGACAATTTTGATTATAGAAGACGAAACAGCTATCCAGAACATCGTCCGGGCGTTCCTGGAGGATGCAGGATATACAGTATATAGTGCCGGTGACGGTCTGGAAGGGATTGAGACATTCCGGAGATGCAATCCGGACCTGGTGCTGCTGGATCTGATGCTGCCGAAGATTGACGGATTTGCAGTCTGCGAGATCCTGCGGAAAGAAAGCCGGACGCCGATCATCATGCTGACGGCACGGGATGATGACGCCAGCCAGATGAAGGGATTTGATGTCCTTGCGGATGATTATATCATCAAGCCCTTTTCCATGCCTCTTGTCCTGCGCCGGATTGAGGCGGTGCTGCGGCGGACGGAACAGGGAAACGAGGAGGAACCATCTGTGATCCGGTATAAAGAGATCACACTGGATGGGGAAAATTATGAGGTGCTGGTAGGAACGGATGAGGTATCCCTTACCAGCCGGGAGTTTGAAATCCTGAAGCTGCTTTTGGAAAATCCGGGAAAAGTGTTTTCCAGGGAGAGTCTTCTGGACAGCGTGTGGGGATATGAGTATTATGGCGATCAGAAGATCGTGAATACGCATATCAAGAATATCCGTAAGAAACTGGGCGTGGATTATATCGAGACAATCAGAGGAGTGGGATATAAAATTGAAAAAGAAAATCAGTGAAAGTATCCAGGCGAAGACCTTTCTGAGTATGCTGGCATTGCTGCTGGCCTGCTGTGTCATCATTTATGCTGTGGTAATGGTCTTCCTGCCGAAAAATTACCAGACGGAACTGGAAAGCCAGGCAACTTCCGACTTCTACAGGCTGATGGAGACTCTGGAACGGAGTGGCTGGGAAGCAGGCTCGGAGGAGATCCTGGCATTTTCCATGAAAAATAATGCTACGGTGCGGATCACCGACACGGATGGAAGCGATGTGTTCTCTGTAAATTATGCAGATCCGGAAAATTGGGAAGAGACAGACAGAACCATGACCTGTTCTGCTACCTTTCAGGAAGGATGGCAGACGTACCAGGTTTCTGCTGATATTTCCCTTGTTGCGGTATCCCAGTCCTATGAAATCCTTTTAAAACTCATCCCGCTGATTGCAGTGGTGATCCTGCTGATTTCTGTTCTTGCGGCGCTGGTCTGCTCCAGATATTTCTCCAGGCCACTGATCCATATCTGCAGTGTGGCAAAGCGGATGACCAGCCTGGATATGACCTGGAAGTGCGAGGTAAAGCAAAGGGATGAGATCGGTGTTCTTGCGGACAGCTTAAATGAGATGTCGGAGCGCCTGAACAATGCACTTGTCAGCCTTCAGGACGCAAACGAGCAGCTGCAGAAAGATATTGAACGGGAGCGTGAACAGGAAAAACAGAGGATTGACTTCTTTACCGCTGTTTCCCATGAACTGAAGACGCCCATAGCCATTATCAAGGGGGAACTGGAGGGAATGATCTACCAGGTTGGGGAATACAAAGACCGGGATACTTACCTGCGGCACTGTATGAAAACCGTCAATGACATGGAGCGGATCGTTAAAGACATCCTATCCGCAGCCAGGATGGGCGGCAGCGATTTCAAGTTGGAACGCACGGACCTGGATATCAGCCGGATGCTGCAGAAAGCCTGTCGCAAAGTCATGGGACGGATAGAGGATAAGGAAATGGAGCTGCGCCAGGATATCCAGCCGGATTTTCATTATGAGGGAGACGCACGGCTTATGGAAAAGGTGTTCGCCAATGTGCTGGATAATGCGGTTGCCTATTCGCCCCGTGGAGCCGTAGTCACTGTGACCTTGCAGGATGGCGTTCTGTCTGTGGAGAACAGCGGGATACACATTGAACAGGAGGATTTAGAGCAGCTCTTTACACCATTCTACCGGGTGGACAAATCCCGGAACCGGAACAGCGGGGGAAGCGGTCTGGGGCTGTATATCACAAAAACGATCCTGGACCACCACGGGATTTCCTATAGTATGGAGAACACGGAAAATGGCGTGCGGTTTACAGCGCTTTTCAGATTGTTATAGTATGACCGGTCATGATATAATCAAGAAAATCAGTAGCTGAAGTGTGCAGCAAATAAAAGAAACTCTTGATTATTCTGAAAATTGTTAAGGGATTTTATATGCAAAAAAATAAGATTGGCATAGAAACTGTCGTTAAAATCATAAAAAAACTATATTGGTTAGGCTTGATTGGTATTGCCGGAAGTGTTTTTGATATTCCAATTCTGAAATTATTCTATTTATTTTTTCTGCTTGCCATAATAGATTTTATTTTGTCATTGATTATTGTTTTACGAACAGAAAGTACAGATGAAACGATAAATGAATTAAAATTTTTATTACAGAACTTAGCCTGAATTATTCACGGCAATGTAATCACTCATGAATGAATCGAAGAAATTGCCGCAGTAGTTACAATAACCACATTTGCTCTTTCTGCCTATCGGTAAAGACTTAAAAAAGGGCAGACTTCACCTGT
>NZ_JAJEQX010000064.1 GCF_020687545.1 Ruminococcus turbiniformis | reverse complement strand
GATGACGCTAAAGTGACGCTTTTCACGTCTTTGATACTTTTCTTTACCGGCTTGCTAAAGCCGGGTTCCCAAAATGCCCGCACACCGCCTTTGGATGAAAAGCGGCGCTTCTGGACGCGCGGTAAATCTCAATCATACGGCCATAAATCACGATAAAGATACAAATGTAAAGCGCCCACATGGTAATGCCGATAAAGAGCGACTGGAACCACAGGCCGAACAGCGGCCCCAGGTCCATATCCATCAGCCGGGACTCCATATCGGTCATGACAGAGGAGATGTCGATGGAAGCGTCGGAACCGATGATGCCCGCCGCCTGCGCCACCACACTTTGAGCTGCGTCAAACACGCCCATCACGATGTTCCAGGTGTTTGAGACGATGAGGATGGCAGCGGCAGATTTGAACACCCATTTGAAGATCATCCAGGTGTCCACATCATGCAGGTTGTTCTTGTCGGTAATCATCTGAATCAGCTCCAGCGTCATCACGATAGCCAGGATCACGCCAGCAATCGGCACCATGATGGAGTTGGAGAGATTTTGGATCATGCTGAAAATACTCCCGTTCCAGCCCTGAGGGGTCTGGCCCACCTGTGTCGCAATGTCTGCGACCTGCTGGTTCACGCTATCGAACATCCCCGATAAGTTGCTCATAATGCCGCCTACCAACATTTCCTTGAGCCAGTCAGTAAGGGCATCGAGTAAGAAATCCATACGGTGTCAACCTCCTTTCAGCCGCCCCCGCTTGGGGGCAGGGGCGGCAAGGATTTCTTATGACAGCTTAACGACGGGAGCGATCAGACGGTGAACAGGCTGGAGAGCAGGGGTACGAGGACCATGCCGACCACGGCGACGCCAGCGCCAGCCATGAGCTGCTTCATGCCCTGGGACTTTGCTTATGTGTGATAAAGAAGTAATAGAAGTGTAAAAAATTTTGCCGTTCCTATCCGGCACTTGGCCATTGTGTCGGATAGGTCGGGCGTTAGGCTTCGGGCAAGTCAATCTTGCCGACAAAGCTGTAATAAATCTCAATGTCCTGCCTGCGGGTGCCGTTCTCGTCATAGCTACACTCATGCACGACGATTTTCTCAATCATTTCCCGCAAGAGGGTGGGGGTAAGTTCCTCAAAGGCAAGGTGCTTTCGGACGATACCCATAAACTTTTCCGCGTTGACGGTGGCGGCCTGCGACTTGTCCAGTTCGGCCTGCAAAGCGGCGGCGCGGTCTTTCAGTTCCCGCTGTTCCTGCTCATAGTCTGCCGACAGTTCCATGAAACGCTCGTCGCTGATTTTGCCGTTCACATTGTCCTCATACAGCCGCTTGATAATGCGGCTCACTTCGGCAATGCGCTCCTGCGCCTGTTCAAGCTGCTTGGTGGCTGCGGCGGTCTTTCTCTTGCCGCCGATCTCGTTCTGCTGGATAAGCAGCTTCACAAAGCGGCTCTCGTGCTTGGCGGCGTATTCGGTCACTTGCCGGAGATTGGAGAGGACACCGGCGGTCAACAGGTCGGTGCGGATAAAGTGCGCCGTACAGTCGCGGGTGCGCTTCTTGTAGCTGCCGCAGATGTAACAGTCCTGCTTGCGGTTCTTGTTCTGATACCGCTGCTGGTACATCACATGACCGCAGTCGGCGCAGAACAGCATACCGGAGAACAGCCCCACTTCATCATAGCGGTTCGGGCGTTTGCGCTGCTTGCGTAACTCCTGCACGCGCTCCCATGTTTCCCGGTCTATGATAGGCTCATGGTGGTTCTCAAAAATGGCCTGCTTCTCTACGGGGTTCTCTACACTGTGCTTGACCTTGTAAGAGGGCTTCTCCGTCTTGAAGTTTACCAGACAGCCGGTGTACTCCCGGTTTTCGAGGATATGAACAACGGTGTTCGTCGCCCATTTGCACTCATAGCCGGGGTGGTAGCGGCGGGTGCTGCCCGTCCTGCGGTATTCCAGCGTTCCCGGCGTAGGGATTTGCTGCTCCGTAAGCATACGGGCAATCTTGGTCGGGCCATTCCCGGCAAGGCAAAGCTGGTATATCTGCTGGACAACCGGCGCGGTTTCCTCGTCAACGAGATAGTTCTCGTCCTCGTCCATGAGATAGCCATAGACCGGCTTGCTGGTAACGGGCTTGCCGCTCATGCCTTTTGCTCGTTTTACTGCTTTGATTTTCTTGCTCGTATCTCTCACCAGCCATTCGTTGAACAGATTTCGCAGAGGGGTAAAATCGTTGTCCATGCCGCCGTTTGCGCTGTCCACATTGTCGTTGACAGCGATAAAACGCACTCCCTTTTGAGGGAACAGCATTTCCGTGTAAAACCCTACCTGCAAGTAGTTTCGCCCTAACCGGCTCATGTCCTTGACGATGACCGTACCCACTTTCCCGGCTTCAATGTCTGCAAGCATGGCTTGAAAACCGGGGCGCTGGAAGTTCGCGCCGGAAAAGCCGTCGTCGGTGTACCAGCGCAGGTTGGTAAAGCCATTCTGTTTTGCAAAGGCTTCGAGTATCCTTTTTTGGTTCGATATGGAATTACTCTCACCTTGCAATTCGTCCTCATGGGACAATCTCGGATAAAGGGCGGTAATGAGGTTTTGGGTGGCTTGTCTTAACATAAAATCCTCCGTTTCCGACAGCCAGCCCCACTATTCCGTAGCTTTATTGTACCACGGAATAGCGGGGGCTGTACAGCGGCAAAAGTGTAAAATCTGCTTCTTTATGGTTTGTCAAATTGCCGGTTTTTGTGTAGCAGCGGCTTCCGCTTCCAGTACCCGCGCCATTTTGTCGGCGGCGGTGGTGGTAGTGTCTTTCTTGAAATAGCCGGACACGACAAGGACGGAATTGCCCATGCGGATTTCCGTCACGCAGTCGGGGCGGCGGGCGGTGCGGGTGTCGTGCTGCTTGTTATCTGTCATAGGCAATACTCCTTTCAGTCGGTAATCAGTTTCTTCATGCTCTCCATTTTCCGCTGCGCGGCTTCCTGCCGGAAGTTGTCGCCGGTAAAGCGTACCGGGACGCACATGGAAAGCAGGCGGTCATAAATCCGGGAATGGGCGGTGTCCTCCGGGTTCCGCAGGTCGTCCAGCGTGAGGTTGGTCGTGACGATCAGCGGCTTGCCGCTGCGGTAACGGCTGTCAATCACATTGAAAACCTGTTCCAGCCCGTACTCGGTGCCGCGCTCCATGCCGAAGTCGTCAATGATAAGCAGCGGATAGCGGCAAAGGCGGGAAATGTACTCGTTGCGGTTCTCAAAGCTGGCGGCAAGGTCGTTGAGGATAAGGGCAAAATTCGTCATGTGGACGGGGATTTCTTTCTCCATAAGGGCGTTTGCGATACAGCCCGCAAGGTAGCTTTTCCCGGTTCCCACGCCGCCCCAGAACAGGCAGCCGATATTGTCGGCTCGCATATCCTCCCAGTGTTCCACATACCGGCGGGCAATCCCGGCCTGCGGGTTCCTGCCGTTGTCGTTCTCAAAAGTCCAGTCCCGCATGGTGGGGTCGGTAAAGCCCCGGCGTTTCAGTTCCTCCACGGTGTCAAAGTGCCTGCGCCGCTTCTCGGCGGCCTCCCGTTCCTCGCGGGCGGCTCTCTGGCAGTCGCACTCTGCCGGGTGGCGGTCGCGGCCAAAGATAGCGGCCTTATCCGGCGCAAAATAGGCTTCTTTCGGCTTGCGGCACCTGCCGCAGTACAGTAAACCGTCCTCGCCGGTGTAGTCCTCCGGCTCCGGGGTGGCAGTCGTCATATTCTCCAAAACAGCGTTGATTTCGTTCTTCATAAACTCTCGCCCTCCTTGCATGAGTAGTCAGGGATGCCCTTTTTCGGGGCGCCCTTTTTGTCGTTCCCCGCCCATATCCGAAGGGCGGCGGCATAGTTCTGGTAGCTTTTCCCGCTGGCGGCAAGGTAGCGGCTCATTTCCTCGATGAACCGTTCCAGCCTGTCGGGGTACTCTGCCTGCAACTCGTCGTATTCGGTCTGTGACAGAAAAATATTCTGGTATCGGCCATAGGGCGCGGGCGGCTCCCCACTCACTCCCTTTGTTTGGTTCTCTGTAAGGTTGTTTATAGTAGTTTGGTTAGGGGACGGTTTTCCGACCATCATAAGGTCGGTTTTCTGACCATCAGTTGGTCGGTTTTCCGGCTCTATGAGGGTCGGTTTTCCGGCCATCAGTTGGTCGGAAAACTGTACCTGTGGCACACGCGGCACTTTCACATACAGTCGGTTCGGTGCGGAGAAGCCGCCCCGTTCCCGTTCCAGCAGCCCCGCCATGTCCAGTTCATTCAGCGCCCCCTTTATGGTGGTGCTGCCTTTATCCAGTATTTCGGCTATCTCCGCGATGGGATAGATAATATAAATCCTGCCCTCGCCGTCCTGCCACTTGTTCTTCTGGGAGAGGGTGGAGCGGTCTAACAGCAGCGCATAGAGCAGCTTGGCGGTCTGGGAAATCTCCATTTTCAGCAGGAAACGGGGATAGGGCAGATAGGCGGGCAGCTTCGTGTCTGCCATGATATAATCAGCGATAGGATCACCTCCCTGTGTTCGGGTTGATTTTGACGGTTTGTACGCATTTAGAACGCTGTTTCCGGGGGAAAAGGATAAATGTATCGCGTACCCTTTGACACCCACGAAAAAAGCCTTGATTTATGCGGGTTTGAAAGGCTCTAAAGCGTGACATTTCTGCCTTTGTTTCTGCTTTCGCTCGGCGGCTTTGATTTTCTTCATGCGTCCGGCGCAGCCGGGGCAGTATTTTCCCCGGTTGGATTTGGGGACAAAGGCCGCGCCGCAGACGGCGCACCGTTTCCGGCTCCCCCGGTACAAGAGGGCTGCGGCCAGCTCCCCGTCAAGGGGCAGGACAGCCACACGGAACCAGCGGCACATGAGGGAAAAGGAAATGCTCTGGACGCATACGCAAGGCTCCCCGTCGTCCAACAGCAGGCAGTTCCCCTCGTCGTAGTTACAGCACTCATGCACCAGCCGCCGCGCCCGCCGGTGCTGGCGGTAGTCCATGCGGGGCAGGTTATCGCTCATGGCTCTGCTCCTTTCTGCGGCGGGGTTCCTCCCGGCGCAAAATCTGGTCGATGTTCCGCTTGACGGTCTGCAACTCCTTAAACCGCTGTTTCTGTGCGTGATAGGTGTTATACAGGCCGGATTTCTTGGAAACAAGCTGCTCGATCTCGTCCTGCAACGCTTTCCGGGCGGGCAGCCTGGTAATGCCATGTGCCTTGAAATACCGGGCGGCTGCGTCGGCTATGATAAAATCGCTCTCATGCGCCTGCCGGTATGCTTCGCGGGCTTTGGGGGATTTCTGCGCTTTCAGGCCGTCGCGGACGGGTTTGGTCTTGGCGTAGGCCAGCACCTGTCGCTGCAATTCCTTTTTCCCTTGCAGCTTCGTTTCCAGTGCTTTCAGTTCGCCGCTGGTCTGGCGCATTTCCTGATAGGCGGTATCAACGGCGGCTTCTAACTGCTCCGGGGAAGTGAAGCCGTATTCCTGATACACATTCAGCGTCGCGGCCATCTGTTTGAGGTTGTGCATGGTCGCCCAGCGTTCATAGCCCCGGCCTTTCCCCTCGGCTTTCTTCTGCTCAATGTCCACAAGCCGCTGCACATTCGGGGCGGTTCGGGCGGCTCTGTCTGCCCGCAGTTGGTCTTGGATAGAGGGCGGGGTGCTGGATATAGCCGCGGCCTTTTCTGCGGCTCTGGCGGCGTTCTGCTCCAAAACGGCAAGGACAGCGGCGCGGTCAAAATCGTCGCCCAGCTTGCGGGCGGAAATGGGCTTTGTCCTGTCCGGCGTGAGGTAACTAAGCCGCCCCCGGCTCTCCTTGACGGACACGCCCTCCCGCAGCAGCAGAGAGGAAAAATCCTCGAATGAGGCCGCCGCAGACAGCGCGGCGCGTATGGTCTGCCGCAGCTTCTCTTTGTTCGTTTCAAACTTGGTCTGCCGGGGCGTGATACCGCCTGCAATCATGGGGGCGTTCTGCTTGTCCAGCGCGGCCTGTCCCTTTTTCTGCGCCCAATACTCCCGGTCTGTGACGCGGTTCTTGCTGCCGTTCAAGAGGTCGATTTGGTAAAGCCCCTCCCGGTGGCACATCTCCATGACTTCGGACTTGAAGTAGCGCAAGGCCGCGTCGGTACAGCGGTGCTTGCACCCGGCTTTCGTGTCGGCTGGCCTGTCCATGTAGGGCAGGAACGGGACTTCCTCTATCCGCAGCGAATTGATAACGATATGCACATGGATATTGCCGCTGTGGTTATGCCCGTCCGGGTGGGTGCATACAAGGGCTTGGTGGCCGGGGAAATGCTCGGCGCAAAACTTCTCGCCCAATTCCTGCGCCCGGTCTACGGTCAGGCCGTTGTCCGGGCCGTCCCGTGGGTCAAAGCTGATGATATAGTGGTGACTTTTCACATCTTCCCGCCGTTGGTTTTTCTCATAGCGGAGATTTGCCCGCATACAGGCAACGGCAAAATCCTCCCCGCCGCAGTTCAGCGTGGACAGCCGGTAGTCCTCGCGGGGGATAAGCCTGCCGGTTTCATCAAGGACGGGCTTCATGGTAAACTCGTCATGCTCAAAAAGCAGGTATTGTTCGGCGGCTCCGTAGTCGGCGTTTTTAGAGTTGATATGCTTGAGTGTTGCCAACCGCGTCACCTACTTTCTGTAAGATTTCATACTTGAGGGCGGCAAGGTCGGCTATGGCGGCGCGTACCTCGCCGGACAGCGCATTGTAGGGTACGCCGTACTCGTTCAGATACCGGGCAATCTGGTTGAGGTTGCCGCCGATCCTGCCGTACTCGGCTGTGAGTTTCCCGACAGCGGAAAGCAGCTCGTCATTGACCGCCGACACATGGATAATTGGGCGTATGGCGGTGCGCCGTATCGCCTGCCGGAGAAATTCGGACTGGCTGATACCATAGGGCGCAAGCCGCGCTGTGAAGTCGGCGTATTCATCTTCGGACAGCCGGGTTTTCACAACGCGGCTGCGGTGGGGCGTGTTGTATCGCTTCGGCATGGGCTGTAAACCTCCTTTCACTTATCACAAAAAATAGGCTGGTCTGTTAGGTATTTCCGGGGCAGTTCTCGCAAAAAAACGGCCTGCCGAACGGAAATCTTTTTGCGGCGCAAGCCGCCATAGCAGGGTTTGGGGAAGGCACTCCCCAACAAGTTTCCCGCGAGGGACAAAACCGCAGAATTGCGGATTTTGGCACCGTGGTAGAAACTTGCTCTAAGACTGCCGCAGACTGCCCCTGTCTGGTTTTTCCGTACATAGAACGGACAGGACAGGGCTTGCGGCCCGCTGTGGGCGGCCTTTTTTCCTTTCGCCAATATGACGCCGGAACGGGGCTTTGCTGCCCGCTGGCTGCGGCTTTTTCCCTTTCCGCTAAAGATACATTTCAAAGGCCGCCAGCTACCCGCTGGACGGGGATTTTTCAAAATTTCTTTTGCCTTAGTAATCCGGGCAACAGGATTTTGGCAACCGGCGGGGCAGAGAATTTTTCCTTTCACTCCCCACACCACCGCTCTTAGAAATTTGCCAAACGGAGCAGGCAGTTTTTTCTGGCTTCACCTACCTACTACGGGTGATTTTCGATTTTGCCAAATGGACACAAAAAAAGCAGCAAATCTTTTTCAGACTTACTGCTTTCGCTGGCCGCTGGTGGGCGGCTGATATTCAGTTTTGAAAGTTCGGGTCAGGGTGCCCCGAAGATAAAAAAACAACAGTATTCAATTTATTAAATAATTTCCTGTCGATTCCCTTTAATCAATACAGTTTGACCGTCAGCCAATTCAATCAAATCGTTCTTCGATATATCTCCAAAAGGGCTCTCTTTTTCAGCGTGTGGTATCAACGGATTTGCTAAATATCCTAATCCATCGGAAAAATTTCCGGCAGCAATCATACTACCTGCGCTAATTCCCAGATACACCAATCCATTCTCTATTGCTTGCTTTAGGGGCTTCGAAAATCCTGTTCTGTTTATTTCGCTAAGAAGCGTATGGGCATTTCCTCCACAAAAAGCAATCATGTCATATTGAGTGAGTTCTTGAACACTCATTAAGCGAAACGGTACAGGTATGTCACTAATATAACTTGAATATGTTCTTTTATATCCATCGGAAAGTAAAAACGCAAGATTATATATAAGAATATTATTCATAGGTATTCCCATATTCATAAGGCGCTCCATACATACAATGATTCCTTCTCGCGCACCATCATTTCCAACTGCGGCGGATGGAACCAAAATCGCTTTTGTGTTAATCGGTTCTTTTCCGATACATTTCCAAAATAATACCATAGTCTTTTCGTTTAAGCCACTTGAAGTTAAGAACAGGGTTCTCATAAACTTAGTCCTCTTTTAATTTTTCAAATTTCTGATTCTATGTAAGATGATAAAACATCAATTCATACCGAAATAATCCCATAATGTTAGTTATTTTGTTTTTTTTCAATACAGCTTACCATTATTATCACTATTCCGCGAGTATTAGATGACCTTAAATTCAATCTCTCCTTCTTGTATCTAACAAATATATTCTACTACCCCTGTTGTTTTTACTTTCTAATATACTTTTATGGTTAACTCATTGAAATCTACTATCAACAAAATCCAGCATTAAATTCTCTTCTCAGATTTTCGCACTACCATGCACATTTTTATAGAAATTATCAATACTATCTATCCTGAATTATTCACGGCAATGTAATCACTCATGAATGAATCGAAGAAATTGCCGCAGTAGTTACAATAACCACATTTGCTCTTTCTGCCTATCGGTAAAGACTTAAAAAAGGGCAGACTTCACC
>NZ_JAJEQX010000063.1 GCF_020687545.1 Ruminococcus turbiniformis | reverse complement strand
TGTTCGCAGCGGACTTTGTGTGTGATTTTATCCATGAGATAGCCCTCCCTGAAAAACCTTAGTTTTTTTAGAGTAATTATCTCACAAAAACTAGCAAGCGACACGGTACCGGCTATCTACCATTTACGAATAATTGTATGAAAGTTGCAATATTAGGGGCAGGAAATGCCGGTTGTGCAGTAGCTGCTGATTTAACAATGCATGGACATGAAGTAACATTGATTAAGACATCTCATGCTATGCATGATGATAATTACTCATATCTTCAGGAACATGAAGGAAAAATGATATTGAATGAATTTGGAGAAATTAAGACCGCTTATATTCATAAAGTAAGTCGTGATGTACAAGACATAGAAAATGCTGAAGTAGTGATTGTTTACATTCAGACAAATTTTCATGAACAATTAATAAAATGTATTTCTCCGCATCTACAAAATGGGCAAATTCTGTTGATTAACCCTGGTTATCTTTCGACTGCTTATGTATTAAAACATTGCCAGGATAAGGATATCATTATAGCTGAGGCTGAAAGTTCATTTATTGATGGGCGAATTATGGAGCCGGGATTGTTTCGAGTAGGTTTTCGTAATGTTAGAAATCCTATTGGTATATATCCTTCAGCTCGCAAAGAGGAAGCAATTGAGAAACTCGATCAGTTGGGAGAAAGATTTGTATACCTTGATTCGGTTGTAGAGGCCGCTTTGCATAATCCAAATCTGATTGTTCACACTGTCGGATCGGTTATGAGTATACCTCGGATTGAGAAATCTCACGGAGATTTTTGTATGTACCATGAAGCGTATACCAGAGATAATCCTTCTACGTGGAAGATTCTCGAAGCACTAGATGAAGAAAAAATGAATGTTCTAGAAAAACTTGGTTTTAGTAGATTGCCATATGTTGAGGCATGCAAGTATAGAAATTCTTTAGATAACAATCAAGATGCCAAAGAGGTGTTTTTGAATTATGCAGAGATGCCGACTAGAGCTAAAGGACCAACTGTTGTTGATTCGCGCTATATATCAGAAGATGTACCACAGGGGCTTGTAATGTTGGAAGCATTGGGGAAGGCATTGGATGTTGCTACGCCAATTGCATCAGGTCTTATCGCTATAGCTAGTGCTGCATTAGGACGAGATCTTCGTGCAGAAGGAAGGACTCCCGAGGGATTAGGCATTGATAACATAAAGAAAATTCTAAAAGATAGTGAAAAGAAATAAAATGTATGATATAAACCGGAGAACGGACAGATGCAATCGTAATTCAAATATTGAATTGTTACGAATAATTGCTATGTTTTTAATAGTCGCACACCATTATGTTGTTAATTCTGGCTTAATGGATGTAATTTTGGATAATCCAACATCAGGAAATTCGGTGTTTATGCTGATTTATGGCATGTTTGGTAAGACCTGTATCAACTGCTTTGTGTTGATTACAGGCTATTTTATGTGCAAATCCAATATTACAGTTCGTAAATTTGTAAAACTGCTTGCAGAAATAATGTTCTATAGAATTGTAATTTATTTGATTTTTATATGTACAGGATATCAATCTTTTTCACCTATAAATTTGTTAATAATAATTATTCCAGTAACGAGTATTCAACAGAATTTTACAGGATGTTTTCTGATATTTTGGCTTACAATTCCATTCCTTAATATTTTAATCGGGAATATAGATGAGCGAATGCACTTATTCTTGTTAGCTTTATGTGGGTTTACATATATTATTCTGGGAACTGTACACAGAGTTTCTATGAATTATGTTACGTGGTTTATTGTGCTGTATTTTATCGCATCATTTATCAGAATGTACGACATAGAATTGTTTTCTCGCGGAAAAATGTGGGGGAGGGTATGCATCATTTCTATCCTTCTGTCTATAACTAGCATTTTTGCTTGCTTACAAGTTGGATTTGCTCCTTATACATTTGTATCGGATTCAAATACATTCTTAGCTGTTACTATCGGATTGAGTGCTTTCCTATTCTTTAAAAATCTGAAGATTCAAAATAGTAAAATAATAAATACTATCGCATCTTCAACCTTTGGTGTGTTATTAATTCATGCATCAGGTGACACTATGAGGAAATGGCTATGGAAGGATTTGTTTAATAATGTCGAAGCCTATAATAATTCAAATTCTATCGTACATGCGCTAACAAGCACAATTATAATTTTTATTGTTTGCGTAATTATCGACCAAATTAGAATTAATTTGCTTGAAAAACCATTTATGAAATGGATCGACAAACGGCTTCTGGAGAGGAAATTATAATGCTGAATATTTTAGTAACACGATCATCAATGCCTTCATACGAAGAGTATTGTGAAGAAATAAAAGAATTATGGGATACCCATTGGCTGACCAACATGGGGCCCAAACATAAACAGTTGCAGAAAGAATTGGAGGAGTACTTCTCTATTCCACATGTAGCTCTATACACTAACGGTCATCTTGCGTTGGAGAACGCAATCGCAGCACTGAATCTACCAAAAGGAGGAGAGGTTATTACAACTCCTTTTACTTTCGCTTCGACAACACATGCCATTGTTAGGAATGGTTTAGTTCCAGTTTTCTGTGATGTAAAAGAAGATGACTATACCATCGACACAAAAATGATGGAGGAATTAATCACAGACAACACTGTAGCAATTGTTCCGGTACATGTATATGGAAACATGTGTGATGTGGGAGAAATTGATAGAATTGCGAAGAAGTATGGTCTCAAGGTAATTTATGACGCAGCACATGCTTTTGCTGTTAAATATAAAGGACAGTCATCTGCCTCCTTTGGCGACGCTTCAATGTTTTCTTTCCATGCCACAAAGGTGTTCAACACTATTGAAGGTGGATGTGTTTGTTTCAAAGATGACTCTTGGCTACAGATCCTCAATGATATGAAGAACTTTGGCATCCACGGCCCTGAATCCGTTGAATATGTCGGTGGAAACGCCAAAATGAACGAATTCCAGGCCGCTATGGGTCTTTGTAATCTTCGTCATTTGGATAAAGAAATTGCAAAGAGAAAGAAAGTAGTAGAGAGATATAGAGAAAGGCTTGAAGGAGTGGAGGGTATTAAGCTTTCTGTCATCCAGAAAGATGTCGAGAGCAACTATGCATACTTCCCGGTTGTGTTTGACGGCTATAAATACACTAGAAACGAAGTCTTTGAAAAACTGGCTGAGCAGGGAATTGGTACAAGAAAATATTTCTTCCCACTGACTAACAGCTTTGAATGCTATAGAAACTACCCGACAGCTGGAACAGAAAAGACTCCGGTTGCGCAGCACATGGCATTGAGGGTACTTACACTTCCACTATATGTGGATTTGAGTTTAGAAGATGTAGATAGAATTTGTGATGTGATTTTAGGTTAAAAAACGAGGTGACGCATATGAAAGGTATCATTTTGGCAGGTGGAGTAGGAACAAGATTATATCCGTTAACAATGGTGACGAGCAAGCAACTCTTACCAGTTTACGATAAGCCAATGATTTATTATCCGTTAACAACTCTCATGATGGCGAACATAAGGGACATCCTGATTATCTCAACGCTTGAGGACACACCGCGGTTTGAGTCCCTTCTAAGCGATGGTCATCAATTTGGAATCAAACTTTCATATGCAGTTCAGTCAAGTCCTGATGGTCTGGCACAAGCTTTTATCATTGGTGAAGAGTTTATCGGTAACGATGCATGCGCAATGATTCTTGGAGATAACATATTCTATGGAAACGGATTAGGGAGCATGTTAAAGGGAGCCGCTAAGAGAGCTGAAGAAGGCAGAGCTTCTGTATTTGGCTTCTATGTTAATGATCCGGAGCGCTTTGGTGTTGTCGAGTTTGATGAAAACTATAAAGCACTATCTCTAGAGGAAAAGCCGAAGAATCCTAAGAGTAATTATGCAGTTACAGGTCTTTACTTCTACCCATCTGGGGTAAGTGAAATGGCCAAACAAGTAAAACCGAGTGCTCGTGGAGAGCTTGAAATTACCACTCTAAATCAGATGTATTTGGAGAAGGATTTGTTGGATTGCGACATTATGGGAAGAGGATTCTCTTGGCTTGACACCGGCACAATGGATAGTTTAGTGCAGGCAACAGGATTCATTCAAACTATTCAGAATATGCAGGGAATTATTGTGGCTTCTCCTGAAGAAATTGCATACAGATATAAGATGATTGATAAAGAGCAGTTACTTAGCGCTGCTGACAAATACGGTAAATCTCCATATGGCCATCATCTGAAAATGGTTGCTGATGGAAGAATGCCAAGATAAATCGAGGAAATCAAGATGAAGAAAACAGTACTTGTTACCGGTGGCGCCGGTTTTATTGGATCGAACTTTGTATATCTTCTGTTAGAGGAAAGACCTGAATGGAAGGTTGTGTGTGTGGATGCACTTACATATGCCGCGAATATCCACACGCTTAATGAAGCCCTTAAGAATCCGAACTTTGTGTTCTACAAAGAAGATATTAGAAATAGAGAAGGAATTTTCACAATCTTTGAAAAAGAGCATCCGGATATTGTTGTCAATTTTGCCGCAGAATCTCATGTAGACCGTTCTATTGAGAACCCTGGTATCTTCCTTGAGACGAATATCTTAGGTACTCAGGTAATGCTGGATGCATGCCGCAAGTATGGTGTTGAACGTTTCCATCAAGTTGGTACAGATGAAGTCTATGGTGATCTGCCGCTTGACAGACCTGACCTTTTCTTCACAGAAGAAACTCCAATCCACACATCTTCGCCTTATTCAACTTCTAAGGCTTCGGCTGATTTGTTGGTCTATGCATATCACAGAACCTACGGATTGCCGATTACTGTTAGCCGCTGTTCCAACAACTATGGTCCATATCAGTTTCCTGAAAAGCTGATTCCGTTGATGATTAACAATGCAAGCCATGACAAACCGCTCCCTGTGTATGGCGAAGGGTTAAATGTTCGTGACTGGCTGTATGTGAAGGACCATTGCTATGGTATTCTCGCTGTATTGGAGAAGGGGAAGGTCGGTGAGGTTTATAACCTTGGTGGCCACAACGAAAAAGCAAACATCGAGATTGTGAAGATAATTCTGAAGGAGCTTGGAAAATCAGAAAGCCTGATTACATATGTAGCTGATCGTAAAGGACATGACCAGCGTTATGCAATTAATCCCACAAAAGCCAATAGAGAACTTGGCTGGAGTCCTACCACGATGTTTGTAGATGGAATTAAGCTCACTATTCAGTGGTACAAAGAACATATGGATTGGATGGCAGAGTGCACATCTGGGGAGTACATGAATTACTACGAGCAGATGTACGGGAATAGGTAAGCAGAGAGGATAAAAGCATATGAAAATATTGGTTTTACCTGGAACGATATGGCAAGTTCCATTAATGAAAAAGATTAAATCAATGGGGCATGAATTGTATCTTGCTAATCCTGTAAAGAATGAAGGGGTTTACGAGATAGCTGATCATTTCCTTGAAACTGATATATTCGCATACAACACAATTATTTCTTATTGCAAGAGCGAGGGAATTGATATTGTAATGTCGGAAGAATGCGATGTGGCTACAGATGCTGTTGCAAGATACAACAAAGCATTAGGAGCAAATTGCATTTCAGAAGAAATGGCAGATTTGTTTACAAATAAGTTCAGGATGAGAGAGTTTTGCAAGGAGCACGGATTTAATCCTATTCCGCATTGTCTTTGTAGGACTCAATCTGAAGCTGTGGAGTTCTACAGACAAAATGGACCGAAATTAATTATGAAGCCTTTGGATAGCAATGCCAGCCATGGTGTGTTCACTATCCATTCTGAAAAGGATATCGCAGAAAAGTTTGATGAAACACTAGGGTTCTCAAGGAATTCAAAGGCTGTATTGTTGGAGAAATATATTGAAGGAACCGAGTTTACCGTTGACGGTATCATGACAGAGAATGGTCATGTCACTTTAGCCATTTCAGAAAAAGGTCATTACGAGCACAACGATAATATTGCAAACTCCTTGTTTTTCACTCAACAAAATCCAAGGTTTGGCTACGACCTTCTGAGAAAAACAAATGATGAGTTACTAAATGCAACAGGGATCCCTTTTGCGTTAACCCATGTTGAGTATAAGCTCCAGGATGGAAAATACTATTTGATTGAGATGGCTGCCAGGGGAGGCGGTAATTTGATATCTGCAATAATAGCCCCTTTTATGTCAGGTGTTGACAATTACGACTATCTCATCAAAAAGACCCTTGATTCAAACTACAGATGCAAGATAACGGCTGACATAGAGAATGATAGAACTGCAATCCTGAAATTCCTTGACTTGCCTTGTGAGGGTGGAGTTGTAAAAGCAATCCATGGTGAGGATTACTTGCAGAACGATCCAAGGATAAAGAGTTACAAACTCAATTTCTCAGTAGGAGACTATATTCATCAGCCAGAAAGCGATTCGGTTAGAATTGGTTATTATATAATTTGCGCTGACACAAGAGAAGAATTTGATGAAGTAACAAAGAATATATCTGAAAAGCTAAAAATAGATCTTGAGGTTGAATAAGATGGAAGATTGCGTTGTATATGAGAAAGTGACATCTCATAAAGAAATAGAGTCAGTTATGATTAACTGTTCGTCTGATTTCTTCGACCAATCAATCAATAACCCTGAAACAATCAAATCGTTGGCATTGAAATTTGCTGAATATGGCACATTCATATGTGCAAGGAAAGAAGAGAGGATAGCTGGATTTGTAGCATTTTATGCGAATGATAAATTCAAATGTTGTGGGTTTCTTTCGATGATAATTATCAGCCACCAGTTTCGAGGGGGAGGTATCGGCTCCAGTTTACTTAGGCGATGCAGCGAACAATGTAAGAAGAGTGGGATGACAACACTTCGTTTGGAAGTAAATGAGAAAAACGAAAGAGCAATTCTGTTTTATAAGAAAAATGGATTTAAAGAAATAAGTAAGAAAGATACTTCATTTTTCCTGGAAAAGAATTTGCTGATTTGATTGAGAATTACGTTAGTGATTGGTAGTGAATATATAGAATGGAGATTAACATGGAAATTAGAGAAAGAATTATTGACTATTTAGTCAGAAACCGCGTCAGTACGACAGAGGTTGCAGATGCTTTGGGGAAAACTGGTGTTTTGCCTAATGTAATGCCTGTTAACAGAGGCCATTATAAGGCTGGAAAAATCAAATGGATCTACGCTTATGAAGAAAGCAACTGGCCAATTCATGAGCAGGTTCAGGATATCGAAGAGGATTGCGTTGTATTTGTAGAAGCTTTTGACTGTGGCGACAGAGCAGTATTTGGCGAACTAGTAAGCAAGTATATCCTGCTTTATCATCAGAGCAGAGCAATTGTCGCGAATGGAAAAATGCGTGATGCAGCTGGTCTGATAAAAGAAAATTGGCCTATTTGGTGTGGCGGACTTACACCGGTGGGCTGCTTCAACAGAAAGCCTGAAAAAGACTTTGACGAAGAGATAAGAAAAGAACACTCCGAAAGGTACGATGGGGCAATTGCTGTATGTGATGACTGTGGAGTTGTTATTATTCCAAAGGAATGTATCACGGAAGAATTCCTAATCAAACTGCATCATATGGAAGAGCAAGAAGATATTTGGTTTGATAGACTGGATCATTACAAGGAGAGTACCTTCGATATTGTTTGTAAAAAGAAATATCTGGATGACCAAGTCTATATGAGTAGAAGGAGTCTAGAGTAATGAACAAAGATATAGAGCAAATTGCCAGCTCTGCATCAATGGATTTTATTGCCAAGGCTAAGTCCTTGAAAACATTGGGAATAGATATTATAGGCTTAGCAGGAGGAGAGCCGGATTTTGATACACCAAATGCAATTAAAGAGAAGGCAATAGAGGAGTTGCTGAAAGGGAACACACATTATGCCATTGGCAAGGGACTGCCTAGACTTAGGGAAAAAATAGCCTGTAAGCTAAAGAAAGATAATGGCATCAACATATCACCTGAAAACATCATAGTAACTCCAGGTGCAAAAATGGCAATATATCTGGCTGTTCGTGCATGTATAAATCCGGGGGATGAGGTGTTAATTCCCGCACCTTCCTGGGTATCCTACACTGAACTCGTACGTGCTGCATCTGGTATACCAATAGAAATACCACTTAGTCCTGATAACAACTACGCAATTAAAAAGTCAGAATTGGAACAGTACATCAGCGAAAATACCAGAATGATTATCCTCTGTTCTCCCAATAATCCTACAGGTCGTATGATTAATGAACAGGAAATTAAAGAGATAATTGAATTAGTTCGTAACAGGGATATTGTTATTCTATCCGATGAGGTGTATGAAAAGATTGCTTATATAGATAGAGTAATTAGTCCTGGAAGTTATGCGGAACTAGCGGATAAAACAATTACAGTTAACGGCTTCTCAAAAGCTTATGCAATGACAGGATAGAGATTAGGTTATCTAGCCGGGCCACAGAAGTATATTGATGTAATAAACAAGTTGTATACACACACCATAACAGGTACAAGCCCATTTATTCAGGAGGCTGCAATCGTTGCATTGGACTGTGATGAAGAAGTAGCGGCGATGCGCAAAGAGTACATATGCAGAAAAGAATACTTTGTCAGTGAACTGAACAAGATTCCTGGGGTTAAGGTTTTAGAGCCGGAAGGAGCGTTTTATGCGTGGTGTAAGTTTACAAATATAGATAACCCTGCTGGTGAGCTGTTAGAAAAAGCAAGAGTGGTTGGTGTTCCCGGAAATGCATATGGCAGTGGCTATGATAAATACGTCCGATTTTCTTTCGCAAGTAGTTTAGACGAGTTGGAAGAGGCTGTTACTAGAATCAAATGTATATTACGGTGAAAATGTACCCCCGTTCCGGAGGAACGGATACCGCAAGTCCGGGACTATGATACTGCGAGTCCGGAGCAGGGATACCGCACTTAGGTGATTGCTACTTGCGAGTTTACTCGCTTAATGCAGGATCCCAATCCACTTCCCGCATGGATCTGTAATTCGCCGAATCCGTCGGGAAGATGTTGATCTTATATGCATCATGTTTGATGCGGTCCAGGATTGCTTCTGAGAGGGGACTATCATTACCACCAAGCTGATCATACCAGCCATTGGAATCATACTGGGAACAGAAGATGGTAGATGACTTCCTGCGTCTCCTGTGAAGAAGCTCCAGAATGGTATGCTGTTCGGATTCTGTGGGTTTCAGCAGAAGCCATTCATTAATGATCAGAAGAACCGGGGGGCCTATTTCCCTTAGATCTTTTTGTATGTGTCGTCATTACGAGCCATCTTCAGTTCCAGGAGCAGATCCGGCAGGCAAACATACTTCGTCTTGTAACGATATTTGCTGGCTTCCATCCCGAATGCGCATGCCAGATAGGTCTTCCCGCTCCCAGTAGCTCGGTAATAAAGAGATTCCTGTGTTCTGTGATATATTCACAGGTTGCAAGCCGCTCAATCAAAGAACGGTTCAGCTTGCGCCGAAAGTATAGTTAATATCGCCAATGTATGCGCCCGGTTGGTCAAATCCGGCATTACGGATTAGACGTTTCAGGCTGTTGCTATATTCGATATCCACGAGCATGCATCCCTAAACGATCCTCAAAAGGAAGCCCGTTCATCTTGGGGCCCTCCATCTGGGGGCGGTATGGGGCTGTCGGTTAATACCGAATTTTAACCCCTAACATGTAGGAAAGAGACAATCCCAGCGAATACGGACCTTTTTAGGAATCGAAATCTCTGTCGGATTGTCTCTTTCTTTTTATCCCTCGTAATTTAGAGGTATACGGTTTACCGTGTACGTTGTTACCGGCATCCGCAGATGTGGAAAATCTACACTGTTGGAGATTTACCAGAACTGGCTGTTGGAACGTAAGCGCCAAATATTCCTGCGGATTTCCTGATCCCCAAGTTTTGCCTATAATTGTAGTCGATAGATATTTAGACTATTTCACTACAATTATGGAGGATAGGTTATGGCAGGTACTCGCAAAGCCCG
>NZ_JAJEQX010000062.1 GCF_020687545.1 Ruminococcus turbiniformis | reverse complement strand
CAAGAGCATTCTGTTAAAAAGAAATATAAAATGATCAGATAAAGTCCAGATCGAATTATCTGAAAATAAGATAAATAAACTGACATTAAAAAATAAGAAAAAGTGCCAACGATTACTTGACACATACTGTCAAGGAAAACAGCTTGTGATTCGGCGGGAAAAAGCGTATACTTATATTTGGTGTTTTTATTTTCACCGCCGGGAAAGAGAGAAAGGGCATGAAAAATGATCGGACTTGGCACAATGATTAATGTAGCTGGAATTCTTGCGGGCGGACTGATCGGGCTTCTGGGAAGCAGGGCGATCAGTGACCGGTACCGGCAGACACTGATACAGGCGAACGGAGTGTGCGTGCTGTTTGTCGGCATTGCCGGCGTGATGCAGGAGATGATGAAGGTTTCCGGCGACGCACTTGTGAGCAGCGGCACGATGATGATCGTCATAAGTTTTGCCCTGGGAGCGCTGATCGGGGAGTGGATTAACCTTGAGCAGCGGATGGAGCAGTTCGGAAGCTGGCTCAGAGTGAAGACGGGAAACAGCGGGGAGAACCGTTTTGTAGACGGTTTTGTCACCTGTTCTCTTACGATCTGTATAGGAGCCATGGCGGTGGTCGGTTCCATACAGGACGGAATACAGGGAGATCCGTCCACGCTGATTTTAAAGGCAGTGCTGGATATGCTTATCGTGTGTGTGATGACGGCTTCCATGGGAGTCGGCTGTATGTTCGCCGCCATTCCCGTTGCGGTGTTTCAGGGTGTGATCACGGTTCTTGCGCGGTTTATCGAGCCCTGGATGACAGACCGGGCGCTGTCCAATCTGTCGCTGACCGGCTCCATGCTCATTTTCTGCGTGGGAGTGAACCTGATCTGGGAGAAAAAAATCAAGGTTGCCAATATGCTGCCGGCCATTGTGGTGGCGGTGGTCTGTGCATTTGCGGGGATATAGGATACGGCGTGTCCCGGGAACATAAGGGAATGCAGGAGGACGTAAGAGCAAATGTAAGAGAACGCTGCCGGTGAGGAGGTGTGAGACAGATGAGCAGAAATCAGAAGATTGCAGAGTCGGCAAGCATCGTAAAGGAGTCTGTGGTGGACGGTGACGTATCCGTCGGGGAAGATTCCTGTGTGCTGTACTATGCGGTGCTCCGGGGAGATGTGGAGCGCATTGACGTGGGGAAGCGGAGCAATATCCAGGATAACTGTACCGTCCATGCGGACCGGGGATGCCCGGCGGTGATAGGCGACGATGTGACCATCGGCCATAATGCGGTGATCCACGGATGCACGATCGGAGACGGAACTGTGGTCGGGATGGGCTCGGTCATTCTGAACCGGGCGAAGATCGGGAAGGAATGTCTGATCGGAGCGGGGAGCCTGATCCTGGAAGGGCAGGAGATACCCGACGGCAGTCTGGCCGCGGGACATCCCGCATCGGTAAAGCGTATGCTGACGGAAGAAGAGCGTAAAAAGCTCTATGAGAACAGCAGAGCCTATGTGGAAGAAGGAAAAAAACTGAAAAGAGAGGGAAAATGCCATGAATTATAAAATCAGAGGATACAAACCGGAAAAGCTGTTTCATTGTTTTGAAGAGATATCTGCCATTCCGAGAGGATCGGGAAACGAAAAGGCGATCAGTGACTATCTTGTGCGCTTTGCAGAGGAGAGAGGACTTGAAGTGTATCAGGACGACAGCTTTAATGTGCTTATCAGAAAGAACGCCTGCGGGGGTGCGGTCAGCAAGACTCCGGTTATGCTCCAGGGACATCTTGACATGGTGTGCGACAGCCTGGCGGGAACGGAACATGATTTTGAGAAAGAGGGAATCAATCTTGTGTTAAATGACGGCGTGCTCTCGGCTGATGGAACGACGCTCGGAGCGGACAACGGAGCAGCGGTGGCGCTTATGATGGCGGTGCTGGACGACGACAGTCTTACGCATCCTCCGCTGGAGTGTGTGTTTACCACAGAAGAGGAGATAGGACTCAACGGGGCGAGCGCGTTTGACAAATCAAAGATCCATTCGCGTATCCTGATTAATCTGGATTCAGAAGATGAAGGCGTTGCCACAGTCAGCTGCGCGGGTGGAATGCGGATCGATCTTACGCGCCGTGTGACAAGAGTGAATGCTTCAGGTATGGTTCTTCGTCTGGAAGTTTCAGGCCTGATGGGAGGACACTCGGGGATGGATATCAATAAAGAACGCCAGAACGCAGACTTGATCATGGCCCGTATGGCAGAGGCGCTTATAGAAAAGACCGGCGCCGGACTTGTGAGCCTGTGCGGCGGAACAAAGGACAACGCCATTCCGCGGGAATGCGAAGCGGTTCTGCTCTGTGAAAATGCAGAGGAAGCAGAAGCGGCGCGCAAAGAAGCAGTGAAGTTTGCTGAAGTACTCACGGAGGAGTTAAGACCATACGAACCCGGAATTGTTATTAAAATTGATACGGAAGAAAGACAGGAGGTTTCAGTGCTTTCCAAGGAGGATGCAAAGGCACTGACCGGTGCTCTGCGCCTGATCCCCAACGGTGTTCTGCGGGCGGATTACAAGCCGGGCGGATTTGTCATAGCATCCGTAAATCTCGGGATTGTCCGCACGGAAGAGGACAGGATTGTCATAGCATCCGCTCCCAGGTCATCAGTAGCTTCACTTCAGGAGGATACGAAGAACCGGTTCAAGACGCTTGCCGGGACATTTGGATTTGAGATCGGATTCCGGGGTGAGTATCCCGGCTGGAGTTATCAGGAGAATTCGCTGATCCGCAGAGTATTTCAGGAGAGTTACAGGGGACTTTTTCAGGAAGAACTTAAGATCGAAGAGATCCATGCGGGGCTTGAGTGCGGTCTTTTTGTGGACGCTCTCCCGGGGATGGACGCCATATCTGTCGGGCCGACAATAAAGAATGTGCATACGCCTGATGAAGAGATGCCGCTGGATTCCATGGAGCGGTTCTGGCTGCTTCTTGAGGATGTACTCAGACAGCTTGGAAATATGGATAATGGAAATCCCTGCGAAATCATCGATTAGCACAAAAATATGTGTGGTTTCGATGCGAAAATTATGAAAAATGCTTATTTTTCTTAAAAAGCTTGATTTTTATAATAATAATAAAATAAGTGTTAAAGAAACCACACATATCTTTTGTCAGACATGTATAAACCGGGGATTGGCCCGGTGTTTCTACCAACTACCGTAAAGAGTTGACTACATGGAATATGTAGCCAGCCCTTTTTTATTTTGCTTTTGAGAAAGGAGGAGTGCGTTTTTTAATATGGAGGATCCCACTATTTCGGCTGCGCTGCATTACAGAGGAAACATGAGATACTGTGTAAAAAAGATGTAATGGAGGAAAGAATAGTGGAACAAAAGAAAAGGAATTTTTTAGACCGTTATTTTGGGATTACAGAAAGAAATTCAACGATTAAGACAGAAATCCTTGCCGGCATAACAACTTTTATCACTGTGGCCTATATTCTCGTACTGAATCCCCAGATTCTTTCAGATCCGTATGTGGTTATGGGAGAGGCGGATATGGCCGTCAAAATTTCAAACGGAGTTTTTATCGGAACATGTCTGGGCGCTTTTATCGGTACGATGCTCTGTGCTCTCTATGCAAAGGTGCCTTATGCACAGGCGCCGGGAATGGGGCTGACCGCGTTCTTCGCATACACGGTCGTGCTCGGAATGGGGTACACGTACAGCCAGGCGCTTGTTATTGTTTTCCTGTCGGGAGCATTTTTTATTATCATCACGGCAGCCGGACTCAGAGAAGCGATTATCCGTGCTATTCCGGATGTGCTGAAGAAGGCGATGACTCCGGGAATCGGGCTTTTTATTACGCTGATCGGACTGAAGAACTCAGGACTTGTCGTTTCCAACTCATCCACGCTGATCAGTCTTGTTGATTTTTCACAGTGGAGAACGGAAGGGGCCGACCTGAGTGTACTCAGCGGGGCGCTTACAGCGGTTTTCGGCCTTATGGTGATCGGCGTGCTCTACGCCAAAAATGTAAAGGGATCCGTTTTTATCGGCATTATCGCCGCTACAGTTATCGGAATACCGCTGGGAGTTACGAAGCTGTCCAACTTTGACCTGAATCTGGCGGCCAAGTTTGCAGACTTTGCCGAGGTGTCGTTCCTGAAACTGGACTTTGCCGGACTTTTTGCAGGAACGAATTTGGCGGAAAACCTGTTTACGGTTGTCATGCTCGTCTTAAGCTTCTCGCTGGTGAATATGTTTGACTCGATCGGCACGCTTTTCGGAGCTGCGAAACAGTCGGGAATGGTCGATGAAAACGGGGAAGTGATCCGCATGAAACAGGCGCTGATGTCAGATGCGGTTTCCACGCTGACAGGCGCACTTGTGGGAACATCTTCGGTCACAACTGTTGTGGAGTCAAGTTCCGGTATTGCAGCGGGAGGACGCACCGGTATGACGAGTCTTGTAACCGGGCTTCTGTTCCTGGCGGCAATTATATTTGCCCCGGTTGTGGGATGCATCCCGTCAGCTGCGACAGCTCCCGCGCTGATTTTCGTTGGCGTGCTCATGCTGAGCAATATCCGCGATGTGGACTTCAGCAAGATGGAGGATGCTCTGCCCGCATTCTGTACAATAGTGTTTATGCCGTTTACATACTCGATTGCCAACGGAATCGCAATGGGACTGATCAGCTACTGCGTCATCTGTCTCTTTACGGGAAAAGCAAGAGAGATCAAGCCGCTGACCGTGGTGATCTGTGTCCTTTTCATCATCCGGTATGCTTTTGTGACGATCTGAACATATGAAGAGCTGTGAATATGCAAAAAACTGTGCATACAGGATGAACTGAAATGATGTGAAAAGACGGGGATTCAATCAGGGTAAGGAGAGAAAAATGAAAGAAAAGGAAAAAGTCACAATACTGAAGGGGAATATTGTGTACAGCAAAAACCCGAAAGAGTTTACGATATATGAACATGGATATCTTGTCTGTCAGGATGGAAAGACGGAGGGGATATATCAGACGCTTCCTTTTAAGCTTGGCGGGACGCCCATCCGTGATTTCGGCGACTGCCTGATTATTCCGGGACTTGTGGATCTTCATATCCATGCGCCGCAGTACGCTTTCAGAGGACTGGGAATGGATATGGAACTTCTGGACTGGCTGGAGGCTAATACGTTTCCGGAGGAGGCCCGGTATGAAGACCTGGAGTATGCAAAGAAGGCGTACGGGATCTTCGCGGACAACATGCGGAGGAGCGCTGTGACGCGGGCGTGTATTTTCGCCACCATTCACAGACCGGCGACCATGCTCCTTATGGACCGGATGGAGAAGACCGGGCTGGACACATATATCGGGAAAGTGAATATGGACCGGAACTGTCCGGATTATCTGAGAGAAGATACCAGGGAGTCCGCGGAGGCAACGCTTTCCTGGCTTAAGGAAGTGAAAAAGAGAAACTATCAGAATACACGGCCCATTCTGACGCCGCGGTTTACGCCGAGCTGTACGGATGAACTGATGGAGGAACTGAAAAAACTTCAGATCCGCTACGATCTGCCGGTACAGTCTCACCTGTCGGAGAACCCGGGAGAAGTCAGCTGGGTGAAGGAGCTCTGTCCGTGGTCAGAGTTTTACGGCGATGCCTACGACAGGTTCGGCCTGTTCGGGGCGGACTGTCCGACGATTATGGCCCACTGTGTGTACAGCGGCGACAAAGAATTGGAGCGGATCAGGGAGAACGGCGTGATGATCGCCCACTGCCCTGAGTCCAATATGAACTTATCTTCGGGAATTGCGCCGGTAAGACGGTTCCTTGAGATGGGAATCAAAACAGGGCTTGGAAGCGATGTGGCGGGAGGCTCGACAGAGAACATGTTCCGGGCCATGGCCCACGCGGTGCAGGCGTCGAAGCTGAGATGGCGTCTGGCGGATGAAACTCTCGCCCCGCTGACCGCAGAAGAAGTCTTCTATATGGGGACAAAGGGCGGCGGAGAATTTTTCGGAAAGGTGGGCAGCTTTGAGGACGGATATGATTTTGATGCGGTCGTTCTCGATGACAGCAGGCTTGCCGGCCCGGGGCCCCTCGACATAAGAAGCAGGCTGGAGCGTATGATCTACCTGGCAGACGAGCGCGAGATCCGGGCCAAATATGTAAAAGGAAGAGAGATCGATCTGTCATAAAAGACAGATGTTCTATAAAAAATCAAGGTGCCGTTTGGGCGCCGCTATGAAAACCGGAGGTGATGACATGGAAACACGAAACCATGAGAGCGGCAAAAGCTATAAAAGAGTGGACGCTTTTGAGAAGGTGACAGGGCGGGCAAAGTATACGGACGACCTGTGCGACCGCAATGCATATGTGGCGAAAATTCTTCATTCTACGATCGCTCACGGCTATGTGAAATCCATTGACACATCAGAGGCAGAGAAAATACCCGGAGTGGTAAAAGTGATTACCTGTTTTGATGTGCCGAAAAATTATTTTCCCACGGCGGGTCATCCGTGGTCCACGGAACCTGCGCATCAGGATGTGGCCGACCGGCTGCTCCTGACAGATCATGTCAGATTTTACGGAGATGATGTGGCAGCAGTGGTGGCTGAAGACGAGGTGGCAGCAGCCCAGGCGGTACGTGCTATAAAAGTGGAATATGAAGAGCTTCCCTTTGTGCTGGATGTACATAAGGCGATGGAGGACGGGGCGCCTCAGATCCATGAGAAATATCAGAACAATATCCTCGCGCACACATCCATCCGCAATGGAAACTATGAAGAGGCGAGCAGGGAACCGGGACTGATCAAGGTGGAAGGCTGGTACCATACACCGACTGTCCAGCACTGCCATATCGAAAACTTTATCTGCTATGCCTATATGGAGCAGGGAAGGGTGGTTGTTGTGTCATCCACCCAGATTCCCCATATCTGCCGGCGGGTTGTCGGTCAGGCGCTGAACGTTCCGTGGGGGCAGGTGCGGATTATCAAGCCGTATATCGGCGGAGGATTTGGAAACAAGCAGGATATTCTCTATGAACCGCTGTGCGCGTATCTCACAACGCAGGTCGGAGGCCGCACGGTAAAACTTGACGTGTCCAGAGAAGAGACGTTTGTATCCAACAGAGTGAGACACTCTATCGATTTCCATATTATCTCCTACGTGAGGCCGGACGGCACGTATGCGGCCCGCAAGTTTGAGAGTTTTTCCGATCAGGGCGCATATGCGTCCCACGGACACAGCATCGCGGCAAAGGGAATGGGATGCTTCCCGCAGCTCTACCCGTGCCCGAACATTGAGGCGGATACATACACCGTGTTTACGAACAAGTCAGTGTCCGGAGCCATGAGAGGATACGGGATTCCCCAGGCAATGTTCGCCATGGAGAGCCACACCGACGACGTGGCGAAGGCGCTGGGAGTACCGCCGTATGAGTTCCGGATGAACAATGTGATGCCGAAGGGATTCACTGACGGATTCTCGAAGAATGTGAACTATTATGACACATTCCGGGAATGTATGGAAAAAGGAAGAAAAGATTTTGACTATGATGCAAGAAGAGAGAAATACGCCCATCAGACAGGAAATATCCGCCGCGGCGTGGGAATGTCTGTCTTCTGGTACAATACCGGTGTGTGGCCGATCTCCCTTGAAACATCGGCATGCCGTATGGTGCTTAACCAGGATGGAAGCATTCAGATCCAGCTCGGAGAGACGGAGATCGGACAGGGGGCTGACACAGCTTTCGCGCAGATGGCAGCGGAGGCGGTGGGAATCCCGTTTGACATGGTGCACGTTGTTTCCTCTCAGGATACAGATGTGACACCGTTCGGAACCGGCGCCTATGCTTCCCGCCAGACTTATATGGCAGGATTCTCGATCCGTCAGACCGGTGAGATGCTGAAGCAGAAGATTCTGGAGACAGCATGTGAGCTGACTCGGCAGATGAAGGAAAACATGGACGTAATCGACGGAAATATTGTCCGGACTACGGACGGGGAAGTGCTCATGAGCGTGGGTGAACTGGCGACAGAAAAGCTTTACAGCCTGACGAACAACGGCCATCTGACCGCGGAGAGCAGCTATCAGATCAAGAACAACGCGTATTCCTTCGGATGTACGTTTGTCGAGGTGGAGGTCGATATCCAGGCGTGCAAGGCGCATGTGACCGACATCCTGAATGTGCATGACTGCGGCAGGCTGATCAATCCGGCGCTGGCAGAGGCACAGGCGCACGGCGGCATGAGCATGGCCATCGGCTACGCACTCTCGGAGACGCTGCTCTTTGATGAGAAAACAGGAAAGCCGCTGAACAATAACCTTCTGGATTACAAACTGTCCACATTTATGGATCATCCGGATCTGAAGGCAACGTTTATCGAGAACTTCGAGCCCACCAACCCGTACGGGACGAAATCGCTCGGAGAACCGCCGGCATGTTCGCCGGCTCCAGCGATCCGAAACGCGATCCTTCAGGCCACCGGTGTGGCGCTGGATGAGCTGCCCATGCGGCCGCACGTGCTCTTTGAAGAGTTCAAAAAAGCGGGACTGATACAGGAAGGGGGAGAAGCCAATGTATGATATGAAAGCATTATACGAGGCGGAGAGTGTATCTGACGCGATCCGGCTCTTACAGGAACATCCCGGGGCGCAGATTATCGCCGGGGGAAGCGACGTGCTCGTCCAGATGAGAGAGGGAAAACGCGCAGGTGCAGAGCTTGTGAGCATCTACTCTCTGGATGAACTGCGCGGCGTGAAGATGGAGGAGGACGGAACACTCAGGATCGGTTCCCTGACCAGTTTCTCCCATATTACAAAAGATCCTCTGATCCAGAAGCACATCAATGTGCTCGGTGAGGCCGTGGACATGGTCGGAGGACCCCAGATCCGGAACATCGGAACGATCGGAGGAAACACATGCAACGGCGTGACTTCCGCTGATTCTGCGTCCACCCTGTTTGCGTGGGATGCGGTGATCGAGCTGACCGGACCGGAGGGAGTCAGACGTCTTCCGATCAAAGACTTTTATATCAAAGCCGGCAAGGTGGATCTGCGGCCGGCGGAGATTCAGACCGGAATACTGATCCGGAAAGAGTCCTATGAGGGATATGAAGGACATTATATCAAATATGCCATGAGAAACGCCATGGATATCGCGACGCTGGGGTGCTCTGTAAACGTGAAGCTCTCAGAGGACAAGAAGAATTTTGAGGATATCCGTATCGCGTACGGCGTGGCAGGACCGGTTCCCATGCGCGCGGTACACGCAGAAGACGCGGGGAGAGGACTTGCCGTGACAGAGGAGAACATAGAGAAAATCGGCGATACCGTTCTTGAGGACGTGACGCCCCGTGACAGCTGGAGAGCCAGTAAGGCATTCCGTGAACATATCTCAAAAGTCCTGTGCAAAAGGGCGCTTAAGGAAGCTGTGGAGAGATCGGGAGGTGCTGTGTAATGAGCGAGAGACAGTATAAACTGGTGCGCTGCCGCATCAATGGAGTAGAGCGGGAGACGTACGTGGATGTGAGGGCATCTCTGACAGACATGCTGAGAAATGACTACTCCCTGACCAGCGTGAAGAAAGGCTGTGAGGTCGGAGAGTGCGGCGCCTGCAATGTGATGATTGATGGGGAATGTTACAATTCCTGTATCTATCTGGCAGTGTGGGCGGACGGAAAAGACATCCGCACGCTGGAAGGGCTTTTAAGTCCGGACGGAGAACTTTCCGATATTCAGCAGGCGTTTGTTGACGAGACTGCGGTTCAGTGCGGGTTCTGTACACCGGGCGTGATTATGAGCGTGGTGGAGATACTTGAGAGCGGAAAAGAATACACAAGAGATGAGTTGAGAAAGCTGCTCTCCGGCCATCTGTGCCGGTGCACAGGGTATGAGAATATTCTCAACGCAGTGGAGAAGACGATGAAGCGGCGGCTGGGGAAACTGTGAGAAAAGCAGTTATTGTGGATAACGGCTGTCTGATAATGATTGCGGCCGCTAAAGAAGGGGGTGGAGAAATTCGCCCTCTTTTTATGTAAAATTACGTGCGATAAGGTTGACAATTCCGGGATTTTATATTTATCATATGATGTCGGGGTCAAAACATAGTGTTTTCTATGTTTGAATCTCCGCATGAACCTTGAAAATTTAATATTTTACAGTATATATACCATAAGAGGCTTCATGAACTGAGAATCATTAGTGCACTTCT
>NZ_JAJEQX010000061.1 GCF_020687545.1 Ruminococcus turbiniformis | reverse complement strand
TGATGCATAACTCTTCTCGTATTGGATATAGAGCTTTACGGCTCTTAACCTGTCTTCGTAGGAATACATGTGCGTGACCTCCTCCTATTAATGACCTCATTTGGTCCAGGATTTCGTCCGCATCCCCATTCTTGCAGTTTTACTTTGTGTATCAACAGTGATTTCTCTTGCAGCGTGCGGATCTTCCGGTGAGACGGAAGGTGAATCTTCGGCAGAGGGAAGTTCATCCGGCCAGACTGAACTTACATTGCTAAGGCTTGGCGATCTGGTAAAAGCAGAACCGATTTTCTCCCCGATTATCGAGTCATTTGAGGCGGAAAATCCGGATATAACCGTTAATTTTGAAGCAATGGCATGGGATGAAGCAACAACGAAGCTGAAGCTGCTTGGGGCTCAGGGTGATCTCCCGGATGTGACATTCGTAAATATTGCAAATGGCTGGGATCTGGCGGCGGAAGGATATCTTATGGATCTGACGGAACTTTTTGAAAGTGACGAGACGCTTTCTTCAGAAATTCCCCAGTCGGTTATTGACATTGCGACTACAGACGATGGAGCGATGTACTGGATTCCGTCTGCTACAGGAGCGTTTGGCCTCTGGTATAATAAAGAACTGTTTGAGCAGGCGGGACTTGATCCTGAGTCTCCGCCCACAACTGTGGAAGAGATGATCTCCTATGCGCAGACTATTACGGAAGAGACAGGCGTTCCGGGTCTGGGATGGGGAATTTCCGCCACAGAAGATTTTGCACATGTTGTAGAAAGCTTTTACTCCAGCTATACGGGAGAAGATATCTGGAGTGATAAAGACAAATGCTTTACCTTCGAAAACAATGAGGAAAACAGAGAGCTGTTTGCACAGGCACTGGAAGAAATGGCAGCCATCACGAATGATTACGGAATTACGCAGCCTAATCCGGTAGAGTACAATCCATCTGGGATGCGAACTCTTTTCCGCGATGGTCAGATGGGGATGTACCTCGATGGAGTCTGGGCAGTAAAAGAACTGCTTACTGAGCTTGACAAAGGGGAGGAAAGCAAGTTTAATACCGGCCTTTTCCCGGCAGGACCGGCAGGCTCACATCCGGTTATGGGATGTGACGGATGGGCAATCCCCGAGGCATGTGAGAACAAAGAAGAGGCATGGGAACTGATTCAGTGTCTTATGTCATCTGACAATCAGACAAGTCATGCATTGCAGTGGGGGCTTTTGCCAATCCTTGAGTCTGAAAAAGGCAAAGAAGAGTTTTCAGGAGAATACTGGGATGCGCTGATCGAACAAGAATCCACAGTAGCAGCAAGACCGAAGGACCGCAATGTAGCCATGATCGAGCAGGCAGTTGCAGATGGAGCACAGGCGGCGGCCATGCGGTCAATGACACCGGATGAAGCCATGGATTATATGATTGACACTGTCAAAGCAAATTATAATGGATAAATCCGGTCCGGGTGGGCGTCAGCTTTTCGCCCACCCGTATTCATACAGTTTTGAAAGGTGGTACTCTATGAAAAAAACAAAGAAGAAAAATGTGCTGCCATATATTTATCTGACACCGGCCGTTATTATTATTATAGCTATTTTTGCCATCCCGCTGATCAATCTTTTGTGGTATTCCTTTGCGAGAGTAGATCTGATCGGAAACTTTCAAAACTGGGTAGGCCTTAAAAACTATGAATATCTGCTGACAGATGATTTTGCAGCTACATTGATCAGGACACTTTTATGGGTAATATTCGGCATAACCGGAATTTTTATTGTGGGCACCACGCTTGCCCTGGCGCTTAACAAACCTATCCCGGGCCGTGGATTTTTCCGTACGGTTATCATTATACCCTGGGTAATTCCCCATGTATTTGCAGGAACAATGTGGAGCTGGGTTTTAAATTCGTCGAACGGAATTGTAAACATTGTGCTGATGAACCTGGGTCTGATCGAACAGCCGATCAGCTTTCTGGGACAGCATCTTGCATTCCCGACGGTAGTTTTTATCCGTATCTGGAAGGGAGTTCCTTTTCTTGTAATGAGTCTGCTTTCCGCACTCCAGACTATACCTTCAGACGTGGAGGAAGCGGCCAAATTAGACGGAGCGATCGGACTTAAATATTTCCGGCATATTACGCTTCCGCTTTTAAGGCCGGTCATGGTAATGAGCGGGACAATCCTGATGGCATGGTCGTTTACGATTTTTGATCTCGTCTATGTAATCACGGGCGGAGGCCCCTTAAACGTGACAGAGCTGCTCAGCATTACGATTTACAAAAAAGCATTTATTAACTCGGATCTTGGCGGTGCGGCGGCGATTGCGATTTTCACAATGGTTTTTGTTTCCATTATCGCCTTCTTCCTTATGAAACATAACGCAAAGGAGGAAAAGCAATGAGCAGGAAAAGAAGAAAACAGGTGCAAAATTACATAGCAAGATACTTTTTTATAATTATCTGGACAATTATAGCTCTACTTCCTATTTACACAGCGGTTATGACTTCTCTTACGCCATTCGAAAAACTTGGAGAGAGGATGCTCTATCCGAAGTATTTTTACTGGCAGAATTTTACCGAGCTTGCGTCCCAGACACCTATGTGGGAGTATCTGAAAGCATCAATTGTCTATGCACTTGGAACGAGCGTTTTTACAATTATAATATCAATTCTGGCGGCGTATGCCCTCTCCAGATTCGTCTTTCGGTTTAAAGTAGCGTTTATGATGATTATTGTGGCGATTCAGGTTATTCCTCAGATTGTCATTGTAACTCCGCTTTATGGAATATCCAATTCAACTGGGCTGTATGACACATATATTATTGTCATACTTGCTATGGTGGCTTCCGCAATCGCCAATCCGATTCTGCTTTTAAAAGGATTTTTTGACAGTATATCTGTAAGCCTGGAAGAAGCGGCAGCCGTGGACGGCTGTACGAAGGTCATGGCGCTGGTAAGGATTATCCTTCCGATTTCAAAGCCGGCGGTGACAACGGCTTTTGCATTATCTTTCTTTTCCGGATGGGACGCTTATCTGTATCCGATGATTTTGACGTCTTCTGCAGGAAAAGTATCCATGACAGTGGGGCTTTCAAGAATGGTGGACCTTGTAACTCCCTGGAACTGGATTATGGCAGGAACAGTGATTGCGATTATTCCTCCTATCGTAATTTATCTGATTGCCCAGAAATATTTGATCGGCGGACTGACGGCAGGCAGCGACAAATGACGGTCGAAATATAAAGGAGAAAATATATGAGTGAGACAGCAGTTTTGAAAATAGGCGCAAGCAGGTTCCTTATAGGTGAGGAAACTGTAAATTTACTCGGAGAAGAGATTATCAGATACGGTTCAAAAATATTGTGTGTGGGCGGAAAAACAACGCTCCCGATGATCCGGTCAAAGGTTGAAGGCGACTTTAAAGACAAAGGAATCAGGGCGGTCTGGGTTACAATGGAAGAACCAAATTCCGTCGATTATGCCGAAAGGCTGAAACAGGCCGCACAGGAACAGGATGTGGATGTCATCGTGGCGGTCGGCGGAGGAAAATGCATGGATCTGTGCAAAGTAACTTCTGACAGGGCAAAAAAGCCGCTTATTACGGTGCCAACCTCGGTTGCTACATGTGCTGGTGCGTCTGCAGTCAGTATTATGTATACAAAAGAAAACGGAAGCTATGACTGTTCAATTCCGAAAGAAAAGGAAGTTGACTGCGTTATTGCCGATCTTACAATCATCGGTGAATCACCGAGACGCCTTTTCGCCTCGGGAATCATGGATTCTATTGCAAAGCTGCCGGAGATTGTGAACGGCCGTGAAAAGATGTCTTATCCTGAGGTAAATATTTATAAGCATATGGCATATATAAATTCACAATTTATATATGAATTTCTTACAAGATACGGACTTGAAATATATGAGAATCCGATGAAAAACAAAACACTGTTACGGGATGTTACTCTTATAAACCTGATTATTACTTCTATGGTGAGCGGCTTCTCAAGCGGATCAGACCAGCTTGCGGTGGCACATGGGCTTTACGACGGAATGAGAAAATTTTTCCCGGTAGAATCAAAAAATGCTCTGCATGGAGAAATTGTCGCAGTTGGGATTTTAATGCAGATGGTATTTAATAATGATTCAGGAGAGGAATATAAAAAGATATATGAAATGATGAAGAAGATGAACATGCCGCTTAAGCTTATTGATCTGGGAGTGGAGCCGACGCAAGAGAATCTTGAAAAGCTCAAAGAATACAATATGATGAAAAACAGTATCACAGAGAAAGGAGAGATCGAACGTCTCGAAAAAGCATTTCTGGCGATCGTTTGACTTCCGAAGCTGATGTGAAAGGGAAGGAGGTGTGACACATGGAGAATGCGATTTTGTCAAAAATCAGAGGAGGACTGATCGTATCCTGCCAGGCACTGGAAAATGAACCTCTGCACAGCTCTTATATTATGCAGAGGATGGCTGTTGCTGCGATGCGAGGGGGTGCTGTCGGTATTAGAGCCAATACAGTTGAAGATATTCTGAAGATACGTGAAGAAGTGAACCTTCCTCTTATAGGTATTATAAAAAGAAAATACAAAGACTCTGATGTGATGATTACACCTACAATGAGCGAGATCGATGAATTGATGGAGGTCAAACCGGATATTCTGGCTATGGACGGGACGGACAGAATTCGTCCGGGCGGGGAAATACTGGAAGATTTTTTCGGAAAAGTGAGAGAGAAATATCCAGAGCAGCTTTTTATGGCAGACTGTTCAACGTTAACCGAGGGTGTCCGTGCCGCAAAGATGGGATTTGATATTATCGGAACTACGCTGCGCGGGTATACGTCGTATACGAAAGATGCGGTTCTTCCAGACATTGATTTGATGCGGAGCATGGTAAAGAACACGGGAAAACCTGTGATAGCAGAAGGCGGAATATGGACGCCGGAACAACTTGGCCGGGTGATCAGGACAGGGGTGTGGGCCGCGGTCATCGGCACCGCGATTACAAGACCCAAGGACATAACCGAAAAATTTGTAAAAGTGCTGACTACATAGTGTTTACAAAGATGGAAATATTTTCCAAAACTTGTTGTACTGCACAGTGAATAGGGGTTAAAATGGATATGCGGATAATAGTGCTTGACATTGGAGGAACTTCCATAAAAGCTGCGGTATATGAGAACGGCAGTCTGATTAATCTTCAGGAGTATGAGACAGATGCCCAAAGAGGCGGAAAGCATATCATTGAAAAAACGGAAGAGATCGTTCTGCTTAACGGAAGATGCGATGGAATCGGAATCAGCACGGCAGGCCAGGTTGATGTCACTACAGGAACCGTCATACATGCAAATGAAAACATTCCGGGATATACAGGGATGCAGATCGGGAAAATAATCAGAGAACGTTTCAGAGTCCCTGTTGAGGTAGATAATGACGTAAATGCGGCTGCTCTTGGAGAAGGAGTGTTTGGAGCCGGACGGAACGAAAGAAATTATCTGTGTCTTACTTACGGAACCGGTGTCGGAGGCGCTGTGGTGATAGATGGGCGGATATACAGAGGCTGTTCGGGATCAGCTGGCGAGTTTGGAAGCATGATTATTCACGGAGAAAAGGTAAGAGCGGGCAGAAGAATCAGCGGATGTTATGAAGATTATGCATCAACAGCTGCCCTGGTCAGAAAGGTACAGACGGTCTGCCCGGAACTCTCCAGCGGAAGAGAAATCTTTTTGAATATGGACATTCCGGAAGTGAAGAGGATCATCGACGATTGGATCTGCGAGATAGCGCACGGGCTTGTTTCTCTGGTTCATATTTTTAATCCTGAGTGTATCATTTTAGGTGGAGGAGTCATGAACCAGACATATGTGGCAGATGCAGTCAGAAAGAATGTGAAGGAACGCGTCATGCACAGCTTTTCAAATGTCAGAATCCGGCAGGCAGAACTCGGCAACAGTGCAGGGCTGTGGGGAATGGCATACCTTACCGCAGGAAAAATCAGAGATATCAGGCTTACTGACCCGCAGTAATCTTGGGAGGGGTAAAAACAGATTTATGAGCCAGGAAAATTTTTTGATGAGGCTTCGGTCCGCATATCCGCATCTGACAAAGGCTGAGAAAAAGGTGGCGGATTTCATACTTGAGAATACGCAGGATGTAATGTATATGTCTATTACAGATCTGGCGGATGCCTGTCATGTTGGAGAAACGACAGTCTTTCGCTTCTGCAAAAGTATGAAACTTCAGGGATATCAGGAGTTTAAGATACAGCTTTCGCTGAACATCCACAGTTCGGATAAGGAAAAGGGACAGGAAGTTATGTCTGAAAATGTTTCGATGGATGATTCATTTTCCGTAATGAGTGATAAACTGCTCCTTTCAAACATTAATGTGCTCAAAGATACGAAGGCGCTGCTGGATGAGGAAAAGCTGGAAATGCTTGTAGAGAAAATGATCGAAGCGAAAAGAATTTTCTTCTTTGGTGTCGGCGCCAGCCAGGTTATGGCGATGATGATTACAAATAAATTTCTCAGAATCTGCAAAAAAGTTTACTGCTTTACTGATTCCCATATGCAGACAATGGCTGCGTCAACTGTAGGAGAAGGAGATGTGGCGGTTGTTATTTCCTATTCAGGTTCTACAAAAGATTCAATATTGATCACAAGACTTGCAAGGGAAGCCGGAGCATATGTGGCGGGGATTACACGTTTTGCCAAATCGCCTTTAACAAATTATGCAGACGTTGTAATGCTGTGCGGAGCGAATGAAGGACCTCTTCAGGGAGGGTCAACGACGGCTGTTATGAGCCAGATGTACATAATGGAAGTTCTCTATATAGAATTTTACAGGAAGACTTACGAGGAAAGCTATGAAAATAATCAGAAAACATCCCAGTCCATTATCGATAAGATGTATTGACAGGGAATGACGGCAAAAACACCCCCGTACATTGATATCAATACATGTGTGGAGGTGTTTTCGTTTACATGAGCGGAAAATGGTGGAGGAAGCGTGTATGAAGATACTTGTCTGTATTAAACAGGTACCGGGGACAAACAAAGTAGAGGTAGATGAAAAGACAGGGGTTTTGAAGAGAAATTCTGCGGATGCAAAGATGAATCCGTTTGACCTGTTCGCCATCGAGCAGGCTCTTAAAATCCGGGAACAATGCGGAGGAAGCGTGGAGGTGCTTTCCATGGGGCCAGCTCAGGCGGAAGAAGTTTTAAAAGAAGCGATATGGATGGGAGCAGACCGGGGAACTCTTCTTTGTGACAGACGGTTTGCAGGAGCAGATGTAGCGGCGACCAGCTATACAATCTCACAGGGAATCAGGAAGATAGGAACTTTTGATCTTATCATCTGCGGAAAACAGACGACAGACGGAGACACGGCTCAGGTTGGACCTGAGTTGGCTGAGCTGCTGGGGATGAATCATGTCTGTAATGTCCAGGATATAGTTGAAACCGGGGAGAAGAGTATTACTGTGCTGGAAAATCAGGAGACATGTTTAAGGGAACTTGAGATTCCGTTCCCTTGTCTGATTACTGTAGAAAAGGATGCCAATACGCCAAGACTGCCATCTATAAAAAGAGCAATGGAGAAAAAAAGCGGAGAGATTACCTGGTTGGGGATGGATGATCTTTTTGATACGGATGCCGGACATTATGGCCTGGAGGGCTCCCCTACACAGGTCGAGAGAATCTTCCCGCCAACGACAAATAATGACAGGATAATTTTTGAGGGAAGCTCAGAAGAAATCTGTGTCCGGATGTATGAAATACTGTCAGAGGAAAAATTTGTGTAGGAGGAGGACAATGGGAAGTTTACAGATACACCAGGAACTGGTGACGGAAGCAGTGGGAAAGAAAATGTGTGAACTGTGTCCTTTCCACGCGATTTCATATGATGGGAAAAAACTGGAAATCACCGCAGGATGTAGAATGTGCCGGCTGTGTGTGAAAAATGGTATTCCCGGTGTGATTACTTTTGAGGAGACGAAGGAACAGACCCTTGACAAAACAAAGTGGCAGGGAATTACGGTATTTGTAGAACAGGAAGAGGGGCGGATTCATCCGGTATCATATGAACTCCTTGGAAAGGCAAAGGAATTATCACAAAGCTGTCCGCAGCAGGTGCTGGCCGTTGTGATAGGATACGGAATGGGAGAAAAAGTAAAGGATCTTATCAGTTATGGGGCAGACAAAATATATTATTATGAACACTTTGAACTGGAAGAATTTGATCCGGGTCTCTATACAAATATACTTCAGCAGTTTATCGAAGAAGTGCACCCGTCGGTGTTTATGTTTGGTGCGACTATAAAAGGAAGATCTCTTGCGCCGAGAGCGGCAGCAAGGTTTGGAACAGGACTGACAGCGGACTGTACCTCTCTGCTTGTGAAGGATAATACAGATTTAGTTCAGATACGCCCTGCGTTTGGGGGAAATATTATGGCCCAGATTGTTACGCCGGGAGCAAGGCCGCAGTTCTGTACGGTCAGATATAAAGTGTTCGATGCAGCAGCTGAAAACCGGGAGGCTGAGGGAGAGGTGGTATATAAAAAACTGTCTGAAATGTCTTTGCGGCGTGAAATAAGAGTGAAACGCAAAATCAGGAAACCGGATGAAATAGATATCAGTGAAGCACAGATCATTGTTGCGGTCGGACGAGGCGTGAAAGATACACAGGGACTTAAGATGGCAAAAGAACTGGCAGATATGCTGCATGCACAGCTTGCCTGCACAAGACCTCTTGTGGAAAAAGGATGGTTTGATGCAAGAAGACAGATCGGTTTAAGTGGAAGGACAGTAAAGCCCAAACTCCTTATCACACTGGGAATATCCGGTTCGGTTCAGTTTGCGGCAGGCATGAAAGGCGCGGAGCGCATCATTGCCGTAAACAGCGATAAAAACGCGGCTGTTTTTGATATCGCACACTATGGGTTCGTGGGAGATCTGTATGAGGTGGTGCCAGGGCTGCTCAGATTGATTAAAGGAGAAGGATAATGAAATACGGAATTTTGACAGAAGAACAGATTCTATATTTGAAAACTCTTACAGACCCGGAACGGGTCTTGACCGGCACAGAGATTAGCGAAGACTACAGTCATGATGAACTGGGAGGAATTCACAGTTATCCAGATGTTCTGATCAGGGTGATGGCAGAGACAGAAATTTCACAGATTATGAAATTCGCGTGGCAGGAAAATATTCCGGTGGTTGTAAGAGGAGCAGGGACCGGACTGGTCGGAGCATGTGTGGCAGTACGGGGCGGAATTATGATTGACATTTCCGGTATGAACAGGATTCTGGAACTGGATGAAGAGACGATGACGGTCACTGTCGAGCCGGGGGTTCTTCTTATGGAACTGGCGCAATATGTAGAAGAGAGAGGTTTTTTCTACCCGCCGGACCCGGGAGAGAAGTCTGCGACGATCGGGGGAAATATCAGCACAAATGCAGGTGGAATGAGAGCAGTCAGATACGGTGTTACAAGGGACTTTGTGCGCGGGCTTACTGTAGTGCTGCCGGACGGAACAGTGGAGGAACTGGGTGGAAAAATTGCCAAGAACAGTTCGGGATATGACTTGAAAGATCTTATAATCGGTTCAGAAGGAACACTTGCGGTTATTACAAAAGCAGTGCTTAGGCTCCTTCCGCTTCCCGCAAAAACAGTGAGCCTTTTGATTCCTTATGACTCTATTTCGTCGGCGATTCATATGGCTCCGAAGATCCTCAGGCTGAAAGTGAATCCTACTGCCGTTGAATTTATGGAGAAGGAGGTAATACTGTTTGCCGAAGATTATCTTGGGAAAAAGTTTCCTGACACAAAAAGCCCGGCTTATCTGTTGCTGACATTTGACGGAAATTCGAAAGAGTATATTGACAGTGTATGCGAGCAGACCGCCGGCTATTGTCTTGAAAACGGCGCGCGGGATGTGTTTCTTGTGGATACTGATGAGAGGAAGGAATCTGTATGGTCGGCCAGGGGGGCCTTCCTGGAGGCAATAAAGGCATCTACGAGCGAGATGGATGAATGTGACGTAGTTGTCCCGATTAGCAAAATAGCCGATTTGATTCTCTATGTCCATGAACTGGCCGAAAAATATGAACTCCGTATTCCAAGTTTCGGACATGCGGGAGACGGCAATCTTCATATTTATATATGCAGAGATACAATGGAAGAGGAAAAGTGGAAAGAGAAGCTGGCTGCAGTTTTTGAGTGCCTGTATAAAAAAGCGGAAGAGTTCGGAGGGGCTGTTTCCGGAGAACACGGCATCGGGTTTGCAAAAATTCCGTATTTTGAGGCGCAGGCAGGAGAAACGGTGATCCGGCTTATGAGAGGAATTAAATCTGTATTTGATCCGAAGGATATTCTAAATCCGGGGAAGATATTTCATAATGACCGGGACTGTGGAGAAAAAAATAAATTTTCTGACTGAAAATTCTACAAAGCAAAAAGAATCAGGGCGCGGGAAACTGCGCCCTTAATGTAT